>NZ_JBFWNB010000004.1:0-113933 GCF_050251305.1 Methylocystis sp. | reverse complement strand
GCTCTTCCGATCTAGCTCGTCGGGCGGCTTCGCGATCCGCCCGCGCCGCCCCGGTCATTGCCGCAACGATGCGCGTCGCCGCGCGCTGCGGCGTCGAACGCATCAAGCCGACAAGCGCGCGCACGATTTCGACGTCACGCGCGACGGCCGACTCGGCGCAAAGAAAGATCCGCGTCGCCGACTCGAGCGGGACGCCAATCGCCTTGAGCGCCAAAGCGAGCGCCTCGCCGAGATGGTCGGCGACAAGCGCCCGAGCGCGATCCTTCCGACACTCCAGCGTTTCGGCGAGGAGAGCCGCCATCGCGCCGCGGTCATCGCGTTGCGCCGCCGCTTCCATCGCCGCGACGAAATCCGCGTCGGCGCGAAGCGGGGCCTCGGTTGCGCCGCTCACCAGGATCTGCCGACAGACATTGAGCACGATCGCCCTTCTCTCGAGCCGGGTCGCCGCGAGGAACAGAGGCTCCGGATCCAGATCGAGATCGTCGCGATCAAGCAAAATGCGCGCGAGCGTCAGATCGTCTCTGGCCGCCATGACCAGCGCGCGCCGCGACGCCGCATCGAAATGCGCGGAGAGATTGCCGGCGAGCGCGCGCAACACCTTGCGCTCGCTGCGCGACGCCAGCGCCAGCATCGTCGAGCGATCGAGATCGCGCCGACGGGCGATGGCCGCCGCGAATTGCGCCGGCCCCTGCTCGGCGGTGGAGATCATGTCCCGCTGCGACAGATTGGGCGCGAATTGAAAGGCGAGCGCCGCGGCGGCCGCGCCCTTGTCGAAAAAACGGCCGAAAATCGAGGGCGGCGTTTCGGGATGGAAGCAGAGCGGCAGCGCAACGCGGGCGACCGTTTCAGAGTCGATGATATCAACGAGGCCGAGCGCGAGCTTTTCGAACTGCCTGATGTCGGCGGTGGGGTGCATCGATCGCTCGACAAATTGGTCGACGACCGCACGAAGCAGCGACGCATCGACGATCCGACGTTGTTCCTTACCGTCGCTCATCACAACACCACTCAGGACTCACACGCAACGTTGAGACGCTAGCATCCGGTCGTTGACGGAACATTAACCCTTGCCAATTCCTAATTGTCCCGGACGGCTGATTCATCGTCGGCGGAAGAAGCTTCGGAGGAGTCGCCATGGGAAAGGTCATCGCCCTCCAGCCGCGCATGCGAGCGACGTCGACGCGCAGACGCGCGCCGGAACGCGACGCCGAAATCCTGTTCTTTCTCGGCGTGCGCTACGTGCGCATGGAAGACGCTTTCGCCGATCGGTCGGAAGCCTGCGCCCCGAAATCATGCGACGCGCCGACCCGCGGCGGCAAACGCAGGCGCCGGGGCCGCGCCTGACTCAGTCCGCAAGAACAAGCGCCCAATAGACCTTATATTTTGCGCCGGGCGCATAGGCCGTCGCGATGCCCATTCGCCTCACGCGCCGATCCAGCATGCGCGCATTATGCGGCGCCGAGTCGCGCCAACCGGAAAAGGCTTCCGCCAGCGTGCGATAGCCCGCCGAAACATTCTCCACGGCGGCCGATGTCTGAATCCCTGCGCCGACGAGGCGGTCGCCGAGCGCGCCGCGCGCCGCAAGATCTCCGCTTCGCGCCATGTCCCGCGCCTGCGCCTCCGCGACGCGCTGCAACCCCTCATCAAGCGTCAGAGCGCCAAGCCCGCTGTTGCGTCGATACAGCGAGATCATGTCGCGCGCCGTCAATGGGTCGACGCGCGCGTCGTTCGACGCCAGCGAACGATACATCGACGGCTCCGAACCAGTCGCCGTCGTCGCTGGCTCCTGGCCGGCGTTGCACCCGCCGAGCGCGCCAAGCCCGAGAAGAACGGCGATACGAAGAAGAGGCGACGCGGACATGCGACGCATCTCGCGCCTCATTCTTTGACAAACAATGAACGCAAGGCGTTACTTTGCCGGCGCGCTGTCCAACGCGTGAGCGCTCTCTTTGGGGACATCGGGCCGTTCCGCTTTTTCGGCTTGGCTCTTGTCGCGCGCGAGACTGACCTCGACCGCAAGGGCGCCCGCAGTCGCCGCCGCGGCGATTTCGTCGAATTGCGGCATGTGCACGATCGTCTGCGTCGCCGCCGCCGCAAGGCCAATCGAAATCCCCGCCTTGTGGAGCCGCTGGTAGAGATCGAAGTGCAGATCGCTGCGCACGCGCACGGACTGCTCGACATCCTCGACATAGCACCACAGTTCGAATTTGAAGGCGTTCGACTCCATGCCGAGAAACATGACCTGAGGCGCGGGGATGCGCAGAACGCCTTCCTGCGCGCGCGCGGCGGCAAGAAGGATGTCGCGCAATTTTTCCGGATCGACCCCGGCATGGGGCGCGATCGCGATCTTGATGCGGCCGACCTTGCCGCCGCGCAGCCAGTTCTTCACGACGCCCGTGACGAGATTCGAATTCGGCACGATCATCGTCGCGCGATCGAAGGTTTCGATCTCGGTGGATCGAACATTGATGCGTTTGACATAGCCCTGTTCATCGCCGACCACGACCCAGTCGCCGACGCGAATGGCGCGCTCCCAGAGCAGGATAAGCCCCGAGACAAAATTGTTGACGATCGATTGCAGGCCAAAGCCGATGCCGACCGAAAGCGCGCCCGCGACGATGGCGAGCTTTTCAAATCCGAGCCCGACATAGGACAGCGCGAGCGCCGCCGCGAGAATGAACCCGGCGTAGCCGAGCGTCGCGCTGATCGAATTGCGCAACCCCGGATCAAGCCGCGTGAGCGGCAGGAAACGGGTGTCCAGCCAGCGCCGAAGGCCTTGCGCCGCTGCGAGCGCCGCGGCGAAGAGCAGCACCGCCACGAGGACGTTCGACGGAGAGACGGTGACGTCGCCGATCTTGAAGGAAATGAACGCCTGGCGAATATTGGCCAGAAAATCGCCCGACTCGAAGCCGAGCGGCGCGATCATCACCAGCGCCGCCGCGAGGAAACACAGCAGCGTGACGACGCCCGACAGCAGCACCGCAAGCGGCGCGAGCTGTTCCCGGCGAATGCCGAGGCCGCTGATCAAATTGCGGCCAAGAAAACTTGTCGGCGCAAGCGCCGCCTCGACGCCGCCGCGCAACAGGGTGACGACGACATAGAGAATCGCCAGGACCGCCGCGGTCCATCCAATTTGCAGAATGACGAAATTCGCGAACGTCACATAGCCGGCGCCGGCGGCCCCTAAGAGCACGAGGACCAGGAGAACGCCGAAGAATCGCGCAGCGCTCATCCAGTCGCGGCCCTCGGCGGTCGTCACGACGGCGCCTTCTTCGACCTGTTCGCGGCTCGGCAGATCAAAGAGTCCGATGACGATGAGCCCCGCAACGACCATCACGCCCAAGCCGCGCGTCACGATGACGAGCGGAAGGCCGGCCTGCACCGATTCCTCCAGCTGCTCGAGCAAACGCGCTCCGGAGAGAACCAGCGCGGCCAGGGTGATGAGTTTCGTGAGATGGCTGGCGAGACGATCGCCGGGATCAATGAGCCGCCACTTCGGATGCGACGGCGCAAACACCGCGCGCGCGATGGCGTAAGCGAAGGCGACGCTGGCGACGCCCTCGACGAAGCGCCGCCAGATCGGCTCAAACAGGGCGTCGATCAGATCGAAAGCGTCAAAGGCGAGACTTAGCGCGCCGACCGCCACAACCGGCGTGGCGGCGAGCACCAGCGCAGTCCATCCGGCGGCCGCCGCTTTGCGCACACGCGACGGAGAGGCTTCGTCGTCGGAACGCCGCGCGACGCGTTTCGAAAGGAAAAGCGTCAAGGCGACGCCAGCCGCGATCAGAACAAGGACGGCGATCAGCTGCGCGTGACGGCCGCTGTTGACGCGATCCGCGACATTCTTCACCCGATCGGCAAGAAAGCTTCCCGAGTCGCGAACAGTCTCGGACGCGCCATCCAGCGCTGCGCGCCACAGCGACGGCGTAAACAGGCCATTGGTGCGGAGAAACAGATTCTTCGCAAAGAGTTCCCGCTGGCGGGCGACGATCGTCGCAGAGATCTGCCGCGCCTCGAGCAACATCGCGCGCGCCCGTTTCAACGTCGCGTCGAGCGCGTCGTAGAGGCGACGCTGGTCCTCGAGTTCGGTATTGGCGCTGACGCGCGCCGCCGCGTCAGGCGAGCCGGGTTCGGCGGGCTTCGCCTCGGGAGCGGCGGCGGGCGGACCTCTCGCCGGCTGCGGCTTTTCGGCGCCGGTCTTCGCGGCGGGCTTCGCCGGCCGTTTGGGCTCCTCCTGCTTTTCAGGCGCTTTCTGAGGCTCCTTCGTCTCCTTGGGCTCCTCCGCCTTTGCGGCGATGGGCGCGAGCTCCTTCAGCCGCGCTTCAACCGCGACGAATTGCGGCGTCAGCTTCTCGATTGTTTCTTCCAGCTCGTGCGGCAGCGGTTCGATGCGCGCGCGCAGGTTGCGTAGCGCGCCGTCGGACAGATTGGGCTGCTCCAGAGCCTTCTGCATTTCGTCGAGCGTCGCGCGCGCGCGATCGAGGCGCGCGTTGAACTGTTCGATCGAGGCCCGCGTCTCGTCGGCGCGCAACGCGGAGGCGGCGAATGTCGCAATCAAGATGGCGATCAGGAGCGTCAGTTTGCGCACATGTTCTCCTTACGTGGCGAGCCGATGGAATCGGTTTCGAGCACAGGGAAGAAAGATCAGTCTTGCGGCGCTTCGAGCGCGTCGCGGTAGGACCGCGTCTCGCCGTTCCGGTCGACGATGGTCCATCCTCCCCGCCCGTCTGGCTCCGCCATGCCTTCGGCGACCCGCGCCTTGCCGAAGCCGCCGGGGATGTCGAGGACATAGGCCGGCAGCGCCACGCTGGTCACGCGTCGCGAGAGCTGCGCATAGATTCGCCGGCCTGTCGCGAGGCTCAGCCGAAAATGCGCGGTCCCCGGCGCGAGATCTGGATGGTGCAGATAATAAGGCCGGACGCCCAGGCTTGCCAACTCGCGCATCAAAGGCTCCAGAACGTCGGCGCTGTCGTTGACGCCCTTGAGCAGAACGGTCTGCGAGAGGAGGATCGCGCCCGCTGCGCGCAGCCGCGCGATCGCCGCGCGCGCCGCCCCGTTCAGTTCGCGCGCATGATTGACGTGCAGGGCGACGAGCAGCGTCTTGCCGCTGGCGCGCAGCGCCGAAAGGCGATCCGCCGTCACAAGCTCGGGCGCGACCGTCGGCGCGCGCGTATGAACGCGCAACAGGGAAACATGTGGGATTTCAGCAAGCCGGCGCGATACGGCGTCGAGTCGCCGCGCCGACAGCATCAAAGGATCGCCGCCGGTGAGAATCACTTCAAAAATCTGCGGCCGCTGCGCGACATAGTCGAGCGCCGCCGCGACATCCGGCTCGGGCAGCAGATCGCCCTTGCCGCGTCCGACGGTCTCGCGGCGGAAGCAGAAACGGCAGTAGACGGGGCAAACCGACAGCAGCTTCAAGAGCACGCGGTCGGGATAGCGATGCACGAGGCCGGGCAGCGGCGAATGGACGTCGTCGCCGATTGGATCGGCTCGCTCCTGCGGCGCAATCGTCGCTTCACGGAGGTCGGGAACAAACTGTCGCGCAATCGGATCGTTCGGATCGTCGCGATCAATCAGCGCAGCGACTTCCGGCGTGACGGCGATGCTGTAACGCTGCGCGACATCGTAGAGGCGCCGAGCGCTGATTTCCGCAATCAGGCGCGCCTCGACGAGATCGGCGAGCGACGTGAGCGCGTGCGACGGCGCGCGAGTTCGCGCAGCAGCGTCTCCCTCGTCCACGCAACTTATCCTTCCCCGCTTCGCGGGAGAACGACGCGACAGGGCGTCCGCCAAATCGATATTGAGGCGGTCCGTTATTGTTTCGCCCCGCGCGCGGCGCGCTTCGCCAGCGTCCTCAGCCGCAAGGCGTTGAGCTTGATGAAGCCTTCGGCGTCGCGCTGATCGTAGGTTCCGCCCTCTTCGAAGGTGACGAGGTCCTGATCATAGAGCGACCAGGGGCTTTCGCGGCCGACGAGCGTCGCCGAGCCCTTGTAGAGCTTGAGGCGCACGCGGCCGGTCACATGCTCCTGGCTCCTGTCGATCGCGGCCTGCAGCATCTCGCGCTCCGGCGAGAACCACAGTCCGTTGTAGATCAGTTCGGCGTAGCGCGGCATCAGCTCGTCCTTGAGATGCGCCGCGCCGCGGTCGAGCGTAAGGCTCTCGATCCCGCGATGCGCCACGAGCAGGATCGCGCCGCCGGGCGTTTCATACATGCCGCGCGATTTCATGCCGACGAAGCGGTTTTCCACGAGATCGAGCCGTCCGATCCCGTGAATACGCCCGAGATCGTTGAGCTTCGCGAGCAGCGCCGCAGGCGAAAGCCTGGAGCCGTCCACCGCCACGGCGTCGCCCTTCTCGAAGTCGATCGTGACATATTGCGGCGCGTCCGGCGCATCCTCGGGATTGCCGGTGCGCGAATAGACGTAGTCGGGCGTCTCCTGGCTCGGGTCTTCGAGCACCTTTCCTTCTGACGACGTATGCAGAAGATTGGCGTCGGTCGAGAAGGGCGCTTCGCCGCGCTTGTCCTTCGCGATCGGTATCTGGTTCTTTTCGGCGAAAGCGATGAGATCGGCGCGCGAGACGAAGTCCCATTCGCGCCACGGCGCGATGACCGTGATGTCGGGGTCGAGGGCGTAATAGCCGAGTTCGAATCGCACCTGGTCGTTGCCCTTGCCGGTCGCGCCATGGCAGACCGCGTCGGCGCCCATTTTATGCGCGATTTCGATCTGTTTCTTGGCGATGAGCGGACGCGCGATCGACGTGCCGAGGAGATAGAGCCCTTCATATTGCGCGTTGGCGCGGAACATCGGGAACACATAGTCGCGCACGAATTCTTCGCGCAGATCTTCGATGAAGATGTTTTCGGGCTTCACGCCCAGCAACAGCGCCTTCTCGCGCGCGGGCTCGAGCTCCTCGCCCTGCCCCAGATCGGCGGTAAAGGTGATGACTTCCGCGCCATAGGTCGTCTGCAGCCACTTGAGGATGATGGAAGTGTCGAGTCCGCCGGAATAGGCGAGGACGACGCGTTTGATTTCTTTCTTCGGGCGGTTCATTTTCGGCTCTGGCTCGGCGGGAAGCGAATGCGCGCGGACTATAGGCGCCGCGCGCGCGAGCGCAAGGCGGCGCGACGGTCCCGACGTCCACGCCAGGGAGAACGGCGTGCACCGAACACTGGCCCTGGCGGGCGTCCTTTCCATCTTCGCGCTTTCGGACCTCTCCGCCGAGACCGACCAGCGCGTCTGGACGCTTGGCGGTTTGGAGGAGAAAGCCTCCGACAGCGTCTATCTCGGCTATGGCGTGCCGGAGAGCGACGACAGCCTCGGCAGCTTCACCTGCGCGCCGGGGAGCGGCGTGGTCAAAATCTGGATCGCCGAGACAAGCGACAAGCTGAAAGCGGGCGGCAAGGCGACGGCGCTCCTGTCTGTCGGCCCGCAGTCGGCGAAGGTCGCCGGCAAGCTCTTCCCGAATGAAGAAGCGGGCGTGCCGAGCTTCGAGGGACGCCTCCCGGCGAAAGACCCGATCTTCGCCGCAATGGCCGGCGGGCAAACGCTCGACATCGCGATCGGCGGGGCAAAGCGCTCGGCGCCTTTGGCCGACGCGTCGGAGAAGTTCAGGAAGTTCGCGGCGGCCTGCGCCAAACGCTAAAGCCTCGTCTTTTGGGTCGGAGCCGCCTAAATTGACGCGATGACCAGTCGCACGACAAAAACCCTACGGCCCAGGGTCGCCGGCCTGACGCCGGCGCGCCGACGGGCGCTCGACATCCTCACGGAAGCGAACCGACCGGTCGGCGCTTACGAAATGATCGACCTCATGGCCGACGAAGAGGGCAAGCGTCCCGCGCCGGTGTCCGTCTATCGCGCGCTCGGCTATCTGATGGACAACGGTCTGGCGCATCGGCTGGCCTCAAAGAACGCCTATATCGTCTGCGGCCATGCGCATGAAGCCGAGGAGCCGGTGGTTTTCATCATTTGCGAGCAGTGCGGCGAGGTGAAAGAGGCGACCTCTCCAGGATTCGCCCGCGAACTCGGGGAGCTCATCGCGGCGGCGAATTTCAGCCCGCGGACGCGCGTCGTCGAGATCGCCGGGCGCTGCGCGCGCTGCGAAGGCAAATAGCGATGCGCGGCGCCGCGCGCTGGCTCGCGCCGCTTGTCCTGCTTCTGACGTCGCTGGTTCTGGGCTCGCTGGCCTTTGCGGCGGCGAATTATCCGCCGCTCACCGGCCGGATCGTCGATCAGGCGGACATCATTCCGCCGGCGACGAAGAGCGCGATCGAGACGAAGCTGAAGGCTCTTGAGGATAAGTCCGGCATTCAGCTCGTCGTCGCGTCGGTGAATTCGCTCGACGGCCGGGATGTCGAGAGCTACGCCAATGGCCTGTTTCGCGCCTGGAAGCTCGGAGAGGCAAAAAAGAACAATGGCGTTCTGTTCCTTGTCGCGCCGAACGAACGCAAGATGCGCATCGAGGTCGGCTACGGTCTTGAGGGGACGCTGACCGACGCGCTGTCGAAAGTCATTCTGACGAGCGCCGTCGCGCCGCGATTCAAGGTCGGAGACTTCGGCGCCGGCGTCGAACGCGGCGTCGAGGGAATCATCGAGGTGCTTTCCGGCGATTCCGCCGAATGGACCAAACGCGCGCGAGGCCCGCAGCCGACCGCCTTCGATCAGCTTTTCCCGCTCATCTTTTTCGCGCTGTTTCTGTTCATGTTCATCTGGATGGCGCGCAGCGCCCGCGGCCGGCCGCCGCCCTACCAGAGCTACAGGCGCGGCGGTCCGCCCGTCATCATTCTCCCCCCGAGCCGCGGCGGCTATTGGGGCGACGATTCCTGGGGCGACGGCGGGTGGAGCGGCGGCGGATGGAGCGACGGCGGCGGCTTTTCGGGCGGCGGCGGCTCGTCCGGCGGCGGCGGCGCATCGGGGGACTGGTGATGCAGCTCACTGCGCAGGATTTTGAGCGCATCGCCGAAACGATTCGCCGCGCCGAAGAAACCACGTCCGGCGAAATCGTCTGCGTGCTGGCGCGCCGCTCGTCCGATTACGCCTATGTCCCGCCGCTCTGGGGCGCCTTCGTGGCGCTGGCGTCGCCCTGGCCGATGCTGCTGTTCAGCGATCTTTCGACGCGGGAGATCTTTGCGGCGCAGATCGCGATCTTCATTGTCGCGACGCTCTTCGTGTCATGGGGGCCGGCGCGCTTCTTCCTGACGCCGCGCACGGTCAAACGCGCGCGCGCGGCGCGCGAGGCGATCGAACAATTCTTTTCGCGCGGCGTCGCCGCCACCAAAGGACGCACCGGCGTGCTGATCTTCGTCTCTTGCGCCGAGCGCTATGCGCGCATTGTCGCCGACGACGCCATCGCCGCCAAGATCGCCGACGACGAATGGCGTGACGCGCTCGACGCCCTGCTCGAGGACATGCGGCAGGAAAAAGTGGCGGACGGCTTCGTCGCGGCGATCGAGGCATGCGCGCGCCTGCTGGCGCAGCACGCGCCGCCCGGCGCGAGCGGCGGCGAACTGCCCGACAAGATCTACGTCATCTGATCTCGCCGGGCGCCCGACACAGGAACGCCCGCCGCGCGTCGCCGCTCAGCAGCGTTCTCGTTCGCGCGCGACCTCCCGCCAGCCGATGTCGCGGCGGCAAAAGCCGCCCGGCCAGTCGATGAGGTCGACGGCCGCGTAAGCGCGCGCTTGAGCTTCGGCGACGCTTTCGCCGAGCGCCGTGACGTTGAGCACGCGCCCCCCGGCGGCGACGAGTCGTCCGGCCTCCTCGCGCGTGCCGGCGTGGGTGATGATCGCGCCCTTGATGGATTGGGCGCTTTCAACGTTGCGGATCTCTGATCCGACGATCGGCGTCGCGGGATAGTTTTTCGCCGCAAGCACCACGGTCAGCGCCGCAAGCGGCGAGAAACGGGGCCGTTCCCGCGGCAATTCGCCTCGCGCCGCGGCAAGCATGAGCGCGAGGAGATCATCCTCGAGTCGGGGCAGAATGACCTGCGCCTCGGGATCGCCGAAACGGCAATTGTATTCGATGAGCTTTGGCCCCTCGCGCGTCAGCATCAACCCGGCATAGAGCACGCCCTTGAACGGCGCGCCCCTGTCGCGCATGGCGCGCATCGTCGGTTCGATAATTTCGTCGATGACGCGCGCTTCGATCTCCGGCGTCACGACGGATGCCGGAGAATATGCGCCCATGCCGCCCGTGTTGGGTCCGACGTCGCCGTCGCCGACGCGCTTGTGATCCTGCGCCGTGGCGAACGGCAGCGCGCGAAGCCCGTCGCAGATCGCAAAGAATGACGCTTCCTCGCCCTCGAGGCGCTCCTCGATCACCACCTCTGCGCCCGACTGGCCGAAGGCGCCGGCGAACATGGCTTCGACGGCGCGCTCCGCTTCCTCAAGCGTCTCGGCGACGACGACGCCCTTCCCCGCGGCGAGACCGTCGGCCTTGACGACGATCGGCGCGCCGACGTCACGCAGATGCCGCAGCGCCGGCTCAAGCGCGCCAAACCGCGCATAGCGCGCGGTCGGAATGCCGTAGTCGCGGCACAGATCCTTGGTGAATCCCTTGGAGCCCTCGAGCTGAGCCGCGGCCTGCGTCGGTCCGAAGGCGAGAATGCCGCGTCTGTCCAATTCGTCCACGAGGCCGCCGATCAGCGGCTGCTCGGGCCCGACCACGACCAGCGCGATTCCGGCGTCCCGACAAAAATCGATCACCGCGGCGTGATTGGCGACCTCGAGATCGACGTTATCGCCGACGCGCGCGGTTCCCGGATTGCCCGGCGCAACATAGAGCCGTCTCAGCAATGGGCTTCTCTTGAGCGCATTGGAGATGGCGTGCTCGCGGCCACCCGATCCGATCAGCAGTACATTCATCGCTACGCTCGCCGATTGCTTCGTTTCCGCTTCTTGAACGTGCGGAAGTCAAAAGGCAATCCGCGCCAAAACGCCATGCTTGCCCATTGCGTAAGCGACGCTAGCTAGCCGTCGGGGGGCCAGCGGCTGGAGTGTCCCACATGTCCATTACTCGAGATATCGCATCGCATGACAATGCGGTCGCTTATGGCGGCCTCATTGACGCGATAGGCGGCGTCGCCACGATCGTGCTGACCATTTGCGGTCTGGTCGGAATTGCGCCGCCTTTGATGGTGGCGATCGCGACGATCGTCTTTGGCGTCGCGCTCTTGATTCAAGGCGGAGCCATGCTGTCGGAATATGCGCAGGTCGTGTTTCCTGGCGGCGCCCGAACCATGTCGTCGGAGCAGATGGGCGGCAACAGCCTGGCGCTCGTTTTCCTCGTCGGCGCCGGCGGGATCGTGCTCGGCGTATTGTCACTCCTTGGCGTCAGCGCCGCGGTCCTGTCGCCGGTCGCGGTGATCGGCTACGGCACCGCTCTGCTTCTGAGCAGCAATGCGGTCTGGCGGCTTTATGTGCTGCGTCGCGCGGCCATGCATGCCGAGCCGACGATCGGGTCGCAGAACGTCGGCGCCGAAGTGCTGGCGAGCGAAATGGCGTCCGGTTCGGCCGGCATTCAGGCGCTGGCGGGACTGTCGGCGATCGTCCTCGGCGTTCTGGCGCTGGCCGGCAACACCGCCGATCTGACGCTGAATCTTGTCGCCCTGCTCGCGCTCGGCGCGACGCTCGTGCTCACCGGCAGCACGCTGAGCGCGACGGTCATGAGCTTCATGCGCAGCTGAGCGCAACGCCTCCTGAAAAACCCCCGGCCCCTGGCCGGGGGTTTTTTGCGTCCACGGCGGCGCGAACGGCTTTCCCCTCAACGCAAAAATGCTCTAAACACTGCGCCAATTCCATCGTTTGCGAGGCGATATGGCGCGCCAGTTCATCTACCACATGCAAGGACTCACCAAGACCTATCCGGGCGGCAAGAAGGTCTTGGACAACATCAATCTTTCCTTTTATCCCGACGCGAAAATCGGCGTTCTCGGCGTCAATGGCGCGGGCAAGTCGACCCTGCTGCGGATCATGGCCGGGATCGACAAGGAATATACGGGCGAAGGCTTCGTCGCCGAAGGCGCGCGCGTCGGCTATCTGCCGCAGGAGCCGCAGCTCGACCCCGCGCTCGACGTGCGCGGCAACGTCATGCTCGGCGTGGCGGAAAAGAAGGCGATTCTCGATCGCTACAACGATCTCGCCATGAATTATTCGGACGAAACCGCCGAAGAAATGACGCAGCTTCAGGACGAAATCGAAGCCAAGGGCCTGTGGGATCTGGACAGCCAGGTGGATCAGGCGATGGACGCGCTCGGCTGTCCGCCGGACGACGCCGACGTCACCAAGCTTTCCGGCGGCGAGCGGCGGCGCGTCGCATTGTGCAAGCTGCTGCTGGAGCAGCCGGAGCTGCTCCTTCTCGACGAGCCGACGAACCATCTCGACGCCGAAACGGTGAACTGGCTCGAAGGACATCTGCGCCAATATCCGGGCGCGATCCTGATCGTCACCCACGACCGCTACTTTCTCGACAATGTCACCGGCTGGATCCTGGAGCTCGATCGCGGCCGCGGCATCCCCTATGAAGGCAATTACACGAGCTGGCTGAAGCAGAAGCAGAAGCGCCTCGCGCAGGAAGCGTCCGAAGACAAGGCGCGCCAGCGCGCGCTCGAAGCCGAAAGCGACTGGATCGCGGCGTCGCCAAAGGCCCGTCAGGCGAAGAGCAAGGCGCGCATTCAGCGCTATGAGGAGCTCGTCGCCAAGCAGAACGACAAGGCGCCGACGACCGCCCAGATCATCATTCCGGTGGCCGAACGTCTCGGCGACAACGTCATCGAGTTCGACCATCTGTCGAAGGGCTATGGCGACAAGCTGCTGATCGACGATCTTTCCTTCAAATTGCCGCCCGGCGGCATCGTCGGGGTGATCGGCCCCAACGGCGCCGGCAAGACGACGCTGTTTCGCATGATCACCGGCCAGGAGACGCCCGACGCCGGATCGATCGAAATCGGCGACAGCGTGCAGCTCGGCTATGTCGACCAGTCGCGCGACGCGCTGCACGCCAACAAGACCGTCTGGGAGGAAATCTCGGAAGGCAATGACGTGATCTATCTCGGCAAACGCGAGATCAATTCGCGCGCCTATTGCTCGGCCTTCAACTTCAAGGGGGCCGATCAGCAGAAAAAGGTCGGCCAGCTGTCGGGCGGCGAACGCAATCGCGTGCATCTCGCCAAAATGCTCAAGAGCGGCGCCAATGTGCTGCTGCTCGACGAGCCGACGAACGATCTCGACGTCGAAACCCTGCGCGCGCTTGAAGAAGCGCTCGTCGATTTCGCCGGCTGCGCCGTCATCATCTCGCACGATCGCTTCTTCCTCGATCGCATCGCGACGCATATCCTCGCCTATGAGGGCGACAGCCACGTCGAATGGTTCGAGGGCAATTTCGCCGACTACGAGGAAGACAAGAAGCGGCGCCTGGGCGTCGACAGCGTCATTCCGCATCGGCTGAAATATAAGAAGTTCGCGCGGTAGCTGCGGAAAGCCGCTCTCAACGCGTCATGGCCGGGCTTGTCCCGGCCATCCGCGCCACAACAGCCCGGTCAGACATTTGCGCCGCGGGTCAACAACCCGCGCGCGCCGGCATGGGCGGCTCAAGCCGCAGGCCGCCCGAACGCCTTCCGCAGCTCGTCCTTCGCCCGTTCCAGCGCCTGCCGGCGTTCGTCGGGCAAATCCTTGCCCGCCCTGTTGATGTAGAAGGTCAGCATCGACATGGCGGAGCGAAACGGCGACGATTTCCGGCGTTCGCTCGCTTCCGCCGACCATTTCAGCGAGCGGGCGATCTTCGCCGGATCGTCCCAGGCGAACGCGCCCGGCTCCAGATCGAGCGCGTTGCTGTGGCGCGTGACCTCGCCGGACCAGTAAGCCGTTTCGGCCTTTGAGCTTTTGGCCGCGCCGCGACGCGGCGGCCGCTTCTGCGCCATCGCCATCCTCGTCTCCGGGCAGCTAGGCGACCGCCACCGGAAATCAACGGCGAAAAGCTTGGCCGCCACGAAATCGCCATGAGCGCATGGCGCATATCGAGCCTGGAAACGTCTCGCCAAAAGAGGGAATTGGAGCGATGCGCCTGTTCGGCTGGTCTAGCGCCTGCGCCGCTTTGAGCGCCCTCGCGCTCGCGGGCTGCGCGCCGCAGGAATCGCTGGTCGCGTCAGCCCCCGCAGCCTATGACGAGTCTGAAAAGGCGGCTGAACTCACCGGCCAGGACGGGCTGCACGCGCGAATCGCCCATTACGCCCGCGTCTACGACATTCCGGAATCGCTCATCCATCGCTCGATCCGCCGCGAGAGCAATTACAATCCCAACGCCCGGCACGGACCCTATTGGGGATTGATGCAGATCCGCCACGACACCGCGCGGCACATGGGCTATCACGGCCCGGCGCATGGCCTTCTCGACGCCGACACCAATCTCGCCTATGCGGTGCCGTACCTCGCCAACGCCTACAAGGTGAGCGGCGGCAATGAGGCGCGGGCGATCAAGCTCTACGCCGGCGGCTATTATTACGAGGCGAAGCGCAAGCACATGCTCGACCAACTCCTGACCGCGGCGCAGTAATTCTCGAAAATCTTACTGGCTCTTCGGGGTGAAGGTGCTGCGCACGCGGCCGCCCTGCGACGCCCCGCCCTGGACCGTCGCCAACCCCGTCCCGACGTCATAGACGAGCTTCTCGCCCTTCACGATATTCTCGCCCTGGGTGAGCGTGACGTTGCCCGTGAGATAGACCTTGTTTTCGGCCTTGTCATAGCTGCCGCGATCGCCCGTGCCGATCTGGTCTTTCGAAACGAGCGTGACCGGCCCGTCGGCGTCGATATGTTTGACGCGATCATTGTTCGTCGCCGCCGGCTCGCCGCCGCCCTTGCCTTCAAGGAAGATGACGAGGCGCGAGGCCTTCAGAGTGGTCGGGCCCTGCGTGACGATCACGCTGCCGGAATAGATGAGCTTCTGCTCCTTCTCGAAATAATCGAGCTTGCCGGCGTCGATATTGAGCGGGTCCTTGGCGGAGGCGCCCGGCAGGATGCCGCCCGAACGGCCGGCGGCGCTTGCCGGCGTCGCGGCGACGAGCGCAGCAATGAGAAGAGCGAAGGGTTGGGGGCGCATTTAGTCCTTGATCGCGGCGCCCGAAGCTTGCGGGGGCGTATCGCCCTCCCCGTATAGCACCGAATGGACGCCGCCTGCGAAACTCGCGCGACGCTCCTTTTGCGAGAATTCGACCGAATGCGCCGTGACCTCGCCGCCGTCGATTTTCAAGAGCACGGGCTTATCGGACGTCATCAGGCTGGCCTTCAAATCCAGCGCGGCCGACTCGAGCGTCATGTCGAAATTCTTGTCGTCCCGGATGGTCACGCCGCCGGACATGTCCGCGTGATCGGCCTTCCTGTTGTAGACGCCCTTCTCCGCGGCGAGGACAATGGAATTGTCCTTGGAGTTCTCGACCCGGACTTCGAGCTGTTCGAGTTCGAAGACGTCGGGCTTGGTCAAATCCTGTATGCCGACAACGGCGCGCACCTCGTAGGGACGTCCGTCCTTACGGTAGCCGACGAGCTTTGGGCTCTCAATGACGATGCGCGAGCCTTTGAGGGCGACGCGCGCCAGACTCAGATCGGCGGGCAGAAAGCGCAGCGAACTGACGAGCAGGCCAAGGCCGACGATTCCGACGACGCCGCCCGCCCCCCAGAGGATCCAGCGACGCAGGCGCGTGACCCGCGTCGTATGCCGCAGCGCCTCGGGAAAGGCGTTCCGGCGCGGCGCAACAAGCGCGTCAAGGCGATCGCGAGCGTTGGGCGTCGGGAAAACGTCGGTCATGGCGGGATCATGAGGCGCGCTGGTGGCGAATTCGAGGCGAAGCCAAAGCCTCACTCATGCGAGAAAATGTCCGTATCAGGCCAGCCGGCGAGGTCGAGGCGCGCCCGTGCGGGAAGAAAGTCGAAACACGCCTGGGCCAGTTCGGCGCGGCCTTCGCGGGCGAGCATGGCGTCGAGCCGGTCCTTGAGCTGGTGCAGATAGAGAACGTCGGAGGCGGCATAGGCCTGCTGCGCGTCGGAGAGGGTCGGCGCGCCCCAGTCCGAAGACTGCTGCTGCTTGGAAATCTCGACGCCCAGGAGTTCGCGCACGAGATCCTTGAGGCCGTGCCGGTCGGTATAGGTGCGCGCGAGCTTGGAGGCGATCTTCGTGCAATAGACCGGCGCAGGGACGAAGCCGAAAGTCTTGGCCAGGATGGCGATGTCGAAACGGGCGAAGTGGAACACCTTCAAAATGGCGGGGTCCGCCAGCAGGCGCTCCAGATTGGGCGCGCGCGTCTGCCCTTTGGCGATCTGGACCAGTTCGGCATGCCCGTCGCCGAAAGAAAGCTGCGCCAGGCACAGCCGGTCGCGGTGCGGATTGAGGCCCAGGGTCTCCGTGTCGATGGCGACGATGGCGCCGGCGCCGAACTCGTCGGGAAGATCGCCCTGGTGAAGGCGGATAGTCATGCGGCTCGAATCCGTTCGAGAGGGGTCGGACTGTCTATCGCAGAATGCGCGCGGCTTGTCGAAGCGGGCGCGCAGCGCCGGTCTCGCTCCCAAGCGCCCACGAAATGTGGTAAGCGTCGGGTTTAGGCCTTGGTCGACGGACCACGGCTCAGGAGTAGCCCCATGCGTTACATTCTCGCTGCGTTTCTCGTCTGCGCGCTCGCCGCGCCGGCCGCTGCGGCCGCATCGTCAAAAAACAGCGCCAAATCTTCTTCCGCGTCGAAATCGGATCAGGCGGCCAAGAGCGGCAAGCACAAACGGCAGCGCTCCGAGTCCAAGGGAGCCGGCGGCATTCATCCTTTGGTCGGCAGCGGCGATTATTAGTCGCGCGCACGCCGGCTCGCTGAACATCGGCTGGCGCGCGCGAACGGATGCTCTTGTCAGACGCGCGCCAAGTCGTCACCATATTGCGGTGCAACCTGAGCGAATGGCGAGAGAACGCCGGTGATCGATCCCACTAACGGCTTCAAGGGCGTGGAGCGCCGCTTCAATGCGCTCGTCATCGAACTGGCGATCCGCCTGCTGGTGATCGGCGTCCTTATCTATTGGACCTTCACCATCGTCCTGCCCTTCGCGGCGATCATTCTCTGGAGCGTCGTGCTCGCCGTTGCGCTCTACCCGATTTTCCGCGTCGTCGCGGAAATGATGGGCGACCGGCCGATCGCCGCCGCCATATTGATGACAATCGCCGGTCTCGTGCTGATCATCGGACCGGTCACCTGGATGGCGGTCGGCGCGATCGATCCGATCAAAACGGTGATGGCGGGAATCGAGACCGGCAATATCGCCGTGCCGCGGCCGCCGGCGTCGATCAAGGACTGGCCCTTTGTCGGCGAGCAGCTCTATTCCTTCTGGCTGCTGGCCTCGACCAATCTGCGCAGCGCCTTCACCCAGATCCTTCCGCAGCTGAAGCCCGCGGGAGAATTTCTGCTCGACATGGCGAAGAGCGCCGGCGCGGGCACGCTCAAATTCCTGGTCTCGGTTCTGCTCATGGGCTTCATTCTTGCCGGCGCGCCGCAAATGCTCTCCGGCGCGCGGGCGTTGTCGCGCCGCATCGATCCTTCGAGCGGCGAGAAATTCGTCGATCTCGCCGGCGCGACGATCAACGCCGTTTCGCGCGGCGTCATGGGCCTGTCGCTGTTGCAGGCCGTCGTGGGCGGCGTCGGCATGTATCTCGCCAATGTTCCCGGCGCGAGTCTGCTGACGATCGCCATTCTGGTGCTGGGCATCATCCAGATCGGTCCGCTGCTCGTCGTCGCGCCGGTCATCTTCTGGGCCTGGACGACGATGGCGTCGGGCCCCGCCCTGGCGCTGACGGTCTGCATGCTGAGCGTCAACTACATGGACAATGTGTTGAAGCCCTTCATCTTCGCGCATGGGCTGTCGACGCCGATCCCGGTGATTTTCGTCGGCGTGATCGGCGGCGTTCTTGCCCATGGAATCGCCGGCCTGTTCGCCGGGCCGGTCGTGCTCGCCGTCGTCTGGGAGCTGACCAAGGCCTGGATCGACGACGAACTCAAGGCGGTCGAACAACCGGACGTCGAGCCCGATTTCAACATCGAGACGTCGCCGAGCCTACCGTCCGCGCAAGGCGTTGAGAACCTTTAGGCCGGCGCGGCCGTTGCGCTGCATGCCGGCGCGCGACTGAAAATCGGCGATCGCCTCTTTCGTCTTCGTCCCGATCACCCCGTCGGCGTCGCCGACGTCATATCCGTGGCGGGTCAGAAGCGCCTGCAGTTCGCGGCGTTCGACGCGCGACAGGCCCGGATCGTCGGTCGGCCATGGAGTCTGGACGCCGGGGCGGCCGCGCAGCCGGTCGGACAGGATGCAGATCGCCAGCGCGTAGGATTCGGCCGCATTATAGGCGTAGATCGCGTCGAAGTTTTTCGTCACGAGAAACGCCGGCCCGTTGCGGCCCGCCGGCAACACCAGCCCCGCGCTCCCCTCGCCGAGGCCGCCCCCGTCGATGCGCGTCACGCCCTTCGAACGCCAGAAGCTCATCGACTGGCGACGCTTGCGTCCGGTCGGTCCCGAATAGCCTGCCGGCAGGCGCACCTCGAAGCCCCAGGGCATTCCCGCGCGCCAGCCGGCCTTGCGCAGAAAATTCGCGGTCGAGCCGAGCGAATCCGCCGCCGAGCTCGCGATGTTGCGCCTTCCGTCGCCGTCGAGATCGACGGCCGTTCCGAGGAACGTCGACGGCATGAACTGCGTATGCCCGAAGGCGCCCGCCCAGGAGCCGTAGAATTCCTCCGCCGCGATGTCGCCGCCGTCGAGAATCTTGAGCGCGGCGACAAATTCCTTGCGCCAGTATTCGTTGCGGCGCGGCGCCTCGCAGGCGAGCGTCGCCAGGCTCTGGACCACCGGGCGCTTGCCGAAATTCTTGCCGAAATCGGACTCGGCGCCCCAGACGGCGACGATGGTCGGCGCATCGACGCCATAGCGGCTCTCGGCGGCGTGCAGCGCGCGCGCATGCTGGCGCATCATCGCCCGCCCTTCCTCGACGCGCTCGTCGTCGACGAGCCCGGCGACATAGTCCCAGACAGGCGTCGTGAATTCCGGCTGCTTGTCCATGAAGCTGACGGCGTCATTGGCCGTCAGCCCATTCGTCGCCGAAGCGATCGTCTGCTGGCGGACGCCGGCACCGGCGGCGGCGGCGCGCAGACCGGAGAGACAGCTTGACCATTCGGCGCGCGCCGGCGCGATCGCGAACAGCAGCGTGGCGAACGCCACGAGAAGATGATTCGTCTTCATGTCGCGGACTCTAGCGGAAAGTCGCGGCTTTTTTGAGCCGCGGCCGTCAGGAACGCGCGTCACTCACAGACGCGGCGGGGGCGCGAGCCGATCACATCGCCATATTCGTCAAAGACCGGACGGCGCTCGATCCAGCACACGGGCGGCGGCGCGACATAGACAGGCGGCGCCGGATAGACGACGGGCGGCGCCGAATTGGCGAGCGCCCCGCCGGTGATGGCTCCAAGCGCAAAGCCGCCAATGCCCGCCGCGATGGCGGGCCCGGCGGAGTCGGCGCGCGCCGGCGCGATCGGCGCCAGCGCTGCGGCGCCGAGAGCCAAAGCCGCTGAAAGCGTCGCGATAGTTCTGCGCATCATACTCTCCCAAAACGGGCGAGCCGCAATCCGCGCGCGGCGCGGGACGGCTCGCACGAGCGGACAATAGGAGCGATCCCGTACACGAATCGTTAAAGGCCTGCGCGGCGAAGCTTAAGAGTTGGACACCTTCGGCTTGCCGGAAGGCTGCTTGGTCGTCGGCTTGACCGGCGCCGGTTCCGGGGTCTGCCGTCTTGCGCCCGCGCCGCGGTCCGTCTTCAGCGGCGGCGCGTCATTCGCCTCGGGCGCCGGCGCTTTGGCGCGGAACGCGGCGGCCAGCGCCTTGGCGGCGGCAAGCTCCTTCGAGTCGAGACGCGCCCCGATCTCATCGCGCTTTTTGGCCGCGTCTTCGTCGCCCTGTGCTGCGGCGGCCGAAAACCAGGCGTAGGACTGCTGCAGGTCGCGGCTGACGCCAAGACCGCGGGCGTACAGGATGGCGAGGTTGAACTGGCTGTCGCGAACACCGAATTCAGCAGCCCGGCGGAACCACTCCGCGGAGCCGGCGTAATCCGGCTTGCCGTCGCCGCCTTCGGCGAGCAGCACGGCGTAGTTATGCATCGCGCGCGCATTGCCCGCCTCGGCCGCGCGCTCGTACCACAGCCTAGCGCGGGCGTAGTCGCGCGCGACGCCAAGGCCGCGCTCATAGATTGAGCCAAGCCGGTATTGCGCGGGCGCCAGGCCGGTCTCGGCGGCCTTTTCGAACCAATGGGCGGCGGCCTTGGCGTCGCGCGGCGCGCCGCGTCCCTCAGAGAAACGCGCGCCCAGTTCATATTGGGCACCCGGATCGCCCTCGACGGCCAACAGCTTGATCGTCGCCAGAGCGTCGCCGGGCGACAGCGGCGGCGCCTCGATGGTTCCTGTCGGCGTCGGATCGATGCTGCGCGCGGCGACCGACGGCGCTGCGGACGCCGGCGGCGACGTTTCAGCCCGCGGCGGCCGCGCGCCCGTCTCGCCCGTCGCAGGAAGATCTGCGATCTTCTGCGATGGCGCGCGCTTCGACGCGAGCTTGCTTTCGGGCGCCCGCGTCGGTCGAACCGCTTTGGCCGGCGCCCTGGCCTCCTGCTGGTTGAGCGACGGCGCAACCGTCAGACCGTTCTGAACCCCGAGCCGCGCAACCTGATAGGCCCCGATCAGCAGCATCACGGCGCCGAGACCCAGCAGCAGCGGACGCTTTCGGTCGTGAAGAACGGCGGTGAATTTTACCACGGCGCCGCCCGGCGGCGCGTCGTCAGGCGTTCCGGACGCGCCTTCTGCGTCAGCCGCCGAAGCGTCGGAGACGGCGGCCGGGCGCGCCGCGCGCCGCGCCGCGGCGATGAAGTCGGACTGGACCGAGCTGCGGCCCCCAGCTTGGTCGAGCTCCACGCCCGGCGGCGCGATGAAGGGCTCGCGCCGTTCGCCGACCGGCAGCAAAAACTCCATCGGATCGACGAGCGCGAGCGCGCCGCTCTGATCCGCTTGCGACGCGCTGACGATCGGCGCTTCGGCGCCCTCGCCAGGAACATTGATTCCGGCGCCGGCCGTCGTATGCGGCTCGGCTTGCGGCGCCACGCCACGCGTTTCGTTCGATTGATCGTCGCCGCCGTCGAGCCGATCGACGACCCGCTCAAGCGTGCGCTGAAGCGCCGACAGAGTCTCATTCGTGCGCTGGCCGTTTGCGTCCTGCGTCTTGCGAAATTCGCTCAACTCGCGTTGCAGAGCGGCGCGAACCGCCCCCGGCTGAATGCTCGCCGCCTGACCGAGAATGTCGGAGGCCACCGCGCGGACCGCCGCTCCCGCGGCCTGCGTCGCTTCTGATCGCGTGTCCTCCAGGCGCGCCAGGAGGTCGTTCATCTTCGAGTCGAAGTCGACAGGCGCGCTTTTGCCCGCATCGATCCGCTCAAGCCGCAGCGCCAAGGCGTCGATCTGCGTTTCGAGCGCCTTCAGGCCGTCGGACCCGGCCGTGGGGCCAACCAAAAGGTTCAAACGGTCGGCGAGCGTCTCGACGAGCGCCGTCAGCTCGCCGTCTCGTTTCTCGGCGCCCTCTTCCACGCTCTGCGCGAAGGCGGCATGCATGCGATCGAGTCGCTCCGCGATCTCGTCGATTCTGGAATTCTGGTCGTTGAGCCTCGGCGCGGCGAACGGATCGTCGAGCCGGTCAATCTTGAAGGAAAGCTGCGCAAGTTGACGCTCGACCGCCTTCAGATCGAGGCTCCTTGCGTCGGCGGCGATCGCCGCGCCGACCTTCCTGTCGAGACCGCAGATGAGATCTTCGATGGCGGCGATACGTTTGGCGTCGTCCGCTTCGGCGACGCGTTCCGTCTGCGCGGCGATCGTTTGGCGAAGCTCATCGATATGCCGCGTCAGATCGGCGAAATGACGCTCGGCGTCCTGTTCGGCGAGAAGCGCTTCGATGCGCGCCAGAGACTCGGTCGACGCGCGCGCCGCGACGCGGCTATCGAGAAGGTCGAACCTGCGGCCGATCTCCTCGAACGCCGCAGCCTGATCCCCGCGCTCCAATGCTGAATCGATCTTCTTGGCGAGCGACGCGATGAGCGATTCAAGCGGCGCCACATTCGCCGCGCCGCGATCGATGCGCTGGACGAGCGTCTTGCCGAGTTCGTCGATGCGCGCGCCGATTTCGTCGAACCGCGCCGCCGCAGATTGTTCGACGACTTCGTCGAGCTTGCGCGCGAGCCGCTCGAGCCGCTTGTTGAAGGTCTCGAACCCCTTCCCGGTTTCTGTCGCCACGATAGCGCGGATCGTCTTGACGACTTCGCCAAGTTCCGCGCCGGACGCGCCATGCGAGAGCGTCAGTGCGTCAACGCGCTGCGCGACGTCAATGATGCGGGTTTCGATCCGCTCGAGCGGCAGCGGCCGCGCTATGAGCGCCGTCAGCTGCTCCCTGATGTCATGCGTATCGCGCGCGAGGTCGCGCACGGCCGCCGTATTGGCGACGTCTCCGGTCTGCAGCTTCTCCAGCCGGATGCCGATGGTTTCGACGTCCGAACGAAGATTGCGCACGATCGGCGTCGGATCGAGATCTTCGATCGTGGCGCGCAATTCGCCGATCATTCGCTCGGCGGGCGCAAGCGCCTCGTCGGAAGCGCCGCGATCGCGCTGGAGCTCGATGCGCTCGCGCAGATCATCCATCGCCGTTTCGACGGCGGCCACAGAGGCGCGCGGCGCGAGTTCGCCGATCGCTTGCGTCATGTCTCGGATTTCGCGCCGGACATTTTCGATCTGTCGCATCATCACGAGCTGCTGGTCGCCGCGTTCGGCGGCGTCCTCGCTGAAACTGTCCAAACGCTGCGCAACCGAGTCGATGGCGCGCTGCAGATCGCCGAAGCGAAACTCGGAAACCGGCTCCGAACCGACGCCGGCGTCATCGCGCGTGCGCTGGCTTCGGCGGAGTTCCGCGATCGCGTCGAGAAGCGGACGCCGCGCGGACGCATCGCCGCGCGCCTCGCGTTCGTCCAGTCGTTGCGAAACGCCGGCGAGATGCTGATCGAGGTCGTTCAGCTTCTTGGCGGCCTTCGCGCGGCGATCCTCGCTCGGCGGCCGGCCCAGTCGCGATTCAAGCTCCGCCAGCGCGCTGCGGATCGGCCGAGCGTTTGCGGAGGGCTGTTCCCCGAGCTGGCCATCGACGCGCCGTTTCGAGAGTTCGGCGATCGACCGCCAGATCGAATCGAGGTCGTTCTTGCGCTCGCGCGCCTCGGAGGCGTCGTCTGTGCGCGCGCCGCCGGCGTCGCGCCGCTGCGCATCTTCGGACGATGTCTCCCCTGCATGGCCTTGCGCCGCGCGTCCCGACTCGCGCGTCTCCGCGCGCGTCCCGGAATCCGAACGACCCTGATCAGGAAATTTCGCCTTGCTCATGTGGTGTCCGGCGGGAGTGGCCCGTGGAAATTTGGGAAAAAACGCGGTGAACCAACGCGAACGCGCGAATCGCGCGCGACCGTCGGCGCTCCGCCGATTGCGGCGACTTTCCGCCGACCAGGGTAAAGAAGCCGTTAAGAAACCGCTCTATAGCGGGCGTCGCGGTCCCGCGCGTCACGTGAGCGTCGCTTGCGCCCGCGGCGGCGCCTCTCTACCTATGACGCAGCCCAAGAGAATCGCGATGCGACGGCGCCGGCCGGGCGCCGCCTGCAAGTAGGAGGTGTTGATGCCGAACTACAAGGCGCCTGTGGACGACACCCTCTTCCTCTTGAACGACGTCTTGAATTTTCAGCGTTTCGGCAATCTCCCAGGCTTCGCGGACGTGACCCCGGACGTCATGTCGCAAATCCTCCTGGAGGCGGGAAAGATCTGCGAAGAGGCGCTCGCGCCGCTCAATCAGTCGGGCGACGAAAAGGGCTGCGTGCGCCACGACGACGGCTCCGTGTCCACCCCGCCGGGCTTCAAGGAGGCGCATGACGCTTTCGTTCAGGGGGGTTGGATCGGCCTGGCCGTGCCCGAGGCATATGGCGGACAGGGCCTGCCCTATACGCTGTCGATGGCGATGAACGAATTCGCCTCGTCGGCCAATATGTCCCTGGCGATGTATCCTGGCCTCACGCAGGGCGCGCTCGCCGCTCTTTTGCGTCACGGCGATGACGCGCAGAAAAGTCTCTATGCGCCGAAAATGACGGAAGGCCGCTGGTCGGGGACGATGAACCTGACCGAGCCGCAATGCGGCACGGATCTCGGCCTGCTGACGACCAAGGCGACGCCGCGCGACGACGGCTCCTACTCGATCACCGGACAGAAGATTTTCATCTCCGCCGGCGAGCATGATCTGACCGAGAACATCGTGCATCTCGTGCTCGCGCGCATCGAGGGCGCGCCCGCCGGCGTGAAGGGCATTTCGCTGTTCATCGTGCCGAAGTTTCTCGTCGACGGCGACGGCGCGCTCGGGCCGCGCAACGGCGTGAGCTGCGGCTCCATCGAAGAAAAGATGGGCATCCACGGCAACGCCACTTGCGTCATGAATTACGACGGCGCGCAAGGCTTTCTCGTCGGCGAAGCCAATCGCGGACTGAACGCGATGTTCGTGATGATGAACGAGGCGCGGCTCGGCGTCGCCATGCAAGGCCTCGCGCTCTCCGAGGTCGCCTATCAGAACGCGGCGCAATACGCCAAGGAGCGTCTGCAAGGCCGGGCGCTTTTGGGCCCGAAGGATCCCAGCAAGCCCGCCGACCCGATCATCGTGCATCCGGACGTGCGGCGGATGCTGCTCGAGATCAAGGCGTTCAACGAAGCGGCGCGCGGCTTTGCGCTGTCGGCCGCGCTCGACAGCGACATCGCGCACCGTTCGGACGACGCCGCGTCGCGCCAGGCGGCGGAAGATCGGCTCGGTCTGCTGACCCCCGTGCTCAAGGGCGTGCTCACCGACGTAGGCTTCGAAAACGCCGTGAAGGCCCAGCAGGTGTTCGGCGGTCACGGCTATATTCGCGAATGGGGCATGGAGCAGTTCGTGCGCGACGCGCGCATCAGCATGATCTATGAGGGCGCCAATGGCATCCAGGCGCTGGATCTCGTCGGCCGCAAGCTGCCGCGCGACGGCGGCCGGGCGATCATGGCCTATTTCAAGGACACGACAGAACTCCTGACGCCGCTCTTATCCGATGAGGCGATGAAGGTCTTCGCCGCGCCGGTCAAGGCGGCGCTCGACGATCTGCAAAAGGCGACGATGTGGCTGATGCAGAACGCGATGACAAAGCCCGACAACGCCGGCGCCGCCTCCTACGACTATATGCATCTCTTTGGCCGCGTCGCGCTCGGCGTGGTCTGGGTGAGGATCGCCCAGGCGGCGATGGAGAAGAAGTCGCAAGAGCCCCATGAGGCGGCCCGCATGGACGCCAAACTTCTCACGGCGCGCTTCTACATGGAGAGGATGCTGCCCGAAACGAGCCTGCGCCTGACGCGCATTTCAACGGGCGCCGACACGATGATGTCGCTGCCGGAGGAAATGTTTTAGGCGCTCGCCGGAAGGATTGTAGAGAGGACACGCTTGATGCCCGACGCATTCATCTACGACGCAGTCCGCACGCCGCGCGGCCGCGGCAAGCCGGATGGTTCGCTGCATGAGGTCTCCTCGCTCGGCCTCGCCGTCACCGCCCTGCAGGCGATCCGCGAGCGCAACGCGCTCGAAGGTCCAGAGGTCGACGACGTCATCCTCGGCTGCGTCGATCCCGTGGGCGAAGCCGGCGGCGACATCGCCCGCGCGGCGGCGATTTCGTCGGGCTATTCGTACAAAGTCCCCGGCGTGCAGATCAACCGCTTCTGCGCGTCCGGCCTGGATTCGGTGAATTTCGCCGCCGGCGAAGTGATGTCCGGCCAGCACGATCTTACGATCGGCGGCGGCGTCGAGAGCATGAGCCGCGTCGGCATCGGCGCCTCCGGCGGCGCCTGGCCCGTCGATCCGACGATCGCCATTCCTTCCTACTTCATGCCGCAGGGCGTGTCGGCCGATCTCATCGCGACGAAATACGGCTTTTCGCGCGACGATGTCGACGCCTATGCCGTCGAGTCGCAAAAGCGCGCGGCGAAAGCGTGGGAAGACGGCCGCTTCACACATTCGATCGTTCCGGTGAAGGACGTCAACGGCATTACGCTGCTCGACCGCGACGAGCATATGCGGCCCGGCACCGATATGCAGGCGCTCGCGGCGTTGAAGCCGTCCTTCGCCTTTTACGCCGAACAGGGCGGCTTCGATGCGGTCGCCATTCAGGCGCATCCCGAAATCGAGAAGCTGAACTATGTGCACCACGCCGGCAATTCGTCGGGCATTGTCGATGGCGCGGCGGCGGTGCTCGTCGGTTCGAAGGAGGCGGGCGAGAAACACGGCCTCAAACCCCGCGTCAAAATTCGCGCCTACGCCAATATCGGCTCTGAGCCGGCGCTGATGCTGACCGGACCGGTCGACGTGACGAAGAAAGTGCTTCACCGCGCCGGCATGAGCGTCGCCGACATCGATTTGTTCGAAGTCAACGAAGCCTTCGCCGCCGTCGTGCTGCGCTATCTCGAGGCCTTCGAACTCGATCCCGCCAAGGTCAACGTCAACGGCGGCGCCATCGCCATGGGCCATCCGCTCGGCGCGACCGGCGCCATGCTGATGGGAACCGCGATCGATGAGTTGGAGCGCACGGGAAAATCGACCGCGCTCGTCACGCTCTGCATCGGCGCCGGCATGGGCACGGCGACGATCGTGGAGCGGGTGTGAGGGTTGCAACATGTCCCCGTCCTTCGAGACGCGAGCTATCGCTCGCGCCTCAGGGCGGGGCAACGTTTTGAACCTTGTTCTGAGGCGCGCGCACAACGGGCGTCTCTAAAGGCGAGGTTCAAAATGGCGCAAGATCTTTTGGAGGCGAACTTATGAACCTCGTCAATTTCCGCTTCGAGACCGGCGCCGACGGCGTCGCGCTTGCGACCTGGGACATGCCCGAGCGCACGATGAACGTCATCACGCCGGACGTGATGGACGAGCTGGAGCAGATCATCGACGCGGTGGTCGCCGACCCCGACGTCAAGGGCTGCGTCATCGCGTCGGGCAAGAACGCCTTCTCCGGCGGCGCCGATCTCACCATGCTGCAGCATGGCGCCGCGCAATACGCCAAGGCGCTGAAAGAGCAAGGCGAAGAAGCGGCGAACACGCTGTTCTTCGAATTCTCGCGCCGGCTGTCGCTGCTCTATCGCAAGCTGGAGACCTGCGGCAAACCTTTCGCCGTCGCCATCCACGGCGTCTGTCTCGGCGGCGCCTTCGAACTCGCGCTCGCCTGCCACTATCGCGTGATGGCGGATGACGACAAAACCAAGGTCGGTCTCCCGGAAATCAAAGTCGGGCTGTTTCCCGGCGCCGGCGGCACGCAGCGCGTGTCGCGCATCATGCAGACGGGCGACGCGCTGCAATTCCTGTTCAGAGGCGATCAGCTCAAGCCCAAAGCGGCGCTCGGCGCGAAGCTCGTGCATGAGATTGCGCCGAAGGCGGAGATCGTGGACCGCGCCCGCGCCTTCATCGTCAAGGGCGGCAAGGCGCAGGCGCCATGGGACGTCAAGGAGTTCAAAAATCCTTCCGGCCGCGTGTTCTCGCCCACGGGCATGATGATCTGGCCCGCCGCCAACGCCATCTACCGTCGCGAAACATACGACAATTATCCCGCCGCCAAGGCCATATTGCACGCCGTCTATGAAGGGCTGCAATTGCCGATGGAACAGGCGCTGACCGTCGAGTCGCGCTGGTTCGCGCATATCCTGCGCTCGAAGGAAGCGGCGGCGATGATCCGCTCGCTGTTTCTCTCAAAGAATGAATTGGACAAGGGCGCGCATCGCCCCAAGGACGTCGGCCCGACCGATCTCAAGAAGATCGGCGTCATCGGCGCGGGCTTCATGGGCGCCGGCGTCGGCTATGTCAGCGCGCTGAACGGCCTCGAAGTCGTTCTCGTCGACCGCGATCAGGAGAGCGCCGACAAGGGTCTGGCGACGATCGACAAGCTGATGTCTGGCTCCGTCAGCAAGGGGCGCGCGACGGCGGCCGACAAGGACGCGCTGATGGCGCGCGTCGTCGCCACCGCCGATTACGGCGCGCTCAAAGGATGCGATCTCGTGCTCGAAGCGGTGTTCGAGGATCGCGCCGTCAAAGCCGAAGTCACCAAGCGCGCGCAGGACGTCGTTGGCGGCGACGCGATCTTCGCATCGAACACGTCGACGCTGCCGATCACCTCGCTCGCGGAGACTGCGCAGAAGCCCGAAAACTTCATCGGAATCCATTTCTTCTCGCCCGTCGAGAAGATGCTGCTCGTCGAAGTGATCCTGGGCGCGAAGACCGGCGACCGCGCGCTGGCGACCGCGCTCGATTTCGTCCGCATCATCAAGAAGACGCCGATCGTCGTCAACGATTCGCGCGGCTTCTTCGCCAATCGCTGCGTGCTCAACTACGTTCGCGAAGGACAGATCATGCTCGTCGACGGCGTGCCGCCGGCGATGATCGAAAATGTCGCCCGCATGGCGGGCATGCCGGTCGGGCCGCTGTCGCTCAATGACGAAGTCGCGCTCGACCTCGGATGGAAAATCCTGCAGGCGACGAAGAAGGATCTCGGCGAAGCCTCCGTCGATCCTGCGCAGGAGCGCGTCCTGCATTTCATGGTCGAGGAAAACGGCCGCTTCGGCCGCAAGAACGGCAAGGGCTTCTACGACTATCACGCCAATGG
Organism: Methylocystis sp.; assembly: GCF_050251305.1. GTDB lineage: Bacteria > Pseudomonadota > Alphaproteobacteria > Rhizobiales > Beijerinckiaceae > Methylocystis. The sequence goes on along the minus strand of NZ_JBFWNB010000004.1, from coordinate 85,167 downwards.
AACGAAAAGCCTGTGGCCCGGCCTTTCGGCCCTGGCGCAGAATGAACGCGATCCCGACACGCTCGACGTCGCCGAAATGAAGCAGCGCTTTCTCGTGACTCAGGCGGTGGAGGCGGCGCGCGTCATGGCGGACGGCGTCGTCACCGATCCGCGCGAAGCCGATGTCGGCTCCATCCTCGGCTTCGGCTTCGCGCCCTTCACGGGCGGCGTCATCTCCTACATCGACGGCATGGGCGCCAAAGCCTTCGTCGCGCTCTGCGACAAACTCGCCGCGAAATACGGACCGCGCTTCGAGCCGCCGCAACTGCTGCGCGACATGGCGGCGAAGGGCGAGACCTTTTACGGGCGGTTCATGCCGCAGAAGATGGCGGCGTGACTTGGCGCGCGGGTATTTCGGCGCGCGCGTGATTGGAAGGGCCGCCCCCGGGACATGACATCTGCAGGGCCGGCGGGTAAAAGACAGCCAGGGCGTGTAGGTTCGAAACCCGCGCCCGCGCCCGGACCTGGTGAATGCCCATTTTCGTCCTTCCCTTTCCAGTGGTCGATCCTGTCGTCGTCAACATCGGGCCGGTCCCGCTGCGGTGGTATGCGCTGGCCTATATCGGCGGCTTCATTTTCGGCTGGCTCGGCATGCGCGCGCTCGTCGCGAACGACGCGCTGTGGCGGCGCGGCCAGCCGCGGCCCACCCGCGAGTCGCTCGACGATCTGCTGGTCTTCGTCGCTTTCGGCGTCATCATCGGCGGGCGCCTCGGCCATGTGCTGATCTATGATCCGGCTTTCTATTTCGCGCATCCGCTCGAAATCCTGCAGACATGGAAAGGCGGCATGGCTTTTCACGGCGGACTTGTCGGCGCAATGATCGGCATGGCGCTTTACGCCCGGCGCAGCGCGATGCCGCTGCTGACCGTGAGCGACATTTGCGCGGCCGTCGCGCCCATCGGCATTTTCTTCGGCCGCCTCGCCAATTTCATCAAGCCCGAGATGTGGGGGCGCGAATCCGACGCGCCCTGGGCGATGGCGTTTCCAGGCGCAGGCGAGATCCCGCGCCATCCGAGCCAGCTTTATGAAGCCGGCCTCGAAGGCGTCGCGCTCGGCCTCCTATTATGGTTCGCGGCGCGTCACGGCGCGTTGAAGCATCCGGGACTCGTCACCGGCCTGTTCGGCGTCGGCTATGGATTGGCGCGGATTTTCTGCGAGTTTTTTCGAGAACCCGATCCGGTGCAGGAAGCGCTTCCCAATGGATTGACCATGGGCATGGTCCTGTCCGCGCCGGTTGTTTTGCTAGGCGCGGCGGCGATCATGTTCGCGCTGCGCCCAAGGAGCGCGACGGCATGAGCGCCTTGAAGAAAGAAATCATCGAGACGATCGCGCACGACGGCCCCATGTCGCTCGAACGTTACATGTCGCTGTGCCTGAGCCATCCGCGCTACGGCTATTACATGACGCGCGATCCTTTCGGCGCCGGCGGAGATTTCGTCACCGCGCCGGAGATCAGCCAGATGTTCGGCGAATTGCTCGGCGTTTGGGTCACCGAAGCCTGGCGCGGGGCGGGCGCGCCGGACGAGGCCCGGCTCGTGGAGCTCGGTCCCGGCCGCGGCACGCTGATGTCGGATGTGCTGCGCGTGACGCCGATCGCGCCGAACTTCTATTCGGCCGTGACCGTGCATCTTGTCGAGACCAGTCCGACGCTGCGCGAGGCGCAACGCCAGACGCTCGCCAGAGCCGCAAAGCCGGCGCAGTGGCATTCGGATTTCTCCGAAACGCCGCCCGGACCGGCTTTCATCATCGCCAATGAGTTTTTCGACGCGCTGCCGGTCAGGCACTATGTCAAGAGCGCCAGTGGCTGGCGCGAGCAACTCGTCGGGCTCGACGCCGAAGGCGAACTCGCCTTCGGACTGTCGGATCAGATCGAAACGGCGCTCAACGTTCAGGCGCGCGAAGGGTCGATCATCGAAGTCAACGTCGCGGCGCAAAAGCTCATGGCCGACATCGCCACGAGGCTTGTCGCCGAAGGCGGCGCGCTGCTGCTGATCGACTACGGCTATGAGCAGACGTCGCTCGGCGACAGTCTTCAGGCGGTGTCCCGCCACGCCTATGTCGATCCGCTGGCGGCGCCTGGAGAGGCGGATCTGACCGCTCATGTCGATTTCGCGGCTCTGGCGCGCGCCGCCGCCGCATGCGGCGCCAAGGTGATGGGCCCGGTGACGCAAACCGATTTTCTGCTGCAGCTTGGCATTGAACGCCGCGCCGAGACCTTGTCGAAAAAAGCCACGCCCGAACAGGCGCAGGCGATCGTCGACGCCTTTGAACGCCTCACCGGGATCGACAACGCGCGTCATCAGATGGGCGGCCTGTTCAAAGTGATGGCGGTCACGCATCCCGAGATGCCCGACCTGCCGGGATTTTTCGTGTAATATCGACGTGATGACGTCCGAAACGCCTGCGCTCACCGCGAAAAATCTCAATCTGCCGAACCTGCGCCACGCTTTTTTCACCCGCGCGGGCGGCGTCTCCGAAGGCGTCTACGCATCGCTGAACGGCGGCGTCGGTTCGCGCGACGCCCCGCCGAGCGTCCAGGAGAATCGCGCCCGCATGGCAGCGCGGCTCGGGGTCGACGCCGAGCGCCTGCTGGTGCCATTTCAGATCCATTCCGCAGAGGCGCGCGCCGTGCGCGAACCGTGGGACGCCGAGGCGCGGCCGCGCTGCGACGGCGTGGTCACGACCGAAGTTTCGCTCGCGCTCGGCGTCACCGGCGCCGACTGCGGCATGCTGCTCTTCGCCGATCCGAAGGCGCGCGTCATCGGCGCCTGTCACGCCGGCTGGAAGGGCGCACTCGGCGGCGTCATCGAAGCGACGGTCGGGGAAATGGAGGCGCATGGCGCGCGCCGCGCCGACATCCATGTCGCGCTCGGCCCGGCGATCGGCGCAATGAGCTATGAGGTCGGTCCGGAATTTGTCGCGCGGTTTCGCGACGCGGACGCCTCTTTCGCCCGCTTCTTTGCGCCGACCGACCGCGACGGCCACGCGACCTTCAATCTGCCGGGCTTTATCGCCTCCCGCGTCGAGGCGCTGGACGTAGCCTCCTTCGAAGACCTCAACGTCGACACTTACGCCGATGAAGCGCGCTGCTTCAGCTACCGGCGCAGCGTTCATCGCCGCGAGCCCGACTATGGGCGGCTCGTCTCGGCGATCGCGCTGGCGTAGGCAAGCGCGCCACGCAAGCCGCAAGCGCTACTTCGTCGCGTAGCTGAACAACATCGAATGCGGCAGTCCGCGCGGCGGCGGCGGGAATGGCGCGGCGCGGCGCACCGCCGCGAGCGCGGCGGCGTCGAGATCGGGCGCGCCGCTCGGCTGTTGCACGGCCTGATGGGTGAGATTGCCCCTCTCATCGATGTAGAATACGACCGCCCCCCTGCCGATCGCCCTGCTTCCGCGCACGCGCGGCGGAATGCGCATATGCGGCATGATCATGCCGTAGAGAATCGTCAGATAGGTCGTCTTCGCGCGGCCGCCGCCGACCGGAGAAAATTTGCGCGGCGCCGCGAGCTTATAGTCCGGAATCGGCGCAAGCGCCGCGAGCTGATCGGCGATCGAATTGGCCTCGCCCTTCTTGACCGACCCTTTCTCGTTCGGGTCGGGCTTCTCCTCCGGCTTCTTTTCCGGCTCGGCCTGCTCGATGATCTCGGCGTCGCTCTTGTCTTCGAGCGGGGTCTCCTTGGCCTCTTCCGGCGCCTTGGCCTTCCCCTCTTCGTCCTCGGCCTCCTTCATGCCCTGAGGCTTCTCGTCCTTGGGCGTGACATTTTCCTTCTCGGCCTCGTTCTTCGGCGTCTTGAGCTCCTTCTCCTCCGGCGCGTTGACGTCGGACTTGGTCTTGCTCTCGGCCTCGGGGGCGTCGAAGGCGGGCTTTTCGTCCTCGAGCGGCGGCGGGTGCGGCGGCTTCTGCTGCTTCTGCTGCTCCGGCGGCTTCTCCGGCTCGGGCTCTGGCGCAGGCGGTTGTTCCTGCTCGGGCGGAGGCGGCTCGGCGATCACCTCGACCGGGATTTCCTCAACGACGGCGGGCGCTTCGCGCGCGAAGCGCCAGTCCTGCCACAGCAGGAAGGCGAGAACCAACAGATGCGCCAGCAGGCACAGGAGGAGAAACGCGAGAAAGCGCGGGCGCGCGACGACGCCACGGCGGCGCCGAAGGTAATCCAAGGCCAAGGTCACGTTAGGGACGGATTGTCCGCTGCTGTCGTTCATAGCGAAGGAAAGCCGCGCTCCAGCGCCGCCGCTGCTTGCACAGTCGAACTGTGTCGGTGATCGGGCCGCGCCACTTTCGAAATTATAGCCGCCTTTAAACGAAAACGCGCCCCCACAAAACGATGACGCGTTTTGCCGCAGTTATCAATGGCAAGACTGCGCATATATAAGAGACCTCTAATTTAAGCGGCGCTCGAACGCCGCTCGGGGGAGGATTAATGGAGCGCTTCCGACCGTTGTCGCGGCGAGGGTTTCTGCTTGGCGTCGGAGCGGCGGCGATCGGAGCCTCGGCCTATGCCGAAGGCCATGCGATGCGCCGCATCGCGCCCAATCGGGCGTCAGACGCCTTTGATCCGGACGTCGACCTCGATTTGATCTGCAGGCGCGACGAGGCGTCGATCCTGACCGGCGCGCCGACGCGCGTCTGGCGCTATTCGGGCAATCTCATCAAGGGCCCGCCAAACGCCGTGACGGCGTCGCCCGATTCTTATCTCGGCCCGCTGCTGCGCTTCTCGAAAGGACAGAAGGTCCGCATTCGGCTGCGAAATGAATTGCCGGAAGAGACGATCACGCATTGGCACGGCCTGCATGTGCCGATGCTGATGGACGGCCATCCGACGGCGGCGATCGATCCCGGCGAAACCTATGTCTACGAATTCGAAATCCGCAACCGCGCCGGCATGTATTTCTACCATCCGCACACGCATGAAAAGACGGCGACTCAGGTCTATCGCGGCCTTGCCGGCGCAATCATCGTCGACGACGCTGAGGAGCGGGCGCTCGGCCTGCCATCCAGCGCATTCGAAATTCCGCTGGTCATCCAGGATCGCTCGTTCGACCGCGACAACCAGCTTGCCTATGGCGGCGACATGCATACGAGCATGTTCGGCTTTTACGGCGACCGCGCGCTGGTCAACGGACGATGCAATTTCGCGCTCGACGTCGCCAGTCGCGCCTATCGTCTTCGGATCCTCAACGGCTCCAACGCCCGCATCTACAAGCTGTGCTGGGACGATTCGACGCCACTGACCGTCATCGGCGTCGACGGCGGACTGCTGGAGCGGCCGGAAAAGCGGCCCTATGTGATGCTCGCGCCCGCCGAGCGCGTCGATCTCCTCGTCGATTTCAGCGGCCGTCCGCAAGGTTCGAAACTGACGATGCTGAGCGGCGAATTCTACGGCCTCGTTCCGCCCATGGCGCAGCGCATGATGGGAAGCGACCTGGCGATCGGGGAGGAATTCCCGCTGTTTACGGCCAAGGTGACGGAGGCCTCAAACGACTCCTGGAGGCTACCGGAGAAGCTCTCGAAGATCGAGCATTTCCGAAAGGAACAGGTCGCCAATCCAGATCAACCAATTCCGATCGCGATCACCATGGCGCATATGTCAATGCTCCTGAACGGGCGACCTTATGGCGACGACGATCTGCTGCCCTTCGAACGCATTCCGGTCGACACCACGCAGCTCATCGAAATTTATCATGAGCACGGGGGCATGGGCGGCGGAATGGGCATGGGCGGGGGCATGCGCGGGGGAATGGGCGGCGGCATGATGCGCGGCCGCATGGGCGGCATGGGCATGGGCGGCGGCGGCATGGGCGGCGGCGGCATGGGCATGATGCGCATGATGTCGATGGCGCATCCCATCCATCTGCATGGCCAGCAGTTCGAGATTATCGAACGCAGCTTCGAGGGCGACGAGGACGCCTACGCTTCCGTCCGCGACGGTTTCATCGACAGCGGCCTAAAGGACACGGTGCTCGTCGCGCCGGGCGAACGCGTGCGGATCGTCAAGCGGTTCGGCGATTTCAAGGGCCGCTTCATGTATCACTGCCACAACCTCGAACATGAGGATGCGGGCATGATGCGCGAATACTCGGTGGAATAGAACGATCGGTGGAATAGAACGACCGGCGACGCGCGCCGCGCGCCAATCGCATCCGCCAATTAGATCTGCAAAGCCATTCATCCAAATGCATCCCGGCCGGCCTGTCGCCAGCCGGGACGATTCTGCGCGCGGATCAGTGCTGCATGCCGCCCATTCCACCCATGCCGCCCATCATGCCGCTCATGCCGCCGCCCATGCCGCCCATGCCGCCGCCCATCATGTCGCTCATCGACTTGCCGACCTTCATGATCCCTGTCAGCGTCGCATTGGCGATCTTCCTCTGCTCTTCGCTCAAGGCGGTGAAGAGCGACTCGATGGCCGCCTTCTGCGCGCGAACGATCTCGAGATGGTCGGCCATATGGGTCTCCATCATGCTGAGCTGATTCAGCACTTCCGCCTTGGAGTGATCCATGCGCGTGTCGGTCGCGTCGCATTTTTGATTGGCCTTTTGCGCAACGGCGCGCCACGCTTCCTCAAAGGCGTTCCACGGCCCTGTTTGCGTGTCGGTCAGCTTCAATTCCGCCTTGAGATAGGCGAGACGCCCATCGAGATGTTCGGCAAAGCCGCAGACCATCTTCTTCATCATTCCGCCGCCGGAATGCGACATGCCGCCCATGCCGCCGCCGTCTTTGCCGCCGCCATGGCTCATTCCGCCCATGCCGCCCATGCCGCCGCCGCCGTGTTCCATGCCGCCCATGCCGCCGCCGTGTCCCATGCCGCCGCCCTGGTCGCCGCCGCCATGGCCCATTCCGGACATGCCGCCCATCATGCCGCCCATTCCACCCATGCCGCCATGATGGCCCGCATGACCTTCATCCGCCTTGCCCGCTTCGCTCTTCTGCTCTTCGGGCTTGCCGGATTCGGCGGCGTTCGTCTCCGATTTGCCGGGGTCCGCCCATTGCGTCGGGGCGTTCGCGCCGCCATGGTCCATCTTGCTATGGTCCATTTTGCTATGGTCCATGCCGCCGTGGTCGGGGCCGGCCTGTTGCGCCTGCGCAGCGGAGAGTCCGGCTGCGAGGAACAAAGCGGCGGCGCTCGCCGCAAGCAGTTTTCCGCGCGAGGCTTGTGTTCGCGTCGTCATGGCGCCCTCCCTGGCGATGTTGTCGCGAATGCTCCGTTCATCGCGAGCGCGATGAATCAGTTTTGGAGCTTCGCGCATATGACGCGCCTAGCCGAGCACCAGGCGCGATTGAACGTCTGCAACTTTGTCACAGATCAGGCTGTTCGGCGATAGGCGAATCGTCACGCGGGCGCGTCGATTCCCGACGCGATGCGGCGCATTTTCCGTGTGGATTCCGCGACGCGAAAAACGCGGGCCGCCCGATGCGGCGCCAAAAAATTATGCGGCCTTCTTTTCCGCAATGTCGACGAGCGCGCGCAGAATGCGGCGCGTGCCGGCGAGGCGCTGTTTCATGCCGTCGAATTCGCGGATGAAAACCACGCGCATGTCGGGACGCACCTTGGCGCCTGTCCCCTGCTCCGCGACATATCGCACGAGCCCTGCGGGATTGGCGAATTTGTCTTCGCGGAACGCGACGATGACGCCCTTCGGGCCGGCGTCGATCTTCTCGACATGCGCGCGCCGGCAAAGCGCCTTGATCGCGACGATCTCGAGCAGCTGTTCCACCTCTGGCGGAATCGGGCCGAAACGGTCGATCATCTCGGCGGCGAACGCCTCGATGTCCTGATCCGTTTCGAGCGTCGACAGGCGGCGATAGAGCTGCAGGCGCAGCGTCAGATCGGCGACATAGTCTTCCGGTATCGTCACCGGCGCGCCGATGGCGATCGTCGGCGACCAGGCCTCCTCCTGCGGCTCCTCGATTCCGGCTTTCAGCAGCGTGATCGCGTCGGCGAGCATCTGTTGGTAAAGCTCGTAGCCCACCTCCTTGATGTGGCCCGACTGCTCATCGCCCAACAGATTGCCGGCGCCGCGAATGTCGAGATCGTGACTCGCGAGCTGGAATCCCGCGCCGAGCGTATCGAGCGACTGCAGCACGTCGAGCCGCTTTTGCGCCTGCGGCGTGATCGTCCGATTGGCGGGCGTCGTGAACAGCGCATAGGCGCGCAGCTTCGAGCGCCCGACGCGGCCGCGCAACTGATAGAGCTGCGCGAGGCCAAACATGTCGGCGCGCCAGACGATGAGCGTATTGGCGCGCGGAATGTCGAGGCCCGACTCGACGATGGTCGTCGAAAGCAGAATGTCGAATTTGCCGTCGTAGAAGGCCGACATCTTGTCTTCGAGTTCGCTCGCGCTCATCTGACCGTGGGCGATGACGAATTTCGACTCGGGCGCATGCTCGCGCAGGAAGGCCGCCGCCTCTTCGAGATCGTCGATCCGCGGACAAACGAAAAAGGCCTGGCCGCCGCGATAGCGTTCGCGCAACAGCGCTTCGCGGACGATGAGCGGATCGAAGGGCGAAACAAAGCTGCGCACCGCGAGCCGGTCGATCGGCGGCGTGGCGATGATCGAAAGCTCGCGCACGCCGGTCATGGCGAGCTGCAGCGTGCGCGGAATGGGCGTCGCCGAGAGCGTCAGGACATGCACCTCGGCGCGCAATTCCTTCAGCCGCTCCTTATGGCCGACGCCGAAATGCTGCTCCTCGTCGATCACCACGAGTCCGAGATCCTTGAAACTCACCGTCTTGCCGAGCACGGCGTGCGTGCCGATCAGGATCTCGACGCGGCCGTCGGCGAGGTCCTTCTTCGTCTGGCGCGCTTCGGCCGCGCCGACCATGCGCGAGAGCCTTCCGACGCGCACCGGCAGACCGGCGAAGCGTTCGCTGAAGGTCTTGTAATGCTGGCGCGCAAGCAAGGTGGTCGGCGCGACGACGGCCACCTGCTTGCCGTTGATCGCGGCGCAGAAGGCGGCGCGCAGCGCGACCTCGGTCTTTCCGAAGCCGACGTCGCCGCAGACCAGCCGGTCCATCGGGCGTCCGACGGCGAGATCGTCGAGCGTCGCGTCGATGGCGGCGAGCTGATCCTCGGTTTCGCCATAGGGAAAGCGCGCGCAGAATTCGTCGTAGAGGCCTTCCGGCGGGACGAGCTTCGGCGCTTCGCGCAATTGCCGCTGCGCCGCAATCTCGATCAGCCCCTTCGCCATCTCGCGGATGCGATTCTTCATCCGCGACTTGCGCGACTGCCAGCCGGCGCCGCCGAGACGATCGAGCTGCGCTTCGGCGTCCTCGCCGCCGTAGCGCGTCAGAAGTTCAATGTTCTCGACCGGCAGATAGAGCTTGTCGCCGCCAGCGTAATGGAGTTCGAGACAATCATGCGGCGCGCCGGCCGCCGAGATCGTTTCGAGGCCGACGAAGCGGCCGATGCCGTGATCGACATGCACGACGAGATCGCCGGCGGAAAGCGCGGCGACTTCGCCGAGCAGATTTTCGCTCGGCTTGCGCGGGCGGCGGCGCCGGACGAAGCGATCGCCAAGAATGTCCTGCTCGCCCAAAACGGCATAGGCGTCCGTCTCGAACCCATGCTCGATCCCCAGCACGGCGACCGAGACGGCGTGGGCGAACGCCTGGGGAAGCGACGCGACGCGCGGCAGATCCTGCAAGCCATGTTCGGCGAGCACATGGCCAAGGCGCTCGCAGGAGCCGTCCGACCAGCCGGCGACGACGACCTTCCTGCCCGCGTCGCGCAGCGCCTGGACATGGTCGGCGGCGGCCTGGAACACGTTGACGTCGGGCGTATTGCGCTCCGGGCCGAAATCGCGGCCGAGCCGCGCGCCGCAGTCGATCGCCTTCTCGCCGTCATGCGCCGAAAAAGGCGAGAACTGCGCCGCCGGCCGCTGCGCGACGGCGCCGCGCCACTCCTCGAGCGACAGATAAAGTTCGCGCGGTTCGAGCGGCTTGTAGCTCGACGCGGCGGGATCGAGGTCATGCGCATATTTGCGCGCGTCGTAATAATCCTCGATCTGCTTGCACCGCTCCGCAGCTGCGTCGTCGACGAGCGGATCGAGCACGACGGGCGCGTCGCCGAGATAGTCGAACAGCGTGTCCATCCGCTCGTAGAAGAGCGGCAGCCAGTGCTCCATGCCATGAAAGCGACGGCCTTCGCTCACCGCCTCGTAAAGCGCGTCGCCGCGCGTCTGACCGCCAAAGCGCGCGGCATAGGACTGGCGGAACCGGCGCATCGTCTCGCTTGTGAGGCGCAGTTCGCTCATCGGCGTCAGGTCGAGCGCGCGGAGCTGGCCCGTGGCGCGCTGCGTGTCGGGATCGAAGGAGCGGATCGACTCCAGCGTGTCGCCGAAAAAATCGAGACGGATCGGCGCCGGGAGGCCCGGCGGATAAAGATCGACGATGCCGCCGCGCTGCGCATATTCGCCGGTCTCGCGCACCGTGCTCGCGCGCAGATAGCCGTTCGCCTCGAGCCAGAGCGCCAATTCGTCGAGCTTGACCACATTGCCCGGCGCGGCGGCGAAGCTTTCGGCGGCGACCAGCCTGTGCGGCGGAACCCGTTGCAGAAGACAATCGACCGTGGTGGCGACGACGCGCGGCCGTTCGACCGAGGATTTGGCGCGCGTCAGGCGCGAAAGCGCGGTCATGCGCCGCGCGACGATTCCGGCGTGCGGCGACACCCGGTCGTAGGGCTGGCAGTCCCACCCGGGAATATCGAGGATTTCGAGGTCCGGATTGGCGAAGCGCAAGGCCGCGCGAAAGGCCGAGGAGCGTGCGGCGTCGCGCGCGACATGGACGAAGACCGCGGCCCGCCCCTCCGCCTCGCGCGCCAGCGCGCGCGCGAGGTCGGCGCCGACGAAGGCGTCGAAACCGTCGGGCGCATGGGCGAAAATCAGCCGTTCGCCCTTGACGAGGCCGGACCGCGCCGCTTCGAGCCCGGCGGCGGCCTTCTTCTGCTTCGTCGCCGCCATGCTCAATGGATCGGCCCGTCGTGGCGGTGGAAAGCGATGATCTGTCGCAGGAGCGGCGTATCGCGCTCGACCGGCGGCTGTTCGGCCCCCGACAGCCATCGGTAAACGGCGGCGTCCGGCAGATCGAGCAGCGATTCAAGTTCGGCGAGCGCCTCCGCGGGCAGCGCCTCGACGCGCGCGTCCACGAAACGCCCCATCAAAATATCCATTTCGCGCATGCCTCGGCGCCAGGCGCGCACCCGAATGCGTCGCCTCCGCATGTCGTCGTTCAACGTCCGTCTCCTATGGCGCGAGGCTTAATGCAGGCGCAAAGGAAAGGCAAAAGGGACGCCAGCGAAGGGCCGAAGGCGGGCGCCTGCGACGCCCCCGCCAGACTGCGAACTTCCTTGACCTCCAGATGCGCCTGCGCTATCTGGCGCCTCTCGCGTCCAGATACGCACGCGGGGGAGTAGCTCAGTTGGTTAGAGCGCCGGCCTGTCACGCCGGAGGTCGCGGGTTCAAGTCCCGTCTCTCTCGCCAGAATTTCAGCGCTCTCTCCCAATGATGCACGCGGCAATGCGGCGCAGCTCCATGTGAACTGAAGCTTTCGCCAAGCGCTGACGATCAAATTCTTCAGTCGTCGCCAACGCCCGCGCTCACTAACCTTCCCGCTGTCGCCGATATGGCCGCTCGTCCAATGTAAGTTGGAACAAAGCTTCGTCTCGACGAGTTCCCGCAAGATCAAATCATCGGCTTATCTCGCTGATGGCGGATTGGAGGGACAATCATGAAGGGTCGAACGGCTTTCATTTCCGCGGCCTTGGCCGGCGCAGGGCTTGCGTGTTGTTTGAGCGTCAGCGCATTGGCCGAAACCACGGGGTCAGGCGTAACGAAATGGGCGCCTCCCAACGTTCCCGGCATGCCCGGCTATGATGAATCCCGCGCGAGCGCGCAAGGGAGTCATACTGCCGGGAACTGGGATGTCATCGCCGGGAACTGGAAGCAATTCTCCGGAAAGGTCAAAGAAAAATGGGGCAAGCTCACAGACGATGACGTTACGCGGATTGATGGCAGACGCGAACAGCTCGAGGGTCTGCTGCAAGAAAGATACGGCTATTCCAAGGATCAGGTTCGGCGCGAAGTCGATGAATGGACGCCGCCGGTTAACTGACCTCCTGGATCTGACATCTAGATTTGCGGCCTCGCCTCGGGGCGAGGTCGTTTTTTGTCCGCGCGCGTTCGGACCGCCCCTCGGCTTGAAGTTTTCGTGCTCCGCCCGCGCGCCCGTCACGCCGCTGTGGCGCGCGGCCGAGTCCGCGCTATTTCCTTCGTAAGCCTCGTTGTGGGCCCGTAAGAGGGAAGGTCATGCAGAGCAAATGGGCCTGGCGGCTGTCCCATTTCTTCCAGCAGCTCTGGGTGCGGGTCACGCTATACGCGATCGCCGCCTGCGTGACGGCGTTCGCCGCCTTCCTGCTGCGCGCCTATGTGCCGCACTGGGTCAACCAGGAGCTCGGCGCCGAAGCTCTGGAAAGCGTGCTGACGATTCTGGCGTCCTCGATGTTGGCGGTGTCGACCTTCTCGCTCGGCATCATGGCCGCGGCGATTGCGAGCGCCTCGTCAAATGCGACGCCCCGCGCGACGCAGCTTCTGCTTGAAGAGAAGACCTCTCAAAAGGTCATCGCGACCTTTCTCGGCGCATTCGTCTTCAGTCTTGTCGGAATCGTCGCGCTCAAAATGGGAATCTACGGCGGCGCCGGACGGCTCCTGCTGTTCTTCGTCACGCTTGTCGTGATCGTATTGATGTTTTGGAATTTCATTCGCTGGATTGATCTGTTGCGTGAATTCGGCCGCTTTTCGGACCTTCTGCCGCGCATTGAGAACGCCACCGCCCAAGCGCTGGAGGAACGGCTCGAATCTCCATATCTTGGATGCCATCCCTTGATCGCGCCTCCGCCCGAAGGCGCGATTCCGGTTCATGCGGATCGGCCGGGCTATGTCCTGCACATGGACCTCATCGCTGCGCAGGGCTCGACGGAAGAGGCGGGAGCGACCGTATGGATTCAGGTCAATCCGGGCTCCTTCGCGCATCGCACCAAGCCGCTGTGTTACGTCTCCTGTCCGAGCATCGACCAAGAGCGGATGGATGAACTGACGGAGACTCTGCGCGGCGTTTTCTCCATCGGCGACAATCGAACCTTCGAGCAGGATCCGCGCTTCGGCTTGATCGTGCTCAGCGAAACCGCCTCGCGCGCGCTCTCGCCCGCGATCAACGATCCCGGCACCGCGATCAACGTGCTCACGCGCGGCGCGCGCCTGCTCGCGCTTTGGGAGACCCGCAGCGAGGCGGAAGTGAACTTCCCCAACATTTATCTGCCGCCGCTCGACGTCGGCGATATGTTCGAAGATTTCTTCCGTCCCATCGCGCGCGATGGCGCCGCCATGATCGAAGTGCAGATCTGGCTGCAGAAAATCCTGCTCGGCCTGACGCGCGACGACGAAAAGACCTTCGGCAAGGCCGCTCTACGACAATCTGCGGAGGCCCTGACGCGCGCCGAGACGAAACTGACGCTGGAGTCGGAAAAGCAGCAGATACGCGCCATCGCCGCCGAGATCGCCGAGGCCGCCCAAATCGTCGACGCGCCGACGATCTGACGCGTCAGCGAACGTCGATCTCGCTTTCGACGACGTGATTGAGCGGCGTGCCGTCCGCGGTCAGCGCCATGCGCAGCTTCAGGCGTCCGTCGGCGACCTTGTGCTCGCGCACGATGCGCTCGATTTCGCGCTGCGAGGTCACGCCCACCTCTTTTAGAAACTTGCGCACCGCCATGTTGAACGCGTCTTCGTCCATCGCCCGACTCCTCGAAATCATCTCATATTTTAGGGAACCAGCTTATCCCCCACATGCTGATGGCACTAAGCGCCAACTGAGCTCGATACTGCTCCAATCAGAGTCACACATGGCCGTCTGACGCTGGGAGATGAAATAATCGACCTTTCTCGAGCTATTCCGTCACGCACCGCTTTCAAGACGGTTATTCTCAATGTTTCGTCGTGCTCGTTTGCTCTGGAAATGGGATCTGGCTCTTTGAATATTCCAAACTCTGCAGTCAACGGCAGTTTCAGCATTGCTTCGCGTGTTTTCGCTATAGCTTCACGCACGCGCAACTCAGACTCTCGTGGGGTGGCGACTACGCTTTTTCTGTCCGAAGAGCAAAGAATAGTCGCCAGTGGAAAAAAGAAAGCCTCCAAGTTGCTGATGCGTTTGAAGCCAGGCAACGCGCCATGGATAAGCTTTTGAATTATAAGCGCGTCCGCTAATACAATTCCGGGAATCTTGTTGGCAGATGCCGTTACAATTCGGCCATGGTTATAAAATGCGTAAAGTGGAATGCACTGACTGGAAGCACATAAGACGTCAACTTGGAGCGCCTTAATGGACTTTATCCTGTGATCGATGCATCGGTAATAGCTACTACCCCAAACAGGGCCTCTGCTTAATGTAAGCCTCTTCGCTTGAATTCGGTAATGCACCATATCCTTCGCGTCACTTTGCGTAATGACAAGATCGAAGTCGCTGCCAGTTTGCGCTTCCGACGGGGTGAGAATTAGCACCTGACGGGGCGGCAGCTTTAGGAAAGACGCTAATATTAAATCGGTGATTGAATCCTCCCTGAATGGTCTCTTTAGGTCCTTCTCAATGTCAATGAATTCCGCAATTTTGTTCGGCATTTGATGAGCGAAATCGCAGGGCGAGCGAAAAGTCTGAGCGATCGTCACGTAAAAATTCCAGGAAATTGCTTGAGACGCTACCCCGCCTTCGCCGTTTCGCGCTGCGCGAAGCCGAGCCGGACATTCAGCTCATATAACAACTTCTCCGCCGCGAGCGGAATATTGGTGCCGGGCGGGAAGATCGCCGCCGCGCCGGAATCATACAACGCCTGGAAATCGTCGGGCGGAATGACGCCGCCGACGACCATCATGACGTCGCCGCGCCCGGCGCGCTGCAGCGCGTCGCGCAGTTCCGGCGTCAGAGTCAGATGGCCGGCGGTCATCGTCGACACGCCGACGATATGCACATCGGCGTCCTTCGCCTTCTGCGCCACCTCGTCCGGCGTCGCGAAGAGGTCGCCGATGACGACGTCGAAGCCCATGTCCGTGAAGGCCGAAGCGATGACCTTCTGGCCGCGATCATGGCCGTCCTGCCCCATCTTGGCGACGAGAATGCGCGGCTTGCGGCCGGTGTTGTCCTCGAAATCGCGGGTCATGCCGATCACGCGGCCGACCTGGGCGCTCTCCTCGCCCGCCTCTCGCGCATAGACGCCGGAAATCACATTGGCCTTCGGCTTATGGCGCGAGAACACTTTTTCGAGCGCGAAAGAGATTTCGCCGACGCTGGCCTTGGCTCGCGCGGCTTTCACGGCGAGATCGAGGAGATTGGCGCCCGACGTGGCGCCTTCTGTCAGAGCGTTCAGCGCCGCCTGCGTGTTCGCCTCGTCGCGCTCGGCGCGCAGCCGCTTGAGCTTGTCGAGCTGCGCCGCGCGCACGGCGGCGTTGTCGACCTTGAGCACATTGGGCTTGGAATCGTTCACCGGCTGATATTTGTTGACGCCGACGACGACCTGCGCGCCGCTGTCGATGCGCGCCTGCGTCTTCGCCGCCGCTTCCTCGATGCGCTGCTTCGGCACGCCCGCGGCGATGGCCTTGGCCATACCGCCGAGCCCTTCGATTTCTTCGATATGTTTCCACGCGCCCTTGGCGAGCTCCGCGGTCAGCCGCTCGACATAATAGGAGCCGCCCCACGGATCGATGACGCGCGTCGTGCCGCTTTCCTCCTGCAGCACGATCTGCGTGTTGCGGGCGATGCGCGCGGAGAAGTCGGTCGGCAGGGCGAGCGCCTCGTCGAGCGCATTGGTGTGCAGCGATTGCGTATGGCCCTGCGTCGCCGCCATCGCCTCGACGCAGGTGCGGATCGCGTTGACGTAAACGTCTTGCGCGGTGAGCGACCAGCCGGAGGTCTGGCAGTGGGTGCGCAGCGTCATGCTCTTCTCGGTCTTGGCGCCGAGATCCTTCATCAGCCGCGCCCAGAGCAGGCGCGCGGCGCGCAGCTTCGCCACCTCCATGAAGAAATTCATGCCGATGGCGAAGAAGAAGGACAGACGCGGCGCGAAGGCGTCGATGTCGAGACCCGCCGCAACGCCGGCGCGCACATATTCGACGCCGTCGGCGAGCGTGTAGCCCAACTCCAGATCGGCCGACGCCCCGGCCTCCTGCATGTGATAGCCGGAAATCGAGATCGAATTGAACTTCGGCATATGCTTGGAGGTATAGGCGAAAATATCCGACACGATGCGCATCGACGGCTCGGGCGGGTAAATGTAAGTGTTGCGCACCATGAATTCTTTGAGGATGTCGTTCTGGATCGTGCCGGTCAGCTTCTCGGCCGGCACGCCCTGCTCTTCCGCCGCGACGATGAAGAGCGCGAGGACCGGCAGCACCGCGCCGTTCATCGTCATCGACACCGACATTTGATCGAGCGGAATGCCGTCGAAAAGCGTGCGCATGTCGTAGATCGAGTCGATCGCCACGCCCGCCATGCCGACGTCGCCCATCACCCGCGGATGGTCAGAGTCATAGCCGCGATGGGTCGCGAGGTCGAAGGCGACGGACAGGCCCTTCTGGCCGGCCGCGAGATTGCGGCGGTAGAAGGCGTTCGAATCCTCGGCCGTGGAGAAGCCGGCGTATTGGCGGATGGTCCAGGGCTGGGCGACATACATGGTCGGATAGGGTCCGCGCACGTAAGGCGCGACGCCGGGATAGCCGTCGACGAAGGCGAGCCCCTCGATATCCTGCGGGCCGTAGGCGTTCTTCACCTCGATCCCTTCGGGCGTCAGCCAGCGGCGCGGCTCCGACTCCTGCTCGGGCGCGACGGGCGCAAAGGGAATCTTGGTGAAATCGGGGATCGCGGACATTCTTTCCTCAACTATTTCGCCGCTTTCTCTTAGACCAGAGCGGCCGCTCCCGCAAAGCCGCGGCCCATAGGCCAAAGCGCGGCGATCTGAAGCAAGCGCCGGGGCGGCTGGGCGTCCCCCTTGCCCAGGTCGCGCCGGGCGGGCCACAATCCGGCGCGCGGGCGATCGTCTTCGTCCGGAACGCAAACCCCAGGACATCGATATGCGCCGTTCCTTGAGCCTGTTGCTGATCGCCCTCTGCTCCAGCGTCGCGCCGGCGCAAGCCCTGCCCGGGAACCAGATCCCCGACGACGTGAAGGAAAGATGCAAGGCGGATTATGCGAAGCTGTGCAGCGGCGTCATGCCCGGCGGCGGGCGGATCATCGCCTGTTTTCAAGCGCATAAGGACGAAGTCTCGCCCGACTGCCGCGACGCGCTCTCAAAGATGAAGAATTGACGGGCCGCTTCTCGCGTCCCATCCGACCGGCGATGCGGGCGCGCCGCGTCGCCGTCGCGCGCGTTCAATCCGTGTCCGTGCTGTCCGACGCGCCAGAGGAAAACCGCGCCGAGGCGTAGCGGATCGTCAGCACGGCGAACGAAAGAATGAGCGTCGCGCCTGCGAGGATCAATATGCCGACGTCCGGAACCGACTCCATCTGCACATAGCCGATCATGTGGCGGGTAAGCGCGGTGATGCCGACATAGAGCAGGAAGCGCACCGGCATATGGTTGGTTCGGAAATAGATGCCGACCATCGAGCCGATTTCGAGATAGATGAAGAGCAGCAACAGATCTTCGATCGTCGCGTGACCCTTCGTCGCCATGTCGAGAAAGGCTTTCGCCGCGGCCCAGACCGTCGCGCCGCCAATCGCGAACAGTCCGAGAAGGTGAAAGACTTCGGTCAGCAGGTAGCCGATCGGATCGATCCGATCCAGCATGCGACGCACCGTCGGGTGTTTCTTCCGGTCCATGTCTTTCATCGAATGCCTGCAGGGTTGGCGCAGCGACAAGGCGCGTCGGGGACGGCGGCGCTAAGCTGGCCCAGCGCGACGCCAAGCGCAAACGACTTTGTCGCCAAAGCGCCTTTGCGCCTATCCGCCAAGCCGCCGGGTCCAGTCTTCCACCTTGCGCGTTTCGATCCGCCGGCGCGCAAGGTCGCGCCAGTTTGGCGCAAGCTCCGGCAGCGCGGCCATCTCGGCGAGTTCGTCGAAGGCGCGCGTGCGCGCATAGAGCAAGGCGAACAGCCGGGCGAGCGGCCACTGCGGCTGCAGCCGGTCGACAAGCCGCAGTGGGTCGCCGGGGCGCGCCTCGCCCGTTTCGAGAACGCGATAATACCAGCCGCAGCGCATGCTTTCCTGGACGCGCCGCGCCATGTCGCGCCGGCCGAAGCGAAAATTGAGAGTCAGGCAGGGCTGTCGTCCCTGGCTCACCTGCAGCCGCGCGCCGCCGAGCGCGAAGACGTCGCCGACGCAGACCGACTCCTCGTCGACCCCGAACGTCGAAATATTCTCGCCAAAGGCGGCCGGCCGCCATTCTTGCGCGAGCTCCGGCAAATCGGTCCGCCAGGACGCGTAATGCTCGCGCGGATAGTGGTGCAGCGCTTTCTCGGCGCCGCCGTGATGGCGCCGATCCGCCTGCCGATCGCCGACGAGCCCCTCCGTCTCGATGCGCCACGGCGGCGCCAGCGGCGCCTTACGGATCGCGCTCCTGCGGCCCGGCGCAATCTCGCGCGGGCGCCCGGCGAAAAGCTCATGGATCGGATGGATTGGATGGATCGGAAGATTGGCCATCGCGCCCGCAGCGGAGCCGGCGCTATTTCTGAATGGAGGCGAGATAGGCGAGCAGCGCGTCGATCTGCGCGGCGTTGAGCCGGAATTGCGGCATGTCGAGCCCCTCATGGCCGACGACGATGCCCTCGGCCAGCGCCTCTTCGAGATTGCTCAGCGGATATTTTCGCGCGAGCGAACGAAACGGCGGCGACTTGGGATTGGCGCTCTCGCCGCGCGGGCCGAC
This sequence comes from Methylocystis sp., assembly GCF_050251305.1. GTDB lineage: Bacteria > Pseudomonadota > Alphaproteobacteria > Rhizobiales > Beijerinckiaceae > Methylocystis. Next base: position 66,232 of record NZ_JBFWNB010000004.1, on the reverse strand, counting down.
CGCATGGCAGCGGCCGCAATTTTCCTGCGCGATCGCCCGCCCGCGCTTGAGCAGCCGCGCCTCGCCCGGCGTTTTCGCGGCGGCGGCGCCGGCGGCGAACAGCAGGCAAGACGCAATCGCCAAAGTCGCGAATCGGAGCATGCGCCAAGTCTATCCGCGCGCTCGGCGCATGTCACCGCGCGCTATTTGCGCACGACAAGGACCGAGCATTTGGCGTGACGCACGATCGTCTTGGCGTTGGAGCCCAGAAGATAGGTCGCCATCGTCGGCCGATGTGAACCGACCACGACGAGATCGGCGCCCCATTCCTCGGACTCGGCGAGCACTTCAGGATAAACGGCGCCAAACCGCACGATCGATGAAATGCGCTCGGCCGGATAGGCGATCTTGCCGCGCAACGCCGCAAGATCCCTTTCCGTCGCTTCGCGCATCTCTTCGTCGAAATTCGGCGGGATATAGTCGATGAAGGCGACCGGCACGAGCGGCTGGACGTTGATCAGCCGGATCTGCGCGTCCTGAGACACTTTTGCCAGCGCCACCGCCGCGTCGAGCGCGAGTTCGGTGACGTCGGCCTCGCTGATATCCACCGCCACCAGAATTTTCTTGTACATCTCCGCCTCCCGATGCGCACGGCGTTCGCGCCGACTCGACTCTTGATAGCGCGGCTGGCGCCGATGAGCCACAGCCCGCGATTGATTAAGGAATCAATCGTAGGACGGTTCTACAGGCTCGACGACCGAGAGGTCCCGCTCCCAGCCCTCGTTTTCGAGCACGAGCCGCTGAACGGCGACCTCCGAGCCATTGGCGTCGAGCGCCGGCAGCGCCTCGAAACAGGACGGCCAACAGCGGCGGATGACATAGGCGATCGCCACCTGGCCTGCTTCGTTGAGAAGTTCGAGGACGACGTCCTTGCGGAAATCCTTGAGCGAGGATTCGGCGCCCGCCGCGCCGTCCAGGCTCCAGACCTTGTTCACCCAGCGCTCGAATTCGAGATCGTGCGAGACTCCGCGTTCGACCACAACCGGCTCGAATTTGGTCACGCCCGGCAGCTTGCGCGCCAATGACGGACTGGCGCCCTCCCGATATTCGATGACTTCCGTCGTGCGTCGCAACGGCCCGACTCGCGAGACGCCGGCGACATAGCGGCCATCCCATTTCAATCGGAACTTGAAATTCTTGTACGGGTCGATGCGATCGGCGTTTACGGTGAATTGCGACATTGAAATCCCCTCAAGCAATTTGCGCGCATGACTCGCGATCTCTTGTTCATTTGCGCGCCCGGAGCCGAGCGTCGAGACATCGCCGCTCGACCGCAAGACTTGGCCTTGTCAAAACCGGACAAGGGTCTAAACTTCCCGCGAAACAAGAGTCATCGTTCGACATCCGGCACTCTAGACAAGGCTGTAAGCAGGTCCAAGCGCGCCGCAAATCTGGCGGCGCAAATTGATTCATTGACGATCTATCGCAATGCACAATCTGCGGTGGACGTTCGTCAGATCGGCATAATGCAGCGCACAACTCGCGTCCAAGCACAAAGCGATTCACCGGAGGAAATTGAAATGTCCAGCAGCGGAAGAACGGTTCGAAGTTTCTTCATTAATGTGCTGGCGGCGCTGTCGATTATCGTCCTCCAATGCGGCGCTATCGTCGGCATTTCGCTGATGGGCGCGACGACCGCCGCCGCTCAGGCGCGCGGCGATAGGGGCGATAGGGGCGACCGGGGAGATGGAGGCGACCGCGGCGATCGGGGAGACCGAGGCGATCGGGGAGACCGAGGCGATAGAGGCGACCGCGGAGACCGAGGCGGGCGCGGCGACCGAGGCCGCGGCGATCGCGGCGGTTGGCGCGGCGGTCGAGGAGGCCGCGGCGGGCGCGGCTGCGGTTGGCGCTGGTGGCGCGGCGCGTGGGTATGGGGCTGCTGACCGCGAGCTGTTCGTCTCCGCTTCAGATTACGAAGAACTTCCGTAACGGATCTCCTCGCTCGGACCATTCGCCCGAGCGAGTTTTTGCGTTCGCCGCGTGAGCGCCTCTCTCGCGTCGCGCGCGCGTACCGCCGCCGAGCGACCAATGACAAAAAAACATAGCTATGTCTTAGGGATCAACGCCTACGACCATGACGCCAGCGCCTGTCTGCTGCGCGACGGCGAACTGCGCTGGGCGATCGCCAAGGAGCGCCTCACCCGGGAGAAGCACGACGGCGGCTTTTACCGGGAGCCCGTGGACTATTGCCTCGATGCGGAGGGCGTTTCGGTCGACGACATCGATCTTGTCGTCCGCAATTGCTACATCATGCCGCCCGCCGAAATGGAGCGCCGCATGCTCCACCAGCCGCTGCGCTATTTCGCGCCGGGCGAAGGCGACAAGCCCGCCGACTATCCGAAATTCTTCAAGAATGTGCGGGTCGAATATGTCTCGCATCATCTTGCGCACGCCTATAGCGCGTTCGCGCCTTCGCCTTTTGACGAGGGCGTCGTGATGGTCGTCGACGGCGTCGGCAGCTATCGCTCCGACGTGACGGAGCATGTGCCCGAGGCGGACGTCGCCTCGCCCTTGGCGCGGGAATCCGAAAGCTATTACCGTTTTTCGGGCTCAGACATCGAAACGCTGAAGAAGGTCTGGATGGAGCCGGTCCGCGGCTTTCTCAGCGAAGAGTTTATCAACATGCCGGGGCTCGGCGCCTATTACAGCCGCGCCTCGACCTATATTTTCGGCGACTGGAACAAATGCGGCGAGTTGATGGGACTCGCGCCCTATGGCCGGCCGGGCAACGTCGAACCCTTGCTGGAATTGGATGCGCAGAATTTGCGCGTTCTCGAATGGCCCGCGACGCTCGACCAGCCCTGGGGGCCGGCGACCGGCGGCAAATGGGAAGGCAATCCCGCCATGGCGCATTGGCAGGATCTCGCCTGGCGCGTCCAGGACGACGCCGAGCGGGTTCTGCTCGCCCGCGCCAGATGGCTGCGAGAAACGACCGGCGCGAAAAACCTCGTCATCGCCGGCGGCGTGGCGCTGAATTGCGTCGCCAATGGCCGGATCGCCCGCGAGGCCGGTTTCGACAATGTGTGGATTCAGCCTGCCGCGGGAGACGACGGAATCGCCATCGGTTGCGCCTTCTATGGCCGCTTGGCGCTGCAGAAGCATCCGCGGAACTTTGTCATGAAGCACGCCTATCTCGGCCGCGATTACTCAAACGACGAGATCGCGGCGGCGCGAAACGCCTTCCCCGCTCGTTTCGAGACGGACGCCGAATCTTTCGACGACATTTGCGCCGAGACCGCCAAACGCCTGTCAGAAGGCAAGGTGATCGGCTGGTTTCAGGGGCGGTCGGAATTCGGTCCGCGTGCGCTGGGCAATCGCAGCCTGCTCGCCGATCCGCGCAGCGCCGAGATGAAGGACCGGCTGAACAAGCGCATCAAATTCCGGCAGGGTTTCCGGCCCTTCGCGCCGATCGTCCTCGCCGAGCGGTCCAAGGAGATTTTCGAAGGCGATCATGATTCGCCCTTCATGCTGATGGCGCAGAATGTGCGGCCGGAATGGCGCGACAGGATTCCCGCCATCGTGCATGTCGACGGCACGGCGCGCGTGCAGACCGTATCCGAAGACACCAACCCGCGGCTTTATCGTTTGCTGACAGAGTTCGAGAAGCTCACCGGCGTCCCGGCGCTGCTGAACACGTCCTATAATGTGAAGGGCGAGCCGATCGTCGAAACGCCGGCGGACGCGGTGTACTGCTTCCTCCACACCAATATCGATTGTCTGGTGATGAACGACATGATCGTCACCAAGGCGCCGCTCTATAATTGGACATCGCCCCTGTTCAAATTCTTTCGCGACGTCGCGGCAAAGGTCCGGGCTGGCGTGCAGGCGGGGTGAGCCCGCTATTCATCTCCCAGGGACCGGACCGCGAAAGATTTTATGCGGCGTTCAATCGGTCGCCCTGAACGTCCGCAAGCCACAGTTTCGACGCCCGGCGCAATCGGCGCGACGCCGCACGCGCTCGACAAATTGCAGTGGAAAAGTCGGATTGCCGCGACGGCTGCGTTTGAAAAAGATCAAATACGTTTACCGTCGCTCGTCTTTTACATGAATCATCGGAGACATTTTATGAAGTCTTGGGCTCAGGCCGCTCTGGCCGCGTCAATCCTCACATCGTCCCAAGTCTACGCCGCCGAGAACGGCATCAATTACGACCCTGCGCACAGCGGCGCATATGTACACGCACAGCAGATAAATGACTTCGCGACGATGAAAAGGGTGATCGCCGACGATCTCACCCAGATCAGCAGGCTCGGCTTTTCGTTCGTCAAGACATTTTACTCGACCTATTGCACGATCAACGGTCAGCAATGCGTCAGCGCCGCCGAACTGGCCATGGGAAAAAATATCCGCCTGATGCTCGGCGTCTTCGAATTTCCCGATCACGCCGACTGGACGCAGTCGCAGGTCAACGCCGCCGTCGACGCCTCTTTCCGCTATCCCGGAACGGTCGTCGCCATCGCCGTCGGCAATGAAGACATGTTCGATTGGCAGGGAAATCCGCAACCCGCGATGCAGCAGCGGATCGTCGCCGACATGACCGCGCTCCGCAGTCGGATCAACAATCCCAAGGTGCTGGTCACGACGGCGCAGCGCGAGCCCGATTGGATTCGCCTCGTCGCCAGCGATCCTCAAAAAGTGCTGCAGAACGTCACCGTCATCGGGGCGAATATCTATCCATTCTGGGGCGGTTCGCCGGAAAAGGTGAACGGCAGGAGCGTCGCAAACGACATTCAGTCCAAGGTGGCCAACCTCCGCGCCAAAACGGGGAAACAAGTCGTCGTCACGGAGGAAGGCTGGCCGAGCTGCGGAAACAACAACGGCATGAAAGACATGAACATCGAGTCCGAAATCGATTATTTCAACACGTGGAAGACGCGCCCGCATGAATTCGACAGCTATTATTTTTCCGCCTACGACAAAATTTCCGGCGGCGGCTGTCCCAATGGCGACGACGCCGACAGGCACTTCGGATTGTGCTCCGAGTCCGGCCTGACGAAGGACGTCCGGTTGATGAAATGCAACTAGCGGCGCCCTGACGTCAGCCCGGCGCGCAACGCTTCATCGCGGGGACGACGTCGTCCCCGACACATCCGTTACGCGACCGGTCGAACCCTAGTCGACCGCTTCGGCCTTGACGAAATTCCAGGACGCCGTATCGACGACCCTGTTTTCGCGGCCTTCATTGCTGAGCTTGGCGCAGGTTCCCTCGACGGCGGTGACGGTCCAAAGCTCGCTTTCCTCGTCCCAGGCGCCTTCGCTATTCACGAGCGTCGTGACTTTATAAACTTTGCCGGCCTCAAGCATGCTGCAGTCCTTTGCTGAACGATGTCCCCTGGAACAACCCCCTCGGGAGACACACGGCATCGGCTTAACGCGACCATTCTCATGGTCGCCACGATGCGGGCAAAATTAGGGAAAGCTGCGGGCGATACGTAGAATAGCGGCCGCCAATTCTTAAGCTTACGGCGTATTGACGCCGCAGCGCATGTAGAGCGGAACCGCCAGCGGCAGCGTCGGCGGCTGCGCGCGCCACGCCGCCTCGAGCGCGTCATCGATCAGCGCCAGCGGGTCGCCGCCATGGCGCAGCCTGTATTTCTCGACCGCGGACCAGGTCCTGAGAAAGCTGACGAGATCGTCTTTCGAGCGCGCGATCGGCGTCTGAAACAACGGACTGTCGATTTCCCGGAAGGGAAACTCCAGCGTTTCGTAGCGGTTGAAGTAAAGCGAAGAACTCTCGCCCCAGAACGGGCCGAGAATATCGTCCTTCAGCCTGCGTAGAATCGAATCGAGCGGCGCGACGCCCGTCCAGGGCCAGTCATAGGTCCATGCCGCGATGATTCCTTCTGGGCGCATGACGCGCCGCGCGTTTTCATAGAATCCCGGCAGGTCGAACCAGTGGATCGAACAGGCGCAGGCGATGAGATCGACCTCGGCGCGCAGGCCGAGATCGTCTTCCGCCCGCGCGTTGCGATAGTCGACATTCGGCGCTTTCGGAGCGAGCGCCAGCTGCCGCTGATCCGGATCGGTCGCGAGCACCTTTGCGAAATGGCGCGACAGGCCGATCGCCGCCTGCCCGCTGCCTGCGCCGCAATCCCAGGCGAGGCGAGCGTCTTTCGCGACGCCCGCAAGCCAGGCGAACAGCGCGTCGGGATAATGCGGGCGATAGGCGCGATAGTCGTCGGCGTTGTCGCCGAACACCATCGTCTGGCGTGCGTCCATGGCTGCCGCCCTACTCCCTCTCCAGCAGGCCGCGCGGCCCGAGGCCTTTTCGCGCGAGCCATTGCAGGGTCGCGCGATCATGCCATGGCGTGACGCTGTCCGCCGCATGGAAGCCCATATGCCCGCCGCCGGACGTCAGCGCCATCTCAATCGCCGGCAATGTCGACCAGTCGATCGCCCGATAGCAGTCCGCCGGGATCCAGGGATCGTCCGAGGCCTGCAGGATCAGCGTCGGCAGCCTGGCGCCGGCGAGAAAATTCTTGGCGGCGTTCGCTTGATAATAATCCTGCGCGTCCCGATAGCCGAAATGCGGCGCGACGAAGCGATCGTCGAACTCATAGACGCTGCGCGCGCCGGCGATGGCGGCGCGCTCCGCCGTGGTGAGATCGGCGCCCGGCGCCAGCGCCTCGCGTTTCATCTCATTGAGCATGTAGCGATGATAGGCGAAATTGCGCGGCGCCATCATGCGGGCGCAGGTCGCCGCGAGGTCGATCGGGGTCGACACCGCGACGGCGGCGCGCACGGGCAAGCCGTGGCCGCCCTCGCCGATGAATTTCAGCACGAGATTGCCGCCGAGCGAATTGCCGATCAGCGCGACCCCCTGGCGCATGACGTCGGCGGGGAGCGCGCGCAGCGCGGCGGCGAGATCCTCGGTCTTGCCGGCGTGATAACGCCCGCCGGAGGTCGGCCGCGAGGGGGCGGCGCCGCGCAGGTTCAGGCGCAGCACCGGCCAGCCCTGGCCGACGAGATAGCGCGCCGTCGCGATCCCGTGCCGGCTTGATTCGGAGCCGGCAAGCCCATGCGCCAGAACGATCAGCGGCGCGCCGCCGTCCGTCGCCGGCCGATCAAGCCGCGCCGCCAGCCGGTCGCCGTCGGGCATGGCGAGCAGCAGCCGCTCGCCGCCGGCCAGTTCCGGCGGTCCGCCGCGAATGATGTTGCGCAGCGTCTGCAGATCGCCGCCGAACCACGGCGCCCGCTCGCGGAACGGCGGGAGAGCGGGGAGCGAGGGGGAAGGTTCTATTGGCATGACGTTTGATTTGGTTCTTCGGCCTTTTTGTAGTTCATGCCGATGTTCGCACATGTCGCCTTGACGCCGATTTTTCGTTCGTTATTGTTGAACTCCGGGCAGGCAAGATCTTTGAAATATTTGATTTTCAGAGACTTTCCAGCGTTGTTGCGAGGCAATCTTTGCGAAACGCAATTTCGATATATCAGCGCCGAAGGCCATCGCGCGCGCATCAGGCCGCCTCTCGTCGCACGCTGGTCGGCTTCGCAACATATAGTCCGTCGAAGGGCTTTTGCTGCCATCCCGCCGAACGCTAGATGATCCCCGTCGTCGAGCCCCCGCAACTCGAAAAGGACCTGAGGCTGTTCTTTGGTCCGAACGCTATGAAGTTCATGAGTCTGTGGCGCGCGCGCCGCTTGCGCGGCAAAAACATCGGATTTTCCTTCACGAGCTTCCTCTTCCCGCAAGCCTGGCTACTATACCGGAAGATGTACCTGACTGCGGCCGCTTTAACGGTTGCGCCAATCGCAATCGCGCTCTTTTTTCAGTCTACGGCGCTATCTAACGTCACCGGCGTCACAGTCTCCATCCTCGGCGGGCTGGGCCCCCGCTATTACGTGGACACAGCGGAAGCGCTCGTCATCGAGATCAGATCCCAGTCACAGACGGACGAGGAAGCGCGCTCGACGATCGCCGAAGCCGGCGGCGTTTCGAGGCCAGGAGCCGCTCTTGGATTCCTGATCTTTCTTTCTACCGTGGCGCTCGCCATCGTGACCAAACATATTCATTGAGGAGACTGGCGCTCTGGACAATTCGATGATCGCGGATTCATTCTGGCGGCTCGGCGCGCTGGTCGGCTCGCTCGTCCCCGGCGTTGTCATCGCTGTCATGCTGTTTCGCATCGGCGAACGGCGCCTCTCCCCACGGCTGCTCCTCGTCGCAATCGCCAGCGGCGCGATGATCGCGATCCTGCCGCTGACCGTGAACGCTTTCGAAGCTGTCGCTCGTACGCAAGTCGATGCAACGCTCGGGCTTTTGATCAAGGCGTTCGCCTTTGCCGGCCTTTCTGAAGAAGGCGCGAAGCTGCTTGCCTGCCTTTTCATTGTTGCGACCTATTATCAGAGGCGCAGCCGCACGGATCTTATCCTCGCTTGCGCAGGCGTCGGCCTCGGTTTTGCGCTGATCGAAAACATTTCATACGTGCTACACGCCTCGGACGAGTGGAAGGGCATCGCGATCGCCCGCGCCGTCAGTGCGGTCCCGATGCACGCTTTCCTCGGCATGGGAATGGGGTTTGGACTGGCTTGGGCGGAACTCGAAGCACGGACTTCGCTCCGCATTTTAAAGGTCCTCTTCACATGGTTGGTCTGTGCGACGCTACATGGCCTTTACGACTTCCCGCTCTTTCTCGGAGAACTTCTTCCGCTGTCTCTGCCGTTTGTGATCGAGATCGGCGATTATCTGTCCGCGACGACGCCAACGCTGCTATCGGGCGCTTTCCTCTTCGCGGTGGCGATGTACGCCGTGTTGGCCTTAAGGGCGATTGCAGTTTGTAGAGAGGATCTTGCCGCCCAAGAGACCCATCGCGTCTATCGTTTATCGCCGATGCTTGTTGACCGTATCGTCTTTGCGAAAGCGACGGGGCTCCTGCTGGGTGGGCTTCTGGCGTTGTTGGCGATAGTTCCAGAACTTGTCGGCGCCTTCGCAACCGCGTTGGGAGCCGCGCCGTTCGGAGCCCTGAACGCGGCGTCGATCGGCGTCGCTCTGGGAACGCTGAGTTGGGGCGTCGCAGGTCAGGAATTCCTCGCATTGCCTCGCGATGTAGACCGCTGGACGCGCGCCTTTCTGAACTTTTCTCGTCGCAACGGCATCGCGGCCGCCGCTCTTGTCACAGTCAGCGTCAGCGCCATCTTCGGCTTCCTTTATTGGAGCTATGTCGGCGTGCGCTATTCGATTGCCTATTCTCTCGTAAAGAGTGGCGCGTCCTTCGCTAATGTTGGCGCGATTGATCGTGCGATTTCAAACTTTAATACAGCGCTCAAACTGGAATCAGATCTGCTCGTTGCGTATCAGGCGCGCGCCGAAGCCTATAGTATTATGCAGGATTATGATCGCGCCATAACTGAACTTGAGCGTGCGGTCCAGCTTCATCCAAACAACGCCGTCGCATATGCGTCGCTCGCTCAACTGTATGGGACAAAGCATGACTATGCTCGTGCGCTCCAAGCTTTTGACCGAGCAGTAGAACTCGATGCGCAAAATCCTGAAATATACATCGCCCGTGGATTGGCCCTGAACGCGACCGGCGACGCCAACGGCGCCTGGCGCGATGCCGATCGAGCGCTCGAATTGAAGCCTAAATTGGCGGCGGCCCATGCGCTGCGCGCCCAGATTCACACGTCGCGAGATGAAGCATCGCAAGCCATTAGCGAATATGGCGAGGCGATCGGGATAGATTCAAAGAACGCAGGAGCATATTTTGCGCGCGGCCGCCTTTACTTTGAAGATCGTAATTTCAGCGCCGCAGCCAAAGATTTTGCGCGCGCCGCCGCCACAGGCGATCGTCGTTACGTCATCCTGTGGCTGTTTCTCGCAAGGGCCTATTTGGGAGAAGACGGCAAACGTGAGCTGGCGGTCTGGAGTGAGACAACGCCAAAGAACGCTTGGCCGTTCCCCTTGACCGAGCTCTACCTCGGCGTGAAGCCATTGGCGAAAGTCGCGGAAGCGGCGGCGACGAATGACCAGAAATGCGAACTGATGTTTTACGCGGGCGAGTTGCAGATTCTCGTTAAACTCGAAAAGGATGCGGCAGAGTCGTTGGCCCGCGCCAAACAGTTGTGCCCGGATGATTTTGTAGAAACACGACTCGCGCGGAAGGACTCACAACGTCTACAAGACGCGCTTGACTCCGCAAGATCGCCAGAAACCGCTGCGCAGAATGCGACGTCTGGCGCGGCTGCGCATCGGGACGCCATTGGCGCCTATGAGCGCGCCATTGGAACGCAGCCTTTAGATAGCGCCACGCGCGACGACAATGTTCGTAAATATCTGTCGTCGATCGAAGCTGAAGCAGCGCAATCTAAAATCTCCGTCGCTCTACTCGCAACGAAACTTTCACCCAACCGCAACGATCTGATCGTGACAGCGCGGGTCAAGAACAACTGGAATCAACCCGTCATACTTGGAGAACTGAGCGTCGACGCCTTCCGTTTTCTGAACCCCGATCTGTTCAAGGTCATCCCCGCATATCCCGAGTCGCTCATGTCGGCGAAGGCGCTAAAGGTCGCCATTGAGCCAATTGCCGCGGGGGAAACCAAAACGCTGACGATAAGAATTGAAAGCTTTCGGCGGCTCGGTTCACGTTTACGATCGAAAGCTCCAAGTCGACCGCAAAAAACGGCTCTGACGTTTTACGGACCGTCAGGACAACGCAATGTGGTCCGGATTGCGGCAATAGCTCAATTCGTCCAATAGCCGCACGCCCATGACGCCGGGGCGAACGCCCTTCTGTCCCAATTTCAAATTAGGTTGAGGCCGGGCCGAGCGTGCGGCAGTCTCTTAACCGGCTCCGCTCCGGCGAACAAAAAAAGAACTTGGCAAAAAGAACAAATCGTGCACACTGGAGTTCAGGGTCAGGCTTCAATTTCGCGCACGCCCCTGCCCCCGCGCCCCCGCGCAGCCCCCGTTGCCTGCGCCTAGCGAACCGTGTCAGAAGGAATTTTCAGCCGTGAGCCAAGCCAACCTCCGCCTCGTGGAAGGGACGTCCGTGGACAAGACCAAGGCGCTCGACGCCGCGCTGTCGCAGATCGAGCGCGCCTTCGGCAAAGGCTCGATCATGCGGCTCGGCAAGAACCAGAAAGCCGTCGAGATCGAGACGATCTCCACCGGCTCGCTCGGGCTTGACATCGCGCTCGGCGTCGGCGGGCTGCCGCGCGGCCGCGTCGTTGAAATCTACGGGCCGGAATCGTCGGGCAAGACCACGCTGACGCTGCATGTCATCGCCGAGGCGCAGAAAATGGGCGGCGTCTGCGCCTTTGTCGACGCGGAACATGCGCTCGACCCCGTCTACGCCCGCAAGCTCGGCGTCAATCTCGAAGAATTGCTGATTTCCCAGCCAGACACCGGCGAGCAGGCGCTCGAGATCACCGACACGCTGGTGCGCTCCGGCGCCGTCGACGTGCTCGTCGTCGATTCGGTCGCGGCGCTGACGCCGCGCGCGGAAATCGAAGGCGAGATGGGCGAGGTGCAGCCCGGCCTGCAGGCGCGGCTGATGAGCCAGGCGCTGCGCAAGCTCACCGCCTCGATCGCCCGCTCCAACACGCTCGTCATCTTCATCAATCAGATCCGCATGAAGATCGGCGTGATGTATGGTTCGCCGGATACGACGACCGGCGGCAATGCGCTCAAATTCTACGCCTCGGTGCGGCTCGACATCCGCCGCATCGGCGCGATCAAGGACCGCGACGAGACGGTCGGCAACCAGACCCGCGTCAAAGTCGTCAAGAACAAGGTCGCGCCGCCGTTCAAACAGGTCGAATTCGACATCATGTATGGCGAGGGCGTCTCGAAATTCGGCGAATTGATCGACCTCGGCGTCAAGGCCGGCGTCGTCGAGAAATCGGGCGCCTGGTTCTCCTACGACAGCCAGAGGCTCGGCCAGGGCCGCGAGAACGCCAAGACGTTTCTGAAACAAAATCCCGAGGCGGCGCAGCGCATCGAGCAGGCGATCCGCGAGAACGCCGGGCTGATCGCCGAGCGCATTCTCGAAGCGGCGTCGGACGACGACGCCTAAGCGATATCTGGTCCCCTCGCGATCCGGTCGACGAGAGCGCGCCTGACGCGCGCTGCGGCGACGTCGCGACAGAAGGCGGGAGAGGCGCCGGCCGGTTCGGCGCCCCTCCCGCCATTGCCGTTTGGCCCCGAAACTGTCATATCGCGCAGGGTGAAGCGCGCGAAGGCGCCGCCTGCCGCAGGCTTCGCAGCGACCTCGGGCCGCGGCCGTTTCGTTGACGCGAAAACACCGCCCCAGGTTATTGTTTTAAACGCGTCTCCCGCATCGGCGCGCCGCCGCTTCCGCGGATCCGGGACGCATCTACGAGCCGTGACCGCATGAGTGGCGTCAACCAGATCCGAACCGCCTTCCTCGACTTTTTCGCGCACAACGGGCACGAAAAGGTCGCTTCGTCGTCGCTCGTGCCGCACAACGACCCGACGCTGATGTTCACCAACGCCGGCATGGTGCAATTCAAGAATGTGTTCACCGGCGTCGAAAGGCGGTCCTATGCGCGCGCCGCGTCGGCGCAGAAATGCGTGCGCGCCGGCGGCAAGCACAATGATCTCGACAATGTCGGCTACACCGCGCGCCATCACACCTTCTTTGAAATGCTCGGCAATTTCTCCTTCGGAGATTATTTCAAGGAAGGCGCGATCGAACTCGCCTGGAGCCTGATCACGCGCGAGTTCGGATTGAATGTCGACCGTCTGCTCGTCACCATCTATCACGACGACGACGAGGCCTATGATCTGTGGAAAAAGATCGCCGGCTTCGACGACAGACGCATCATACGCATCGCCAGCTCCGACAATTTCTGGAGCATGGGCGACACCGGCCCCTGCGGCCCCTGTTCCGAGATTTTCTACGACCAGGGCGAGGCGCTCGCCGGCGGCCCGCCCGGCGGCCCGGACGAGGACGGCGACCGCTTCCTGGAATTCTGGAACCTCGTCTTCATGCAGTATGAGCAGGTGGCGCCAGGTCAGCGGGCGCCACTGCCGCGCCCTTCGATCGACACCGGCATGGGGCTGGAGCGCATCGCCGCGCTGATGCAGGGCGTGACCTCCAATTACGACATCGATCTGTTTCGCGCGCTGACCGGCGCGGTCGCCGATTTCACCGGCGTCCCGGCCGACGGTCCGCAGGGCGCGAGCCATCGGGTCATCGCCGACCATCTGCGCGCCTCGTCCTTTCTCGTCGCCGACGGCGTGACGCCCTCGAATGAAGGCCGCGGCTATGTGCTGCGCCGGATCATGCGCCGCGCCATGCGGCATGCGCAGCTGCTCGGCGCCAAAGAACCGCTGATGTGGCGACTCGCGCCGACGCTCGTCGCCGAGATGGGCCAGGCCTATCCGGAGCTCGTGCGCGCCCAGGCGCTGATCGCCGACACGCTGCTCACCGAAGAGACGCGCTTCCGCGCGACGCTCGCGCGCGGCCTCGCAATCCTCGACGAGGAGACGGCGGCGCTCGGCCAGGGCGCGAAGCTCTCCGGCGAAACGGCGTTCAAACTCTACGACACTTACGGCTTCCCGCTCGATCTGACCGAAGACGCCCTGCGCCCGCGCGGCATCGGCGTCGACAAGGACAGTTTCAACGCCGCGATGGAGCGCCAGCGCGCCGAAGCGCGCAAGGCCTGGGCCGGCTCCGGCGAAACGGCGACCGAAGCGCTGTGGTATGCGCTCAAGGAGCGCGTCGGCGCCACGGAATTTCTCGGCTACGAGACCGAGCGAAGCGAGGGCGTCGTCACCGCCCTCATTCATGACGGCGCCGAGGCCTTTTCGCTGAAAGAGGGCGCGCGCGGCGCGGTGATCCTCAATCAGACGCCCTTCTATGGCGAATCGGGCGGACAGGTCGGCGATGTCGGCGTGATGCGCGGCCATGGCGTGCGGTTCCGCGTCGAAAACGCCGTCAAGAAGCTTGGCGACCTGATCGTTCACGAGGGCGTCGTCGAAGAAGGCGAGATCACGCCCGGCCTCGCGCTCGAACTCGACGTCGACCACGCGCGGCGCAAGCAGGCGCGGGCCAATCATTCGGCGACGCATATTCTGCATGAGGCGCTGCGCCAGGTGCTCGGCGAGCATGTCGCGCAGAAGGGTTCGCTCGTTGCGCCGGATCGTCTGCGCTTCGACTTCACCCATCCGAAGCCGCTCACCGATGACGAGCTGGCGCGCGTCGAAACGCTCGCCAATGAAATCGTTCAGGACAATGCGCCGGTCGAGACCCGCGTCATGGCGCAGGACGACGCGATCCGATCCGGCGCGCGCGCGCTGTTCGGCGAGAAATACGGCGACGAAGTGCGCGTCGTCTCGATGGGCCGGCCGGACCCCGGCGTCGCGCATCCCTTCTCGGTCGAACTGTGCGGCGGCACGCATGTCGCCCGCACCGGCGATATCGGCCTGATCGCCATCGTTGGCGAGGGCGCAGTCGCGTCCGGGGTGCGCCGCATCGAGGCGCGCACCGCCGAAGGCGCCCGTAGCCAGTTCGTGTCGCAGGCGCGGGCGCTGCGCGACATGGCGGCGCTGATGCGCGCGCCGGTCGAGGACGCGCCGACGCGGCTGGCGGCGCTGCTCGAGGAACGCAAGCGGCTGGAGCGCGAACTCGCGGAGTCCAAGCGCAAGCTCGCCATGGGCGGCGGCGCCGGCGACGGCGCCGCGGACAAGCCGCGCGACGTCGGCGGCGTCAAGCTCCTCGCGCGGGCGGTCCAAGGCATCGAGGCCAAGGATCTGAAGTCGATGGTCGACGACGCCAAGAAGGCGATCGGTTCTGGCGTCGTCGCGATCGCCAGCGCCTCGCCCGACGGCAAGGCGGGGATCGTCGTCGGCGTCACCGACGATCTCACCAAGAAGTTCAGCGCCGTGGATTTCGTTCGCGTCGCCAGCGTCAAGCTCGGCGGCAAGGGCGGCGGCGGTCGCCCTGACCTTGCGCAGGCGGGCGGCCCTGACGCGACCGCCATCGATCAGGCGCTCGCTTCGGTCGAAGACGCGCTGCGCGGAAAAGCGGCGACGCCATGAGGGAGCCGGACCGGCGGCACGGTCTGGCCTTGTTGCGGCGACGAGTCCATGTCGTCCTTGACGGCGGCGCCCATGACCGCATCGCGCGCATCGTCCATCGCGCGCTGATCGGGCTCGTCCTGCTGTCGGTCGTTTCGGTGATCTTCGAATCGGTGCCCGAATATGGCGAGCGCTATGCGCTCGTCTTCAACGTCATCGAATATGTCGCCGTCGCCGCCTTCACGCTGGAGTATGTGTTGCGCGTCTGGTGCGCGCCCGAACATACGCTTTACGCCGACCGCTCGCCGACGGCGGCGCGGATCGCCTTCATGGGGTCAATCTGGGCGCTGATCGATCTCGCCGCTTTCCTGCCCTTCTATCTGTCGTTCTATTTCTCTACGGATCTGCGCGTCTTTTTGATGCTGCGGCTCCTGCGGTTCTTCAAATTCGCCCGCTATTCTCCGGGCATCCGCACATTGCTCGCGGTGATCGAGGCCGAACGCAAGGCGCTGCTCGCCTGGCTGACGATTCTATTCGGCGCTGTGCTGTTTTATTCGACAGCGATGCATCTCGCCGAACATGAGGCCCAGCCCGAAAAATTCGGCACCATTCCCGACGCGATGTGGTGGGCGATCGAAACGGTGACGACCGTCGGCTATGGCGAAGTGACGCCGCTCACGCTGATCGGCAAAATCATCGCCTCCTTCGCCATGGTGACGGGGTTCCTGCTGTTGGGCCTGCCGGTCGGCATCCTCGCCACGGCTTTCGCCGAAGAGATTCATCGCCGGGAATTCGTCGTCACCTGGACGATGATTGCGAGCGTGCCGCTGTTTCGCACGCTCGACGCGGCGGCGATCGCCGAAATCATGCGCTATCTTCGGGCGCAGTCCATCCCGCGCGGCGCATTGATCGTGCGCAAGGGCGACCCCGCCCATTCGATGTATTTCATCGCCGAGGGCGAAGTCGAAGTCGAATTGGCGCATGGGAACGTCCGTCTCGGCGAAGGCCAATTTTTTGGCGAAATGGCCGTGCTGCAAAAGACGTCGCGCACGGCCGACGTTCGGGCGACGGCGCGAACGAAACTGCTGATTCTCGACGCCTATGATCTGCAGACGCTGACCAGCCGCAATCCGGAAATTGGCGACGCCATACGCGAGGTCGCGCAATCGCGATCCGAACTCGCGCCCTCGGAGGAGCCCGGCGACATCATCGAAGCGGAGCTTGAAGAGTCGGCGGCGACGGAAGACGCGAGCGACGTTTAGACCGCGAGGCGTTTGGGCGATGCGCGGCGTTCGGCGCGTCTGCGCAATCGCTCGGCCGGCGCAATCGCACAGCCGTCATGGCGGGCGTGTCCCGGCCATCCACGCCGAGAGGCAGCGTAAAAGTTGGGATTTACGGGCGGCGGCGCATGGAGGACGCCCGGCTTTTCGCCGCGCGCTTCGATCAGCCGCCGATCGCCGTGCGCAATTCCTGCAGTTGCGCCAGCTTGTCGGACGCGGCGAGGCGCGCTTCGTCGGATTTGGCGTCGGCGATGTCTTCGCGCGCGTTCTGGATGTCGGCGTCGACCTTGGCGACATCGATTTCGGCGAGCGGGATCGCCTGTTCGGCGAGAATGGTGAAGCCCGACGCGCTGACGTCGGCGAATCCGCCGCGCACAAACAGCTTTTCGACCTTGCCGTCGCCGCCGGCGACGGTCACGACGCCCGCTTTCAGCGTGGTCATGACCGGCGCATGATCCTTGAGCACGGTGAACTGGCCGTCGGCGCCCGGCGCGACGACCGATTCGACTTCGCCGGAGAAGAGATGCTTCTCGGGAGAGACGAGTTCGAAGTGGAATGCGGTCATTTCAGTCTACCTCTAAAGACTTGGATCAGTTCCCGACCCATCTTCCAGCCTGTCAGACACACCAATCCACCAGCCGCTGCCCCGAGTGCGGCTCCGATCGCCGTGTAACGCCAACACTGCAACTCGGGACAGGGCTTGTCGCCAATGGGCAGCGTATAAAAGCACTGAAACCCACATTGGGCGCCGCCAATCACCGATGCAACTATTGCGGTGATCACGATAATCGCGCCGCACAGCACAAGGCGGTTGCGGCGCGACATCGGACGTTACGCCGCTTCCTTGGCGAGCTTGGCGGCCTTCTCGACCGCCTCTTCGATCGAGCCGACCATGTAGAAGGCGGCCTCGGGCAGATGGTCGTATTCGCCTTCGACGAGGCCCTTGAAGCCCTTGATCGTATCGGCGAGCGCGACGAGCTTGCCGGGCGAACCCGTAAACACCTCGGCGACATGGAACGGCTGCGACAGGAAGCGCTCGATCTTGCGGGCGCGGGCGACGACGAGCTTGTCCTCTTCGGAAAGTTCGTCCATGCCCAGAATGGCGATGATGTCCTGCAGCGACTTATAGCGTTGCAGCGTCGATTGCACCTTACGCGCGACGTCGTAATGCTCTTCGCCGACGATCGCCGGCGACAGCATGCGCGAGGTCGAGTCGAGCGGATCGACCGCCGGATAAATGCCCTTCTCAGCGATCGAGCGCGACAACACGGTCGTCGCGTCAAGATGCGCGAAGGAGGTGGCCGGCGCCGGGTCGGTCAAATCGTCGGCCGGGACGTAAATCGCCTGCACCGAAGTGATCGAGCCTTTGGTCGTCGTGGTGATGCGCTCCTGCAGCGCGCCCATGTCGGTCGCGAGCGTCGGCTGATAGCCGACCGCCGAGGGGATGCGGCCGAGAAGCGCCGACACTTCCGAACCCGCCTGGGTGAAGCGGAAGATGTTGTCGACGAAGAACAGCACGTCCATGCCGCGGTCGCGGAAATCCTCGGCGACGGTCAGGCCGGAGAGCGCGACGCGCATGCGCGCGCCCGGCGGCTCGTTCATCTGGCCGTAGACCAGCGCGCATTTCGAGCCCTCGCCGCCGCCCTTCTTGTTGACGCCGCCCTCGATCATTTCGTGATAGAGGTCGTTGCCTTCGCGGGTGCGCTCGCCGACGCCGGCGAAGACGGAATAGCCGCCGTGCGCCTTGGCGATGTTGTTGATGAGCTCCATGATCAGCACGGTCTTGCCCACGCCCGCGCCGCCGAAGAGGCCGATCTTGCCGCCCTTGGCGTAGGGCGCGAGCAGATCGACGACCTTGATGCCGGTTTCGAGAATCTGCGCCTCGGTGGCCTGCTCCGAATAGGAGGGCGCCGGCTGATGGATCGCGCGGGACTTGCCGGTGTTGAGCGGACCGGCTTCGTCGACCGGCTCGCCGATGACGTTGATGATGCGCCCGAGCGTCTCGTCGCCGACCGGAACCGAGATCGGCGCGCCGGTGTCGGTGACTTCCTGACCGCGGACCAGACCTTCGGACGAGTCCATGGCGATGGTGCGCACGGAGTTTTCGCCGAGGTGCTGCGCGACTTCGAGAACGAGGCGGTTGCCTTGATTCGTCGTCTCGAGGGCGTTCAAAATCTCAGGCAGATGCTCGTCGAACTGCACGTCGACGACGGCGCCGATGACTTGGGTGATGCGCCCGGTGGGCTTGTTGGCGGCCATGTTTCGTCCTCGTCCTAAAATGCGTCAGAGCGCCTCGGCGCCCGAGATGATTTCGATGAGCTCCTTGGTGATCATCGCCTGCCGCGACCTGTTGTAGAGGGTCGTCTGCTTGCGGATCATTTCGCCGGCGTTGCGCGTGGCGTTGTCCATCGCGCTCATGCGGGCGCCTTGCTCGGAGGCGGCGTTTTCGAGCAGCGCGCGAAACACCTGCACCGAGATGTTGCGCGGCAACAGCGTCGAAAGGATTTCGTCCTGTCCCGGCTCATATTCGTAGGCCGCCTGCGGACCTTCGACGGCCGGCGCGTTTTCGTTGGACGGGATTTGCGCCGGGATGATCTGCTGCGCCGTCGGAATTTGCGAGATCACCGATTTGAAGCGCGAGAAGAACAGCGTCGCGACGTCGAAGTCGCCTTCCTCGAACATGTGAATGATCTTCTTGCCGATCTCATCCGCATTGTCGAAGCCGAGCTGCTTGACGCCGCGCAGTTCGATCACCTCGATGATATTGCGCTCGTACTGGCGGCGGAGCTGCTCGTAGCCCTTCTTGCCGACGCAGAGGATCTTGACCGTCTTGCCCTGATCCTGAAGCCGCGCGACATGCTCGCGGGCGAGGCGCACGATCGAGGAGTTGAACGCGCCGCACAGGCCGCGTTCAGCCGTCGCGACGATCAGCAGATGCGTCTCGTCCTTGCCGTTGCCGGCCAGGAGCGGCGGCCCGCCCGCCGTCACGCCGGAAGCGAGATTGGCGAGCACCGACTCCATGCGCTCGGCGTAAGGCCGCGCCGCTTCCGCCGCAGCCTGCGCGCGCCGCAGCTTGGCGGCGGCGACCATTTGCATGGCCTTGGTGATCTTCTGCGTCGCCTTGACGGAAGAGATGCGGTTTCGGAGGTCCTTTAGCGAGGGCATGGGCTTGCTTCTGGCCTAGAGGGCTGCTGCCTCTCCCCGAAGCGGGAAGAGGAAGAAATTACGCGAAGGACTTGGCGAAGTTCTCGACGACAGTCTTGAGTTTCGCCGCCGTGTCGTCGGTCAGATCCTTCGTCGAGCGGATGCTCTCCAGAATGTCGCCGTGCTGCGAACGCAGCAGTGCGAGCAGGCCGTCCTCGAACGCGCGCACGCGGTTGACGGGCAGCGGATCGAGATAGCCGTTGACGCCGGCGTAGATCACGCAGACCTGCTCTTCCATCTTCAGCGGCGAGAACTGCGGCTGCTTCAGGAGCTCGGTCAGCCGCGCGCCGCGATTGAGCAGACGCTGCGTCACCGCGTCGAGGTCCGAGCCGAACTGCGCGAAGGCCGCCATTTCGCGATATTGCGCGAGTTCGCCCTTGATCTTGCCGGCGACCTTCTTCGTCGCCTTGGTCTGCGCCGAGGAGCCGACGCGCGACACCGAGAGGCCGACGTTCACCGCAGGACGAATGCCCTGATAGAAGAGATCGGTCTCGAGAAAGATCTGGCCGTCGGTGATCGAGATGACGTTGGTCGGAATATAGGCCGACACGTCATTCGCCTGCGTCTCGATGACGGGGAGCGCGGTCAGCGAGCCGGCGCCGCGGTCGTCGGACAGCTTCGCCGCGCGCTCCAGCAGGCGCGAATGCAGATAGAAGACGTCGCCCGGATAGGCTTCGCGGCCCGGCGGGCGGCGCAGCAACAGCGACATCTGGCGATAGGCGACGGCCTGCTTCGACAGATCGTCGTAGATGATGACCGCATGCATGCCGTTGTCGCGGAAATATTCGCCCATCGCGCAGCCCGAGAAGGGCGCGAGGAACTGCATCGGCGCCGGATCCGACGCGGTGGCGGCGACGACGATCGAATATTCGAGCGCGCCGCGCTCTTCGAGAACCTTGACGAATTGCGCCACCGTCGAGCGCTTCTGGCCGATGGCGACATAGACGCAGTAGAGCTTCGCCTTCTCGTCGTCGCCATCGTTCAGGGACTTCTGGTTGAGGATGGTATCCAACGCGATGGCGGTCTTGCCGGTCTGGCGGTCGCCGATGATGAGCTCGCGCTGGCCGCGGCCGATCGGGATCAGCGCGTCGACCGCCTTGAGGCCGGTCGCCATCGGCTCATGCACCGACTTGCGCGGAATGATGCCGGGCGCCTTGACGTCGACGCGGGAGCGCTGCGCGGCTTTGATCGGGCCCTTGCCGTCGATCGGATTGCCGAGCGCGTCGACGACGCGGCCGAGAAGCTCCTTGCCGACCGGCACGTCGACGATGGCGCCGGTGCGCTTGACCGTCTGGCCTTCCTTAATGTCGCGGTCGGAGCCGAAAATGACGATGCCGACATTGTCGGTTTCGAGATTGAGCGCCATGCCGCGCACGCCATTCTCGAATTCGACCATCTCGCCGGCCTGCACATTGTCCAGTCCGTAGACGCGCGCGATGCCGTCGCCGACCGAGAGAACCTGTCCGACTTCGGTGACTTCTGCCTCGGCGCCAAAATTGGCGATCTCATTCTTGAGAATCGAGGAAATTTCTGCGGCGCGGATATCCATCAGCCGACCTCTTTCATGCGTGTTCGGATTGAATTGAGCTTGGTGCGCACGGACGCGTCGACCATGCGCGAACCAAGTTTGACGATCAGGCCGCCGATGATCGACGGGTCTGTCTTGACGTTGAGATCGACGGTCTTGCCGCCGCTGACGCCGGCGAGCGCCTCGCGCAGCGCCGCTTCATGATCGGGCTTCAGCGGCCCGGCGACCGTCACGTCGGCGCGCACCAGGCCCTTCGCCCTGTCGTTCAGCCGGCGATAGGCGGCGATCATGTCGGAGATGACAAAGAGACGCCGCTTGGACGCGACGAGTCGGATAAAATTGGTGGCGACGCCGGAGATCTGCGCTTTGGCGAGAACGGCGTCGAGCGCCTTGACCTGCTCCTGCGCGGAGAACACCGGGCTTTTCACCAGCCGCTTGAGATCGGCGCTTTCGTCGATCAGAGACTGGAATTTGTCGAGCGCGGCGGCGACGTCATCGGCTGCGCGTTTTTCCGTCGCCAGATCATAGAGGGCTGAGGCGTAGCGACCTGCGACGCCTGATAAGGAATCTTCGGCTTGAGCCACCTGGTTCGCTCGTCAATCTACGCCGTTTTGAGAACGCCGCTCGCAGTGCAAAAAAGCACGATCGCGACGATAAGCGGTTAGCCTCAAACGACGGATGCTGTAGGAAAAGGAACGAGGGCCGCTGTGCCCTAGCTCCAAGGCGAGCGTCCCCTAACACAGGCTTTTTGGGGGCGCAACCCTGTCACATTGCCGCGATTTTCGGCGCCGGCGCTCGCCGGCTCATCAATGGCCAATTCAGCAGCTCAGCAGGAGACGTGATTCATGACCAAAGCGGTCGTCGGAATAATCGGCGGGTCAGGCGTTTATGATTTGCCGGGACTGACCAATATTCGTCGTGAGCGCGTTACGACGCCCTGGGGCGATCCTTCCGACGAGCTTTGCTTCGGACAGATGGGCGAGACCCAGGCGGTCTTTTTGCCGCGGCACGGGCGCGGCCATCGGCTCTCGCCGTCGGCCATCAACTACCGCGCCAATATCGACGCCATGAAACGCGCCGGCGTCACCGATCTGATCTCGGTCTCCGCCTGCGGCTCGTTCAAGGCGGAGCTCTTTCCGGGACTCTTCGTCCTCGTCAATCAATTCGTCGACCGCACCGTCGCGCGACAATCCTCATTTTTCGGCAATGGCTGCGTCGCGCATGTGTCGATGGCGCATCCGATCGCGCCGCTGCTGTCCGCGCGCATCGCCGCGGCGGCCAAGGCCGAGAACATCGATCACGTCGCGAGCGGCACATATGTCTGCATGGAAGGCCCGCAGTTTTCGTCCTACGCCGAATCGCTGACCTACAAGGCCGCCGGCTATGACGTGATCGGCATGACGGCGATGCCGGAAGCGAAGCTCGCGCGCGAAGCGGAAATCTCCTACGCCACCGTCGCCATGGTGACGGATTTCGACTGCTGGCATCCCGATCACGACAATGTCGACATCACTGCGGTGATCGCGGTGGTTCAGAAGAATGCTTCGGCGGTCGCGCGTCTGCTCGCGCGCATTCTGGCGGAGTTTCCGCGCGAGCACGAACCCTGCCCGGTCGGCTCGGACCGCGCGCTTGAGAACGCCATCCTCACCGCGCCCGACGCGCGCGATCCGGAGCTGTTGAAGAAGCTCGACGCGGTGATGAAACGGGTGAATGGGGGATAGGCGGCGCGGGCGCATTCCTCACAGGAAAAACGCGGATCAACCAACCGCCTGGCGTTCCTCCCAAAGCATCATAAGTATGATAATATATGATTTGATTTGGGAGACCCGCGCATGGCGGATATCGAGCGACTGACCATCACCCTGCCGACCGACATGGCGGCGACCATCAAGGACGCTGTTGAAGGCGGCGACTATGCTTCGGCGAGCGAAGTCGTTCGCGCCGCGTTGCGCGATTGGAAGCTGAAACGCGCCTTGCAGCTTCAGGAGCTCGAGGCGTTGAAGGCCGACATCGACAAAGGCCTTGCCGATGTCGCAGCCGGCCGCGTGAAGAAGTTTGACGCTGCGAAGATTATCGCCAGAGGGAGGAAGCTATTAGCCGACCGCTCGACCTCCACCTGACTGATGCGGCGGAAGCGGACCTTGCCGAAATCTGGGCTTATGTTGCGGACGACAGTTCTGAATCGATTGCGACGCGCTTGCTCGACAAAATCCGCGCAACCTTTTCCCGCTTGCAGGATTTTCCGTTTTCCGGCGCAGAGCGTCATCAACTCGCGCCTGATTTACGCGTCGTTTTGCACGGCAGCTACGCCATCTATTATCTGCCCTCGGATTCCGAAATCGAAATTGTTCGCGTGCTGCATGGCGCGCGAGACTCCGCCGCGATTGCTGATGTTAGCGGGTTTCTCGCATGAAACGCGCTTACGCTCGCGCGCTCGGGATGCTATTCTCACCGCGCCCGGCCCAAAGCGGCGCGCCCCCACCCGGCGGTCTTCGACCGCCGACCTCCCCGCAAGGTGGAGGTATTTGGCGCAACATCATCAAAGGCCGCTGTTCAGTCGATTGCCCGGGTTGCGCCCTCCCCCATTTGCGCCCCGCCCCGCCCTGCGTGTATCTCTGCGCGCGTGGCGGTTACGCCATGACCCTCCATGCGCGGCGACGCACGCCGCCGATCGAAGGCCGCCTTCATGCCCCTCGCCGACGCCATTCGCACCATTCCCGATTATCCCAAGAAGGGAATCCTGTTTCGCGACATCACCACGCTGCTCGGCGACGCCAAGGCGTTCCGCAAGGCGGTCGACGAACTCGTGCAGCCCTGGTGCGGCGACAAGATCGACAAGGTCGCGGGCATGGAGGCGCGCGGCTTCATCTTAGGGGGCGCCGTGGCGCATCAGCTTTCCGCCGGCTTCATCCCGATCCGCAAGAAGGGCAAGCTGCCGCATCGCGTCGTCTCGGTCGCCTATGAGCTCGAATATGGCGTCGACGAAATGGAGATGCATGAGGACGCGGTGACCAAGGGCGAGCGGGTGATCCTCGTCGACGACCTGATCGCCACCGGCGGCACGGCGGAGGGCGCGGTGAAGCTTCTGCGCCAGGCTGGCGCCAACGTCGTCGCCGCCTGTTTCGTGATCGACCTGCCCGATCTGAACGGCGTCAAGCGGCTCGAGGCGTTGGGCGTGCCGGTGCGCACGCTCGTCGCCTTCGAAGGCCACTAATCCGCCTTTTTCCAGTGGTCTTGCTCAGCCTTGGCTCACGTTCGGAATCTCGGCTTAGAATCTCCATGAGAGGCTGCACAGGCGCATGACGCCGCGACAGACCCAATTGGCGCTGGCGGCGGTCGCCGTCGCCGCGATCGTCGGCGGAGTCGCGGCCTTCCGCTATTTCCCGACGAGCGGGAGCAAATCGCCCGTGCTCGGCCCGGCCGCGCTCAGCGTCTGGGGCGGCGCGCTGCCGACCGGCTTGCGCCGAACCGCGCTTCGCATGCAGCCCGGATCCTTCCCGCCCGCGCCGCCGCCCGCGCCGCCGCCCGCGCCGCCGGCGTCCGCGGAAACGGCGCAGGAGCCCGCCGACGAAGTCGCGGCGCTGCCGCCGGGCGACGGCGTCGAGGCCTCGATCTCCTTCCCGCCCGCGCCGCCGCCGGCAACGCCCGAGATCGTCGAGAAAGTCGCGCCACTGCCGCCGTCGAGACCCGGAAATCTCGCCGCGCTTGCCGACAAATTCGCCGAAGCGGCGGCGTCTGCGGCGCAACCGCCGGCCGCCGAAGCCCCCGCGACGGCGCCGGCGCTGGCCAACGCGCCCTTGCCGCCCGCGCGTCCGCAGGAGCCTTCGGCGAGAGCCGCGCTGGAAGGGACGCCGACCGGTCCGGCCGAGCCGGCGCAGCAGCAGCCTACGCAGGTCGCGCGCGCCGTCGAGCCGAGCCTGCGCGCGGCGCCGGACGACGCCTTTCAACAGGAGGCGCCCATCCGCTACGGCATGGGCGATCAGGTCTTCGTCCGGATCTTCAAGCAGGAAGGCCAGCTCGAGCTTTGGCTCCGCAAGAGCAACAGCCGCTTCTCGCTCTACAAGACGTATCCGATCTGCAAATGGTCGGGAAAGCTCGGCCCCAAGCTCAAGGAAGCCGATTATCAGTCGCCGGAAGGCTTCTACAGCGTGTCGGCGAAGCAGCTGCACCCGCATTCGAACTACCACCGCGCCTTCAACATCGGCTATCCGAACGCGTTCGATCGCCAGAACGGACGCACCGGCGGCCTCGTGATGGTGCATGGCGCCTGCAAGTCGGTCGGCTGTTTCGCGATGACCGATCGCGGCATCGAGGAAATCTACGCCTTCGTCGAGGCGGCGATGCGCGCCGGCCAGCGCGAGGTGCAGGTGCACATCTTCCCGTTCCGCATGAGCGAGCAGGCGATCGCCCGCGAGACCGGCGGAAGCTGGCTCGCCTTCGTCGGCGCCGGCGGCAATTACAAGCACTGGACCGAGTTCTGGCACAATCTGAAGCAGGGCTACGACATGTTCGAACAGACGGGAGAGCCGCCGGTGGCGTTCGCCTGCGGCGATCACTACGCCTTTGGCGCGGGCGACTCGTCCTGCCGCCGCATCGCCGGCTGGTAATCGGACCTAAGCTCAGGCGGGACCGTTCAGCCTGTCTTCAGCCGGCCTCCGCAAACATCGATCGAAATGCGCTGGGGTGCGCAATCAGGGATAACGCCCGCATGCGGCTCTTGACCAGCAGCATCGTCGGCGCGGCTTGCGCCGTCGCCATTCTTTTCGCTTCGAACGCTCAGGCGGCCAATGCGCCGCTCTGTCTGGCGATCGCCGCCAACTACAACAAGTGCATGCGCCAGCATCAGCGCGGCTGGGGCGGCCCTTATGATTATGGTCCGGGCTATGGCCAGGCCTATCCGGGCGACTTTGGCGGGTATGACGGCGACGGCGGGTTCGACGGATACGATGGCTATGACGGCGGCTATCGCCGCCGCGTCTATGAGCGCGCGAAGGCGGCCTGCGCCGTCTGGTTCGCTCAGATGCAGGCCAGCGGCTGCTTCAACTAGCCGGAGATTGAGCGTGAGATACGGCGCGGCCCGAGTGCGCCGCGCCGTCACGCCGAAGCGTCACCGATAGGATTTTTCGCAGGCGCCGTCGGACTTTTTGCCGACCTTCGCAGCGCGACGCGCGCAGTCATTGCCATAGGTCTTGCCGTCGCAGCCGCAAACAGGGCGATACTCCCGCGTGCACACGTTGGAGATCGCGATGCATTTTCCAGAGATGTCGGCGCCGCCGCATACGCCTGGATCGGGATCGCACCACAGACCCTTGTCGCATTCGATCGGAACGACGCCGCCGCACATCTCGCCAAGCTTGGCGGCCGAGGCAGGCATGGAGGCCAATAAGGACAGGCCCAAAGCGACGATCAATTTGCAAAACGTCTTTCCCATAGCGTTCTCCTTTGAAAAAATGCGGCGTTCGCCCGGGCTGTTGGCGCGCCGAGGCCTAATGCGTGGAAACGCCAATAAATATTACTTGAGCAACGGGGGATAACGCTCAAGGAATGCGCCCGTTCCACCGGGCGCCGGCGGCGAGCCCGGCGGATATTCGGCCGATGGCTTGTCGTTTCCCGCCCCTGCGGCGGCCCGCCCACCGCCGCGGCCGAGGCTGCCCCCTTGGCCCGCCGCAATATTGACAGCCGCGTCCAATAGAGCGTAGATGATCGCCGCTTCGGCGCGGCGGTTTCCGCCGCGTTTTTCGTTTGCGCTTTGCGCAAGTCCGAGGCGGAGCCAATCAACTGCCAAGAAGCCGGCCGGCGGAACCGCCAGAGCCGGGACGAACACAGGACAAAAAGATGTTCGCAGTCATCAAAACAGGCGGCAAGCAATATAGCGTCGCCGCAGGCGACGTGATCACCGTCATGGCGCTCGACGGCGCGCCGGGCGACGCCGTCACCTTCGACGAAGTGCTGATGCTTGGCGGCGACAGCCCCAGGATCGGCGCGCCGACCGTCGCGGGCGCAAAGGTCTCGGGCGAGATCGCCGAGCAGACCCGCAGCCCGAAGTCGATCGCGTTCAAGAAGCGTCGTCGGCAGAATTCAAAGCGCAAGCGTGGCCATCGTCAGGACCTGACGCTTGTGAGAATCACCGCGATCGAGGGCTGAGCGCCCTCTCCGGAGATATAGATTAGAGCGGCCCAGGCGCCGCACGGGACATCGGAGCGAACAATGGCTCACAAAAAGGCAGGCGGCTCGTCGCGCAACGGCCGCGATTCAGACGGCAGACGCCTCGGCGTTAAGAAATTCGGCGGCGAATCCGTCGTCGGCGGCAACATCATCGTGCGCCAGCGCGGCACCAAATGGCATCCGGGCCGCAATGTCGGGATGGGCAAGGACCACACGCTGTTTGCGCTCGTCGACGGCGTCGTCGAATTCAGATCGAGCGGCGGACGCTCCAGCGTATCGGTAACGCCGGCGCCGACCGCAGCAGAGTAAGAAGGCGGTAGGGGACGACCCGCCGCCGGCCTTCCGGCGGAACATGGTCGTCTCGACTCGCTCGCTTATCGGATTCAGGCGGGAACGTTTCAGGCGAGATGTCCGGAAGAGCCGAGACGGGCCAAGGGGGAGCACGCTCCCTTGTGGCTCTTAGGGCGATATTTCCGATCTCGTTTGGAGCAATGAATGTTTCCCGAAATTACCCGCGACGACGTTTTTCGGCTGGAGACGGAACGACTCTGGCTGCGCTGGCCGCGCGCGGCTGACGCCGCGGAAATTCGCCGGCACGTCGGCGATCCCGACGTCGCGCTGATGACCGCGAGCATTCCACACCCTTACGCGCCGCACGACGCCGACGCCTTCATCGCCTCGGCGCGCGAAGAGAATGGCGCGGGCGGCGGCCTCAATCTTGTCGTCACCCCGAAGAACCGGCCGAACGAGCCGATTGGCCTGGTGAGCCTTCACGGCGCCGACCGGCGCGGCTCGGCGACGCTCGGGTTCTGGCTCGGCAAAGACTATTGGGGACAAGGCTTCACGACCGAAGCGGCCAGGGCGCTGATCGATCTCGCCTTTGGCATCACCTCGCTGGATCGCGTCGTGTCCTCGGCGCGGCCGGACAATCCGTCCTCCCTGCACGTCCATGAGAAGCTCGGCTTTCGGCCGATCGGGCGCGGCGTGACGTCGGCGCCCGCGCGCGGCGGCGACATGGAGGTGGAGCTTTTCGAATTGAAGCGCGGCGAAGCGCATACGCTGTTCGGCGCGCGACGGCCACGCTTTTTCTCACCGTGAGCGCGATATGAAGTTTCTCGACCAGGCGCGCGTTTGTGTCCGCTCCGGCGATGGCGGCGCGGGATGCGTCTCGTTTCGACGCGAGAAATTCATCGAATTCGGCGGACCGGACGGCGGCGACGGCGGACGCGGCGGCGACGTCGTCGCTGAATGCGTCGCCGGCCTCAACACGCTGATCGACTATCGCTATCAGCAGCATTTCAAGGCCAAGACTGGCGGTCACGGCATGGGCAAGAACCGCGCCGGCGGACGCGGCGCCGACGCCGTGCTGAAAGTGCCGGTCGGCACGCAAATTTTCGAAGAGGACGAGGAGACGCTGATCGCCGACCTGACCGAAGTCGGGCAGCGCGTCGTCATCTGCCGGGGCGGCAACGGCGGCTTCGGCAACGCCCATTTCACCACCTCGACCAATCGGGCGCCCCGGCGCGCCAATCCCGGCCAGGACGGCGAGGAACGCACCATCATCCTGCGGCTAAAGCTCATCGCCGACGCCGGTCTGGTCGGTTTGCCCAACGCCGGCAAATCAACATTTCTGGCCACGGTGACGGCGGCGAAGCCCAAGATCGCCGATTATCCCTTCACGACGCTTCATCCAGGTCTTGGCGTCGTGCGCAGCGACGATCGCGAGTTCGTGCTGGCGGATATTCCGGGGCTGATCGCGGGCGCCCATGAGGGTCACGGCCTCGGCGACCGCTTTCTCGGCCATATCGAGCGCTGCCGGGCGCTGTTGCATCTCGTCGACGCGACCGGCGAACACGCCGGCAAGGATTATAAGGTCGTCCGCGGCGAACTCGCCGCCTATGGCGCCGGCCTCGCCGAGAAACCTGAAATCGTCGCGCTGTCCAAGACCGATGCGGTCGACCCGGATCATCTCAAGAAGCAGCGGGAGCGGCTGAAGCGGGCGATCGCCGCCGCGGGACCGGAGACGGCCGAGCGCCATCCGCCGCCGCTGCTCCTGTCATCGGCGACCGGCACAGGCGTCAGGGAAGCGCTGCGGGAGCTGTCCGAGGCCATCGAAACGCAGAAAGAGCTCGAGCCTTCGTCGGACGAGGCGCGGCCCTGGACCCCGTGAAGGCGTCCATGAGGACGTCCTTGAGGGTGTCCATGAAGACGTCCTTGAGGGCGACTGTATCCAGCTCAATCGCCGCGCGCGCCGAAGCCGCCATTGACCTTAACAAGATCAGTGAATAGCTTCGACGTGCTATGAGCGCGCGCAGCGAAGTCAAAACTTGGCAGTACGGATCGACGGCAGTCACCCTGCTCGTCGCCTATCTGTTTGTTTTGCAAGGCCTTGCAGTCGGCGCTTCGTTCAGCGGACGCGCGCCGGGCCTGTTCGGCGGCGCCATCTGCTTCAATAAGTCTTCGGGGCCGCTGTCCGGCGACCCCGCGACGCCGGCGCGTCCGGCGCGGCATGGCGGCGACGTCTGCTGCGTCATGCATTGCGCGTCGCTCGGCGGCGCGACCGCCGCGTCGCCCTTCGTCGGCGAGACTCCGCCGCCGGCGGCCTATTCGACGATAAAGCTCGCCTTTGACGAGAGCTTTCTGCGTCCAGAGGCCGCAACTCCCCCCCTCGGCTCCCGCGCGCCTCCCGTCCTGATCTGACGCTTGCCGCAGCATGCGGCTCCGCGCTCCCGCCCCTGCGCACGCCGGGGCGGAGCAGTCAGAACAGCGTATCCGTCGATCGTCAGCGCGCGTGGTCACGCGCGCATCCGCCGCTCAGCTCAGATTGGCGGCGTCGTCGATCCAACGGACCGCCCAGCGATTTGGGATCATGGAACAGAAACCTCATTTGGCGACGCGTCTCGTGAAGACGTCGCGCCGCGCCGCCTCGGGAGAGCGGCGCTGCTCTCAGAACGGCAAGATCACCGCGGCGAACCACGGCGAAATCCGCGTGGCGCCGAAAGCGATCGCCGAGCCGGCGCCCACACGCGGAGGGGTCGAGGTCGTCGAGACCTATTTCGACCACGACGGGCGGCCGATGAAGCGCAAGAGCCTCGGGGCCGCCCGGGTCGCCCGCTTCTATGACGCCAAGGGCAATCAGGTCGAAGAGGCCTATTTCAACGCCGAAGGGAAGCCGACGGTCCGCAAGGATCTCGGCGCGGCGCGCATCTCCTGGCGCTATGACGACAGCGGCAATCAGGTCGAAGCGGCGCTGTTCGGCGCCGACGGCGCGCCGGTGCCGCGCAAGCGCCGCGGCAAACGGGCGTTCGAAAACGCCTGACGGCCGACGCAATCGGCGGCTATCTGACGCGCGCGATCAGGAAGCCGTCCCAGCCCTTGGCGCCGACAGTCTGCACCGCCGTCGCCTCCACCCGACCCTCCGCCGCAACTGCCTCAAACAGCGCGCGCGCCCCGAGCGCGCCGCTGTCGGTTATGGCGGGATCGGCGACCGCGCCCTCCCGCACGACATTGTCGACGATGATCAGGGCGCCGGGCCGCGACAGTTTCAGCGCGTAAGCGAAATAGGCGGCGTTGTTCGGCTTGTCCGCGTCGATAAAGGCGAAATCGAAGCGCGGCCCCTGCTCCGACTCAAGCTGCGGCAACATATCGAGCGCCGCGCCGACGCGCAGATCGACGCGCGCGCTCAAGCCTTCGCGCGCGATATTGTCGCGGGCGACCGCGGCGTGGCGTGGATCGACTTCGAAGGTGACGACCTTGCCGCCCTCTCCGACGGCGCGCGCCAGCCAGATTGTCGAATAGCCGCCGAGCGTCCCGATCTCGAGAATGCGCTTGGCGCCAATGGCGCATGCGAGCAGCTGCAGCAATTTGCCCTGCGGGGGCGAAACGTCGATCGGCGGAAGCTTCTCGCGCGCATTGGCGACGAGCGTCGTCTCTTGCGCTTCTTCCTTTGAGATCAACGCCTCAGCGATATAGTCGTCGACCCGACGCCAGCCTTCTTCCAACATTGAGCCATTGCCTTTCTTCAAATCGTTGACGCCAGCGTAATCGAATTTATTTGACATTGCGCATCGATTCACGCGTTGTCGCGCTTCGCGTTGGATGCGCGAAAAGCCGGATGGCTTTGGTGGCCGCATTTCTCAAGAGCCTCAGGGGTGGGCCGAAAATGCCGCCCATCGATAACTGTGGGAGCATCAAGGATGATCAAGATTGCATTGACGACGACGGCGATTGGGCTGGCGATGTGCGTGGCCGCCGCCGCCGAGACCACGAAATGGAGCGTGACCGAATCCAACGCGGTCGGCATCAAGGTCGCTTCCGGCACCTGGACGCTCAACAATGAAGGCGGCAAGGTTTCCGGATCCGCCAGCATGCAGTTCGATACCGGCAAGACGCTCGACTACAAGCTTGAGGGCACTGCTGAAGGCGAAGCGTTTACGCTCAACCTCGTCGACCGCACCGACGACAAGAAGAACTGCGTCTGGACCGGCAAGCCCGCCGCCACCGCCAGCGGCCATGTGCTCAGCGGCGAAGTCAAATGCGACAATTCAAAATTCGTGATTCGCGCCGGCAAGCAGTAAGCGGCAGCGGCAAGAAAAAAAGAAACGCCGGTCTCAGACCGGCGTTTTTTTGTGGTCGATTCGGCGCAGGCGAATGGCGCGGAGATCGCAATATTGCCGAGGACGACTTACGCCTCCTCCATCGCCTCCAGTTCCGCAATCAGACCTTCGATCATTTCGAGTCCGATGTTCCAGAACGCCGGGTCGCGCGCGTCCAGCCCGAACGGCTTGAGCAATTCATTGTAGGGCTTGGCGCCGCCTGCTTCGAGCAAAGCGAAATAACGCTCGGCGAATCCTTCATGCGCCTTCTGATAGACGCCATACAGCGAATTCACCAGGCAATCGCCGAACGCATAGGCGTAAACATAGAACGGCGAATGGATGAAATGCGGGATATAGGCCCAGAACGTCTCATAGCCCGGACCCAGGCGGATCGAAGGGCCAAGGCTTTCGCCCTGCACGCTCATCCATAATTCGCATATCCGGTCGGCGGTCAGTTCGCCCTCGCGCCGCGCATTGTGCACCTTTCGCTCGAAGGCGTAGAACGCCATCTGCCGCACGACGGTGTTGATCATGTCTTCGACTTTCGACGCCAGCATCGCGCGCCGCTGCGCCTTGTCCGACGCCTGCGCGATGAGCGCGCGGAAGGTGAGCATTTCGCCGAAGACGGATGCGGTCTCGGCCAGCGTGAGCGGCGTCGGCGCCATCAAGGCGCCCTGACGCGCCGCAAGCACCTGATGCACGCCATGGCCGAGTTCGTGCGCGAGCGTCATAACGTCGCGCGTCTTTCCTTGAAAGTTCAGCAGCACATAGGGATGCACGGACGGGACCGTCGGATGCGAGAAGGCGCCCGGCGCCTTGCCCGGACGCACCGGCGCATCGATCCAGTTCCGTTCGAAGAAACGGTCGGCGATCTCCGCCATCCGCGGCGCAAATCCGTCATAGGCCTTGAGCACGATCTCGCGCGCCTCCGGCCAGGAATAGCGCTTGGCCGGCGTCGCCGGCAGCGGCGCGCTGCGGTCCCAATAGTCCAGCGCCTCCTTGCCGAACCATTTCGCCTTGAGCTTGTAATAGCGGTGCGACAGTCGCGGATGCGCGGCGTCCACCGCTTTCGCGAGCGCCTCGACCACCTCTCGCTCAACGCGGTTGGAGAGATGGCGCGAATCCGCGACGTCCTGGAATCCCCGCCAGCGGTCCGAGATTTCCTTGTCTTTCGCCAAGGTGTTGGTGATTAGCGAGAAGGTGCGCAGATTGCTTTTCAGCGTCGCGCCGATCGCTTGCGACGCCTCCCGTCGCGTCTCTTCGCGCGGATCCTGCATGAGATTGAGCGCGGGCTCGATCGCGAGCTCTTCGCCGCCAATCTTGAAGCGTAGCCCGGCGATCGTCTCGTCGAACAGACGATTCCAGGCGGCCGCGCCGGAAATATATTTCTCGTGGAACAGCTCTTCGAGCTTGTCGTCGAGTTCGTAAGGCTTCTCCTTGCGGATGTCTTCGAGCCAGGGCTTCCAGCGCGCGAGCGGCTCCTTGCTCGCCGCCGCCATCAGCGTGGCGTCGTCCAGCCTGTTGAGTTCGAGCTGAAAAAACAGCAGCTGCGCCGAGGCGTTGGTGACTTTCTCCTGCACGTCGCCATAGAATTTCGCGCGCGCGGGGTCGGTCGTGTCGCCGCTGTAGAGAAGACCGGCGAAGGACATGAGCCGTCCGAGCAAATCCTGCAGCGCTTCATATCGCTTGACCGCTTCGCCCAGCCTGGCGCTGGCGTCGGCGCCTTGCGCGAGCGACTCCAGTCGGCCGCGATAATCCTTGCCGAATTGCGCAACGTCCTGCGCGGCCTTGGAAAGATCCGCGGCCATCTGCGGCGAATCCATCCCGGGATAAAGATCGGCGAGGTTCCATTCCGGCAGTCGCTCCGCCGTCGGGGCGGCTGCGGCTTCGGCGATCGAAAGTGGCGTCGAAAAAGCGCTGAACATGGTGGAGAACCGCAGGATGGGCGTCTCACGCGGAGACGCGAGGATGGAAACACGCCTAAATATGGCAGGAGGACGAATGGGATCAACCTGCCGTCAGGGTCGGCGCCGGCCCGCATTGCCGTTATAACGATGAAAGAGCCAAAGAATCAGCTTAGGTGCGCGCAATGGCGGGAGAGCCTGATTTTCTGAGTTCGGTGACATCGCGCTACGCGACGGCGCGCGACGTCTTCACGCGCATCTCCGCGTTCCTCAACAAGGCGACGTTCAAGATCAAGCGCGCGCCGCCGCTTGAAACGATCGACGAAATCGCAAAGCGGTTCAAAACCGACGACTATGACCGTCTGAAACTGAAGGAGCTCGCCGAGACCAAGACCGGCGTGGCGTTCATCGAGGAGAAGACGCAAGACATCAACCGCGCGAGCTTCCATCGTTCCGCATTCGCGCTCAACGCGTTCACGCATCTGTTCTTCGTCGATCTCGCCGCGCAACTGTCCTTCTCGTTTCTTCCGCTGAAATTCGCTTTGGCGATCGCCAACGTCATTCTCGCGCTGCTTGCGCATTCTTCGGAGCGTCAAAGCTATCGCGCGCTGATCGCCGGGCCGAATGCGCTGCCGCCGAAACGGCGTTTCTGGGGCATGTTTCCCAATCCCGCCTACAACCGCGCCGTCAAGAAGAACTCGCGCAGCTATGCGCAAAGCGCCTGGGAGGAAAAATCGCTGTTTCGTCCGGCCTATTTCGCCAACGCCGCCGTCATTTTTCTCGGCGCGCAATTCATCCTCCCGCCGGACCGGCTGATCTTTCCCGCAAGCTTCATCGTCGGAAAGATATCGGGATTGTTCACGACGCTGGTCATCGCGTTCGACGTCTGGCGCGGCGTTCGCGCCGGCGACGCGGCGCGCATCGCGCGCGAAAAGGAAGTCTCGGTCTACCGCCACCTCGACATCTGAACCGCGACGGCTCTACTGGCCGCGCAGCCGCGCCAAGACCGCTTTCGTCGCGAAGCCGTCGGCGGGCTGTATGCCTTCGCTCAGCTGGAACGCGTGGATGGCGTTGCGGCTCGCGCGGCCGAGCTTGCCGTCGAACGTTCCCTGATAGAGGCCGCGCTTGTTCAGGAGTTGCTGGATCGCTTTGACGTCGGCGGTCGACAGCGGCGTGATTTTCGGCCAGGGCGCGATCGGGATGTCGCGCCCGGCGATGCGGTCGGCCAGCAGCGCGACGGACATCGCATAGGCGTCGGACGTGTTGTATTGGCGGATGACTTCGAAATTGTCGGTGATGAGAAAGGCTGGTCCTTTCGCGCCGGCCGGCAGAAAAAGGCTGGCGGCGCCGGACGCCGGAAGCGCGCCGCCGTCGGCGCGGGTCACGCCGAGCTGCCGCCATCGGGCGAAGTCGAGATCGAAATCCGCATAGTCGAAGCCCTCGGGCAGGCGCGCTTCGATGACGGCGGGCAAGCCGGCGATCCATCCCGACTTCGCCAGAAAATTGGCGATGGACGCCACAGCGTCGGCGCGCGAACGCCAGATGTCCGGCGCGCCGGAGCCGCCGTCGCTTTCGGCATATTTGAGATAGGCGGACGGCATGAACTGCGGCTGGCCCATCGCGCCGGCCCAGGAGCCGCGCAATTGCGCGCGCGTCGCATAGCCCCTCTCCAGCATGACGAGCGCGGCGACGAATTCGTCGACGAAGGTTTCCGCGCGATGGCCTTTCCAGGCCAGCGTCGCCAGAACGCGGAGCGCGTCGGCGCCGCCGGCGGCCGTGCCGAAATTGCTCTCGACGCCCAGAATGGCGACGATGATTTCGCTTGGAACGCCGTGCCGCGCCTGGGCTCGGCCAAGCGGCGCCGCGAGTTCGGCGGCGACCGCCCGACCGCGCGCGACGCGACCATTCGTCACAGATCCGGCGAGATAGGCGGGAATCGTGATGGTGAATTCAGCCTGTGCGCGCGGTTTCGTCAAAACCGACGGATCGGGCGCAAGTCCGGCGATCGCCGCGTCAAAGGTTTGACGCGAGACTCCCGCAGCCTGCGCCGACGGCCACAACCCGTGCAAAAAGGCCGCGAACGTGTCGGCTTTGGCGCAATCTCCCGCAAGCCAGAGAGCGGCGGCCGCGCCAAACGACGCGCCGAACATTCCACGCCGACTAAACTTTGCACAGAGTATTGGCTCAAGGCGCCGCGTCATTAGCCAGTCCTTTGCTGCTTCTTTGGAAATATTACACCTTCCGCCATTTCGTTTGACAGGGGGCAGGCGCTGCCTTCTACTGAAAAAAGCTATTACAGGAATAGGGAGCGAGTGATGCTCGCCTGTCGTGAAGAATGACTCATCAACCCTCAACTACAAGTTTCGATCGTTCGATCAAACTGCGCGATCAGTCCCCGGAGAGTGCGGCGAAAATCTCCGACCTCAAAGCGCGGCTGCGCGGCGCAGGTCTGCGACCAACCGTTCAGCGGCTCTCTCTGAGCCGGCTGCTGTTCGGCAATGGCGACCGGCATGTGAGCGCCGAGGCGCTGCACGCCGAAGCGCGCGAAGCCGGTCTGACGATGTCGCTGTCGACGGTCTACAACACGCTCAATCAGTTCGCCGAAGCGGGACTGTTGCGCGAGATCGCCGTGCAGGGGCCGCGCACCTATTTCCACACGCGCACCTCGCCGCATCATCACTTCATGGATGAGGCGACGGGCCGCATGTTCGACGCCGCCGATGGCACGGTCGAATTTGCGCGACTGCCGGCGCCGCCCGAAGGGATGGAGGTCGTCGGCTGTGACGTGATCATCCGCATTCGCCCGAAGAGAGGGTGAGCGAGAGCCCGCCGCAAGACGGGCGATGGCGGCTTCTGCGTATCGCATGGCTGGTCTATGCGATCGCGACAATCGCCCTCTCGATCGCCGTTCTGGCGATCTATGTCACAGCATACGACGATTACGATCTCTCCGAACGATTGAGCGCCGCCGGCCGCTTTCTCCATCAAGCGATGCGCGCGCTCTCCTTTCCGCTCGGCGCGCCCGTCGGCGCGCTGCTGACTTCCCCGCTCGAACACTCCTTCGGCTGCGGCCATGTGAACGATCCCTGCGCTGTGTTCGTCGACTGGAACGCGCGTTTCGCCGCGTTGCTGACGCAGATCGTCCTACTGCGCTGGCTCATCGGACGCCGATGATTCGCGCGCGTCGTTTACAGTCGCTCACTTGCCCTGCGAGTCGCGCCACTGCTTCACGACGGCGAGCGCGTTTTGAATATGCTTCGTCGCGCCGGAATCCTCGACGACCGAAAGAATCTTTCCGTCGGGCGCGATGACATAGGAGATGCGGTTAGCGAACATCGCGCCGGCGACCGGAACCTTGAAGGCGGCGTCATAGGCGTTGATGACGGTGAAGTCGGGATCGGCGCCGACCGGAAATCTGTCCCGGCACTCCTTTGTCGAAAATTCGCGCTGCGTGGCGATCTTGTCGCTCGAAACGCCGATGACGCTCGCGCCCATGGCGGCGAATTGCGCCATCGCTTCGGCGAATTCATGCGCCTCGACGGTGCAGACGCTCGTGAACGACTTCGGATAAAAGTAGAGAACGACCGGTCCCTGCATGAGCGCCTGCCGCAGCGAGAAGGAGAACTCCTTGCCGGCCTGCGCCGCCTGCAGCGTGAAGTCCGGCGCGACGCTCCCAGGTTTGAGCGCGGCGAACGCGACGCTGGAAACGAGAGTGACCAGTACGGCGGCGATCATCCTCACGGCGGTCTCCTCGGCGGTCGACAGTCTTTCACATGGACATGGCCTTTCACATGGACATGGCGCCCGCGCGCGGCCAAGCCAAGGCCGACGTAATGTTGCAGCGCAACAACATCCGAAATAAAATCGGACTTCACCCTGACGCCTCGGCTTAAAGGACGGCGATGACGACTCACGCGAAGACTGCGCAAACCAACCAGACTCGTGCAGAGAAGACGTCGACCAGCCCTGTCCCGCCCAGCGCCGCCCACAGCTTTCCGCAGCTCGCGTCGCAAGCCTTCGTCCAGGCCTGGCCCAGCGCTTTTCTCGCCGCGGAGCGCGCCACCGACCATGAGTCCTTCGGCTACGCCGCGCTCGGCGACGTCATCGACCGTTCGCTGCATGCGAGCGTCGGACATCTGACCGGCGGCCTTTCGCCCGCCGCCATCGCGGGCGCCTATTGGGACTGGGCGGCGCATCTCGCGTCCTCGCCCGGCAAGCAGATGCAGCTGACCGAAAAGGCGATGCGCAAGACGTGGCGATTCGCCAATTACGCCTGGCGCTGCGCGCTGCAGCCGAACGCCGCCGCGCCTTGCATCGAGCCGCTGCCGCAAGACAAGAGATTTTCCGCCGAAGCGTGGCGGCGCTGGCCCTACGCCCTGCTCTACCAGGGCTTTCTCCTCAATCAGCAATGGTGGCACAACGCCACGACGGGCATCAACGGCGTCACCAAGCAGCATGAAAACGTCGTCGAATTCGCCTCGCGGCAATTGCTCGACATGTTCTCGCCGTCGAATTTCCTGCTGACCAATCCCGAAGCGCTGCAACGGACGATGGAGACCGGCGGAGTCAATCTCGTCTATGGCCTGCAGAATCTCCTTGAAGACATAGAGCGGCGCGCCGGCGGCAAACGGCCGGTCGGCGCCGAAGCCTTCGTCCCGGGGAAGAATGTCGCGATCACGCCGGGCAAGGTGATCTACCGCAATCGGCTGATCGAACTCATCCAATATGCGCCGTCGACCGAGACGGTGCGGCCGGAGCCGGTGCTCATCACGCCCGCCTGGATCATGAAATATTACATCCTCGATCTCTCTCCGCATAATTCGCTCGTCCGCTATCTGACCGCGCATGGCTTCACCGTGTTCATGATCTCCTGGCGCAATCCCGACGCCAATGATCGCGATCTCGACATGGAGGCCTATCGCAGACTCGGCGTGATGGCCGCGCTCGACGTGATTTCCCGCCTCATGCCGGACCGAAAAATCCATGCGGCCGGCTATTGCCTGGGCGGGACGCTGCTCGCGATCGCCGCGGCGGCCATGGCGCGAGACGATGATCGGCGTCTGAAGAGCGTGACGCTGCTCGCCGCGCAAACCGATTTCACCGAGGCGGGCGAACTGACGCTCTTCGTCAACGAGAGCCAGCTGAGCTTCCTCGAAGATTTGATGTGGGAGCATGGCTATCTCGACTCCAAGGAGATGGCCGGCGCGTTCCAGCTTCTGCGTTCCAACGATCTTGTCTGGTCCTATGCGCTCAAGTCATATCTCATGGGCGAGCGCAATCCGATGACCGACATGATGGCGTGGAACGCCGACGCGACGCGCATGCCCTACAAGATGCATTCCGAATATCTTCGGCGGCTCTTCCTCAACAATGACCTCGCCGAGGGTCGGCTTCGCGCAAACGGCGGCGCCGTCGCGCTCAATGACATACGCGCGCCGATCTTCGCGGTCGGCACGGAGCGCGATCACGTCGCGCCCTGGCGGTCGGTCTACAAGATTCACCTGCTCGCGGACGCCGAAATCACCTTCCTGCTGACGACCGGCGGCCATAACGTCGGCATCGTTTCCGAGCCCGCAAAGAAGCGCGGCGGCTACCGTTTCACGAACCGGGTGGACGGCGAACATTACGCCGAGCCCGAGGAGTGGGTGAAAATCGCGACGGTCAGGGAAGGCTCGTGGTGGCCGGAGTGGAGCGCTTGGCTCGCCGCGCGCTCGGGCGCGCCGGTTGCGCCGCCCGTGATGGGCGACGCGCTCTGCCATGCGCCGGGAACCTATGTGCTGCAGAATTGACGGCTGAGAGGCTCGCTCACGTTTTGTAGCCGGTTGGCTGACGTGTCATCCGCACGCGCGAAGCGCGAGCGGGGATCCAGAGCAGCGTCAAAGACCTTTGTCGCGCGTTCTGGATTCCCAATCGCGCGCGCGGCGCCCGTCAGCGACGACGCCTGGCGCCACCTCAAACATGAATCGCCCGGCCGTAGGCGGCGAGCACGCTCTCATGCATCGTTTCCGACAGCGTCGGATGCGGGAAGATCGTGCGGATCAGCTCTTCTTCGGTCGTCTCGAGATTCATCGCGATGACGAAGCCCTGAATCAGCTCCGTCGCTTCGACTCCGAAGAGATGCGCGCCGAGCAGCCGCCCGCTCTTGGCGTCGAAGATCGTCTTCACCAGCCCTTCGAGCTCGCCGAGCGCGATCGCCTTGCCGTTGGCGAGATAGGGGAAGCGGCCGATCTTCACGTCGATCCCCTGCTCTTTCGCCTTCGCCTCGGTCAGACCGACCGACGCGACCTGCGGATGACAATAGGTGCAGCCCGGAATGCGCGATCGATCGAGCGCATGCGCGTCCAATCCGGCGATCGCCTCGACGCAGGACACGCCCTCATGCTCCGCCTTATGCGCGAGCATCGGACCGCCGGCGACGTCGCCGATCGCATAGACGCCCTCGACATTGGTGCGGCCCAAGCCGTCGATCTTGATGACGCCGCGCTCCAGCGCGACGCCGAGCGCCTCCAGCCCGAGATTCTCGACATTGGCGACGACGCCGATCGCTGACAGCGCGCGTTCGACTTCGATCGTCTGAGGTTCGCCGTCCGCCGGTTTCAGCGTGACGGCGAGACTGTCGGCCTTCTTCTCGACGCCCGTCACCGTCGTCGCGACGCGAATGTCGACGCCCTGTTTCTTGAACGACCGATGCGCCAACGCCGCGATCTCTTCGTCTTCGCTCGGAAGAATATGCGGCAGCGCTTCGACGAGTATGACCTCGACGCCGAATGTCCGGTAGAACGACGCGAATTCGACGCCAATGGCGCCGGCGCCGACGATGAGCAGCGACTTCGGAAAGCGCTCCGGCTTCATCGCCTCGAAATAGGTCCAGACGAGCCGTCCGTCGGGCTCGAGGCCCGGCAATTCGCGCGGGCGCGCGCCGGTCGCGACGATGATGTGTTTCGCCTGGTAAACGCCGTGGCCGAGCGTCGCTTTCGGCGCCGGCAATTGCGGAGTCATTGGCGCCTTGTTCGGCGCTTCGACCCGGACCTCGCCCTTTCCGACGATCGTCGCCTCGCCCCAGATGACGTCGATCTTGTTCTTCTTGAGAAGGAAGGCGACGCCGCCATTCAGTCGCGTGGCCGCTTCGCGCGAATGCGCGACAATGCGCGCCACGTCCGCGTTCAACGCGCCCTCTGAAACGCCGAATCGCTCGCCTTCTTTCGCGAAGCGATAGACTTCGGCCGAACGCAGCAGGGCCTTCGTCGGGATGCAGCCCCAGTTCAGGCAGATGCCGCCGAGATGTTCGCGCTCGACGACCGCGGTCTTCAGACCCAATTGCGCTGCGCGGATCGCGGCGACATAGCCGCCGGGTCCGCCGCCAATGACGATGAGATCATATGTGTCGGCCATGCTCGCCTCAGCTCAAGTCGATTATAGAGCAGCCTATCGCCCAAAACGAGGCGACCGGAGACGCAGACGCGCGAACACACCGACATGCCGCAACGCCCGCTATGTGAGAAAAGATCTGCAACGCCGCAAAACAAAAAGCCTCCCGAAGCCGAGCCGCGGGAGGCTTTCATAATCTTCGCGACCGACCTCTTACGCGGCCTGCGGCAACGCCGACTTCGCCTGCGTCACGATCGCGGCGAAGGCGTCCGGCTGATGGATGGCGAGTTCTGACAGAACCTTGCGGTCGACCTCGACGCCGGCCTTAGCGAGCCCGTCGATGAAGCGCGAATAGGTCAGCCCATGCTCGCGCACGGCGGCGTTGAGCCGCTGAATCCACAGCGCGCGGAACACCCGCTTCTTCGCCTTGCGATCGCGCGTCGCATATTGCATCGAGCGATCGACGGCGGCCTTGGCGGCGCGAATAGTGTTCTTGCGCCGGCCGTAGAACCCCTTGGCGGCTTTGAAAGTCTTCTTGTGTTTGGCGTGGGCGGTGACGCCGCGCTTGACGCGAGCCATGACGAAACTCCTTTGCGGAAAAAGTGCGGGTCTGCGGATCAGCCGTTCGGCAGGAAGTATTTCTTGACGTTGTCGCCGTCAGTCTTGAACAGGACGTTCGTGCCGCGCAGATTTCTGATCTGCTTGTTCGTCCGCTTGATCATCCCGTGGCGCTTGCCCTGCTGGGCGTAGACCACTTTTCCGGTCCCGGTGATCTTGAAGCGCTTTTTCGCGCCGGATTTCGTCTTCAGCTTGGGCATTTTGCTCTCCTGGGCTCAAGGCCCTTTGATTTGCGCCGCGTCGGACCAGTCCGGCGGCGCTTTGTTCGCGCGAGCGAAAGAACCGCCACGGCAGCCCATCACTGGCCGGGCGGTTCTGTAGAGCGCGGTTTATTGCCCAAGGCGGGGGAAAACGCAAGTCAGCGCAAGCTTTGAGAGCGCCCGCGGTGGACTGCGCCGGCTCTTCGCGACATAGTCCGCCCACAAAAGAGGCGCTGAAAGTCGGCAAACCCGCGCAAGCCTGAGGCGAGCATCACATTAAACTTAAGAAATAGCACAGTTTTTCATAGGGTTTGAAGAACAGTCGGAAAGCGCTAGAAATCTCTCGCTGGAAACGATCCGGGGCGCATTATGAATATGCATGCATCTATGGGGACCGCGATTGCCGCGGATTGTCCAATCAACTCCCACAATGAATGGGATCCGTTGGAGGAAATCATCGTCGGCCGCCTCGAAGGTTCGACAATTCCCTCAGATCATGCGGTCGTCACCTGCAATATTCCCGGCATGGCGGCGCGCGCACAGTCGCTCGCCGCCGGATTCCGATTCCCCAAATTCATGATCGAGCCGGCGCAGCAGGAGCTCGACGGCTTTATCGCTCTGCTCGAATCGCTCGGCGTCAAGGTCACGCGGCCGGATGCGGTCAATCACAAGGCGAAATTCTCGACGCCGCACTGGTCGTCGCGCGGCTTCTGCAATTCCTGCCCGCGCGACTCGATGCTGGTGATCGGCGACGAGATCATCGAAACGCCGATGGCCTGGCCATGCCGCTATTTCGAGACGCATTCCTATCGCGAGATCCTCAAGGACTATTTCCGCCGCGGCGCGCGCTGGACCTCCGCGCCGAAGCCCCAGCTGACCGACGAACTTTTCGACCCGAAATTTACGCTGCCGGAGAAAGGCGAGGAGATTCGGTACATTCTCACCGAATTCGAGCCGGTCTTCGACGCCGCCGATTTCTTCCGCTGCGGCCGCGATCTTTTCGTGACGCGCTCCAACGTCACCAATGCGATGGGCATCGACTGGCTGCGTCGCCATCTCGGCGAGGGCTATCGCATTCACGAGATCAAGAGCCGCTGCCCCAATCCGATGCATATCGACACGACGATCCTGCCGCTGGGGCCGGGCCGCGTGCTGATCAATCCGGAATATATCAATCCGGACGAACTGCCCGACATTTTGAAGAAATGGGACGTTCTCGTCGCGCCCGAGCCGGACCCGATCAATGATCGCATTCTCGCGATCACTTCGATGTGCGGCAAATGGCTCAGCATGAACATTCTCATGATCGACGAGAAGCGCGTGATCGTCGATCCGCATCACACGAACATGATGCGGCAGATGGAGAAATGGGGCTACGAGCCGATCCCGTGCTCGTTCCTCCACTATGCGGCGTTCGGCGGCGCCTTCCACTGCGCGACGCTCGACGTGCGCCGGCGCGGAACGCTCGAAAGCTACTTCTGACTGAGGCCAAGAGCCGTCGAACCGCGACGTTCCCTCACGGGAGCGTCGCGCGCGCTTATTTCATGTCGACGCCGCCGAGCCGCAGGCCGATGATCCCCAGCATGATCAGGCCGATCGACCCTAAACGAATAAACGTCGTCGGTTCGTTGAAAAGATAGACGCCGACAAGAGTGGCCGCGGCGATGCTTGTGCCGGTCCACGCGGCATATGCCGTTCCGGCCGGAATCGTCCTCACCGCGAGGCCCAGGCATCCCACGCTCGCCGCCATGAAGAACACCATCATGATCGAAGGCCAGAGCCGGGTGAAGCCGCTCGAATATTTCATTCCGACGAGCCAACCGACCTCGCAGAGGCTGCCGATAAAGAGGATGATCCAGTCCATCTAACCGTCCTTGTTTGTCGTCGCTGGAGATTCGTCGTCAGGCCGACTTGTGGATTTTGGCCCCTGCTCCGTCAAGTTCGACGGACATTTGCATTCGACCCGATGCGGCCCACATAGGCTGCAGAGGAGCTGTCGTCATGAGAAGAATCATCGGCGTTTTCGCCGCCCCCGACTCCATGCACTGGGTCGGCGACGGGTTTCCCGTGCGTTCGCTCTTCTCGCATCACGAACAT
Source organism: Methylocystis sp. (assembly GCF_050251305.1). GTDB lineage: Bacteria > Pseudomonadota > Alphaproteobacteria > Rhizobiales > Beijerinckiaceae > Methylocystis. Next base: position 22,245 of record NZ_JBFWNB010000004.1, on the reverse strand, counting down.
GGCGCGCAGGTGAGCCCCTTTCTACTGTTCGACTATGCGGGTCCGTTCGAGTTTCCGCCGACTGAAAGACGCCGCGGGGTGGGCGCGCATCCGCATCGCGGCTTCGAGACGGTGACCATCGTCTTGGACGGCGAGGTCGCTCATCGCGATTCGACAGGGGCTGGCGGGCTCATCGGACCCGGCGACGTGCAATGGATGCGCGCCGCCTCGGGAGTCGTTCATGAGGAGTTTCATTCGGAAAGCTTCGCAAAGTCGGGCGGACGTTTCGAGGTCGTGCAGCTTTGGGTGAATCTGCCGGCGCGCGAGAAGATGGCTGCGCCGCGCTATCAGACGCTTCTCGACGACGACATTCCGCGCATCGACCTGCCCGACGACTCCGGGCTCGTTCGGGTCATCGCCGGCGCATTCGACGGCCATCGCGGACCCGCGCAGACGGCGACGCCGATCGATCTCTGGGACGTGCGCATCGACGCAGGAAAGCGCGCGAGATTCACCTTGCCTGAGGGACACACGGTCGTCGCCGCGGTTCTCGAAGGAACGGTCGAAGCGAACGGCGAGAAAATCGCGCGCGCGACGGACGTCGTCGTGTTCGAAGCCAAAGGCGGCGACATCTCCTTTGAAGCCAATAATGATTCGAAGCTCATTCTGATGAGCGGCGAACCCATCGACGAGCCCGTGGCGCAGCAGGGTCCGTTCGTCATGAATACGCAGGACGAATTGCGGCAGGCCTTCGTCGATTATCAATCAGGACGCTTCGGCGTCATCGCGCCGCAGGGCCGCTAAAGCAGGTACCGAAAAAGTTGACAGACTTTTTCGATGAGAACCTGGTCCAACGTTTTTATTTTGAGCGATTCCTTATCGATCACATGATTCCATGTGATCGGGACGCGCTCTAGGATGCAGCGCTGCGCCGACGCGGCGCCAGTCTGAGTTCTTCGATGGTCGCCGCGAGCGAAGCGAACTCCACCGGCTTGGTGAGAAAGGCGTCGACTCCCGCGGCGCGCGCGGCGCGTTCGTCCTCCTCGCGCGCGCTGGCCGTCAGCACCAATATGGGCGTGCGCGGCGCGCCGGCGCGCGCTTCAGCCTCGCGAATGCGGAGGCTCGCTTCGCGTCCGTCGAAATCGGGCATGAAAAGATCCATAACGATCACGTCGTAAGGCGCGCCGGAGCCCTCGATGGCTTCGCGGGCGCGCGCCAGCGCAAGCGCGCCGCTTTCCGCGCGAGTCACATTCGCGCCGAGCTTCGCGAGATGACGCGTGAGGATGAGCGCGTTGATGTCATTGTCTTCGGCGATGAGCGCGTTCACGCCAGCGAGCGCCTGTGGCGGCGCGTCCTGCTCTGGCTTCGGCGCGCGCGCGGTCTCTGGCGACAATCGAGCCATGAGCGACGCGATCCGCACCGGCTTCACCAGCCAGCCGTCGAAGTCGCACAACGCCTCTTCGCCGAAGGCGCGCCGTTCAAAAGGCGAAAACAGAAGGAAAAGCTGTCGCGCCTGCGCCGCGCGCGCGGCTTCCGCCAACTCTGACGTCATATGAGGCCCCAGCGCGCAGTCGACGATGACGGCGTCGAACGGCGCCGCGCCGGGACGGCGCAAGACGCCATTCGCGTCGCGCGCCGCGACAATCTCCGCCTCCGCTCCAGCGGAGCGCAAGCTCTCCGCAAGATAGGGCGCTTCGAATACGCTTTGCGCGATGATCAGCGCCTGGAGTCCCGAAAGCGGGCCGGGAGCGCGATCTTCGCCGATCGGCGGCGCCGGCAGCGTGAAGGCGAAAACGGATCCCTTGTCGGACGAATCGACCAGCGCCAGCGCGCCGCCCAATCGCGCGACCAGGCGGCGCGATATGGCGAGGCCGAGGCCCGTGCCGGCGCGCGGATGATTCTCGGAGGGATCGGCCTGTTCGAACTCTTCGAAGATCGCTTCGCGCGCGTCGTCCGGAACGCCCGGCCCAGTGTCGTGCACCTCAAAGCGCAGTCGCGCGCCGTCGCGCGCGACGCGCACGCCGACGCCGCCGCGCTCCGTAAACTTTACTGCGTTGCCGACGAGATTGAGAAGCACCTGCCGCAGCCGAGCCGGATCGCTCTCGAGCTCGCGCGGCGTCTCGGGCGAAATGAAGCTGGCGAGCTCCAGCCCTTTCGCCATGGCGCGCGGCGCCAGCAGTTCGACGACGCTTTCGACGAAAGGCGCGAGCGCAAAGGTCTCGCAGCGCAGATCGAACTTCCCGGCCTCGATTTTGGAGAAATCGAGAATGTCGTCGATGAGCTGCGAAAGCGAGCGGCTCGAATCGCCGATCGCTTCGACATAGCTCGCCTGTTCCGCGGTCAGCTTCGTCATCGCGAGAAGCTGCGCCAGCCCCATGACGCCATTGAGCGGCGTGCGGAACTCATGGCTGACCGCTGCGAGAAAGCGCGACTTGGCGAGACTGGCGGCTTCGGCCCTGTCGCGCGCCGCCGCGGCGGCGCGCAGCTCCCAAATCTCATCGCGCAGGGATTCGAGCTCGGCCTCGACCTGTTCGCGGCCGCGCTTGCGCAACGCAATGAATATCGACGCCGCCAGCAGCAGTATGACGAGCTGCGCCGAAATCAAAATGCCAATGTGGGTTAAGGACATAGCCCATCATCAGGCCGCAAGCCGCCCCAATGCAAGCCCCGCGCGATAGGAAAGCGCTTCGGCGAGATGCCGACGGCCGACATGCTCCGCGCCGTCGAGATCGGCGATGGTGCGGGCGAGCTTCAGGACTCTGTGAAATCCCCGCGCGGTGAGGGCGAAGCGCTCGGAGGCGTCGCGAATCAGCGCCGCGCCGGCGGCGTCAAGACCGGCCGTGCGCTCGATCACGGCCGCCGGTGCGGCGGCATTGGCGGCGACTCCCGGCAGCGACAGCGCATCGTAACGGGCGCGCTGAATGTCGCGGGCGCGCGCGACGCGGGCGGCGACCTGTCGCGATCCCTCGCTCGGGGGCGGCAGCACAAGGTCGGCGGCGGTCACCGCCGGCACTTCAATCTGCACATCGAAACGGTCGAGCAGCGGCCCCGAGAGCCGCGCCTGATATTGCGCCACGCAGCGTTCGTTCGGCTGGCGCTTGCAGGCGTAGCCCGGGTCCATCGCATGGCCGCACCGGCAGGGATTCATCGCCGCGACAAGCTGAAAGCGCGCCGGATAGACGGCGCGATGATTGGCGCGCGACACCGCGACCTCGCCGGTCTCGAGCGGCTGGCGCAGGCTGTCCAGCGCTTGCGGCTGGAACTCCGGAAGTTCGTCGAGAAACAGCACGCCATTGTGGGCAAGCGAGATTTCGCCCGGCTTCGCATGAACGCCGCCGCCAACCAGCGCCGGCATCGACGCGGAATGATGCGGCGCGCGAAACGGCCGCCGGTCGGTGAGTTCGCCGCCTGCGATCTGCCCGGCCACCGAATGAATCATCGAGACTTCGAGCAATTCGCGCGGCGTGAGCGCCGGCAGGATCGACGGCAGCCGCGCGGCGAGCATCGACTTCCCCGCGCCCGGCGGGCCGCTCATCAGAAGATTGTGGCCCCCGGCGGCGGCGATTTCGAGCGCGCGCTTGGCGCTCTCCTGCCCCTTGATGTCCGAGAGATCGGACTGATCGGCGGCGCGCCTGCGCACGGCGGGCTGCGGCCGCGCCAGAACTTGGACGCCCTTGACGTGATTGACGAGCTGGATGAGCGAGCGCGGCGCGATCACCTCCATATCGTTCGACGCCCAGGCCGCTTCCGGCCCGCATTCGCTCGGACAGATCAGACCCAATCCGCGCGCGTTCGCGGCGACCGCCGCCGGCAGGACGCCCGCCGTCGGCGTCAGCGTTCCGTCGAGCGCGAGTTCGCCGAGCACGACGAAACCTTCAAGCGCGTCAGATGGAATCGCGCCGATCGCGGCCATCACGCCGAGCGCGATCGGCACGTCGTAATGGCTGCCCTCTTTCGGCATGTCCGCAGGCGCGAGATTGACGGTGATTCGCTTGGCGGGCAGCGCGAGGCCGGAGGCGATCAAGGCCGCGCGCACCCGCTCGCGCGATTCGGCGACCGCTTTGTCGGCGAGGCCGACCACATTGAATACGACGGCCCCGCTCGAAATCTGCACCTGAACATCGACCGCGCGCGCCTCGACGCCTTCGAAAGCGACCGTCGCCACCCGCACCGCCATCGCGCGCTCCCGCAAAAATGCTTATCGAAATGACGTTTGCGAGCTTAGCTCTCGCCGGCGGGCGACGCAAGAACAATATGAGAACAAAAAACACGTCGAACGAACCGAGTCGCGATTATCAATCGCCAAGTCCCGGCGTGAACGCAGATCTCTTGCCGGCCCTAATGGCCGCGCCGCTGGCCCAAACTGAAGCTCAATAAATTGCCGGGACGGCGAACCGTCCCGGCGCCTTGACGGCTCCCCTCCCGAGCGCCGTCAGGGTTTTGGCGTCGAGCTGCGGATTCCGGTCGCGCCTTTCGGCTTTGGCTTTTCCGGGGCACTGGGCGGCGGCGCCGCCGGCGCGTCGCTTGGCGCCGTCGGAGAGGACGAGCCCAGCGAAACCGAGAGGCCGAAGAGCTTCCACTGGCCCTGAACGGGCGCATAGAGCACTTCGAAGCGGATCTGAGTCGGCACGGACGGGAAAAACCCCGCCATATGCATCATTCCGCTCGATTCGATTTGCGGCAGCATGCTGAGTTGCGGCTCCAACACCGCAACGCCGGAGAGGTCCAGATTCTGGGCGCGCTGCGAGGCGAAGATCTCCCCAAGTCGCGCGGCGGTGTTCGTCTGGAATCCGGGCGCGCCGAGATCGCGCAGAACCGTATAATTGCCGGTCTTGTTCGCCTGATCGAGCGCGAGCAGAGTCGAGCGGATCAGAATCAGCACGCCGTTCTTGTCGATATCTGCCGGCTTTGGCGCCGGCGGAGGCTTCGTTGGCTTTTTTTCGGACTTCGCCGTCCGGTAAGGCTCAGGCGTCTGCGCCCAGGACGTCGCCGCCGGAAAAAAACTCGCGGCCACAAGGGCCGCGAGCATTGTTTGCTTGATCTTCACGATCATGGATCACCAGGCCATGGTCACGCCCGCACGGCCGGCGACGCCGCCGTATTTCAGACCCGCGCCGACGCCGGCGTTGACGACCATCCAGTCGTTCACGCGCAGTTGCGCCTGAGCGGCAAGGCCGTACTGACCGCGGAAGGTGCCGAAGTTGCCGGTGACCGCGAACCACTTGTTGTCCGGCAGATAGCTCGCGCCGCCGAGCGCGACGGCGACCGCCGTGCCCTCATAGCCGCGCTTCACCGACCTGCCGAGGTCATACACGCTCTGCGACAGACCCAGGACGCCGGCCTGGAGACCAGCAATGTCCTGCGGACCGAAGTTGGAGGTCGCGAGATGACCTTGCGCATCGGTCGTCGTAAAGAACGTCGGACCGACCTGCGAGGCGAGGCTCGCCGCTGAGGTGATGCCCGGCGCCTGGTAGGTGGTGGTCGCCGTTCCGAGCATCATCTGATTCGGAGCGTTAGCAACTGCGCCGGCGCCAAGCGCCGTCGAGTTCGCGAAGGCGGCCGTCGCGCCTGTGCCAACCGCCGTCGAGTTAAAGCCCGTCGCCGATGCTCCTTGTCCATAAGCAGCCGAGTTAACCCCGGTCGCGGTCGTGAAGTCGCCAACGGCCGTGCCATTGTTCGACGCACTCGAATTGAGACCGATCGCGATCGAGTCCGTCGCCTTTGCATTGGTGCCGATCGCGATGGCGTTCGGACCTACCGCTCCGGCCTGAGCATTATTGCCGATGGCGACAGCGTTCGCGCCAAGCGCCTGCGAACCGACGCCGCCCGCGAAGGAGTTGGCGCCAATCGCGCTGTTGGAAACACCAACCGCCGTAGACTGAAATCCCGACGAGTTGTTATGAGAACCAAGGGCTACGGAATGATTGCCAGTCGCATTGTTGAACGCGCCGACCGCGACCGTATGTGCGTTGGTGGACGTGTTGCTCACGCCGACCGCGGTGGCGCCCAACCCCGTGCCATCGCTATTCGCAATATTGCCGCTACCGATGGCGGTGTCGTCCGTGGCAAGCGCTTTACTGTTGGCGCCGACCGCAGTCGATCGAGTGCCAGCAGCCGTGTTGTTGGCGCCCATCGCTGTGGACTGCGCCTTCGAAGCGCTGTTGCCAGAACCGGTCGCCGTCGAATCATCCCCAGTGGCGGAGTTATTGGCGCCGACCGCCGTAGCCTGGGCCTTCGAAGCGTTGTTGGTGCTGCCGAAAGCCGACGCCTGGAACGCCGATGTGGTGTTGTTGTTACCGACGGCGGTGGAGAAGGTGCCGCTCGCGGTGGTGTTGGCGCCGATCGCCACGTCCTCGAGGCCCGTCGCTTTCGCGTTCGAACCGCCGATCGCCGTGGAGAAATCGCCGGTGGCCTGGGTGCCGGAGCCGAGCGCCGTGCTGGCGTTGGCTGTGGACTTGGCGTTGGTGCCGAACGCGGCGGAGTTGTTCTTGCCGGTGGCCGTCGATCCATCGCCGACCGCCGTGCCGTTGTTAGACGCCTTGGAGTTAAGACCGATCGCAACCGAGTCGGTGGCCTCGGCGTTGGTGCCGATGGCGATCGCATTGGGGCCGTTGGCGCCAGCCTCGGCGCCAGTGCCGATGGCGATGCTGTTCTTGCTCAGGACGCTCGCGCCGGCCGTCGTGCCGTCGCCGCCGCCAATCGCGGTGCCGCCCGTCGCCGTTTTCGCGACAGTCGCGCCGGCCAGGCCCGACTTGCTGCTGCCGCCAATCGCCGTCGAGCTGTTCGCGCCGGCGACCGACTGGTTGCCGATCGAAATCGCGCCCTTGCCATTGGCGACCGCGCCAGGCGTGCCGCCCGTAGATTCCACGCCGCCGATGGCGACCGAGCCCTCGCCGTTCGCCTGGGCGCCGGGATCGATATTGCCGCCCGCGCCGATGGCGGTGGCGCCATGCGCCGTAGCCTTGGTCGCGTTCGCGGGGTCGGGCGAGCCGCCGATGGCGATCGATTCGCGTGCGTCAGGCGTCGTCTGAGCGTTATGGCCGATCGCGACCGACTCGGTGCCTTCCGCCTTTGAGGCGGCGCCGAGCGCCGTGTCACCGTCGCCAACAGCCTCGGCGTCCGCGCCGAAGGCCGACGAGTCCGCGCCGAACGCCGACGCGCCTGAAGGACCATTCTTACCGTTATCGCCGCCGACCGCCGTGCTGCCGTCGCCCGGCGCGAAGGCGTCGCCGCCCACCGCAGTCGAGTTCTTGCCAGTGGCCGATGTGCCAATGCCGTTGCCGTCAGTGTCCGATCCGATCGCGACGGAGCCTTTGGCCGTCGCTTTGGTGTCATTGCCGACCGCTGTGCTGTTCGTGCCGGTGGCGGTCGCGTCCAGTCCACAGGCGGTATTTTGGGAGTTGCCGCCGTCGGTAGAGCCGGAGAAGCCGGGGACCGGCGGAAGGGCGCCGTTCAAAGCGTTGGCGCATTCAAACGCGCTCGCCGACGTCGGAACGAAGGCGACGCCCATCGCCACGGCGGCGGAGCCGCCCATCAGGGCGCGGCGCAATGCGATGGAACCATTTTTGGGCTTGATGAGTTTCTGAGACAGTTTGGTCATGGTCAGTTCCCATTCCTTGGACTGCGAAGAGCACCGAACCGCGATTTTTGCCAAGCCGCGGGAAGTGGTCCCGCTGAATAAAATTTAGACGCCCATGCACAGTCAACGACGAACGCCCCGTTCGGCGTGCGCTTTGGCCACATTTCCGGGAGCTGTGATAAAAAGGAGACAGTGCCGGTTGGGCCCTAAAAAGCGCTGCAAACGCGCCAACTCGTCGCAAATGATTGAACTGAAGCGCTGAACTTATCGCGCCTTGAATTTGGCGCCGTAGAACTACGTAGCCGCCTTTTCTGACAGACGCATCGCGCGTTCGAATATCGTTAACGCGCGAGCGTCGAGTTTAAATGTGGTTAACAAACGATTCTCGAGCGCGAGGCGCGCAGCGAATCTCGCGACATTGCAAATTGACCGGGCCAAGGGGAGAATGAATCTCCTTTAGGCATCGGAAACTTGCTTATGACGACTCACTTCGGGACGGCCGTGCAGGCCGCGATCGCGCGCAACGCCGCTTCGTACGACGACCTCCCCTATGTCTCGCATCCGTTTCCGCAGACAAATCCGGCGCGACTGGGCGCAATCGCCCGCATTTTCAAACTAAAGGCGGGCGACCTTTCGCGCGCGCGCGTGTTGGAGCTCGGATGCGCCGCCGGGGGCAATCTTATTCCGCTCGCGGCCCGGCATCCTGACGCCTATTTTCTCGGCATCGACCTCTCGCAGCGGCAAATCGATGAAGGCCAGCAGCGAATCGCCGCCCTGGGGCTTTCCAACGTCAATCTGCGCCGCCAAAGCCTCACCGACCTTCGCGCGAAGGACGGCGGCTTCGACTACATTATCTGTCACGGCGTCTACAGCTGGGTTCCCGAACCGGTCCGCGACTCGATTCTGCGGATCGCCCGCGAGAATCTGGCGCCGCATGGCGTCGCCTTCATCAGCTACAATGTTCAGCCCGGATGGCGATTGCGCCAGACGTTGCGCGATGCGCTGGCGTTGCATGTCGGGTCGCATGGATCGCTGCGCGAGCGCGTGGCCCGCGCCCGCGAGATGCTGTCCTTTCTGGAGCAGAATACGCCGGCGGAGACCACCTGGGGCCAGATCTTCCGCGCCGAAGCCGCAAGTTTGAGGACGGCGGACGATTCCTACATCGGCCACGAATTTCTCGAAGACTGCAACGAGCCTTGCAGTTTCTCCGAATTCATGGCGGCCGCCGGAGGCCGCGGACTGGCCTATCTCGGCGAGTCGGTGCTCTCCGCGATGATGCCCGAGAACATGAACCCGGCCGCGGCGCCTCTGCTGCGTTCGCTCGCGGGCGATAATCAGGTTTCGCTCGAGCAGCACATGGACATTTTCACCGGCCGGACCTTCCGCCAGACGTTGCTTATCCATAAGGAGCGCGAAAGCGCATGCGTCCGCAGGATATTGCCTGAGGCGACCGAGGGGCTTCATTTCACTGCGCGGCCGAATTTCGAATTTTCGCGCGAGGAAGACGGAAAGGCGTTCTTCGCCGACGGCTCCGGCGCCTGGTTCTCGACGCCGGACGCCGGCGTCCGCAAGGCGATCGAAGCGCTCGTCGCGCGACTGCCGGATTCGAGTTCGATCGACGAACTCGTTGCGGCGATAGAAGTGCACGGCGTCTCCGTGGACGACGGACTGCGCCACAGGATCGCCGACGCGCTGCTGCGCATGGCGCTCGTCGGCCTGGTGACCGCCTCGACCGAGCCCTTCCGGATGGCGAGGTCGCTCTCCGCGAAACCCGTCGCCTGCCCCATGCTGCGCGCCGACGCGGCCGCCGGGGTGCTGCATTCGGCCAATCTGCGGCACGAACCGATCCGGCTCGATATCGTCGCCCAGGTGGTGACGCCGCTGCTCGACGGCGGCAATGACCGCGAGGCCCTGATCGCAGCGACCATCGCCGCCGCAGAGGCCGGACGCGTGACCTTCCAGCGCGCCGGCCAGACCGTGGAGGAGCCGCAGGACATCGCCGCCTGCGCCGTCGAGCATGTCGATCGCGTGCTGAACCATCTTCAAACCAACGCCTGCCTCATCGCCTGAGACCGCCTGCAGACCGGGCGCGGATCAGCTGCTTGCCGGCGTGTGCGACGGCATCACGGGGGCGGAGCGCCCGGCGAGGCAAGCGACGCAGTCGGTTGCGAACGTCACTAGCCGCTTCGGGGTAAGCCGCTGGCGTGCGCCGGCATGGCCGCAGCCTGTTTGCGCGGCGCCGGACGTTCTTTGGGCGCTGGCCAGCCTTCCCGCTGCCGTCCGCGCTCGCCGTCCGTTTCCTCCGTCTGATCGTGGAACAGGATCTGATAGGTCGGGAAGGGCATATCCACGCCGGCCGCGGTGAGAGCGGGCGCGATCGCGCGATAGACTTCATCTGTCGATTCGACGACCTCGCGCATGATCGTCGGCTGTATCCAGTACCGCACTTCGAGATTGACGCCGAAATCGCCAAGGCTCTGAAACAGCACAGCCGGCCACGGTTCATGCAGCACGCGCTCGATTTTCGCGATTTCCTCGAGAATGATCGCGCTGGCTTTGGCGACGTCATCGCTGACCCCGATCGTGATCATCAGGTGAATGCGGCGCGCGTTATAGGCGGTGTTGACCACGACCCGGTTCGTATAGAGCTCGCTGTTCGGAATCACGACGCGGCGACTGTCATAGGTGCGCAGCAGAGTCGCGCGGATCTGAATGTCTTCGACCGTCCCCTCATGCGCGCCGCTGACGATCTGGTCGCCGATATGGAAGGGACGCGTCACCAGCAGCAGAATGCCGGCGAGCAGATTCTGAAAGATGTCCTTCGCCGCGAAACCGACGGCGACGCTGCCAACGCCAAGCGCGCCGAACACCGAAGCGGCGTCGAGCGAGGGCAAAACGACGGACAATGCGATGATCGCGCCGATGAGATTGACCGCGCCGCGACCGAGCCTCGAGAAGATCTTGACGATGTGTCGCGGCTGTCCGGAACGCGTCGCAACCCTTGCGATCCCGCGTCCAACGCCCAAGGCGATCAGGAAAAAGACGAAATAGACGAAGAGTCCGAACGCCAGATTCGGCAAGAACGCGATAAACCCCTGCCAGATGTTCTGAAGCCTCTCCCAGCCTGCGTCCAGTTGAAAATCCATGATCTGATCCCTGCGGTGAGGCTTAAACGCCGGGATGGGGGCGAGGTTCCTCCTGAAAGGGCGCTTCCTTTCGATAACAAACCGCGAATGCTGGATTGTGGACGGCCGCGGCCGATATAGTTCTTATGCGGGCGACGCCGATCGATAACAGCGCAGCGCCGACGAAAGGCGCTTCGGTTTCGCAATCAGAGGCGCTGATCGCGCTCCTCGTCGGCTGTGCGGTGGGACTCGTGGTTTTCGCAGGCCCGGGCTTGGGTCCCCGCGCATCGCATATGGCCAGCCATATTTTGCTGATGAGCGCCGTCGCGCCGTTTCTGGCCGTCCTGTGGACGCGATTTGCGCCAGCGCCGAAGCTGGCCGCCGGCGGCGCCCTGGCGGTTGTCGCCACGGCGCAGATCGCGCTCCTCTATGCGTGGCATGCGCCTGGTCTCTCGGGCTATTTGGAGGCGCGTCCCGCCGCACATTTTTCGATGCATGCGGCGCTGCTGGCGGTTGCGCTGCTCTTCTGGCTCGCGATACTCGGCGATCCCGGCGCGGGTCGGTGGCGCGGGGTCGCCGCGCTGGCGATCACCGGCAAGCTCGCCTGCCTCCTCGGCGTCCTGCTCGTATTCGCGCCCCGCATCCTCGACCCAAGCGCGCCGGGCGTGTCCGCGTCCTCCGAAACAGCCCTGGCGGATCAGCGGCTCGCCGGCCTGCTGATGCTGGCGGCCTGCCCCTTGAGCTACGTGCTGAGCGGGGTGGCGATCGCGTCGCGCTGGCTTTCGGACATGGAGGCTAATCGCGCCGCCGCCTGCGCACAGGCTTTCCATCCGGACGGCGCCGCGGGCGACGGACACGGATCACGTTAGCGAATGCAATGGCGCACGTTTAGATTGAATATCTGGCGGGAAGGCCAACGGCCGTCCGAGCGCGTCGTGGGACACGGCTCACCGGACGACGGTTGCGCCAAAGACGCCCCGGCGCTCCTCGCGCCGGTACAAAGCATATGCGTCCGCCTCTCGAAAAGGCGATCAGCCGAGTCGCGCGCGACTCTCCGCGCCCGCGTTCGAGGCTCAGGCGGCCGGCTTGGCCTGTTGTTCGGCGACCTTGACCGGAAGCTGCGTGCGAATCGCATCGACGATCCGCTGAACGGAGGCTTCCGCCTCGGCGCCGCGCTTCTCCGCCGCGACCGCGCGCTGCTCCATGGCCAGGAACTCAGCGTGTTTTGCAGCGAGCTGCGACTGCAGCGCCTCAAGGTCTTTCCGGGTCTGAACCAGGGCCGCCGAGAGCTCGGCGGCCTCGGCCTCCGATTTCTGCAGGCTGGCTTCGGCGCGATCGCCGCGGTCTTCAGCGCGCTCGAGCTTCTCCCTCACCGCGTTCGCGGCGCTATGCGCGCGCGCAACCGCCTGAGCGGACTGCTTTTCGAGCTCCTTTATCGCTGCGGCCGCCTGGGACACAAGGTCCAGCGCCGCCGTAGCGTCGTCATTGGCGCGCGGCCGCTGACGGGGCGGAAAGTTCATCGCCGGCGGAGGCGCCGGCGGCCTGTTGTCCCCTCTCGGGATGATTTCGTCCATCACCTGATCCAGATCCAGCGAATCCATTTGCGTCTCCCGCCATCGCACGAGCTGGATTGGGCCAGCCGTCCAGTCGGATTCCCATTATGGTCAAGAATCCGGCTAAATCTCGACCGCCACGCCAAGCTTCAGCCGTGAACTGCGGGATCAGCGCCTTTCCCAGGATAAAGCGGCCTCCTCGACTCCATGGTTAAGCTAACATGGTCGCCGAAGCGACCAAAAATGTACACGGGCCAAAACAAATTCTGTGCAAAGGCGATTGGCGCCGCGCCTTCGCAATAATTGTAGCCCAATCGCCGTAAGGACCCCGCACCATGACTTCCCAACAGAAGAGCTCGTCATGAATGAATCGGCCAATCCAAGCATTTCCCGTGACGCAAAGCCTGCAGATCCGGCCTCCGGTCAGTTCATTCGGTTTTTCAGCGAGGTCGGCATCGCCGACGTGCCGCTTGTGGGCGGCAAGAACGCCTCGCTTGGCGAGATGTATCAGGAGCTGACGGCGAAGGGCATCCTCGTGCCCAATGGCTTCGCCGTCACCGCGGACGCCTATCGCTACACGATCGACCAGGCGGGCGCCTGGACCGCGCTCAAAGAAGCGCTCGAGGGGCTGGACCCGTCTGACATCGACGATCTCGCCAAGCGCGCCGCGCGGGCGCGCGACATCGTCTATGGCGCGCAACTGCCCGCCGATCTCGAAGCCGAGATTCGAACCGCCCTCGCGCGCCTCACAGCGGAATACGGCGACGACCTGACGGTCGCCGTGCGGTCTTCGGCGACGGCCGAAGATTTGCCCAACGCGAGTTTCGCCGGCCAGCACGATACCTATCTCAATGTGCGCGGCGCCTCCGCCGTCCTCGACGCCGTCCGCCACTGCTTCGCCAGCCTGTTCACGGACCGCGCCATCCGCTATCGAATCGACAACGGCTTCGATCACTTCAAAGTGTTCCTTTCCGCCTGCGTGATGAAAATGGTGCGTTCGGACGTGGCGGCCTCGGGCGTCGTCTTCACGATCGACACCGAAAGCGGATTCGAAGACGTGGTGTTCATCACGGGCGCCTACGGCCTTGGCGAAAACGTCGTGCAAGGGGCCGTCGATCCCGATGAATTTTACGTCTTCAAGCCGACGTATCGGCAGGGCAAGCGCGCCGTGCTGAAGCGCGCGCTCGGGCCCAAAAAAATCAGGATGATTTTTTCGGATCGGGGCCGAGCGACGACGCGCAATATTCCCACGGACGCCAAGGAAAGAGAAAAGTTCTGCATTTCCGACGAAGAGGCGCTGCAGCTCGCCGGCCAGGCGATCCAGATCGAAGACCATTATAGCGCCATGGCGGGCGCGCACCGCCCCATGGATATCGAGTGGGCCAAGGTCGGCCTCGACGGCAAACTCTACATCGTGCAGGCCCGCCCGGAAACCGTGGCGTCGCGCCGCGACCGGAACGTCGCCGAAATTTACAAGGTCAAGACGCATGGGGCGCTGAAAATCGAAGGACGCGCGGTCGGCGCAAAGATCGCGAGCGGCAAGGCGCGCGTGATCGAGCGCGCCAGCGAGCTCTCGACCTTCGTTCCGGGAGAGATCCTCGTCGCCGACACGACGTCGCCCGATTGGGGGACGGTGATGAAATCGGCGGCGGCCATCGTGACGAACCGCGGCGGCCGGACATGTCATGCGGCGATCGTCGCGCGCGAACTTGGCATTCCCGCAATCGTCGGCACCGATGCGGCGACGCGCCTCATCCGCACCGGCGACCTGATTTCGGTGAGTTGCGCCGAGGGCGACGTCGGAAAAGTCTACGACGGCCCGATCGACTTCGACGTCGAGAAAGTCGACCTCAAGACTCTGGCGAAGCCGGCCACGCACATCATGATGAACGTCGGCAACCCCGATATCGCCTTCGGCCTTGCGGCCGTGCCCAATGACGGCGTCGGACTTGCGCGCATGGAGTTCATCATCGCGGACTCGATCAAGGCGCATCCGATGGCGCTCATTCATCCCGAGCGGCTCGGAGCGCGCGAACGCGCCGAAATCGAGAGACTGACGGCCAATTACGAAAGCCCGAGCGAGTTCTTCGTGAAGCGCCTGTCCGAGGGCGTCGGCACGATCGCCGCGGCCTTCTATCCGAAGCCTGTCGTGGTGCGCATGTCCGACTTCAAGAGCAATGAATATGCGTCATTGCTCGGCGGAGAGGTTTTCGAAACGCCGGAAGCCAATCCGATGATCGGCTTTCGCGGCGCGTCGCGCTATGCGCACCCCGCCTATCGGGAAGGTTTCGCGCTCGAATGCGCAGCGATGAACCGCGTGCGCGACGAGATGGGCCTGACGAACGTCAGATTGATGATTCCTTTCTGCCGCCGCATCGAAGAAGCGGAGAAGGTCATTGCGCTGATGCGCGAGCTTGGCCTCGAACGCGGCAAGAATGGACTCGAGATCTATGTGATGTGCGAGATCCCGAACAATGTCATGCTGATCGATCAATTCGCCAAGCATTTCGATGGCTTCTCGATCGGATCGAACGATCTGACGCAGCTGACGCTTGGCGTCGACCGCGACTCGGAAATCGTCGCCTTCGACTTCGACGAACGCGACGACGGCGTCAAGGAGATCATTCGCTTGGCGATAGAGGGCGCGAAGCGCAATGGACGCCACTGCGGCATCTGCGGCCAGGCGCCATCGGATTATCCCGAGATCGCTGAATTCCTCGTGCGCCTGGGAATCGACTCGATCAGTCTCAACCCCGATACGGTTTTGCAGACGACAAGACGCATCGTCGACTTGGAGACGCATCTCGGTCGAGGGACGAGAACAACCGATTGACCGCTCTGGCCAGCGCAGATCCCTCCCGCTAAACGACGCTCCCAACATTCTGATAGCGCGTTGATCGACCTGTGGCGCGCGTCGCCCGAAACGAGGAAAAACAAATGAACGCGGCGGCCAACGGCAAAGTCCTCGCGACGATGGCTCCAGCGGCAGGACTTGTCGGCGTCGCCGCCGCGTTGCATTTCGCAGAAACTGACCCGATCTTCAACTTCGTCGCTTCGGCTTTGGCGCTGGCCAGCGTCGCGCATGTCATTGGCGAAGCCACCGACCAGCTCGGCAACCATTTGTCGGCGGCGACGACGGGCATTGTGCAGTCGGCGGTCGGCAATCTCCCGGAGCTGTTCGTCTGCATCTTCGCGCTGCGCGCCGGCCTGTTGACCGTCGTGCAGGCCTCGCTGATCGGCTCCATTCTGTCGAACGCGCTCTTCGTCCTGGGGCTCGCCTTCATAGCCGGCGGCTGGCGATTCGGCGTGCTTCACTTCGAAAATCAGACGCCGCGGATGATTGCGACGCTGCTCCTGCTGGCCGTTTCGGCGCTGGTGCTGCCGACGCTTGCGCAGGAACTGCACCTGCCAAGCGGCGCGCATGAGCAGGAGCTCGCCGTCGTCTGTGCCGTCGTTCTTCTTTTCGTCTTCGTTGTGCTCACCCATACGATGCTTCGTCAGGGGCAGCGCGCGCTGCCGCCTGAGACGCACGCCCGCTTGCACGCCTGGCCGCTCGGCGTCGCGATCGGCGTTCTGGCGGCCTGCGGCGGCGCCGCCGCCTTCATCTCGGACTGGTTTGTCGAAGCGCTCGGACCGGCGATCAAGATGCTGGGCATCAGCGAAGCCTTTTCCGGCCTCGTCGTCGTCGCCATCGCTGGCAACGCCGTCGAAAATGTCGTTGGGGTTCGGCTCGCCGCGCAGGGCAAGGCGGATCTGGCGGTCAGCGTCATTCTCAATTCAGCGCTTCAAGTCGCGGTCGCGCTTATTCCGATTCTCGTGCTCGTCAGCTTTGCGATGGGCGGCGCGGCGCCCTTCACGCTCGCGATACCGCCCATTCTCGCGGCGGCCCTGTTTCTTTCGGTGCTGGTGGTCACGGTCGTGACTGTCGACGGCAAAGCGGACATGGTCGACGGCGCCGCGCTTGTCGGCCTTTACGTCATCGTCGCCGCAATCTTCTGGTGGGGCTAGCGCGCGTCGACACCATGGCGGGCGGCCCCAATCTCGCAATTTTTCGAGTCTGTCAGGGGGTGAGCGCAGCCGCGCCCGCACTATATCTCCGGCCCTGAAGGCGCGCCCAGGCAGCTGGCGCGATCTGCGGCGATTGGAGTGACTCATGAAACCGAAGATTGCAATTCTCATCGGCGGCGTTCTCGCCTTGGGCGGAGCGGCTCTGGGCGGAGCGGCGTTTGGCGGAGACGTCGAGACGCACCACGTCTTTCTTCCCCAGGACATCAAATGGGAGCCCGCGCCCAGTTCGCTGCCGGGCGGCGCCGAGATGGGCGTTCTGTACGGAGATCCGACGAAAGAAGGCGAGTTCGTCGTGCGGATCAAGGCGCCGAAAGGCTATCGAATCCCGCCGCACACGCATCCCAAAGCGGAGCTCATCACGATCATCTCCGGCGCGTTCAGTTTCGGTAGAGGGCAAGCGGCCGATCGCGCCAGCGTCGAAAAGCTGCCGGCGGGGAGTTTCATTTCGATGCCGGCGGGCGTCCTCCATTATGCCTTCGCCGACGAGAGTTCCATTCTCCAGATCAACGCGGTCGGCCCCTTTAAGATCGACTATTACGACCCGAAAGACGACCCGCGTCTGAACATCGCGCCCGCAGAAGGAGCGCCGCTTCGGTAAAAAACAAGAGAGCCCGCAAGAAAACGGCTCGCGCCTTTACATCCGAGGTCGCGAGCCGTTCCGAAACTGGCCGCCGCCCGAGCGGCCGCCTATATTTCTCAGATAGGCGCGACGCGGTCGAAAGCAATAAGCCGATTCCGGCATCGACTGGAGCGCGACAAGGAACTTAAAGCCCAGCAGGAGAGTTCCGCCTTCAAGGCGCAATGGCGCCGACCAAGGGGAGTTCAACCATGCTCTCAATCGTTCTTGTCATCATCCTCTTGATGTTGCTGATCGGCGCGCTGCCGACGTGGCCCTATAGCGCCGATTGGGGCTATGCGCCGGGTGGGATCATCGGCGCGATTTTCGCCATTGTCCTGGTGATGGCGCTGATTGGCCGAGTGTAGCTCAGGGGCCGGCGCGGCGCCGCTTCGACACGTATGGCAGAGCGGAGTTGCACAATGACGGAGACGAACAGGGCCGAGCCGCTGGGCCGCACGGGAGGAGACCTTGAGCGTCAACCATTGAGCGCAGCTCCATCGTCCAGTCTCGTTAGAGGCCATCCGATCGTTGCGTCCGCAGGCGCGGCGTTTCTGATTCTTCTCGCGCTCAGCGCCTATGTTTACTGGGATTATGCGTCGCGGTTCGAGACGACTGACGACGCGTTTCTGGACGCGCGTCAATTTTCAGTTTCTCCGAAAGTGTCCGGCTACATCACCGCCGTCGACGTCACGGACAATGAGCATGTCTCCCCCGGCGACGTCATTGTGCGCATCGATCCGCGCGACTATCGGATCGCTCTCGAAGAGGCTGAGGCTCAACTTTCCGCGGCGCAAGCCACAGTGACACACGTCGACGCGCAGATCTCCGCGCAACGCGCGCAGATCGAGGCGTCGGAAGCGCAAGTGGCGCAGTCACAGGCGGCGCTCCGCTTTGCGCAGCAGGAAGCGACAAGATCTCGCACGCTGGTCAAACGCGGCACCGGGACCCTGCAGCGCCAGCAGCAAACCTCATCTGAACTCGTGCAGGAGCAGGCGCGGCGCCAAGGCGCCGGCGATACGCTCGAGGCGGCGCGCGTGCAAGTCGAGTCGCTGGAGGCGCAGCGCAAGAGCGCCGAAGCCCAGGTCGCCCAAGCCAAGGCGCAAGTCAACGCGGCGCGCCTCAACCTCTCCTATACGACGGTGACGGCCGCCGAGCCAGGCCGCATTGTCCGACTGACGGCGGCCGTCGGTCAGCTTGCGCAGGTCGGCGCAAGCCTTGCGATGTTCGTTCCCGACGATATCTGGGTGACCGCGAACTTCAAGGAGACGCAGCTCGATGACATGCGGCCCGGCCAGCCCGCGCAAATCCGCATCGACGCTTATCCCGAGCGAGAGCTTGGAGGCCGCGTCGTGAGCATTCAGCCGGGATCCGGCACGGCGTTCTCTCTGTTGCCGGCGGAAAACGCGACAGGCAACTACGTCAAGATCGTTCAAAGGGTGCCGGTGAAAATCTCGATCGGCAATTTGCCTTCCGACGTCGCGCTCGGCCCTGGGATGTCGGTCGTCCCGAGCGTTCGCGTCGACCCCCGGCTCTCCATTTACGAACGGCTGAGACGGCTGTTGTGAGCGTCGCAGGCGACTTCGGCGGCGCCTCGACTTCGATGAAGGCGTCGGATTCTCCAAATCCCTGGTTGATCGCCGTCGTCGTCTCTGTTGCGACCTTTATGGAAGTGCTGGACACGACGATCGCCAACGTCGCCCTGCCTTACATCGCCGGCGGAATGGCCGTGTCTCCCGACGAAGCGGCCTGGGTGGTGACGACCTATCTCATCTCGAATGCGGTGATCCTGACGGCGAGCAGCCATCTGGCGAAGGCGCTCGGCCGGAAGTCGTTTTTCCTCATCTGTCTAGCGCTCTTTACCGTCAGCTCAATCTTGTGCGGCTTCGCCTGGGACATCCGCTCACTGCTCTTCTTTCGAATCCTGCAGGGTCTCGGAGGCGGCGGCATGGTGCCCGTGTCGCAGTCGATTCTGGCTGACGCCTTTCCGCCCGAGAAACGTGGGCAGGGGTTCGCGCTTTTTGGCATTGCGGTGGTGGTGGCGCCGGTCGTCGGTCCGACGCTCGGGGGCTGGCTCTCGGACAATTATTCCTGGCACTGGTGCTTCTTGATCAATGGACCAATCGGGCTGGCGTCGATTGCGATGGTCGCCGTGGTGCTGAACGAACCGACGAACAAGCCATCGGCACCGCGCTTCGATTTCGTCGGATTTTTTCTCGTTTCCGCCTTCCTCGGTTCGCTTGAAGTCGTGCTTGATCGTGGTCAGCGCGACGACTGGTTTGGGTCCAACTTCATCATCGCGTTCGCCTGCGTCACGGCAGCCGCCTTTGCGCTGATGATCCCATGGGAGATCACGCGCAAGAATCCCGTGGTTGATCTCCGAATGATCGCAACACGGCAGTTCGGCGCCTGTTTTCTGGTGATGATGGCGGTGGGCGCAGTCCTCATCGCGACGACGCAGATCCTGCCGCAGCTTTTGCAGCTCTCTTTCGGCTATTCAGCGATGCTCGCCGGGCTGGTGCTGTCCCCCGGAGGCCTGGTCACCATGGCAATGATGATCGTCGTGGGGCGGCTGTCGAGCATGACGCAGCCGAAATATCTCATCATGACGGGGGCGGCGGTCGTCGCCGCGTCAACCTATTATCTTACGCAGCTCTACAGCGACGTCGGCTTCTGGTATTTCGCCAGCGCGCGGATCTTTATTGGCGTCGGCCTGCCGCTCATCTTCATCCCTGTCACGACGGCGTCCTACCACGGGCTTCCGCCAAGCAAGACGGATCAGGCGTCCGCGCTCATCAATGTCGCGCGCAATGTCGGCGGTTCAATCGGCGTTTCGCTCGCCCAGAACATCCTCGCGCGACGTGAGCAGTTCCACTTGAGCCGCCTAGCGGAACACGCCATTCCCTCCAATATCGAGTTTCAGGAGGCGTTGCGCCGCGCCACCGAATATTTTTCTTCGCTCGGCGGAACGGCGTCGGAAGCGCGGCGGCTGGCTCTGGCTTGGGTTGGCCGGCAGATCCAGACGCAGGCCTCCATTCTGGCCTATATCGACGTCTTCTACGCGCTCACCGTCATTGCAGCGATCATCATCCCGCTCGCCTGGCTGTTGCGCCGAGTCCCGCTCGGCGCTTCGCACCCCGCCCCGACGCAATGACGCGAGGCATTGACGCGACGCTTGAACCCGATCTTGAACCCGATGCTTGGAGGCGATGCTTGGATTTCTTCGAAATTGCGGTTGCAGCCGACTGCAAACCGGTTGTGCGCCGATCATCCGGCGCGCGCCTAAGGCTTCTCCACGGGGTTACTTTTTGCTTGTTTCGCCATTAGAGTTCCGCTGCGCGGCTTAAGTTCCGCAGCCATCCATGGAGTTCGATAATGGTTCATTCTTCGCTTCGGCGTACGATTTGCGCGCTATCCTTTTGCGCGCTTTCGTCCAGCGCCGCCATGGCTCAATCCGTGCAAGTCGGCACCCTTCTTTGCCATGTCTCTGGCGGCGTCGGCATGATCATCATAGAAAATCAGGCGCTCGATTGCGTCTACACGGACACCAAAGGCAACCCGCCCCAGCATTACATCGGCAGACTGACGAACGTCGGCGCCAATATCGGAATCAGCGGTCCTGGCCAGCTCATCTGGAAGGTGCTTGCGGCCACGAACAGCATCGAACCGGGCGCATTGGCGGGAGATTACGTCGGCGCCGAAGGATCGCTTGCGGTCGGAGCCGGCGCCGGCGGCGCGCTCCTCGTCGGCGGCTCGAACAAGACCATTTCCCTGCAGCCGCTCTCGGTCTCCCTGGGCACCGGCGCCAATCTTTCGGCCGGCATCGGCAATGTCAGCCTGCAATATATGCCGGTGACGCCGCCGCCCCCGCCCCCGCAGACCTCGGCCAAGCCGAAAAAAGGCCGCGCGCATCGGTAATCTGCGACGGCGCAATGGACGCAAAACGGGCGCGCCGCCGGCGCGCCCGTATTTTTTTGCCCACTACTTTGGATGCGGCGTCCCGAGGTAGGGAAACTGTTTCAAAGTGTCGGCGTGCGGCTCGAGCCCATCCGGCGGGATGTCGCCCTTCGAGAGAAAGGACAGCCTAAAATTGATGACATCGTCGGCGAAGGTGCGGCCATTCGGATAGCCGGCGGGCCTGGTTGGATCGAAGCTCAGCATATCCGGCAGGATGCCATGCGCGTCGATCGCCGCAATCGCCTCGTCCCTGGCGTAGTCGCCGGTATGGCCCATCAGATGGATGAACTGTTCGAGCCAGCGCGTGCGGTCGTTCACGGGCTCGCTGGCGTTATATTCCTCCTTCGTATCGTCGGTGTTGAAGAAGCTGCTGACCGACGGGTGGCCGGCGCGATCGGCGTGAACGAGCTTGCCGTCGCGGCGCACGCTGCAGCGTCCCCAGATCCGAAGGCCTGGATTGCCGCCAAGGACGCTCGTCGGCATCTCGACGACCGTCGAAAGAATATTAGCCTCCGTGTTCGAATCCTTTCCCGTCCAGGGAGATTTGCCGCCGAGATGCGGCGCGGTGAAATTTCTGCCGCCCGACGTATCGTACAGGGCGAGAATGCCGTCAAAGTCGAAAAAGAACGCGTCGCTGCGAACGCCGGCAAAGAAGGTGAAGTCGCCCGACTTCACGATGTTCGGCGCGTCGCCGAAGGAAACCTCGGCGCCGGAGACAACCTTCTCGCCGACAGGCTCAGGCGAGCGCGATTCCGCGCCGCGCGCCAGAAACACGTCGAACGTCTGCCTGCCGTCCTTCTTGGGCGAGAACACATAGCTGATGGCGATGTCGGTCAGGCAATCGCCGTCGTTATCGATATTGAGGCGATAGATCGCGTCAGGGTGAAACTCGTCGCAGGAGGGATTGGCGTTCAGGATGATCGCCGTCCGAGACGGGTCGGTCGGAGACTGGAAGGCGTAGAGATCGCAAAGGTCCAATCTCTGATCGCCGAGCGGCGGACCGAGACTGAGGCCGGTGAAATGATTCGACATGCATCGCCTCCATCAAACACGTGAAGAAAATAACGACTGAACTTTAGACGCGTTGGCGCCTGCACGCTATGTCGCCTCTGTTTCTGCATCATGATTGGCCGTCCTCGCCCGGCGGGCGCGCGCGATCGCCCCGAATGAACCTGATGATGCTCGAGAAATCGGCGTCGCCCTGGCCCGCGGCCTGATGGAGCGCGTAGAGCTGCGTCGCCGCGGCGCCGAGCGGCGCGGCCGCGCCGGCATGGGCAGCCGCCTCTTGCTCAAGCCTTAAATCCTTCAGCATCAGCGCGGTCATGAAGCCCGGCCTGTAGTCATGATTCGACGTCGACGTCGAGAACA
>NZ_JBFWNB010000003.1:0-142175 GCF_050251305.1 Methylocystis sp. | reverse complement strand
ACTCTAGCTCGACCCGTCAAACGGTCCGCGGTTTCCCGATCCGTCCCTCGCCGCTGACGAGAGGGCGGCAACCCTCTCCCAGCGGTTCCTTCTCACCGAAGCGGCGCGGAAAGTCATAAGACAAGCGTTTCCCGGTCACATGGAATCCTGTGATCGATAAGGAATCGCTCAAAATAAAGACGTTGGAGCAGGTTCTCATCGAAAAAGTCTGTCAACTTTTTCGGAACCGGCTCTAGTCGCAGATCTTCTGCAGCGCGCGCCATTCCGCCTCGGTCAGGACGGGATCCGCCGTGGCCTTGTCCGCCGCCGAAAGCGCAGCGAGTCTGTCTTCGCTCATAGGATGATCGTGAAGAATGGTGAGGAAGCCGTCCGCTTCCTTGCCCGTCACGCGCAGCAGCAACTCGCCGAGCGGCTTCGCGGGCCGGCCGAGGCGGGCGAGCGCATGCGCGGCGAAGGCGTCGGCCTGCGCCTCGGCTTCCCGCGAATTGGCGGCGTTGAGCAGACTCCTGCCGACGAAGACGATGGCGCCGCCGCCCGTCACGTCGCCAAAGAGCAATCCGAAGAGATAGGCGATCCCGCCATCGGCGATGACCCGCCGCAGATGATCACGGTGCTGCAGATGGCCGAACTCATGCGCCAGAACGCCCAGGACTTCATCCTGCGACTGCGCCTTCTCCAGCAGGCCGGACAGAAGAAAGACCTTGCCTCCCGGCAGCGCGAAGGCGTTTGGCGTCTTTGAGGAGATCGCCTCGATGGTCGCCGGAAGCCGAAGGTCCGACGCCTGCTGCAGGCGTTGAGAAAGCTTCGCCAGCGCGGCGTCGCCCATAGGCGAGGCGCAGCTCTTGCCGTCGAATATCTGCCGCATCTGCCGTTCGGCCGCCTCGCCGAGACGCTTCTCCCACGCGACCGGCACGAGCGGCGCGAGCCGGTCGGCGGCGAAAGGCATGCCGAACCAGATCAGCCCGACGATCGAAACGGTTGCGGCGAGCGACCAGGCGACGATTTTGAGCGCCGAGCCGTCGACGCGCAGCGCCGCGTCGCTCGCAAGCGTCGGGCAGCGGCGTTCGACTTCGCGCTGAGCTTCGCCGTCACGGATGTCGAGATAGGCCAGTTCGGCCGCGCCGATCGCCTGCAGCCGCATCGCCTCCGCCGGCGCCTGGATGCGCCGCACGTCGGCGTAGGCCCAGGTGGAAAGAAGCCCGCCGTCCTCGCAGATCTCCAGCGCGTCTCCGAAGATGAGCGTCACGCGGCGCTTCTTGTTGACCAAGCCGTCGAAATAGATCGCCTCGAACGTCTCGGCCACCTCGATCAAAATCCCACGACGTCGAGACTGTCGGCGAAGCCTTCGCCGAGCGCCGTCGGCGACGACGCATCGACCCGCATTACGACCTCCTGAGCGCTGTGGAGATCATGAATCGTCAGCGAATTGACGACGATCCGCCACACCCTCTGGACGAAATAGGTTCGCCACAGGATCGAATACTGCATGATCAGCGCAAGATAGATCAGCACGCCAAAAATGATTCCGACAATCTTGGGCATAAGGCCAATAGAGAGCCCGACGGTCAGCGCGGCTACTCCCGAAGAAAAGAGAAGCCCGACGAATGTCCAATAATTGCCAGTCAGCGCGTTACGCTCCAATGTCGACGTTGCGCGCACGTCGCCGATGCGCACGCCCTCGACCCACCATTTCCACTGCACGGCCTTAAACCGCGCGTATACGAATATGGCGGCGGCAAAAGTCGGCAGGATCAACAGGAGCCAGCCTGCTTCCCTTGTTACTTGATCGACGACTGGAGCCGCGAAAAAAGTGGTCGCCGTGAGTGCGGCGCCAACCCAAAGCAGCCACCCCTGCTTAAAGAGTTCGTCGCCGGTCGCGACGAAATCGCCGCGAAGATCGCCGTAATATGTGTGTTGCATCTTGTAACGCTCCAGCGCCGCCTGCATCCATGGCAGCGCCAATCCGAGCGTGACGATCATGAGGACGCCCCAGCCCATCGCGTTCAGCGCGTAGGAAACGCCCGAGCCGTCCATGTTGAAGCGCAGCCCGCGCCAGGCTGTGCGATGCAGGCGGTAGCGCCGCGCCCGATAGATCGCGAACTGCCAGAACGCCACAAAGGCCACGCCGATGAGCGATGAGGCGAACGATATTTCGCGTTCGGCTTCGACGCCGAGCAGGAAGGAGGCGAGATAGATCGGCGCCAGAATCGCGATGGCGAACAGGAAGCCGATGAGCAATTCGCGCGCCGTGCCGAGATAGGCGAAGGCGTCGCCGTCAAGAACCGTATGCGACCACAGATGCTGGCGGATTCTGGTCGCGAGCCAGAAGCGGTAGAAGCCGAAGGTGACGATTTCCAGAGGCGCGCCTTTGAACAGAATGTCGCGAAACGCGTCGTCGCGGCCGGTGAAAACAATATCGCGCGGCTCCGGCGCGGTTTGCGCCGCCTGAATGGTCATATCGTTCATGGAAAGGCCCCCTTGAAAGAATGAAATACTGCACTGCCGCATCGCGTCGGGCAAGTCTGTGCGCAGACGCGCTGACGCTATATTGAAGACCGGCAAGGAATCCGAAAGACAGCGCGCGCGGGAAGGCGACATGTCGCATTGGCTTATCGTCGGCGCGAGTCGCGGCATCGGACTGGAAACCGCGAGGCAGCTTTCGGATCGGGGGGAACGCGTGACCGCGAGCGTGCGCGGCGCGGATGGGGAGGCGGCGCTGCTGGCCGCGGCGCCTCGCGCGACGATCCTGAATTTCGACGTTCGGGACCACGCCGCGCTGAGCGCGGCCGCCGCGCACATCTCTGATCCAATCGACGTGCTGATCGCCAACGCCGGCGCTTACGGCCCGCAGCGGCAATCTTCTCTCGACATGGATTTCCATGGCGCGCTCGATCTTCTCTCGATCAATACGCTCGGTCCGTTGCGCGTCGTTCAGACCTTCCTGCCGCTGGCGAAGCGCAGCGCCCATCCGCGCATTGTCATGATGTCGAGCAGACTGGGCTCGATGTCGCTCGATGGCGCATTCAATGTCGCCTACCGCGCTTCGAAAGCCGGGCTGAACAAGATCGCGCAATGTCTCGCGGCTGACCTCAAGTCGGAGGGCGTCGTCGTCGTTGCGATGTCTCCCGGCCGGGTGCGCACCGACATGGGCGGTCCGAATGCGCCGCTTGATGTGCGCGACAGCGTGGCGGGCGTGATCGCGGTCGCCGAGTCGCTCACGCTTGCCGATACGGGCCGCTATCTGGACTACCGCGGCGAAGACATTCCCTGGTGAAGCGCGCGCGACGAATAGGCGGCGACTAGTTCTTCTGCGCAGTCTGGGCGCCGGCGTGCGCAGCGGACAGCGCGTCTCGCGCCTGCGCCTCGAGCGCTTCCGCCGTTCTTTGCTCCAGCGCGCGTCGCGGCGTCGGCACATCGAGCGTCGCGACGACATGGGCGGGACGCGCCGACAACAGGAACAGCCGGTCGCCCAGCGCAATGGCTTCGCCGAGATCATGCGTCACGATCAGCGTCGTGATGCGACGCGCGTCGATGAGCCGCGCGATCATCTCGCGCAAATCCCGTGCGAGGGCGACGTCGAGCGAGACAAGCGGCTCGTCCAGCAGCAGGAGATCCGGCTTGACGGCGAGGGCGCGCGCCAACGCCACGCGCCGGGCGAGGCCGAGCGAAAGTTCTCGCGGGAAATGCGTCGCGTGCTCGGCGAGTCCGAGGTCGTCGAGGAGCGCGCCGATCTCTTCGTCATGGGCGTGCGGCGCGGCGATGCGGATATTGTCGATCACGTTGCGCCAGGGCAGCAGCCGCGGCTCCTGGAAGACCATGCCGAGCCTTCCGTGTTCGGGCAGGACGATCGTTCCCGCGAAATCCTCGTCGAGGCCGGCGATCAGCCGCAGCAGAGTCGTCTTGCCGCAGCCGGAGGGCCCGACGACCGCGCCAGCCTTTCCGGCAGGCAGCGTCAACCGCAGACCTTCCAAGGTGCGGAGCGGCCGTCCGCTGGCGGAATGATAATCCTTAGCCGCGATCGCGACGTCGAGAGACGCCGCGCCGCCAGCGGGAGACGTGTTGTTCAAGTGGCTGCACCAGAAGGGTTTCAACGCCGAGCATCAGCGCGACGAAGGGGAGCGCATAGGCGAGCAGAAGCTTCATGTCGAAGAGCTGGAAGGCCAGATTGATCTCGAAGCCGACGCCGTTCGAGCGCCCCAGCAGTTCGACGACGAGAACGATCTTCCACACAAGCGACAGGCCGGAGCGCGTCGCCGCCGCAAGATAGGGCGCGAGCTGCGGCAAGACGAGGTGCCTGAAGCGCGCGGCGGGGGAAAAGCGGAAGACATGCGCCATGTCCTCAAGATGCGGATCGAGCGCGCGCGCGCCCTCGCGCACCACGACAATGGCGTTCGGCAGCTTGTTGAGCGCGACGGCGCCGACCGCGGCGACTTCGGTGAGGCCCGCCCAGATATAGGCGAGCACGATGACGACGAGCGCCGGCAGATTGAGCAGCACGACAAGCCATGGATCGAGCAGCCTGTCCACGAGCTTGTTGCGGCCCATGACATAGCCGATCGCCGTTCCGAGGCTCATCGCGAGCGCAAAGGCGGCGACGACGCGCGCGAGCGTGATCGCGAGATTGGAAAACAGCGCGCCGGAGGCCGCCTCTTCATAGATTTTCTCGAAGACAGCCTCAGGTCCGGGAAGTCGGCGCGGATCGGAGAGCGCGGCGGCGATCCGCCAAAGCAGGAGCAGAGCCGCAAGCGAAACGAACCGGATCAATTCGGCTTGTCCTCGGCGCCCTTGTAGAAGGTTCCGGGATCGAGCGTTGTGCTGGAGCCCACGAGCTTCTCGCCGCCAAGCGCGGCGAGCGTGTCGTAGAGCCTGCGCGCGTCGGCCTCTTCCTGAGCGATCGGTCGTTTCGGCGCGCCGGCGACATAGCGCTTGCGATAGGTCGCGAGCGTCTTCGCGTCCTTGCCGCTGAGGCGCTGCGCGGCGGCGGCCCAGGCTTCGTCCGACGTGGCGATCAGTTCTTTCGCCTTCCGGCTCATGGCGAAGAAGCGCGCGAGCGCGTCGCCGTTCTTGGCCGCAAAGCCCTCGTCGAAGACATAGCCGGTGACGACGACGTCGCCCTCGGCGCCGAGCGCCCGTTCGACATCGGCGAGTTCGACGGCGCGCGTGAAGCCTTGCGCTTCGAGATCGGCGGCGAAATTCCAGAATTCGAGCGCGGCGTCGATTTCGCCCTGGCGCGCCTTTTCGGCGATGAGCGGCGGCGCGCCGTAAAGAACGGTGGCCGTTTTGTCGAGATCGACGCCGTCTTTCAGCGCATAGGCCTTGAGCATCAGCCAGCTCTTGTCCAGCGGCCCGCCCGCGACGCCGATCGTCTTGCCGGCGAGGTCCCTGACGCTCCTGATCGCAGGGTTCTTGGTCATCACCGCGCCGATCGCCGTCGAATGCGGCGAGAAGGTCAGCTTCTGGCCTTGCGCGCGTTGGCGCGCGACCCAGAGCCAATCGGAGAGAATGATGTCGGCGCCGCCGCCCTGAATGGCGATCTTGCCGGCGTCGGTCGAGGCAAGTTCGATCGCTTCGATGTCGAGCTTCGCCGCCTTGTCGAGGGCGAACGCCTTGACGACCGCAAGCTCCCAGCCGAGCGTGCCGGTCTTCTGCAACGCGATGCGCAGCCTGTCGCCGGCGTGCGCTGGCGCGATGGAGAGGAGGAGGCAGGCGGCGACAGCGACGAAGAAGCGTTGCATTTTTTCCCTTGGATGTTGCCGGAATGTCTTACCGCAGGATCGATATGGCGTCGATGCGCGCCGGATTGCGCGGAGCATTGTCCCCGATTTTTGGGACGTCGATCGTAAAGGTGCGGCGCAGCCGTAACGCGACGCAATGGCGGCGAGACGCATGCAATGTCGATGCGTGGATGGCCGGGACAGGCCCGGCCATGACGGCTACGGCACTAGAGAACGGCCCAGCTCGCGAACTATTGTGAAGCGACGCTCTTCGCCGCAAGCGCCGCGTCATAATAGTCGGCGAGCTGCAAAAGCAGGTCGGCGCAGTCGCCGTCGAAACTCGAACCATGCATCATGGCGAGGCGGCGTGGCTCCAGCGCGGCGAGCATGCGAATGGTCGGGCCGGTCGCCGGCGTCAGCGACGTGGCCTGAAAGGCGTTCTCCGCGGCAATCGCCGCTTCGAGGACGCTCTCCCGCGCGACGGCCGGTCCCTGACCGATTTGCGTGAAAAGATCGCCGCAAAAGAGCGTGCGCGTCGTCTCCTCGTAGATCAGCCCCGACTCCCACGCATGCGGCACATGCGGCGTGTCGATGTAGCGCACGCGCTTTCCGCCGAGATCCATGGTCTCGCCGTCGGCGAGCGCGCGCGGCGGCCGGTCGGTGAGATCGTTGAGCGACACCATGCAGGCGGTTTGGCCATGAACCACCTGTGCCTGCGGCGCTGCGGCGAGCCACAGATTCATCGCGCCGCATTCATCGGCTTCGACATGGCCGAAGGAAATCCAGCGCAGCCGTTCGATCGGCATGATCGCGCCCACGGCCCTGGAGACGAGCGGAAACAGCGAACGCGGTCCGCAATGAAAGAGCAGCGGCTCGTCCGCGTCGATGAGGAACTGATTGAAGGTGAACCCTGCGGGCGCAGCGATCTCCGGCACGAAAGTCGAAAATCGATAGATGCGCTCGGCGATGTCGTCGACCTTCGTTTCCATTTTCAACCTCAGGCTCAGTTCGATCGCCGTATCTCAGCTTCGCGCGACTCCTAGCTCAATTCATCCGCCTTGGCGTCGCAGCGACGCCAGAGAAAGAGAAGCAGGAGCAGCCAGACGGCGATAAAGCCGTCGGAGAAAATCGTCAAAAAATTATATGGCGCATAATCGCCCGCGCGAAGCGTCTGCAGGACGTGGCCATAGGTCGCGCCGAGCATGAACAATGACCATCCAAGCCCCGTGGCGAGCCAGAACGATCCGCGGATCCAGATGCAGAGAAAGCCGAGCGCGCCCCAGGCGCCGTCGTGAATCCCGACCTCGAATTGGAACGGGCTTCCCGGCGCCCAGCCGATGCTGCGCGCCGTCTCATCGGGGAAGAAGACATGCGGGACAAAGCCGAGCGGCAGGCCGATGACTCCGACATCGAGAACGAGCGCGTACAGCAGCAGCAGGCGGACGACGCGCGCGCGAGTCCTGGGGACTTTGCTCAGCGCCAGATGCGCCAGCGGCAGCAGCACGCTCAAGAGCGCGATGATCAGGCCGATCATGGCGACGCGGCCGCTTTCGCCGCGTCCGCCGTGCGCGCGGCGGCGACGCTGTCTCGGCCCGGCTTCAACGCCTTGATCTGGCGGCTCTTGCACAGTTCGCTCAGGTTCGCCAAGCCGCCGTAAAGTCTTTCGGAGTCGCCATAGCCGATGGCGGCGAAGCGATAGATCAGCTCGCGCACGAGGCTCGGCTTCAGGAAATAGCCGGAGTGAACGTCGACCTCGCCTCTGACATACGCCCAGAGCAGGCGCAGATGTCCAAGCCAGGTCAAGTTCGGCGGCGCGTTGCGCGCGGCGTTCGTCACCACGCCATGTCCTTCGGCGTCGATGGCGTCGGTGCAATCGAAATAGGTCAGCCGTTGGGCAAAGGATTCTTCCGACTGCGCGGCGTCAAGCTCCGCATAGAGCGTCTCGAGCGTATGGGCGCCGACGCGCAGATTGCCGAGCGTCAGATCTTCGGACAGTCCCCACTCCGTGAGCGCGCCGACATTGCCGAGACGATAGCCGAACCTGCGGCTCATCGTTGGCAGCGAAAAGAAATTCGCCGTCGTCGAAATGTTGCGCAGGACTTCGTCGCCTTCATTGGAGAACAGATGGGCGTCCTGAAAGCGCTTCAGGGATGATTGGAGCACGTTGCCGCGTCCGGACAACAGCACCTCCGCTGGAATGTCGGGGGAAACCAGCACGAGGCGGCGCAAGAGAAAATTCTTGCCGATCTTCGATCTGAGCTCACGCTGGCGGCGCTCTTCTTCGCTTCCCACAGCCTCCACGTCTCGCATGGCGGCGATCGCCAGGGGCGAAAAGACGTCCGACAGAATGCGCACCGCGTTCGTGACGACGAATCCCCCCATGCTGTGGCCGATGAAGGAAAGATCGACCCGTCCGGCAAGATCGTCGGGATTGTCGGTCGGCCGTTCGGGCAGCCTGTCGTCGATGTCGCGGATCAGATTGACGAGGTCCGGCACGCCGTAATTCGCCGCGCGAAAGCCGTCGCGAAAATAGACGATGAGCCGCAGGCCGAATAGGGTGAGGGGAATCACGGCCATCGTGGCGGTCACGGCCGTTGCGATGACGCCCGCGAATTTCGGCCAGTCGCAGATCTCGAAATAGAAATTCACCAGATAGACGGCGGCGAGCGACACGAAGAGAATGCCGACGAGAAACCAGGGCGCGGCGCTCAATCCGCTCCGCCAGGGGGTTCCCATCGCTTCCGACGGCCAGCGGTATCCGACGCAGACGAGTCCCTGGTTTTTGAGAGCGTCGTCTGCGTTCAAGGCGATGAACGATTCCTTGAATGTGTCGAGAACCTTCTTGCGCGGCGTATTGAAGCCATGCACGGTGATCAGGAGTTTAGGCTTCTCCTGTTTGGTCAACGCCTCGACGATCTTGTCGATGTCCGAAGGGCGGCAATTGTCGGGAGTCTGCGGCGCGCTTTGCTTGTCGTCGATGTTGTCGGGGGCCGTGCTTTCGACGAAGAACGCGGGCGTGAAGCCCTCGCTCGCGGGCGGGACGACCTCGTACGCCGCCAAATCTTTCTCTTGCGCCATGGATTGCTCCAAATTTTTCGGTTGAGCGAAAATCCTTACGTGCGTATTTAGCCGGGCCCGAGCTTGCCCCAGCGTCGCGTGTGCGACAAGCCAAAGCGGCGTCCGCCTTTTTGGGAAGCGCCTGTGTCGGCCATGTGAAGGGGGCGGCGCCCGACCGACCCGCCCAGTCCCGAATCGCGCTAATATCGTCCATGGCTTCGAAACCCGATCTGTTCAGCGGCGCGCCGCGCAAGGCGCCTGCAGCGAAACCGTCCGCAAAGCGCGCGCCGGCCGAATATTCGGCCGCCTCGATCGAAGTGCTGGAGGGTCTCGAGCCCGTCCGCCGGCGTCCGGGCATGTATATCGGCGGCACCGACGAAGCAGCGATGCATCACCTCTTCGCCGAGGTGCTGGACAACGCCATGGACGAGGCTGTGGCGGGGCACGCCACCTTCATCGAGGTGACGTTGGAGCCTGACGGCTGGCTGACCGTGATCGACAACGGCCGCGGCATTCCGGTCGATCCGCATCCGAAATTCCCAAAGAAATCGGCGTTGGAAGTGGTGATGACGACGCTTCACGCCGGCGGCAAATTCGACAGCGGCGCCTATCAGACCTCCGGCGGCCTGCATGGCGTCGGCGTTTCCGTGGTCAACGCCCTGTCGGAGAAGCTCGACGTCGAGGTCGCGACCGGCGGCGAACTCTACCGCCAGGAGTTTTCGCGCGGCGAGCCGCTCGGCAAGCTCAAACCGCTCGGGCGCATCGCCAACCGACGCGGCACCAAGGTGCGCTTCAAGCCAGATGCGCAGATTTTCGGCGCCAACGCGCATTGGAAACCGGCGCGGCTGTTCCGGATGTCGCGCTCCAAAGCCTATCTGTTCGGCGGCGTCGAAATCCGCTGGCGCTGCGATCCGGCGTTGATCGAGCCCGGCGCCGACACGCCGCATGAGGCGGTGCTGCGGTTTCCGGGCGGGCTGAAGGATTATCTGGCGCGCGAGATTCACGGCAAGGAGTTCGTCACCGATCAGCCCTTCGTCGGCAAGATCACGCGCGACGGCGGCCATGGTTCGCTCGAATGGGCGGTCTCCTGGCTCGCCGAGGACGATGGGTTCGTCCACTCCTACTGCAATACGATTCCGACGCCGGACGGCGGCACGCATGAGGCGGGATTTCGCGCCGCGCTCTTGAAGGCGCTGAAGGATCACGCCGAACGCGTCGGGCAGGCGAAGCGCGCCAAGGACATCGCCGCCGACGATCTCATGGGCCAGTCGGCCGCGATGATCTCCGTCTTCATGCGCGAGCCGGAGTTTCAGGGCCAGAACAAGAGCCGACTGATGAGCGTCGAGGCGGCGCGCATCGTCGAGGGCGCGGTGCGCGACGCCTTCGACCATTGGCTGGCCGGCGCGCCGTCGCAGGCCAACAAGCTCCTGGATTTCGCCGTCGAGCGCGCCGAGGAGCGCCAGCGTCGCCGCGCCGAAAAGGACATCGCCCGCAAGACGGCGACCCGCAAGCTGCGGCTGCCTGGCAAGCTCGTCGATTGCACCAATAATTCGGCGCAGGGGTCGGAGCTGTTCATCGTCGAAGGCGACTCCGCCGGCGGCTCGGCGAAGGAGGCGCGCAATCGCGCGACGCAGGCCATTTTGCCGTTGCGCGGTAAGATCCTCAACGTCGCTTCGGCGACGAAGGACAAGCTCCTCGCCAATCAGCAGCTCGCCGATCTGACGCAGGCGCTCGGCTGCGGATTGGGCGCGCATTACCGCGACGAGGATCTGCGTTACGAGAAAGTGATCGTGATGACCGACGCCGATGTCGACGGCGCGCATATCGCGTCGCTGCTCATCACCTTCTTCTATCGGCAGATGCCGCGGCTCATCGAGAACGGCCACCTCTATCTCGCGCAGCCGCCGCTTTACAAGCTGACGCAGGGCGCGAAGACCGTCTATGCGCGCGACAATGAGCACCGCGAGGAATTGATCAGCAAGGAGCTGACAGGGAAGGGGAAAATCGAGGCCAGCCGCTTCAAGGGGCTCGGCGAGATGAGCGCCGCCCAGCTCAAGGAAACGACGATGGACCCGGCCAAGCGCACGCTCCTCAAAGTCGTGGTTGAGGCGGAAGATCGCGAGGAGACGGCGGATTGCGTCGAGCGGCTGATGGGCAACCGGCCGGAAGCCCGGTTCGCCTTTATCCAGGAACGCGCCGCCTTCGCGACGGAACTGGTCGATATCTAGCCCCTCGCGCTGGAGCGCGTCTCGGAGTATGGTGGCGGCCTTCCGACAAACGATAGGCGCCGAATGACCGACACGGAAATTCGCCCGGACACCGACGATGCGCGTCGGGCGCGTACCGTCTGCGACGAGCAGGCGTTCGCTCTGGAGCGGATGCAACTTGCGCTCGACGCCGGCCGCACCGGCATCTGGGATTGGAACCTCCTCACCGGCGAGGTGCATATCGACGAGCGCGTGCGCCGCCTCTGGGGACTGCCGGAGGGCGTTCCCGCGAGCTTCGAAATCTTCCGCAGCGCGCTGCATCCGCAGGACAAGAAGCGCACGAAGGAGGCCGTGGGCGTCGCGCTCGATCCCAATCACGCCGGCGACTACGAGATCGAATATCGCGTCATCGGCCAGACCGACCGCATCGAACGCTGGGTGTCCGTCCGCGGCCGCACCTTTTTTGAGGACGGGCGGGCGGTGCGCATTCTCGGCACCGCGCGCGACATCACGCCGCGCAAGCAGCGCGAGCAGCATGTGCAGGTTCTCCTGCGCGAACTTGTGCATCGCTCGAAGAACCTTCTCGCCGTCGTGCAGGCGATGTCGCGGCAGACGGCCGCCGGCTCGCCGTCGCTCGAAGTGTTTCAGCGCAAATTCGCCGCGCGGTTGCAGGCGCTGTCGATGGCGCATGACCTGCTGGTGTCCCAGGACTGGCGCGGCGCCTCGATGCGCCAACTGGTGCGCGCGCAGCTCGCCTATTGCATGGACGTGCCGCAGGGAGACCTCTCGCCGCGCGCCACGATCGACGGGCCGCGGATCATGCTGAAGCCGGAGGCGGCGCAGAACGTCGGCCTCGCCTTGCACGAGCTCGCGACCAATGCGTTGAGCTATGGCGCGCTGTCGCGCCCCGACGGGGCCGTGTCGCTGACATGGGGGTTTGAAGACGGACGGCTCAACATCGAATGGCGCGAGAGCGGCGGTCCGGCGGTGGCGACGCCGCCGCGCGAAGGCTTCGGCCATAAGGTGATCAAGCGCCTTGTCGCGCAAGCGCTGGACGGCGCCGCGACGCTGAATTTCCCGCCGGATGGATTGATCTGGACGCTATCGATTCCCGCGAGCTACGCGACGGTCATGGAGGAGCACGCGTAGCGTCGCGCTTTGCGCAAAACGCCTTATAGTCCCGGGCGTTCTGCTGCGCGTAGAGCATTGCGAAGGACGCCAGCGCATCGTCGAAGGCGGCGCTCTTCCCCATATAACCCGCAAGAATCGTGGCGTCGGCGGAACGCGCATGCGCCCGCGCCAAGGTGCGCCCGCACAGTTTCGCGTAATCCAGCAGGTCGTGGCGCTGCATCAATTCCGTGAGGTTGCCGAGACGGCGCGTCTTCAGCTGACGCATGTAGAATTCCCGCTGCGACGCCGGATCGCGCATTGTTGCGAGAAAAATGTCGGACGCCGCTTGCATCATGCGCTGCCCTTCGACGACGCGCGCGCCCTGAGCGCCTGGCCAGGCGCCGACGCCGAAACGCTCCAGCGCCGAGCGCTTTGCCTCCTTCACTTGAAGGAATAGCGGCTCGTCGTCCGGGCTCAAGAACAGCGCGATCGTGCAGTAGGTTCCGACGCTGCCGACGCCAACGGCCTTGAACGCGATGTCGGACAGACAGTAACGCCGCAATAGAGAAGCGACATGCGGCGGCAGGTTCGTGAATGCGGCGGCCAGCAGCCCGTCGACATCGAATTGGTTGGCCGCATTGTCGTCGAAGTGAAAGAGCCGCGGCGGCTTGTCTTCGATTCGACAGGCGCCGTCGGCGTCTTCCGTGACTTTTGGAAAATTATCCGCGCAATCGTCTTCGTTCCCACGCGACGACGTCGCGGCGTGCGCGGCCGCGTGGAGAACCCGGTTTCGAAGCGTCGCGACGACGTCGCGCAGCGGCATGCGGGTGTTCCAGGCCTGGAGCGGCGACAAGGCGGCGAGTTCCGTCACGGCAAGCCGATAGGCCTGAATGGCGGCGCGCGCCATCGATCGTGCGGCGCCCTTGCTTTTATCGGCGCCGAGCGCCGCGACGACGACGCTCGTCGCGAAGCGGCGAAGATCGATCGTGACGTCCACATCGGGCAGCGTCTCGTCGAAATCATTCACGTCGAACAGCGCATGTCCTTCCGGCGAGACGAAGGCGCCGAAATTCATCAGATGACAATCGCCGCAGACCTGCGCGCGAATGCCGGGCGCCGGCTGCGTCGCCAGATCGGCCGCCATGACGTCGGCGGCGCCGCGTAGAAAAGCGTGCGGCGAGGCCGCCATCGATGTGCGGCGCAGCGGCAGCAGGAATGCGATTCGATCCCGTTCGGTCTCGTCGATGATCGCGATCGGGTCGCGGTTTGCGGCGGGCGCAAACTCCGCCAGCGTTGCGCGCGGGATGATTTGGCGCAGCGCCTTCCCGGCCAAATAGCGGGTGCGGCGGTCGGGGCCGCGCTGATTGGCGACGCAGCCTGACGCTTCAATGTTCATTGTCGCCAATCCTCAGAAAATGGGGCACACGGGCGTAAACGATCGCGGTTGAGTCAGGCTGTCATTGCCCGAGCAGGTCGATGAGCGGACCGATCAGCGGCGCGTCGGCGGGCGGCATCGGATAGTTGCGCAGATCGCGGGCCCTGGTCCATTTCACCGCCTGGCCTTCCGCCGGGGCGATGAAGCCCTCCCACTTCCGGCAGACGTAAAGCGGCATCAGCAGGTGGAAGTCGTCATAGGCGTGGCTGGCGAAGGTCAGGGGCGCGCAGCACGGCGCGCAGATGCGGACGCCAAGCTCCTCTTCGAGTTCGCGCGCCAGAGCGTCCTCCGGCCTTTCGCCGGGATGCAATTTGCCGCCAGGAAATTCCCATAGGCCGGCGAGCGTCTTGCCTTCCGGGCGCTGCGCGATGAGCACGCGATTGTCGGCGTCGATCAGCGCCGCGGCGACGACGAGAAGAAGATTCACGGGCGCGCTCAATTGCCGGAGAGAACAACCTTCACCGGACCGTTTTCCTTGCCGGTGAGCGTGACTTCTTCATACATCGCGCCGCCTTCGGGCTTGCCCGACTCCTTTGGCTTCCAGACGAGCTGGGTGGTGAGATAATAATGGCCGGGCGCGACATTCTCGAAT
The DNA here is from genome assembly GCF_050251305.1 of Methylocystis sp. Lineage (GTDB taxonomy): Bacteria > Pseudomonadota > Alphaproteobacteria > Rhizobiales > Beijerinckiaceae > Methylocystis. The sequence continues at coordinate 128,060 of NZ_JBFWNB010000003.1, read as the reverse complement.
GTGAAGCGGCCGTTCGATTCCGTCGTCGTCGTGCGCGTGAGCGACGCATATTGCGTGTCCGGCGCGACTTTCGGGATCGACGCGGCGGGCAGGAATTTCACCGAGCCGTAAAAATTCTTGATCCGCGTCTGCGCGTAAGTCGTCGCCGGTATGAGCCGCACGGTTTCGCCGGCCGCGTAGCGCACATTGGTTTGCCCGGTCGCGTCGCGCAGGAAGGCCTGTCCGGTGATGACGCCTCTGCCGGGGGCGCGGATGTAATTCGCCTGCGACGGATCGAAGCCGACGCCGGACACCGGACCGCGCCCGGTATTGCATGCTGAAAGCAGGGCGAGCGGCGCGACGAAGAATAGCTTCACGCAACGCATGACGGCAACGCTCCACGAGAACGCAGATCGCAAATCTCTGCAGTCGCCGCGCGCCCGCTGGTCAAGCTGGCGCGGCGGCTTCGGCGGCGATCAGGCAATCTAGCACGTCATACATGGTTCTGACGACTGCGACGCATCTCGACCGCTCGGCCGCAGTCGCCGGCGCGAGGTCCGGAACCATGATGGTCATTGCGCCGGAGGCCGCCGCGGACTGGACGCCCGCGGGCGAGTCCTCCAGCGCAAGACAATATTTTGACGCAATATCAAGCGCCTCCGCGGCTTTCAGAAAAGCGTCCGGCGCGGGCTTCGCGCGATTCACCATGTCCGAGGTGATCCGCGCCGCGAAACAATCGAGAATGCCGGCGCGTTCGAGATGGCGCCGCGCGACCGCGCCGCTCGTCGAGGTCGCGACCGCCATCGGTGTGGCGCGGGACTGAAGATGCGCCAGGAGTTCGCGGACCCCGGGCTTGACCGGAACCCCGTCGCGGGTCAGCGCGCCGAAGCGTTCTTCGAACAGCGCGTCGAAGCGCGCCCGCACGAAACCGTCGCCAAACTGGCGTTCCATGAGCGCATAGCAGTTCGACCAGGGCGTTCCGAGCATCTGCAGAAAGAAGCCGTCGTCGGCCTGTAGCCGCATGGCGGAACAGGCCTCGCCGATGGCGCGCAGATAGAGCCGCTCCGTGTCGAGAAGCGTTCCGTCCATGTCGAAGATTGCGGCGCGCACCGCATTCGGGAACATGATGCGGCGGATCAGCTGCGATAGTCGCCGTTGATCGCGACATATTCCTTGGTGAGATCGCAGGTCCAGACCGTCGCTGCGCCTTTGCCGATACCAAGATCGACGTTGATGACGATTTCGTCGCGCTTCATGATCTGCGAAACTTCCGCTTCGTCATAGTCTGGATCGCGCAGCCCCTTATGGGCGACGCGCACGCCGCCGAACCAGATCGCGAGTCGATCGCGGTCGGCCTTCTCGCCGGCCTTGCCGACGGCCATGACGATGCGGCCCCAATTCGCGTCTTCGCCGGCGATCGCGGTCTTGACGAGCGGCGAATTGGCGATCGAGAAGGCGACGCGCTTCGCCGCCTTGGCGCTGTCGGCGCCCGTCACCGTGACTTCGACGAATTTACGCGCGCCTTCGCCGTCCTTCACCACTTGATGGGCAAGGTCGCGCAGCACCGCATCGAGCGCGCGCTTGAATTCGACGAGCCGCTTGTCGTTCGCCTTTTCGATCTTCGGCGCGCCGCGCTGCTTCGCTGCGCCGGTCGCAAACAGCAGGAGCGTGTCGGACGTCGACGTGTCGCCGTCGACGGTGATGGCGTTGAAGCTGCCCTTGACGCCATCCGCGAGCATCGCCTGCAGCGGTTCGGAGTCGATCGCGGCGTCGGTGAAGACGAAGGCGAGCATCGTCGCCATGTCCGGCGCGATCATTCCAGCGCCCTTGGCGAAGCCGCTGATCGTCACGTCGACGCCGGCGATCGTCGCCGTTCGGGTTGCGAGCTTCGGATAGGTGTCCGTGGTCATGACGGCGCGGGCGGCGTCGAGCCAGCCGTCGGGCCGCGCCGCTTCAACGAGCTTCTCCAGCAGGCCGTCGAATTTCTGCGCGTCGAGCGGTTCGCCGATGACGCCTGTGGACGCCAGAAAAATCTGCCGTTCGGGCGCGCCCGTCGCTCCGGCGACGAGCTTCGCCGAGAATTTGACCGCCTGCGCCCCAGTCTTCCCGGTGAAGGCGTTGGCATTTCCGGAATTGACGAGCAGCGCGCGGGCCTTTCCGCCCTTGAGCAGCCTGTCTCGGCACCAGTCGACCGGCGCCGACGGACATTTGGATTTGGTGAAGACGCCCGCGACCGTGGTTCCGCGATCGAGCAAGGCCAGCATCACATCGGTGCGCCCGGCGTAGCGCACGCCTGCGGCGCCGACGGCGAAGCGGACGCCTTCGAGCGGTGGGATATCAGGCGCGGATGCCGGCGCGAGCGGCGAAACGGGAGCGTCGTGAGACATTCTTCAAGCCTTGGACATTTGGAGCTGGACGGCACGGGTTTGAACCCTCGCCGAGTCGCGCGTCAAGGCCGTGACGGAGCCGACTCGCGCGAACGTTCTTCCCCAGGCGCGCATTGTAAAGCAATGCGGGCAGGGGCAGAGCGACGAGGGGAAGCCGAGGGCGTCATGCCGGCCAACGCGCCATCGCCGGATTATGCGGGCAGGCGACCGTCCCGCCGGACGAATCGCGTTTCGACGGTCAAGACGAGGGCGAAGCCCGATCGCTACTTCTTCTTTTTATCGTCCGCTTTCTTGGGCGGTTCGGCGGCCTTCGGCGCCTCGGCGGGCTGGTCGGCGCGTTCGATCTTGGCGCCTTCGCGCAATTTCATGACGAGTTCGCTCTGCGCCTTCTGCACCACGTAACGGGCGACCTGATCCTTGACCTGATCGAGCGGCGGAAACACTTTCGGGCGCTTCTCGTCGAGCCGGATGATGTGCCAGCCGAACTGCGTCTTCACGGGATCGGAAATCTGCCCCGGCTCCATCTTCGCCGCAGCGTCGCCGAATTCCGGCACCATGCGGTCCTTGGTGAACCAGCCGAGATCGCCGCCTTTGGCGCCGGGGTCCTTCGAAAGCTCCGTGGCGACCTTGCCGAAATCCTCGCCGCCCTTCACGCGCTTCAGCGCGGCCTTCGCCTCTTCCTCGGTCGGCACCAGAATGTGATGGGCGTGATATTCGGTTTCGGGCTTCTGGTTTTTCGCCGCCTCGTCATAGGTCTGCTTGATGGCCGCTTCCGTCGCCGCTTGTTTGGCGACGTCTCCGAGCAGCGTCTCCATCAGCGCCTTGTCGCGCAGATAGGCGAGCTTCTTGGCGAATTCCGGCGTCTCGGCGAGCTTGTCGGCCTGCGCTTTCTGGACGACGAGCTGCTCATCGATCAGAAAGTCGAGCACATAGCTTTCGCGCGCCTTTCCCTCGAGCTGGCGCGGAATGGCGCCGCCAAGATCCTCCATCGCCATGTTCAGGTCTTCGTCGGTGATCTCGACGCCATTGACCTTGGCGAGCGTTTTTGCCTCAGCGGATGTGGCGCCGACGGCGCTCATCGCCAGCAGGGCGGCGAGCGCGGTCGCTCCAAGCGCGGCGCGGGCGAGAGAACGCGCATTCTTGCGGGCGTGAGACATGTTGTGCTCCAAAGAAAGACCAGGGCGGCCCTGAATAAAGCGGCCGTCGCCGCCGACGGGAAAGCTCCTGCGCGAGGAATCCGGCGTATCTATGCCCCCACGGGCGGTTCCGCAACTCCCGCTTACGCCGAAACCGGGCGCGCGGCGGGTTCGCCGACGACGTTCGAGAAAATTTCCCGGGTCCGCTTCTGCGTATCAGCGAGCAGGGCTTCGAGGTTGGAAAGATCGGGCGCGTCGCCCACGCGCAGCAGAAGCTCGGTCAGTCCGCGCGGCGCGTCCGCAGGACGGAACGCCTCGTCGACGGCGAGCCGCAGCAATTGCGTCAGCCCCTGGTAGAGCTTCGAGGCGTTCGCCAGCGCTTCGGCGGCGCCCGCGTCGAGGAAGCCCGCGTCCTTCAGGCGCTCGAGGGCGACGGCCGTCGTCGTCGAAAAGAGCTGAGGATGCTGCGGACCATGGAGCAGCAGCAGATATTGCGCGATGAATTCGATGTCGATCAGCCCGCCGGGAGCCTGCTTGACCTCCCAGGGGCTCTTCGGCGCCTTTTCCTTTTCGAGCCGCCGGCGCATCGACAGCACGTCGTCCTTCAATTTGTCCGGGTCGCGGGGACGCGTCAGCGCGACGCGGATCTCCGCCGCGACGCGGTTGGCGAACGCCTCTGGCGCGGCGACGACGCGCGCGCGGGTCAGCGCCATGTGCTCCCAGGTCCAGGCTTCGTTGGCCTGATATTCCGAGAAGGTTTTGAGGCTCACCGCAATCGGCCCACTGTTGCCCGACGGCCGCAGGCGGAAATCGACTTCGTAGAGCAGGCCTTCCGCCGTGGGCGCGGACAGCGCGCTGATCAGCCTCTGGGTCAGGCGGCCGTAGTATTGCTGCGTCGAAATGGGCCGTTCGCCGCCCGTCGATTCCGCCAGGGGATCGGCGTCATAGAGGAGCATCAGATCGAGGTCCGACGCCGCGGTCATCTCGCGCCCGCCGAGCTTGCCCATGGCGACGACCGCGGCCGCGCCGCCTTCGATCACGCCATGCGTTCTGGCGAATTCCTCGCAGACGCGCGCGAAGAGCCCGGCGATGAGCGTTTCGGCCAGACGGGTATAGGCGACGCCGGCCTCCGCGACGGACGCCGAGCCGGTCAGGATGCGCACGCCGATGAGGAATTTCTGCTCCTGTCCGAAGATGCGGGCGCGATCGAGCGCGTCTTCATAGGAGCGCGCCTCGAGGAACTGCTCCGCGAGGCGCTGGTCGAGTTCGGCCTGAGTCGGCACGCTTTCGAAAAACGCCGGCTCGAGCAGCGCGTCGAGGACGCGCGGACGCCGCGAAATGGTCTCGGCGAGCTTGGGCGCCGCGCCCATGATCGCCGCGAGCAATTTCAGGAGGCGCGGCTGGGAGACCAGAAGCGAGAAGAGCTGCACGCCCGCCGGCAGTTTCGAGATGAGACTGTCGAAGGCGAGAAAGGCGGCGTCGGCGTTCTCGGTCGCCGCGATCGCTTCGAGCAGTATGGGCGTGAGTTCAGTCAGCCGCTCGCGCGCGACGGTGGAGCGGGTCGCGGCGTAGCGTCCGAAATGCCAGCCGCGGATCGTCGCGGTCACCGTCTTGGGGCTGGCGAAGCCCATAGCGGCGAGAGTCTCGATCGTGCCCGGATCGTCGTCGTCGCCGGTGAAGACCAGATTGCCGGCGGAGGAGGTGAGCTGCGGCGCGCTTTCGAAAAGCTGCGCATAATGGCTCTGCACCACGTCGAGACGCTTGAGCAGCGCGTCGGCGAAATCGGCGTAGCCGCCAAAGCCCATCATGCGGCCGATGATTGCGACGCCGTCTTCGCTCTCGGGCAAAGTATGCTTCTGCTCGTCGGCGACCATCTGGATGCGATGCTCGACGTCGCGCAGAAAGAGATAGGCGTCGCGCAGATCGTCGCGCGCCTCCGGCGCCACCCAGCCGCTGTCGACGAGCTGGTCCAGCATGGCGAGAGTCTCGCGTCCGCGCAGGCGCCGGTCGCGGCCGCCGGTGATGAGCTGTTGCGTCTGCACGAAGAATTCGATTTCGCGAATGCCGCCGCGGCCGAGTTTGATGTTGTGGCCGGCGACGGCGATCTTTCCGTGCCCCTTATGCGCATGAATCTGCCGCTTGATGGAATGCACGTCGGCGATCGCCGCGAAATCGAAATATTTGCGCCAGACGAAGGGCGCGAGCTCCTGCAGGAACTGTTCGCCGGCGAAAATGTCGCCGGCGACCGGCCGCGCCTTGATAAAGGCGGCGCGCTCCCAGTTCTGGCCCATGCTTTCGTAGTAGCTCAGCGCCGCTTCGAGCGGGATGGCGATCGGCGTGGCGCCCGGATCGGGACGCAGCCGCAAATCGGTGCGAAACACATAGCCGTCGACCGTGCGCTCGCTCATGATCTTCACGATGCGCTTCGTCAGCCTGACGAAGAAATCGACGTCCTCCGAAGGATCGGCGAGGCGCGCGCGCGACCGGTCGAAGAAAACGATGAGGTCGATGTCGGATGAGTAATTCAGCTCGAAGGCGCCGCCCTTGCCCATGCCGAGAAAGATCCATCCCGACCCGCGTTCCGGGTCGCGCTGGTCGGCGAGCTCGATCTTGCCGGCGAGCGCGGCGGCGCGTAGCGTGAAGCGAGTTGCGGCGGAAAGCGTGGCGTCGGCGATCCGCGTGAGCGCCCGCGTCGCCTGCGGCATGTCCCACACTTTGGCGAGATCGGCGAGCGCGATGACGAGCGCGGCGTCCTGCTTGGTGGCGCGCAACAGGCGCATCAGCTCGGCTTCGTCGTCGGTCGCGATGTTTTGCGTCGCGTCGATCAGCGCTTCGACGCGCTGCGTGGGATCGCTTGTGAGCGCGCGCGCCAGCCGCGCCGGATCGCGCGCCGAGAGATCGGTCAGATAGGGCGAAGAGCCCAATACGCCGAGCAGCAGATCGCGCGCCTGCGGCCGCTCCTGAAACAGAGCGGCAAGCGCGCCATCCGTCGCTGCGTCCTTCTCCAGGACGCGCGCGAGCGCCTCTTGCGCCTTCCCGGCGTCGAGCGGCGCGATGAAGACCCTGGCGCGGTCCAGAAGGACGTTGGCGTCCGACGTCAAGAAAACTTCCTTTTTGGACGGCGAGAAGCGGCTTTGCGCCGAGGATATAATCCAGCTATGCCCGTAGATCAGCTTTGAGAGTCGACAGCGGATACGTCAATGGGAAAAGGAGCCGGCTCCCCGTCCTTCGAGACGGCTCCTGCGGAGCCTCCTCAGTGTGCGGGGCCTTGGGCCGAACGGACGAGCTTGGCGCCATCGTCCGTGATCTTCGTGTTGAGCAAGGCATAACAATACTCCCTCATCCCGAGGAGCGGGGCATGCGTCTTGAAGGAGGAGGGAGGTTGGCGCCGATGAGCGAGAAAGACTCATGTCGCAAGAGGATGTCGCGCAGCTGCTCGCCCGCATCGCCGGCGCGCTGGAGCGCATGGCGCCGCCGCAGCCGCCGCAGCCCGACTTCGCCGCCGCCGAGGCCTTTGTCTGGCGCGCCGCCGGCGGCGCGTTTCATCCGGTCGCGCGCGTCAATCGCGTCGATCTGGCGCTGCTCAAGGGCGTCGACCGCCAGCGCGACATGCTGTTCGCCAACACCAGCCGCTTCGCGCAGGGGCTGCCCGCCAACAATGCGTTGCTTTGGGGCGCGCGCGGCATGGGCAAATCCTCGCTGGTGAAATCCGTTCACGGCGCGCTTGCCGGAAAGGGGCTGAAGCTCGTCGAAATCCATCGCGAAGATATCGAAGCCTTGCCGGCGCTGCTTGGCGCGCTGGCGCCGGCGCCGTTCCGCTTCATCGTTTTTTGCGACGACTTGTCGTTTGACGGGTCGGAGACGAGCTACAAGGCGCTGAAGACCGCTCTCGAAGGCGGCGTCGAAGGGCGGCCGGACAATGTCCTGTTCTACGCCACGTCGAACCGCCGCCATTTGCTGCCGCGCGACATGATGGAGAATGAGAGCGCGACGGCGATCCATCCCGGCGAGGTGATCGAAGAGAAAATCTCGCTGTCCGATCGCTTCGGACTTTGGATCGGCTTCCACAATTGCAGCCAGGATGACTATCTGGCGATGGTCTTCGGCTATGCCGAACATTTCGGCCTGGATGCGCCGGAGGCGACGATCCGCGCCGAGGCGCTGGAATGGTCGATCACGCGCGGCGGGCGCTCAGGCCGCGTCGCCTGGCAATATATTCAGGATTTGGCGGGGCGTCTGGGCCGCAATTGCAAATGAATTTGCTCGCGCATCATGCGTTCCGCGCCGCAAACCGGCGCGCGAAGATCGGTCGGCCTTGGGCCGGTTGACGCGCGCGCGTCCGAGGCGCGCCGCTCAGCGGGCGCCTCGGATCGTCGTCTGGCGGACTAGTACGGCCGTTCCGGCATGCATTCCCCGGTCGTGCATCGCGGCTTGTAGGCATAGGGAATCATGGCGGCGACAAACAGCAAACCGCCCAGGATGATGATCGCCATTTTGTAATTCATAGGGTTCCTCTCCGATGGCGTTCGGCCCTCCGGCTTGCGTCGAAAATCCCATAGCGCAGAGACGCCGGTCTGTGACTTTGTCCTGTTGCCGCCCGGGACAAGGGGCCGTCGTTAGGCCGGAGGCCTGTGGGTGCGCCGCAACAAGCGCCGCGCCTTCGCCAATTGTCGCCCGACTAGATCGTCTTCCCTTTGAACCGGCATAGATCGGCGACCACGCAGCGCGGGCAGTCGGGTTTGCGCGCCTTGCAGACATAGCGTCCGTGCAGAATGAGCCAGTGATGCGCGTGCAGCAGATATTTTTCCGGCACGACGCGTTCGAGTCCCGCTTCGACCTGCTCGGGCGTCTTGCCTGTCGCCAGCGGCAGCCGGTTCGAGACTCGAAAAATATGCGTGTCGACCGCGATCACCGGCTGGTGAAAGGCGACGTTGAGCACGACATTCGCCGTCTTGCGGCCGACGCCGGGGAGCGCCGTCAGCTCCTCGAGCGTGCGGGGCACTTCGCCCCCATGGCGTTCGACGAGCAGTCGAGAGAGGGCGACGATATTTTTCGCCTTGGCGCGATAGAGGCCGATCGTCTTGACGAGATCGCGCACGCGCTCCTCGCCGAGCGCCGCCATTTTGGCGGGCGTGTCGGCGAGCGCGAAGAGCGCCGGAGTCGCCTTGTTGACGCCGGCGTCGGTCGCTTGCGCGGACAGCACGACCGCGACGAGCAGGGTGAACGAGTTTTTATACTGCAGTTCGCTCCTCGGGTGAGGATTTGCGGCGGAGAGGCGCGCGAAAATCTCTTCGATGCGCGCGGCTTCGGCGGGGGACGGCCGCCGGCCGGCGCGGGGTTTTTTTGCGGCGCGCGCGCTCTGAGTGTTTGTTTCCGCCATGGACGCGTTATAACTTTCAGAATCTTGAGGGCAAAGCCGGCAGGAGAGATGTCCGACCCTTTCGAGCGGAAAATCTATGAAGCGCGGCTCTCGCCGCATCGGTCGATGACGCGGCACGCGTTCTATCTCTTCATCATGATTTTCTGCCTTGGCCAGGTTCTGTTCGCCCTGCCTTTTTTCCTGATGGGCGCCTGGCCGGTCGCCGGCTTCATGGGCCTCGACGCGCTGGGCCTCTATCTCGCGTTCCGGGTCAGCTATCGCTCTGCGCGGCGCCACGAGACGCTTGATCTCACGCCGCTCGAACTGGTTTTTGCGCAAATCGGCGTGTGCGGCCAGCGCAAGGAATGGCGGTTCAACCCGTCCTGGGTGCGGCTCGAACAGACCGTGCATGAGGAATTCGGCACCGAGAGGGTCGCCCTGGTCTTCCGCGGCGAAAGCGTCGAGATCGGCGCCTTTCTGGGACCGGACCAAAAGGCGGAGCTGGCGCGCGAACTCAATCGCGCGCTCATCGATGCGCGGAGAGGCGCGCATTTCGGCTAGCGGCGCTGGCTGAGCATGGCGTCGGCTTCCCGCATCAGCCGCGCTTCATGACGCTTGTAGCGCCGCCAAAGCGTAAACAAGCCGATGCAGAGAGCGCCGGCGAGGGCGATGGCGATCGGGCCTTTGATTTGTTCAAATCCCGCCGTCAGGTAGTAGGCGCCGAAGCCGAATACGCACGCCCAGACGACGCCGCCCGTGGCGTTGTAGAAGAAAAAGCGGCCGGGCGGCAGATGATTGGCGCCGGCAAGCGACGCCGCGAGAATGCGCAGCAGCGCGACGAAACGTCCAAAAAAGACGATCGCGCCGCCCCATCGATAGAAAAGATATTGGCCGAGCCGCAATTTTTCCGGCCCGAGTCCGACATGATGGCCATAGCGTTCGAGCAGTTTCGTGCCGAATTCGCGTCCCAGCCAGTAGCCCATATTGTCGCCGACGATCGCGCCGGCCGCCGCCGCGATCACGATGCTCTCGATGGGCACGGTTCCTGTCAGCCGCGCAAAAATCGCCGCGCCGACGAGCATGGTCTCGCCGGGCAGCGGGATCCCGGCGCTTTCGAGGGCGACGACGATGAAGATCGCCCAATAGCCATAAACGGTCAGGATGGACGCGATCTGCGCCTGATCGAGGATATGCGTCATCCCTGGCCTGAAACGAGAGACGGCGGAAGACTCTCATCTAGGCCAGAAAACTGAAATGGCGACATCGCCGAAGCCGAGGCCGCCATCAAACACGCCGGATGGAAGACGTCAGGCGGTTCAGTGATACCGCAGCGCATCATCGCGCGCGGCGCTGAACGCATAGGGCGGCGTCGCGGCGAGCGCCTCGTCGTCCAGGAAGAAGGGATCGCGCTCCAGCGCCGTTTCGAGGACCTCGCGCAAGCCTCTGAGCAGGGGCTGATCGTCTCGGGCCACCCTGACGCGAAGCGCTTCCTGAGTCGCTTCATCCGACCGGCGCGCAAATTCCCGCACCGCCAGAGCGACGAATTTGCCTACGCTCACGCCTTTCTCCACGGCTGCGACGCGCACGCGTTCCGCAAAGCCGCCGCCGATGCACGCCAGCGCGGCCTGCGCGACCTTATCGTTAGAGCAGGAATTGATCAGATCCACGATGACCATGACGACCTCCGCCCTTGAACCCGTTCCAAACTTCAGAACCTTTCGTTAACGCGGTTTCTATTTCCGCGACATTGTCTGCGCTGTTTGCTTGCGCACAAACATTTGCGCTTGCATCAGACGCGTTGGGACCCTCAGCTGCCGCCAAACTACACCGTCAAGCTGAACGTCATCTGTATAAGCTGCGCTGAAAAATTCTTGTGCTGAAAGTTTCGTAATGCGCGCCGAAAATTTCGTCATGCGCGCGGACAGAACATCATTGCCAGCGAAGGTGACAGTCGGCGTCGAGAACCGACTTTCGTTTCGAAGACGCCGATTCCAAACTGTGCGCGCCGCGCTTCCTAATCGGTTGCAGTGACAGCAGCACGACGAAACTTCGTCAGCAAACTCACAACATTTCGATGAGACGAACTGGGGCCACAGCTCGCCTGCTGACTCAACTCACGGCCAAAGCAATGGTTCCCGGCGACGAAAAAATTCGTAGCTGCGCCGCAAAAGCGCCACGTGGCGCCGCGAAAGCCTACCATTCCCCGATGTTCGGCGCTGAAGCCCAGGGTTCCTGCGGCGGCAGCGGCGCGCCCTGCTGCAACAGCTCAATGGAAATCATGTCCGGCGTTCGCACGAAGGCCATGTGGCCATCGCGCGGCGGCCGATTGATTGTCACGCCCGCCGACTGCAGACGGGCGCAGACTTCGTAAATATTCTGAACGGCGAAGGCGAGATGGCCGAAGTTGCGGCCGCCGGCATATTCGTGCTCGTCCCAATTGTAGGTGAGTTCGACGAGCGGCGCGTGCTTTTCCTCGGCCTGAGCGGCGTCATCGGGCGCGGCGAGATAGACGAGCGTGTAGCGGCCCTTTTCGCTTTCCGTGCGGCGCACCTCCCGAAGCCCGAGCGTATCGCAAAAAAATGCAAGCGAGCGGTCGAGATCGCCGACGCGGACCATGCTATGCAGAAATCTCATAAGCGGCTCCTAATTCATCCGTTGGCGTATAGCGGTTCTGGCGGCGGGATTTGCGCCCCCGCCGGCCGCCTGATAGGGGCGAGCGCTCCCAGAATATAGAGTGCGCGGCGTCGTGACCGAGACGAAAGCTCTTCCGAGAGCGGCGACGAGCGTCAAGCTCGCAGCCGCGAAGGCGTCAATCGCCGCCAGCGCGTTCCTCGCGGTCGCGAAGCTCGCAGCCGGTCTGTGGTCCGGTTCGCTTGCGCTGTTGTCGGAGGCCGGCCACGCCTTCGTCGATACGGGCGCGACCGTGCTGACGTTCTTCGCGGTCCGCGAAGCGGAAAAGCCAGCGGACGAGAAACATCACTACGGCCATGGCAAATATGAGGCGCTTGCCGCGCTCATTGAAACGGGCTTCCTTTTCGGCCTCGCGGTGTTCGTCGTCGCCGAAGCCTGGCGGCGCTTGCAGGAGCCGAATGTCGAGATCGACGCCGGCTGGCCGATCTATGGCGTGCTCGTCGTTTCGATCGTCATCGATTACGTGCGCTCGCGGCGACTGAGTCGAATCGCCAAGGCGGAAGGCAGCGACGCCCTGGCCGCCGACGCGCTGCATTTTGCGAGCGATCTGGTGTCGTCGACGCTGGTGCTCATCGGCCTCATCGCAGCGCAATACGGATTTGAGCGCGGCGACGCGTTCGCCGCGCTGGGCGTCGCCGCATTCATCGCCATTGCGGGCTTTCGGCTCGGCCGTCGCACGATCGACACATTGCTCGACGCCGCGCCGCGCGAGGCGGCGCCGCTGCTCGAAAGATCCATCGCCGAAGTGCCTGGCGTCATCGCCATCGATTCGCTGCGGCTGCGCACCGTCGGCCCGGACATCGTCGGCGAGGCGACGATCGGCGTTTCGCGCGGGCTGCGCGTGGAGCAGGCGGCGCGGATCAAATCGGCGGTGGCCGAGGCGATCGCCGATGTGACGCCGCGCGCCCGCGTGACGCTGTCGATCGAGCCGCGCGCGCTCGACGACGAAACGGTCGCGGAGCGCATCCTGCTGGTTGGCGCGCGTCGTCACATTCACGCGCATCATGTGATCGCGCAACAGATCGACGGCCGGCTCTCGATCGGCGTCGACATCGAGCTCGACGGCGCCATGCCGCTCGGCGAGGCGCACGCCGTCGCCGCCGATTTTGAAAGCGCGCTGCGCGACGAATTCGGCGCCGACGCCGAGGTCGAGACGCATATCGAGCCGCTGGAGACGCAGCTGCTCGCGGCGCACGCCGCGGATCCCGCAGCGGCCGGCGCAATCGTAGCGGCGCTCGCGCGCGTCGCCGCTCAGACCCGGCCGCCGGCGCAAATCGGCGACATTCGCGTCCGCGACACGGCCGGCGGCTTCGTCGTCAATTTTCGCTGCAGACTGGACGCCGACGTTTCGGTGCAGAACGCCCATGACGCGCTCGACGAGATCGAGCGCCGCACGCGCGAGGAATTTCCGGAGATCTTGCGCATCGTCGGCCGCGCCGAGCCGGGCGGCCGCCGCGCGGCGCGATAGCCAAGACCGCGCGCTTCATCTATGAGAGACGCCATGACGCAGGAGCCGGACGCCAACGCAGACATCGCCACGATGCCTTTCGAACAGGCGATGCAGGAGCTTGAGCGCATCGTCGGCGATCTCGAGAAGGGCGCCGTCTCGCTCGACGAGTCGGTGAAGCTCTATGCGCGCGGCAAGGCGCTGCAGGCGCGCTGCGAGACGCTTCTCGCCGAGGCCGAGGCGCGCATCGAGAAGATCACCCTCGGCGACAACGGCCAGCCGAAAGGATTGGCCCCCTTCGACGTGGAATAGGCGTCAGTCCACCTGTTCCTCTTCCGCCGCCTCTCGCGACAGTCTTTGAACGCGGCTCATGAACGCCATCGCGATGAGCACGGCGATCGGCAGCGCAAGGGCGGCGGCCAGATCGGCGGAAACCTGCGGCGGCAGGGCGCCGGCGGCCTTGAGCCCCTTGGCGACGAAGCTGAAGAGTCCGGTGAGAAAATAGGCGAGTCCGGCGACCGTGATTCCTTGCACGATGCGGTTGAGCCGCATCTGCAAACGCGTGCGGCGATTCATTTCTTCAAGCAGGGCGCTGTTCTGCCGCTCCATCTTGAGCGTGATGCCCGTGCGCATCAGATCGGTCGCGCGCTCGACCTGCGTCGAAAAGCGGGTCTGGCGCGCCTCGACGGCGTTGCAGGTTTCGATCGCCGGATCGAGTCGCGCGTTCAGGAATTCTGAAATCGTCACATATTGTCCTTCGCGCCGCTCCTGCAGCTGCGAGAGCCGGTTCTTCACCAGCGCGCGATAGGCGCGGCTCGCGTCGAAGCGGAAGGCGGTGCGCGTCGACAGCGCCTGACTGCTCGCGAGCAGGTCGGAGAGGCGCTTCAGCAGACGGTCATTGACGCGCATGTCATGCGCTTCGTTCAGCGCTTCGGTGATGCCGGAAAGTTCGCGCTCCATTTCGGCGAGCTGCGGCGACACCTCCCGCGCGAGCGGCAGGCCGAGCAACGCCATCGTGCGATAGGTTTCGATCTCGAGGATGCGCTGCGCGAGACGACCGGCTTCGAAACGCGGCAGCGCATTGCCGCGGATCAGCATGCGCGTATAGCCATAGGCGTCGACGGCGAAGTCGGTCAGAACCTGCGCGTCGCGATCTTCAACGCCGACGACGCACAGACTCTGCGAATTGAAATAGGATGCAAGCTCGTCGACCGATCGCGCGCCGTCGACGACGCAGAGCTGCGTCGCGACGATGAGAACGCCCGGCGGCGTGAAGGCGAATTCCCCCGACCTGAACGGATCGGCGTGCGCGAAGGGAATTTCGGCGCCGACGCCGGTCGACCAGCTGTAGGTGGTGAATTCGCTGTGCTGCTCCCAGCGCAGCCGCCAGTCGCCGAAGATAAAATAGTGGAATCGGGCGCCCGGATCCGGCGCCAGCACGCCCTGCGCGCGCGCAAGCGCGCCGATCGCCTCGCGATCGGCGGCCGCCGCTTCATGGTCCGTCGCGAAGGCGTAATGATAGATGCGGCGCGGGGCGTCGAGCGGCAGAAACGGCCGCGCGTGCAGCTCCGCAAGAACCGCCTCGCGGAACGGATGCGCGCTGAAATTCATGCGTTCGTCGTCGCTGATTTCCATTGTGTCTCTTGGCGCGCATTCACGCGAATCATCGGTGTCGCGTCAGCTTCGTCGGAATCGGCCCGGCGACGTCCGTTTTTGGTTGCCACGAATTCCTTTCCAGACAATTCTTTTCCGTCACAGGCGACAAGGCAAGCCGCATGGAGGGGCCGCATGTTCGACGCGCGACGGAAAACGCTTTCGGCAATCCTCGGCGCCCTCCTGGCGGTCGTCGCCGCCCTCGCGCATGCGCAAACGGCGCCCAAGCCTGCGTCGGAAGCGACGAAAGCGGCGAATCGCGCCGTGTTGCAAAGCCTGAATTTCAACGACCGCCAAGATTTTGACAACGCCGCGCGCGGGCTGATCGCCAAGCCTGACTCGCTAACAATCAAGGACGCATCGGGCAAAGTCGTTTGGGACATGGAAAGCTTCAAATCTTTCATCGTCGACAAGCCGGCGCCCGATTCGGTCAATCCGAGCCTGTGGCGCAATGCGCAACTCAATATGAATTACGGCCTGTACAAGGTTCACGATCGCATTTTTCAGGTCCGCGGCTATGACCTGTCGAACATCACCTTCATCAAGGGCGACAAGGGCTGGATCGTGTTCGATCCGCTGATCTCGACCCAGACCGCTAAGGCCGCGTTCGAGCTTGTCACGCAGAACCTCGGCAAGCGTCCGATCGTCGCCGTCGTCTACAGCCATTCGCATGTCGATCACTATGGCGGCGCGCGCGGAATCGTCGACGCCGCCGACGTGAAGGCGGGAAAGATTCAGGTCCTCGCGCCCGAACATTTCGCCGAACATGCGATCAGTGAAAATGTCATCGCCGGCAATGCGATGAGCCGCCGCGCCATTTTCATGTACGGCGCGATGCTGCCGCGCGGCGAACGCGGCGGCGTCGGCGCAGGACTGGGTCAGACGACCTCGACCGGCGTCATATCGCTGATCCTGCCGACGCGCGGGATCAAGAAGACCGGCGAGACCGTCACCATCGACGGCGTGCGCATGGTTTTTCAGATGACGCCGGGCACCGAGGCGCCGGCGGAAATGAACACCTACTTCCCGCAATTTCGCGCGATGTGGATGGCCGAAAACGCCACCAATACGATGCATAACATTCTGACGTTGCGCGGGGCGCAGGTGCGGGACGCGCTGAAATGGGCGCGCTACCTCGATGAGACGATCGAACTTTTCGCCGACAAGTCGGACGTCAAATTCCAGAGCCATCACTGGCCGCTGTGGGGAAGAGACAACATTCTCGACTACCTCAAGAAGCAGCGCGATCTTTACAAATATATTCACGACCAGTCGGTGAATCTGTTGAACAAGGGCTATACCGGCGTTGAACTGTCCAACATGATCCGGCTGCCGCCGGAGCTCGACAAGACATGGGCCGACCGCGGCTATTATGGCACGCTCAAACACAATTCGCGGGCGGTCTATCAGCGTTACATGGGCTTCTACGACGGCAACCCGACGACGCTGGACCAGCTCCCGCGCGAAGAAGCGGCCCAGAAATATGTCGCATATATGGGCGGCGCGCCGGCGATCCTGAAACGCGCCAGAGCGGATTTCGACAAGGGCGAATACCGCTGGGTCGCGGAGGCGCTGACGCACGCCGTGTTCGCCGATCCGAACAATAAGGACGCCAAAGAGCTGCTCGCCGACGCTTATGAGCAGATGGGCTACCAGGCCGAGTCCGGACCCTGGCGCGCGATCTATCTGCAAGGCGCATATGAATTGCGCAATGGCGTTCCCGATTCCGGCGGCTTGAACACGGCGAGCGCCGACACGATCGAGGCGATGCCTCCGGAAATGACGTGGGACTATCTCGCCGTGCGGTTGAACGGACCCAAGGCCGTCGGGAAAAAGCTGATCCTGAACGTTGAGTTCACCGACCTCAAGAAACTCTATCGGCTGGTGGTCGAAAATGGCGTGCTCAACTATTCGGACAAGCCCGCGCCGAACCCGGACGCGAAGGCCACGCTCAAGAAATCGACGCTCGATCGAATCCAGCTCGGCCTTCTCACGCCCGAACAGGCGATCGCGTCGGGTGAGCTGAAAGTCGAAGGAAAGCGCGAGGTCTTTGTCGAATTCGTGGGGTTGCTCGATAAATTCCCGTTCTGGTTCCACATCGTGACGCCTTAAGCCCGGAGCGCGCCCGATATGCCTGCGCGGTTCAGCGCCCTTGCCGGCGCGTTCGTCATGGCGACCGTCGTCGCGAGCCCCTCGGCGGGGTTCGCCTGCGGGTTCGACGGGGCGCTCGGCGCCGGCTTCAGCGCGATGCATCCGAAGTCGCTGGCGGTCGCTTTCGCCATTAGCGACGCGGTCGCGAGCGGCGTCGTCGGTCGCGCTGCGGCGGCGCCGATCGAGCCCGGACCGAAAGGCTATTGGCGCGCCGCGGGCCATATCCAAAGCTTCGAGCGGCGCCTCGCCGCGACGCCTGCGACCCTGGCGCAGGCGCCCAGAATTTCCATTCTCTTCATCGAATCCCGATTGTGGTCGCGATTGGTCGCAAGCGGGCAGGGCTATGATGTGCAGATGCATGTCGCCGGACCGACGCCCGGCGACGTGGTGATCGTCACCAATGAAACGGTTCTCGCCGCGGCGCTCGACGGCGCGCTCGCGCCGCGCGCGGCGTTCGATCTCGGCGTGATCGCCGTCGACGCGGAGCCGCCCGCGGCTGACGCGATCCGCGCGGCGCTGCTCAGCGCAGTCTCGTCGAAGACGAGCGCCGCCGTAAAGGCTATCCCTTTCTTCAGGCGCAAGTAGCTGACGCGGATTGCGGGCGCGCCGCCCGTCGCTCTTGTCTGGCGTTCAGGTGATCACGCTCGGCGCGGCGCGGCGCGTGTAATGTTCGATCGACGCGATTTCGCGCGACAACGTGATGAGCTCGGCGAGCGCCGCCTGGGTTTCCAGATATTGCCGCGCGGGATCAGGTTCGTAACGCTCGATATAGACGCGGAGCGTCGCGCCGGCCGTGCCGGTGCCGGACAGCCGGTAGACGATGCGCGATCCGTCGGCGAACATCACGCGCAGGCCTTGATGTTTGGAGTCGGAGCCGTCGACAGGATCGTGATAGGCGAAGTCGTCGGCCTTCGCGACCTCGAGCGCGCCGTAACAGCGCCCCGCGAGCGCCGGCAGGCGATCGCGCAGCGCGTCAATCAGCGCGTGCGCGCCGTCGCTCGCGACTTCCTCATAATCGTGGCGCGAATAATAGTTGCGCCCATAGGTCGTCCAATGTTGGCGGACGATGGCGTCGACGCTCTCCTTGCGCGCCGCGAGGATGTCGAGCCAGAACAGCACCGCCCACAACCCGTCCTTTTCGCGCACATGGTCTGAGCCGGCGCCGGCGCTTTCCTCGCCGCAGATCGTCACGAGGCCGGCGTCGAGCAGATTGCCGAAATATTTCCAGCCGGTCGGCGTCTCATAGATCGGGACGCCGAGCTGTTCCGCGACGCGGTCGGCGGCGCCGCTCGTCGGCATCGATCGTGCGATCCCTGCAACGCCCCGCCGATAGCCCGGCGCGATGGCGGCGTTGGCGGCGAGGATCGCGAGACTGTCCGAGGGCGTGACGAAACGGCCGCGGCCGATGATGAGATTGCGGTCGCCGTCGCCGTCCGACGCTGCGCAAAGATCGGGCGCATTGTCGGACATCGCAAGCTCGTACAGGCTCCTTGCGTGGACGAGATTGGGATCGGGATGATGTCCGCCGAAGTCGGGCAGCGGCGTCGCATTGACGACGCTGCCGGGCGGCGCGCCCAGCTCTGCTTCGAAGATGGCGCGCGCATAGGGGCCGGTGACGGCGGACATGGCGTCGAATGTGAAGGTCAGGCCTGAGCGAAAGGCGTCGCGAATGCGATCGAAGTCGAAGAGCGTCTGCATCAGCGCTTGGTAATTTTCGACGCTGTCGACGACTTCGACGCGCATGCCACCGATCGTCGTCTCGCCGAGCCTGTCGATGTCGACGTCCGGCGCTTCGACGATCTTGAAGGATGTGATCTCGCGCGTGCGGGCGTAGATCGCGTCCGTCACCTTCTCGGGCGCGGGGCCGCCGTTTGCGACATTGTATTTGACGCCGAAGTCGCCGTGCGGGCCGCCGGGGTTGTGGCTGGCGGACAGCACAATGCCGCCGAAGGCGCCGAGCGCGCGGATCAGCGCCGAAGCGGCGGGCGTGGACAAGATCCCGCCTTGTCCGAGGACGACTCGGCCGACGCCATTGGCGGCGGCGATCTTCAGGATCTTCTGAATCGCCTCTCGATTGTAATAGCGGCCATCGCCGCCAACGACGATCGTTGCGCCCTGATATCCCTCCAGAGCGTCGAAAATCGACTGAATGAAATTCTCGAGATAATGGCGCTGCGTGAAAACAGCGACTTTCTTGCGCAGGCCTGAGGTGCCTGGGCGTTGATCGGCGTATGGCGTCGTTGCGATCGTCGTCGCGTGTGAAGGCATTTAGACGGAGGCCCCGCGTTGGCGTCGGCGCGCGAGCTGCGCGGCGTCAGCTTCTACAACGGGTCGCCAGGGGCGGCAAAAAGACGGCGCGGAGGTTCCGCGCCGCTTTTTTTCGATCTTGCGTGGAAAGCTTTGGGCTTACCAGCCCCAGCCGCCCCAGCCGCCGCCCCAGCCGCCTCCCCAGCCGCCACCCCAGCCGCCCCAGCCGCCGCCCCAGCCGCCGTAGGGATAGCCCCAGCCGTAACCGTAGCCGTAGGGATCGCCATAATAATAGCTATTGGACGCCGCGAGGCCGGCCCCCAGGAGACCGAGGCCGACGCCCGCCGCGACGGCTCCGCCCGGATTGTAGTAGCCGCGCCGATAGCCCCAGCCAGGTCCCCAGCCAGCGCGGCGCCAGCCACCGCCGCGCCAGCCCCAGCCGGCGCGACGCCCGCCCCAGCCTCGGCGATACCAGACGTTCTCGACAGGGCTTGAAGGCGCAACCACCGATCGATCCGGCGCGCTCATTGGGCCGGCGAACGCTTCCGTAGGCAGGGCGGTCGCGAAAGTGGCGCCGCAAAGCGCACCGGAGAGCGCCAGTTTTAGGCCTTTACGCATCGTATTTCCTCCTTTTGGCGCGGCGTGCAGCCGCGCGGCGCCGCAAACCCCCCGGGAGTTTACGTGCGATTAACAACTCAGTTAGGTGGGTTTTGATCCGCTTGGAGAGGCCGAAGCCCAACTTTTTTTGGCGTTTACGTTAATCGCCGGGCGTCGGTCTCGGCGGCGGAGGACTCCGCGCCGACGGCGCAGACGAAATCCAGAAGCCTGCGGCGGAAGAAATCCCGCACGCGGGCGGCGGTCGCCGGATGTTGTTCAAGAACAACATGAAACAAGGGGCGCAGGATCTTAAGCGCGGTCGCCGGCTCGCGCGCGAAGGCCGCTGCCGGCCGCGTCGACTGCGCAAGAAGCGCGGTTTCGCCGATCAGCGTCCAGGGCCGGACGATGATCGACGGGGAACGCCCGTCGTCATGGCGGACGAGCGCGATCGATCCGACGGTGAGCACATAGCCTCCGTCGGACGTTTCGCCGCGTCGAAACAGCACGTCGCCGGTCCGCAGCAAGCGCGTTTCCGCGGAAAAGGCCAGCATGCGCAGGGCGGCGGGCTCAAACATCGAAAACAGGGGAATGCGCGTGAGATTGTCGATGTAATCGTCCGGCGTCATGTGATTTTTTGTTCGGCGTCCCGCGGCGGCTGTCCTATATGTCGCTCGATATGCGGCCGACTCAGGGCGCGAGGGTCAAGAAGCGGCGTCCTCCTCGCGCGCGGCGAGCCGATAGCCGTCGCCCTCCGTCTTGAGCCAACGTGGGCGGCTTGGCGAGGGTTCGAATTTGCGCCTGAGACGATGGATGTGGGTCTCGAGCGTGCGGGTCGACATATTCGGTCCATAGCCCCAGACGTCGCGCAGCAGCGCCGCGCGGGAGACCGTCGCCCCATGGGCGCGCGCGAGCCTTGCCAGGATCGCCGCTTCCTTTTCGGTGAGCCTCAAACGCGCGCCGGAGGCCGTTCGCAACTCGCCCGCCTCGAACCAATAGGGCCCGATGGCCGCCGCGGCGGGCGCGCGGTCGATGAGCGCGACGAGTTCGGCGAAGCGGAACGGACGCGCGACGACGGCGTCGATCCCATGGGGCGGGGTTTTCGGGGAATCGGCGATCAGCACGACGCGGGTCTTGCAGCCGCGCGCGCGCGCCTCGGCAAGCGCCGCGAGGCGACAATGCGCCTCGTCCAGGATCGCCGCGTCCGGCCAATCCTCTTCCGTCGCGTCGAACCGGCACTCGCGCAGCGCATAGCGGCGGAGCGCGGCAAATTGCTCGACGAGCGTCGCCCGCAGCGGCGGTTCGGCGAGAATGCTCAGAGTTCGCGTAAGGAACATCGTCCCGGATCGCTCCTCGCTTCGGGGATGGGAGTCCTGCTATGGGCGTCAAACGCGCCGGCAGGCGGCGTATAAGACGGCGTATAAGACTGGGGATCATGCCTCATCGAGCGAAACGGGCGAAATCCGCCGGGCTGCGTCTGCTGCGCGTCGCGCGCCGCATCGGCGGCTCCCCCCATGACGGGCGGCTGATCGCCGGTTCGCTGCTTCTTCCCTGCGCGCTCGGCCGCGCCGGGATCACGCGCAACAAACGCGAGGGCGACGGCGCGACGCCGGCCGGCCGCTGGCCGCTCCTTTATTTCTACCTGCGCGCCCCGATCTCCCTGCGCCTGCCGTGGCGACGCACGCGGCCGCGCGACCTCTGGTGCGATGACCCGCGCTCCTTCCTGTATAATAAGCCGCTCTGCGCGCCGTCACGCCTCGGCCATGAGGAAATGTGGCGCCAGGACGGGCTTTACGACGCCGTCGGCGTGATGGGCTACAATCTGCGTCCCCGCCGGCGCGGCCGCGGCAGCGCGATTTTCTTTCACATCGCCGCCGAGGACCTTTCGCCCACCGCCGGCTGCGTCGCGTTGCGGGCGCGCGACATGCGGCGGCTTCTGCCGCGGCTCGGGCGCCGGGTCGCGCTGCTGATCGGATGAGCGAAACGCGGACCCGCTCCCAACGGATGAGGCGCTCGCAACGCTAAGCTGGATACTCCCGTTCGCCCATGATCGCCGAACCGATCCTGACGTAAGTGGCGCCCAACTGGATCGCGAGTTCGAAATCCGAACTCATGCCCATCGACAATTCCCCGATCCCGTTGCGCGCGGCGATATCGGCGAGCAGCGCGAAATGCGGCGCGGCCTGCTGGTCGACCGGCGGCACGCACATCAGCCCGTCGATCTGCAGCCCGTAAGCGTCGCGGCAGGCCGCGAGAAACGCGTCGGCGGCTTCCGGAAGGACGCCGGCCTTTTGCGGCTCGGCGCCGGTGTTGACCTGCGCGAAAAGCCGCGGGCGCTTGCCCGTCCGGGCCATTTCCTCGGAAAGCGCTTTGGCGATCTTTTCCCGGTCGACGCTCTGGATGACGTCGAAGAGACCGACCGCCTCCTGCGTCTTGTTCGACTGCAGCGGCCCGATGAGATGCAATTCGACGTCGGGATATTTTTCACGCAACGCCGGCCATTTCGCCGCGGCCTCCTGCACCCGGTTTTCGCCGAAGATGCGATGGCCGGCGTCCAGCAGCGGGACAACCGCCTCGGCCGGAAAAGTCTTGGTGACGCAGACCAGGCGCACGGAGTCAGGCGCGCGGCCGCAGTCCAGCGCGGCGCGGCGTATCGCTGCGCGCGTGGATTGAAGGCGATCGGCGGCTCCCATGGGCGCGAAAATCGCGATTTCCGCCGCGCGGTCAAGCGCCGAATTTATGGCGCCGCAGGTTGGAACTTCGTGCGGGTCAGCGCGTTAAGCTTCCGGCGGCAAGGAGATGCGGGATTGCGCCGCTGTTCATTTTTGAGAAACGCGTCCCACTTAACGAATGAGTGTTCCCACCGCATTGGAGGCCGACAATGGTCAATGACAGCCTGATGTATGGCGGGCGCGCGATGCACCTGCATCATCTGCGCCGCAAATGGGGATGGATCGTCGCGCTCGGCGCGCTCATGCTTATCGGCGGTCTGTTCGCGCTCTATGACGTCACCACCGCCACGCTCGTGACCGTGTTCTATGTCGGCGCGGCGATGCTTGTCGCCGGCGCGATGGAGATCATCACCGCCGTTCAGATCCGGCCCTGGACCAGGGCGCTGTTGTGGGGCGTGATCGGGGTCATCACCGTCATTGCGGGTTTTATGGTGTTTCGCGATCCTTTGGCCGCGGCGGTGTCGCTGACGGCGATCATCGGCGTCGCGCTCCTCATCGCCGGGATCTTCAAGCTGATCCTCGCCTGGCACATTCGCGACGTCGGACCGTGGGGCCTCGTGGCGTTCTCGGGCGTGATCAGCATCGTGCTCGGCGGCATGATCATGGCGCAATGGCCGTATTCCGGCCTTTACATCCTCGGCCTGTTCCTCGCCATCAATCTGATCTTCGAGGGCGTCAGCTGGATCACCGTCGGCCTTTCGGCGAAGGCATGAGTTTAGAAGGCATGAGTTCATGGGAACTATAGGGGGCTGGGCTTCCAGCCCCCTAGCTTTTTCCAGGGCTCCTTCCAAAGGCTCATTCCAGGGCTTCTTCCAAGATTCGGCCGACGACCGTCCGCCCTTTGACATCCCCCTGACCGCCCGGCATTAGAGGCGCAATCCAGCAAGCCTTTCCACCGGACGCGCCAGCCAGATGAGACCCGAACGCTATAATTTTGCCGAGGCGGAGCCGCGCTGGCAAAAGATCTGGGAAGAAAAACAGTCTTTTAAGGCGGGCGATCGGCCGGACGAGCCCAAATATTACGTGCTCGAGATGTTTCCCTATCCCTCGGGCCGGCTGCACATGGGCCATGTGCGCAATTACTCGATGGGCGACGTCATTGCGCGCTTCATGCGCGCCAAGGGCTTCGACGTCCTGCATCCGATGGGATGGGACGCGTTCGGCCTTCCCGCCGAAAACGCCGCCGCGCAGACCGGCGCGCATCCTGCGCAATGGACCTACGCCAACATCGCCGCCATGCGCGCGCAGCTTAAAACGCTGGGCCTGTCGCTCGACTGGTCGCGCGAGATCGCGACCTGCGATCCCGAATATTACAAGCATCAGCAGAAGCTGTTTCTCGATTTCCTCAAAGCCGGCATCGTCGACCGCAAGAAGTCGAAGGTGAACTGGGATCCTGTCGACATGACCGTGCTCGCCAATGAGCAGGTCATCGACGGCCGCGGCTGGCGTTCGGGCGCGCTCGTCGAGCAGCGCGAACTGACGCAATGGTTCTTCAAGATCACCTCCTATTCGGACGAACTGCTTTCGGCGCTCGACGATCTCGATCGCTGGCCCGACAAGGTGCGCCTCATGCAGCGCAATTGGATCGGGCGCTCGGAAGGCATGCTCGTGCGCTTCGCGCTCGCCGCGCCGCAGGGAGAGACGCGCGAGATCGAAGTCTTCACCACCCGCGCCGATACGCTGTTTGGCGCGAAATTCGTCGCGCTCGCCGCCGACCATCCGCTGGCGAAAGCGGCGGCCGAGACGGATCCTTCGCTCGCCGCCTTCGCCGAGGAATGTCGGCGCGGCGCGACCTCCGCCGAGGCGATCGAGACCGCCGAGAAGAAGGGCTATGACACGGGCCTGCGCGTCGTCCATCCGTTTGATCCGAACTGGACGCTGCCGGTCTATGTCGCGAATTTCATCCTGATGGATTACGGCACGGGAGCGATCTTCGGCTGTCCGGCGCATGACCAGCGCGACCTGGATTTCGCGACCAGATATGGCCTCGGCTTCACGGTCGTGGTCTGCCCGGACGATGTCGCGCCGGATGCGCTCGAGCAGCGGATCGCTCAAAGCGGCGAAGCCTTCGAGAGCGACGGCAGGCTGGTGAATTCCAGGTTTCTCGACGGGCTCGCCGTGCCGCAGGCCAAGGAGGACATCGCCAACCGCCTGACGACGACCGCGCTGTTCAACCGGCCGCAGGGCGCGCGCAAGGTGAATTTCAAACTGCGCGACTGGGGCATTTCGCGCCAGCGCTATTGGGGCTGCCCGATCCCGATCATCCATTGCGAGACCTGCGGTCCGGTTCCCGTTCCGGAGGCCGATCTGCCGGTGAAGCTGCCGGAGGACGTCTCCTTCGATCTGCCCGGCAATCCGCTCGATCGCCATCCGAGCTGGAAGAACGTTCCCTGTCCCTCCTGCGGCGCGCCGGCGCGGCGGGAGACCGACACGATGGACACCTTCGTCGACTCGTCCTGGTATTATGCGCGCTTCGCCGACCCGCAGAATGAAACGGCGCCGGCGAGCGCCGCGGCGCTCGCGCGCTGGCTGCCGGTCGACCAATATATCGGCGGCATCGAGCACGCGATCTTGCATCTGCTCTATTCGCGCTTCTTCGCCCGCGCCATGCGCGACAGCGGCCATGCCGCGGCGGCGGAGCCCTTCGCGGGACTCTTCACCCAGGGCATGGTCGTGCATGAGACCTATCGCGCGCCCGACGGCCAGTGGGTCGCGCCTTACCAGGTGCGGATCGAGGCCAGGGACGGCGGCCGCCGCGCCTTCCTCGTCGACGGCGACGTAGAGATCGACATCGGCCCGATCGAAAAAATGTCGAAGTCGAAAAAGAACACGGTCGACCCCGACGACATCGTCGCGAGCTATGGCGCCGATACGGCGCGGCTGTTCGTTCTGTCCGACAGCCCGCCCGATCGCGACGTCATCTGGTCGGACGAGGGGGCGCAGGGCGCATGGCGGTTCATTCAGCGCCTCTGGCGGCTGACCGGCGAATTGGGGCGGGTCGCGGCGCCCGTCGGGGCCGAGCCGCCTGCGGCGTTTCACGATCTCGCGCTGGCCGTCCGCAAGGCGACGCATCGTTCGATCGCGCAGGCGAGCGAAAACATCGAGCGGCTGCGCTTCAACAGCGCCATCGCGCGCATCCGCGAATTCGCCAATGAGCTGACCAGCGCGCTCGACGCCGTGACCGAAACGCCGGTTCCCGCTGATCTCGCCTTCGCCTTCCGCGAGGCGGCGGACGCGCTCATTCGCCTCGTCGCGCCGATGACGCCGCATGTCGCCGAGGAGTGCTGGGCTGATTTGGGCCACAAAGGCTTGGTTGTTGAGGCGCCGTGGCCGGCGGCCGATCCTACCCTGGTGGCTCAGGAGATGATAAGCCTGCCGGTTCAGGTCAACGGCAGAAAGCGCGCCGAAATTCTTGTCGCGCATGACGCCGACGAGGAAACGATTCGCAAAGAGGCTTTGGCGCAAGATGGGGTTCAGCGCGCCATGGAAGGCAAGCCGCTCAAGAAGTTCATTCTCGTCCCGAAAAGGATCGTCAATGTGGTCGTTTAGGAAAGCGGCGCTCGGCAGGTCGACGGGCGCGAGTCGCTCCGCCGCCGATCGCCGGCGGCCGGCCGCCTCGTTTCGGCGCGCGGCGGTCCTCTGCGGGACGCTGCTCGCCCTCCCGCTCGCTGGCTGTCTCCAGCCGCTCTACGCCCCGGCGGGCATAGGGTTCGACTCGTCGCCGCTCGCGGCGGAGCTGCAGGCGATCGCCGTCGACGAAATTCCGCAGCGGAGCGGCCATTACGTCCGAAACGATCTGATCTTCGGCCTGAACGGCACCGGCTCGCAGCCGCCGCCGCGCTACCGGCTGATGGTCGTCCTGCGCGAACGCGTGCAGACGCCGATTCTGGACACGGTGACCGGCCGCGCCACGTCGGCGACGGTGATCGTCGACGCCGAATACCGGCTGGTGACTCTCCCCGAGGAGGTCGAAATCACCAAGGGCGTCGCCTTCAACGTCGCGAGCTACGACCGCTTCTCGAACCGTTTCTCCAATGTGCGCGCCGCCCGCGACGCGGAGATTCGCAACGCGCGGGTCATCGCCGATTCGATCCGCACCCGAATCGCCACCGTGCTCGCCGCGCGCCTCGCCTCCGGCCCGCCGCCCGTCCTTCCCAATTGACCGGAGCGGCGGACGATAGGGCGTCATGACGGCGGTCAGGAGTCGTGACGCCGAACGCTTCGTCGCCGCGCCGCCGGACAGCGCTTTTCTGTTCCTCGTCTTCGGCTCGGACGCGGGCATGGTGCGCGAACGCGCGCTTGCGCTCGTCGAAAAGCGGGTCGATGACCGCCGCGATCCGTTCCAGTTCGTCGTGATGAGCGGCGATGCGGTCGCCTCCGACCCGCTGGCGCTGCTCGACGAGGCGAACACCACGCCGCTGTTCGGCGGACGGCGCGCCATCCTCGTTGAGACCGGCGCGAAATCGGTGCTTCCGGCCCTCACTTCGCTCATCGCCGCGCCGCCGGCGCATTGCACGGTGGTGCTCACCGCCGGCGCGCTCAGGCGCGACTCGCCGCTGCGCAAGCTGGTCGAGGGCGCCAAGCAGGGCGCGGCGATCGAGTGCCAGCCGGACGCGGAAGCGGATCTGCAGGCGCTGATCGATCGCAGCCTGCGCGAGGCCGGCCTGGTCGCGAGTCCCGAGGCGCGCAGCCTGCTGCTGGGCGCGCTCGGAGAGGACCGGCTGATGAGCCGCGCCGAACTTTCAAAGCTCGCGCTCTATATGCATGGCCGCGAGCATGTCGAGGCCAAGGACGTCGAAGCGATCGTCGCGCACGCCTCGAACATTGCGTCGGATCGCGTCGTGACGGCGGCGTTCGGGGGCAGGGCGGACATCGGCGCAGCGCTTGACGCCTATTTCGCGCAGGATGGCGATCCGCAGCAGCTGCTCATCGGCGCGCTGCGCTACGCCGTGGCGCTGCAGCGCGCCCGTTTCGGCGTGGAGCGGGAGGGCGGACGTCCGGACGCCGGCGTCTCGGCGCTGATGCGCGCGGGCTTCGGCTTCATGCATCGCGCGCTGATGGAGGAGCAGCTCAAGAACTGGTCCTCTGCGCGTCTCGGCGCGCTGATCGAGCCGCTGCGCGCCGCGCAGACGCGGGCCCGGGCCAACGCCGCCGCGGCGCGGATGGAGGCCGAGCGCGCGTTGTGGAATGTCGCCAAAGCCGGCGCGCGCGCTTAGTTCAGTCCCGATCCGGCGCGCCGAGCGGAAAATAGGCGCGATAGGGCCTCGCTTCGTCGACGGCGCGCGCGAACGACGGTCGCGCCAGCAGGCGGCTTCGATAGGCGTTCACATGCGGGAAGGCGTCATCGATCCGATGCGCCCAATCGGCGTAGAAGAGGGCCGGGGCGGCCGCGCAATCGGCAAGCGAGAACCCTTCTCCCGCCGCCCACGCGCGATCCTTCATCCTGTCGTTCAGCCAGCCATAGGCGGTTGTGAGCGCGCGGCGCGCATCGGCGACGCCAAACGCGTCGCGATCGTCGTGCGCGCGCAGCGAATCGAGCACAATCTTCTGCATCGGCGTCATGACGTAATTGTCGAAAAACCGATCCATGAAGCGGACGTCGATCGCTGTGTTCGGATCGCGCGGCAGAAGACGCGTCGGGCCGGCGTAGCGAAGGTCGAGATATTCGACGATGACGCTTGCCTCCATGACGCTGCGCCCATCGTCGAGCAGAAGCGGCATGCGGCTGATCGGCCAGAGCGCGCGCCATTCCGATTTCGCCTGCTCATCTTCGAGCGAGCGGAACTGGAAAGCGGCGTCGTGCTCATAAAGCGCGATGAGCGCCTTTTGCGTATAGGATGAAAATGGATGGCCGTAGAGCGTCAGCGTCATCACGCTCTCTCATCAAGCAAAGGCTCGAAGCCGCCGAAGATCATGCGTTTGCCGTCGAAGGGCATGTCGCCGAGCGACTTCATGCGCTCATCGTCGTACATTTTCTTATGGGCGGCGTCGCGAATCTCCTTCGACGGCCAGACGATCCAGGAAAACACCGTCTGCTCGCCGGCTTGCGCCGCGACGGCGCGTTTGAAGTCGGTGAGCTTGCCGTCCGGAATGTCGACGCCCCAGCATTCGACAAGCTGCAATGCGCCGAAGCCCTTGAATATCGGCCAGGCCCGGGCCGCCATTTCCCGATAGGCGTCCTTGTTTTCCTCGGGCACGGGGATCACGAAGCCGTCGACATAGCTCATTGCGCCGCCCCTTCTCCTTGGCATGCCTTTGACGCCGCCTCGGCGTCCATCCACATAATCTCCCAGATATGCCCGTCGAGATCTTCGAAGCTGCGGCCATACATGAAGCCGAAATCCTGGGTCGGCGTCGGATCCGCCGCGCCGCCGGCGCGCGTCGCCTTGTCGACGATGGCGTCGACGTCGTCGCGGCTGTCGGCCGAAATACAGATCAGAACTTCGGCGCTCGCATGCGCGTCGGCGATGTTCTTCGTGGTGAACTGCCGGAATTTTTCATGCGTCAGAAGCATCGCATGGATTGTGTCGGAGAAGACCAGGCAGGAAGCTGTGTGATCGGAGAACTGCGGGTTCTTCCTGGCCCCGACCGACTCGTAGAAGGCGGTCGCCCTGGGCAGATCGGCGACCGGAAGATTGATGAAGATGAGCTTGGACATGGACGCTCCCTCAAATCAGCCGTTGTCGACCCTACCGCATAAGTTATAAAATACAACAATGAAGTTAGAAAAAATAACTAAAAATTCGCGGGACGCAAAGAATGCGTCAGGTGCGCGCAGCTACGACGACGCCTGCGGCGCGGCGCATGCGCTTGATTTGATTGGCGAGCGCTGGGCGCTGCTGGTGATGCGCGAACTGATGTTCGGCCCGAAACGATTTAGCGATCTGCGCGCCGACCTTCCCGGAATCAGCGCCAATGTGCTGACGCAGCGGCTGGAGCGGCTGGAGGCCATCGGCGCGTTGCAGCGGCGCCGGCTGCCGCCGCCGGCGGCGAGCCAGGTCTATGAATTGACGCCCTGGGGCTATGAGATCGAGCCGGTTTTGGGCGTCCTCGGCCGCTGGGCGGCGCGTTCGCCTTCGCATGACCCGACGCTGGCGTTAAGCGCGGCCTCGCTGATGCTGTCGTTCAAGACCATGTTCGACGAGCGTCGGGCGAAAGGATTGAACGCGCGGATCGGCTTTCGCATCGGCGACGAGACGTTTCTTGTGCGCATCCATAGCGGCAAATGCGACGCCGCGCGGCAAGCGTCGGACGGCGCCGACGTCGTCTTCGCCGGGCCGGCGACGGCGATCGCCGCGGCCGTCTATGGCGGCGCCCCGCTCGCGGCGCTGGAGGCGAAGAAGGCGCTTGCGGTCGAGGGCGATCGCGCCCTTGCGGAGCGCTTCGCCGGCCTCTTTCCGTTGCCGCCGAAGATCTGAGAATCGCGTGATGGCGGGTTTGAATCAGGCCGCGTCGGCGAGGCTATCGAACAGTCCGCGGCCGTCGGTTCCGCCGACGAGCGGATCGATGAGATTCTCGGGATGCGGCATCAGGCCGAGCACATTGCGCACGTTGGAATAGACGCCGGCGATGTCGTTGCGCGAACCGTTGGGATTGGAGTCGCCGCCGACATTGCCCGCTGAATCGCAATAACGAAACGCGACGAGGCCTTCGCCCTCCAGCCGCTCGATCGTCGCATCGTCGGCTTCGTAATTGCCTTCGCCATGGGCGATGCAGACTTCGATCGTCTGGCCCTTGGCGTAATGCCGGGTGAACGCGGTGTCGTTGCGCTCGACCGTGAGATGCTGCATCCGACAGACGAAGCGCAGATTGGCGTTGCGCATCAGCACGCCCGGCAGAAGCCCGCTTTCGCACAGAATCTGGAAGCCGTTGCAGACGCCGAGCACCAGTCCGCCGCGCGCCGCATGCGCGCGCACGGCGTCCATGATGGCGGCGCGGCCGGCGATGGCGCCGCAGCGCAGATAGTCGCCATAAGAGAAGCCGCCGGGCAGGACGACGAGGTCAGTCCCGGCGGGCAATTCATGATCGGCGTGCCAGAGCATCGACGGCTGCCGGCCCGTCGCCAGCTTCAGCGCGCGCGCCATGTCGCCTTCGCGATTGGAGCCCGGGAAAACGACGACGGCGGCTTTCATCAGAGATCGATCTGGTAGTTTTCGATCACCGTGTTGGCGAGGAGTTTCTCGCAGGCGGCTTGCAACTGCGCCTTGGCGGCAGTCGCGTCTGCGCCCGCGATCTCCACGTCGAACACCTTGCCCTGCCGGACGCTTGCGACGCCTTCGACGCCGAGCGATTTCAGCGCGCCTTCGATCGCCTTGCCCTGCGGATCGAGGATGCCGGTTTTGAGAGTGACGACGACGCGGGCTTTCATAGGCTTTCCCAGGATCGATGGGAAACTGTTAGTGGTAGCGGCGCAAACACGCAATCTCATTTCTCCGAAATGTTCACCAGATCGCCATCGGTTTCCGCCAGGCTGCGATTTGCGTTGCGTCGGCGCATCCGCGCGTCCGATCATTGCCTGATCGCATTGTGGGGATAAGATCGAGCCATGAATTTTCAACGGCCAATGCTTTTCTGGATGGCGACGCTGGGGATCGCCGCCGCGACATTCGTCCTGTTGCGCGAGATCCTGACGCCTTTCCTGGTCGGGATCGTCCTCGCCTATCTCCTCGACCCGCTTGTCACGCGACTCGAGCGGCTCGGATTCGGCCGAGGCGTCGCGGCGCTCGGAATCATCGGTCTGTTCTACGCCGCCATGATCGCGTTGACCGTCACGCTCACGCCGATCGTCGTTGAGGAGGTCGCGCTGCTCATCGAGAAGCTGCCCGGCTATCTCGCGCAACTGCAAGCCATGGCGACCGATCCGAGCCGGCCCTGGATGCGCCAGATCATCAACGAAGGGCTGAGCGAAGCGCGACAGTCGACAGGAGAACTGACGACGCTCGGCGCCCATCTCAGCGCGAATCTGTTGCGCAAGCTGTGGTCGGACGGTCGCGCATTGGCGTCGATCTTCTCGCTGCTCGTCGTCGTTCCGATCGTCACCTTCTATTTGCTTATCGATTGGGACCAGATCATCGCGGCGGTCGACAGGCTCATTCCCGCGGCGCAGCAGGAGACCGTGCGGGCCCTGGCGCGCGAGGTCCATGAGACGATCGGCGTCTTTCTGCGCGGCCAGGGAATCATTTGTCTCATTCTCGCTGCGTATTATGCGGTGGCGCTGGAATTGATGGGGCTCAATCACGCCTATCTGATCGGCGTCGCCGCCGGCCTGATCAGCTTCATTCCTTATCTGGGCGTGCTGACCGGCGTCGTTCTGTCCGTGAGCGTGGCGCTGCTTCAGTTCTGGCCGGACTGGAGTTCGATTCCGATCATCGTCGCGATCTTCGTCGTGGGAGAATTGGCTGACGATAATTTCTTGACGCCCCGTCTCGTCGGGGCGCGCGTCAATCTCAGCCCGCTGCTGGTGATGTTCGCGATCGCCGCCTTCGGCTCGCTGTTCGGCTTTATCGGTCTTCTGATCGCCGTGCCCCTGGCGGCGACGATCGGCGCCACAGTGCGCTTTTTTATGTCGCAGGGTTCGGAGGCGCCCGCGCGCCAGACGGCGGCGGCGGGCGTCGACGCAGGGAATGTTCCGAGCGGAAAACGTCGCTGGCTGTTCTGGTGACGTCCAATCGGGCGCGGCGCAGCCAAGTGCAGCCAGGTGGGCCAGCGCCGCCCGTCGCGCAGAGGCGCGCGCGCCGCGCCGTGGCGGCGCCGGCTACTGCACCAGTTTCGGCGCGCCGGTGCGGACGGTCTCGTTTTCCTGCATCACGCCGAGCCGGCGCGCGACCTCGGTATAGGCCTCCACCAGCCCGCCCATGTCGCGCCGGAAGCGGTCCTTGTCGAGCTTGTCGTTCGACTTCATGTCCCAGAGCCGGCAGCTGTCGGGCGAGATCTCGTCGGCGACGACGATCCGCATCATGTCGCCTTCCCAGAGCCTGCCGCATTCCATCTTGAAGTCGACGAGGCGAATGCCGACGCCGAGGAACAGGCCCGACAGGAAATCGTTGACGCGGATGGCGAGCGCCATCACGTCGTCGATCTCCTGGGGGGTCGCCCAGCCGAAGGCGGTGATATGCTCCTCGGACACCATCGGGTCGTCGAGCGCATCGTTCTTATAGTAAAATTCGATGATCGAGCGGGGCAGCTGCGTGCCCTCTTCCATGCCGAGGCGCTTGGCGAGCGAGCCCGCCGCGACATTGCGCACGACGACTTCGAGCGGAATGATCTCGACTTCGCGGATCAGCTGCTCGCGCATGTTCAGCCGGCGGATGAAGTGGGTCGGCACGCCGATGCTGTTCAGATGCTGGAAGATATATTCGGAGATCCGGTTGTTGAGCACGCCCTTGCCGTCGATCACCTCATGCTTCTTCGCATTGAAGGCCGTGGCGTCGTCCTTGAAATGCTGAATCAAGGTGCCGGGCTCCGGTCCCTCATAAAGGACCTTGGCCTTGCCCTCGTAGATGCGGCGTCGGCGGTTCATTGGGATCAACCGGGGCTTGAGAAAGTCCATCTGGCGGGTCGTCGCTCCTCCGAAGTGTGAACGCGTGCCGGCCTTGCAGCGCGGCCCTCAGGGAGCGGCGTCGGGCGCGCGCCCTGGCCGCGGATAGGGCGGTCGTAGCGTCTTTGGCGGCCAGTGACAAGCCGACATCGCACTCTATCGCAATGGGAAAGGCGATACAATGCGACGGACGGGCGCCGGCCGAGAGCGGGGCGCGGCTTGCGGGTCTGTCCTGTCGTCTTGCGCGCCCGCGCCCACGATTTGGGCATCCGGCGCGCGCCGCGCATTTCTTGACGCTTCCGGGCGTCCGATCGCCTGCGCGAGGCGGGACGACGACGGAAACCAGGATGCGGGACCAAGAAAAAAGGCCGCCGCGGCGGCCTTTCCGTTCGTTCTACTTCCACCCCGCCTGTTTTTCGCAGTCTTGTCGGGCTTCGGGATTGGCCTTTTCCCATTGAGTGACGGAGCGTGTTTCGCTGTCGTCCATCTTCTCGTTCATGCAAATGCAATAAGCGCGTATAATAGTGGGCGTTCCGCCTTCTTCATCCTTGTTGTCGCTGATGCATTGATTGATCCACTTGAGGTCGTCGCTATTCATTTTCTGGGCGCACGCCGGCCAAGTAAACGCCAGGGCGAATATGAAGGCGACTGCATATTTCTTCATCGATTACTCCTTAAAAACAGATCCGACGATCGGACGACGAACACTATCATTTGCAACAGTTTTGGCGAGCCGGCGCGGTCTCGCTCACGATTTTTATTTGCGCCGGGGGCCGGCGCCCGCTCGAACCCTGAGCCCCGACTGCGGCGCGTTCGCGCGCAGCGAATCGCCGCGGCGCGCCGGTCCGCGATCGGCTGAAGCCGGGCGCTTGGCCTTTGCCAGGATGGCGCTGTCCGGCATTGGCTTTGCGCGCGAATGCGCCTATATCGGGCCGACGCCGATGCGGCACAGGCCGCCGCGCCAGCCAGCCCCACGAAAGAACAACCCGGCCGAGGATGGACATGAGCACTTTCGATCAGCGTGAAGACTCCTTCGAAAAACGCTTTGTCCATGATGAGGAGCTGCAGTTTCGCGCCGAGGCGCGCCGCAACAAGCTGCTCGGGCTCTGGGCGGCCGAAAAGCTCGGCAAGACC
This sequence comes from Methylocystis sp., assembly GCF_050251305.1. GTDB lineage: Bacteria > Pseudomonadota > Alphaproteobacteria > Rhizobiales > Beijerinckiaceae > Methylocystis. The sequence continues at coordinate 94,013 of NZ_JBFWNB010000003.1, read as the reverse complement.
AGCGCCGAGGCGCAGGCTTACGCCGAGACGCTGGTCGTGGCCGAAGTCGCCGCAGACGCGGATGAGCGAGTCGTGGCTCAGATCAAGAAGGATTTCGAGGCGGCCGGCGTGAACCAGTCCGAGCACCAGATCCGCCGGACCATGGACGAAATGCTGACCAAGGCGAAGGCGGAGATCAAGGCGGGCGAGTAATCGCGCTTCGCGGTTTGTTCAGCCTTTCCGAGCGATCATCTCGCTCATGCGTGATTCTTCCCCTAAAGCGCCGCGACAGAAGCCGCTTCCGGACGCCGCCTATTTTCCGGCGGCGCCGGCGATCGCCGAAGAAGCGGCCCTGTGGCTGCGCTATCTCGCCGGCGAACGCCGCGCCTCGCGCCACACCATCGACGCCTACGCCCGGGACCTCGCCGCATTTCTGGCGTTTCTCACCGATCATTTCGGGGCGCGTCCCGACGCCGCGGCGCTCAAGTCTCTTCAGCCGGCCGATCTTCGCGCCTTTCTCGCCAGGCGTCGCCGCGACGGTCTGGAAAGCCGCTCGCTGCTGCGGGCGCTCGCCGCCGTCCGCAACTTTCTGCGCTTGATCGAAAAGAAGGGCCTGGCCCGCACCGACGTTTTCAGCGCGGTGCGCCCGCCCAAGCGCCCGCACAGCCTGCCCAAGGCGCTCACCGTTCCGGACGCCCGCGACGTCGTCGATCCGCAGCAGAGAGCGGGCGAGGCGCGCGAGCCCTGGGTCATCGCCCGCGACGCCGCCGTGCTGGCGCTGCTCTACGGCGCAGGGCTGCGGATTTCCGAGGCGTTGTCGATCGGGAGCGCGCAGGCGCCGGTCGGCGCCGTCGACCGGGTGACGATTCTGGGGAAGGGCGGCAAAAGCCGGACCGTTCCGGTGATCGCGCCGGTTCGCGCAGCGCTCGAATCCTATCTCGCGCTCTGTCCCTATGACCTCGCCGGCGGGCCGCTCTTCGTCGGCGCGCGCGGCGGCCCGCTGTCGCCGCGCATCGTTCAGCTCGCTGTCCAGCGCCTGCGAGGCGCGCTCGGCCTGCCGGAAAGCGCGACGCCGCACGCCTTGCGCCATTCCTTCGCGACGCATCTTCTCGGCCGCGGCGGCGATCTGCGCACGATCCAGGAATTGCTCGGCCACGCCTCGCTTTCGACGACCCAGATCTATACGGCGGTCGACACGGCGCGGCTCCTCGACGCCTATAAATCGGCTCATCCGCGCGCCGAGTAGTCCCGAATTGTCGTGCGCGGCGGGCTGTCAGCCTCCCCATTCGACGCGCAAGACGACGGTCATTCGTCTTGCGCTCTCGCGCTTTCATGCCAGCCGCGCAGCAGCACATGGGCCAGCGCGGCCAGCGCGCCATAGATCGCGAGGCCGCTCAGCGAAATGAGCGCGAGCGCGGCGAACATGCGCGGAATGTCGAGACGGAATCCCGCCTCGACGATCCGATAGGCGAGGCCGGTTCCCTGACCGGAGGCGCCGGCGGCGAGTTCGGCGACGATGGCGCCGATAAGCGCCAATCCGCCGCCGATGCGCAAACCGGCGAGGAATTGCGGCAGCGCCGACGGGAGCCGCAGATAGATCAGCTTCTGCCATGGCGAGGCGCGATAGAGGTCGAACAGATCGCGCAGGCCGAAATCGACGGAGGCGAGGCCGAGCGACGTGTTCGACAGGATCGGAAAGAAGGCGACGAGAAAGGCGCAGACCAGCACGGCCCGATCGGGCGAAAGATAGATCAGCAGCAGCGGTGCGATGGCGATGATCGGCGTCACCTGCAGCGTGATGGCGAAGGGCAGCAGCGCGCGCTCCAGCCATTTCGACTGCGCGATGAGCAGCGCCAGCGCCACGCCGCAGACGGTGGCGACGACGAGCGCCTCGAAGGTGACGCCGAGCGTCACCATCAGCGACGAGAACAGGAGTTCGCGGTCTTCGACAAGCTTGGCGAGAATGACGCTCGGCGCCGGGAGAATATAGGGCGGGATGTTTTTCCAGCGCACCACCGCTTCCCACAGCGCCAGCGCCGCAAAGAAGACGGCGAGCGGCACGCCGACGTCGCGCCACTGGATCGATTGTCGCTCCCGGCTCATGAGGCCGCCTCTTCGATCGAGACGCGAAGCGCCTGCGACGCCCGATGGCGCACGTCGGCGAAGGTCTTGCTCGACCGAAAGTCGTCGTTGCGCTCGATCGCCGGATCGATCGCGATCTCATCGATGATTCGTCCGGCGCGCCGCGACATCACCACGATGCGCGTCGAAAGATAGGCGGCCTCGAACACCGAATGGGTGACGAAGACGATGGTTGCGCCAAGGCGGCGTTTCAGCGCGAGCAGATCGTCGTTGAGCTTGAAGCGGGTGACTTCGTCGAGGGCGGCGAACGGCTCGTCCATCATGATCAGTTCAGGCCGCGTCACCAGGGCGCGCGCGATGGCGCAGCGCATCTTCATGCCGCCTGAGAGTTCGCGCGGCAGCGCGCGCGAAAAGTTGTGGAGCCCCACATGCTCGAGCGCGTCCTCGACGCGCAGCGCCGCCGCCGTCCGCGAGACGCCGCTCAGCCGCAGCGGAAGATAGACATTGTCGAAAACATTCGCCCAGGGCAGCAGCGTCGCGTCCTGAAAAACGAAGCCGATATTGTTCTTGATCTGAGGCGCGCTCCACTCGATCGCCCCTGCGGTCGGGCTTGCGAGGCCCGCGATCAGCCGCAGCACCGTCGACTTGCCGCAGCCTGACGGTCCGAGCAGCGTCAGGATCTCGCCTTCGCGCACGTCGAGGTCGTAATGAGCGAGGGCGACGAGCCCGCTCGGAAACGTCTTGCCGACGTCGCGCAGAGCGACAAGCGCCGGCGCCGTCATTTGCGCATCCGCGACGTCACGCGCGCTCATGTCGCGTCCCCGGCGTCATTTCGGCCGCAGCTCCATGCCGACCTTCTTGCCGATGAAGCGCAGCGTATAGCCGCGCGCATAATCGAGATCGGCCGGGACGACGCCGGCCTTCGCCATCTTGTCGAAAAAGCTTTTCATCCGCGCGTCGGTGATCACGCCGACGCCATGGGTCAGCGCGTCGCCGGAATCGACGACGCCGCGCGCTTTCATCGTGGCGATGGAATAGGCGATCTGGCCGTCGTTCATCTCCGGATTGTCGCGCTTGATCATCGCATTCGCCTGAGCGTTGTCGCCATAGAGATAATTGTACCAGCCGATGATCGAGGCGTCGACGAAGCGCTGCACGAGATCGGGAGTCTTGGCGATGGTGACGGCGCGCGTGTCGATCGTCGTCGAATAGCTGTCGTAGCCATAGTCCGACAAAAGAAAGACGTTCGGCTTGAAGCCGCCCTGACGCTCGATGGCGTAGGGCTCCGACGTCAGAATCCCCTCTTGAATCGACGTCTTGTCGGCAAGGAAAGGCGCCGAGTTGAAACTGTAGGGCTTCGCGTTTGCGTCCTTGAAGCCATAGGCCTGTTTCAGCCATTGCCACACCGAAACGCGCATGTCGCTCGCGATGAAGGCCGTCGCCTTGGGCAAATCTTCGAAGCGATCGAGACCCGCGCCGGGATGCGACATGAAAATCACCGGGTCGACCTGGAACATGCTCGCGACGGTGACGATCGGCACGTTCTGCTGCGCCGATTCGAACATTTGAATGGTGTTGGCGCCCATCGCGAAATCGACGCGGCCTGCGGCGAGCAGCAGGCGCGCGTTGAGCTGCGGTCCGCCCTGCAGAATCGCGACGTCGAGCCCGTAGCGGGCGTAGGTGCCGTCAGCGACCGCCTGATAGAAGCCGCCGTGCTCGGCCTGCGCCCGCCAGTTGGTGGCGAAGCGCACCTTGTCGAGCGCGGCGGCGGGCGCCGCGATGAGGAGGGCGATGAGAAAGGCGACGAGGCGCATGATGCTGTTCCCGGCTGGCCGCTTGAAACTCATTCCCGACGCCGCGCCGAGGCGAAGCGATCGGGCGTCCGGAGCAAGCGCCCGTATGTTTGAATACGCCTCGTTGCCCGATCAGCCTGCGGCCTGCCTGGGATGACGGCGCCGCAATTGCGGGCCGCCGCGATTCGCGTGACGAAAGTCTTCGTCGACGCGCATCATACATGAACGCGCGCAGGCCCTAAATCCCGCTCGACTTCGACGAGAAATGGAAGCCCTCGACGAGCATCGCCGGCGCCGCCGGCGCGCCGCCTTCGCCGGCCGCCCGCCAGGTCCGGCGCGTCGGGCCGAGCGCCTTGATGTTGGCGAAGAGATCGCCGAGCCGCTGATTGAAGCGCATGTTGCGCATCGGGGCGACGATGCGGCCGTTCTCGATAAGGAAATTGCCGTCGCGCGTGAGCCCGGTCAGCAGCAGGCTCTTCGGCTCGACGATGTTGGTGTACCAGAGCCGCGTCACCAGCACGCCGCGCCGCACCGAGCGGACCATCTCGTCGATCGGAACGTCGCCGCCCGACATGACGAAATTGCGCGCAAAGGGGATCGCTTCGGCTGCGGTCTTTTGCGCCCAGGCGCGGGAGCGGTAGAGCGTCGTCACGATGCCGTTCTCGACGAAGGCGCGCGCGCGATGCGGCACGCCGTCGAATCCGACGGCGGCCTCCGGCGCCAGCGGATCGGCCGGATCGACGCGGATCGAGAGCTTTTCGTCGAACAGTCTCTCGCCCAAAAGCGCGCCGCCGCCGGGACGCGTGAAAAAGCTTCTGCCCTCGTCGGCCGCGCGCGCCTCCATCGCCCGCATCAGCCAGAACGCCAGTTCGGTCGTCGCTTCGGGCTCGAGAACGACCGTATAGGCGCCGGGGTCGAGATCGACCGGGGTCGCGTCATGCGCGCCTTTGAAGCAGGCGACGCGCGCGATCGCCTCGGCGTCGAGACGGTCCGCGAAGAACTGATGCGCGGCCGCCCAGCCCGACCAGGCGTCGGCGCGGTTGCGCGCGGTGGCGGAAAGATCGATTTCGCTGCGCCGCTCATAGGCGAAGAGCCCGGCGCTGGTCGCGAAGGCGTCGAACCGCTTTGCGGTCGTCGCGCAGCCGAAGGTGTCGACGCCGATGCGCGCGCCCTCCTTGATGACATGCGCCGCCGCGTCGGCAAGCGCGTCGAGGCGCAGATTGGCGGTCGCTTCGTCATAGCGGTTGGAGTAGCCGTAATTCTGCGGGCCGAGCGGCGCGACATAGTCGGGATCGACCGGCAGCATGCGCGCGATCTCTTCCGAGCGCGTGACCGCCGCGGCCAGCGTCTCATCGTCGAAACGGGAGACGCTGCAGGAGCCGATGCGCCCGCCGATGTGCGAGGAGATGCGCAGATTCGCTTCGGCGCTCGCAAGATTCGTGGTGGCGCCGGCGCGCGCGAACCGCAGGCTCTGGTCCAGGCCGCCGTGAATCTGCGCCGTGCAGGCGTCGGCCTTGGAGCGCGCGAGAACCTTGTCGGCGATCGCCTTGACGTCGTCTGCGGTCAGAAACATGCGTTATGCGTCGTCGCTCGTATTCAGCACGCGCACGTTGCGAAACAGCGCCGGCGAGCTGCCATGTGAGACGGGCGCCACCTGCACCGGCTCAGCCTTGCCGCAGGTGAAGGTGCCGTCGAGATGATAGGCGCTGGCGTCGCAGAGGCCGGCGAGCGAATTCCAGAACTGCGTCGTGCGGCCCTGATAGGCGCCGTCGCGCAGCAGCTCGCCGAGCTTGCCATTCTTGATCTCGTAGAAGAGCTGCCCGCCGAACTGGAAATTGTCGCGCTGCTGATCGATGCTCCAGCTGCCGGCGCCGACGACGTAGATGCCGTTCTCGACGTCGCCGATGAGATCGTTGAAGGAGCATTTCTGCGGATTGGGTTTGAGCGAGATGTTGGGCATGCGCTGAATGGGAAAGGTTGTCGGACTGTCGGCATAGGCGCAGCCGTTCGAATGCGTCAGGCCGATGAGATGCGCCTGTCCGAGCGCCATCTGAAAATTCCTGAACACGCCTTTTTCGACGATGGCGAACTCCGCCGCCTCCGCCGGCGCGCCGTCGTCATCGAAGCCGATCGTGGCGAGGGCGCCGGATTGCGCGCGATCGGCGACGATCGTCATGAGCTCTGAGCCGAATCGCAGCTCGTTGAGCATGGAAGGCTTGACGAAGCTCGTTCCGGCGAAATTCGCCTCCCAGCCGAGCACGCGGTCGAGCTCGGTTGAATGGCCAACCGTCTCGTGAATTGTGAGCCACAGATTCGTCGGATCGATCACGATGTCGTAGTCGCCGGGAACGACCGGCTTGGCGTCGAGCTTCGCGCGCGCCTCTTCGCCGGCGCGCGCCGCTTCCTCGATCAAGCCTGCCCCCGCGACATATTCCCAGCCTGCGCCGCGCGCCGGCGCCAGACATTCGCGAGTCGCGAAGCGGCCGCTGGCGCGGTCGACGGCGGTCGCCTGGAAGTTTGGCGCGACGCGCGTCCGGGTCTGATGAATGCGGCTGCCGAGACTGTTGGCGAAGAACCGCTCCTCGCAGGTCGCCGAAAGCGACGCCGAGCAGAAATCCGCGCCGTGATCGTGCGCGCTGGCGATGATCGAGAGCAGCAGGTCGGCCTTCTCGCCGGCCGACACGTCAAAGGGATCGACGCCCATCGGCATGATCCATTCGGCTTCGCGCGTCGGCAGACGCTCGAGCGCGATTGGCTGGAACTGGATCGGCTTGACCGCGCGCGCGTTCTCCAGCGCGCGCTCGACGCCGTCGAGCACGCTTTGCGGATCGAGCCGGCGCGCGCCATAGAATCCCCAGCACCCGTCGAGCAACACGCGCATGCCGAAACCCTGCGCCGCGCGCTCGTCGAAATTCTCCAGGCGGTCGTCCTTGGCGAAGGCGTATTCGCGGCGCGTCTCGCCGATTCTGACGTCGGCGTAGCTGGCACCGTTCTGCCGCGCGGCGGTCAGCGCGATATCGGCGAGGTCGTAGAGCAGCGCGCGGTCCAGCGCGAAGGCGCTGCGGCACCGCAGCGAGGGATTTCGAACCTCTGTGGACTCGGCGTCTGGCGCCATGGGTCCTCCAAATTGCGCCGATATGTTGGGCGTTTCCCCGGCGATTTGCAATGCCTGCGTTACGGTTGCGCCTTGCCGCTCCAGCCGCAGGCGGTAAGCGCCTGGCGCATATGCGCGGGGGCCGGCGCGACGGCCTCCACGGGCGGCTTGCCGTCCTGCATCGGGACGCTCACCGCGCGCGCATGGAGATGTAGCGGCGCCGAGCCCTCGCGGCGACCTGAGCCATAGATCGGATCGCCGAGAATGGGCCAGCCCATTGATTGGGCATGCACCCGGATCTGATGGGTGCGGCCCGTGTGCGGCGTAAATTCAATGAATGCGCGCGCGCCGTCGCCGCTTCTGCCCAGCACACGCCAGGAGGTGCGGGCGGGCAGGCCGAGCGGGTCCGGGCGCATCCACCATCCGCGCGCCGCGTCGAGCCGTCCGAGTGGGACGTCGATGTCGCCGTCCTCGGCCGCCGGCGCGCCTTCGACCACGGCCCAATAGGTCTTGCCGATGCGGCCCGACTTGAACAGCTTTCCGAGCCGCTCGAGCGCCTTCCGGTGGCGGCCGAGCACGAGGCAGCCGGACGTGTCCTTGTCCAGTCGATGCGCCAGCGCCGGCGGCCGCGGCAGGCCGAAGCGCAGCTGGTCGAAGGCGTCTTCGAGGCTCGGACCGCCCTTCGGGCCGCGATGCACCGCGACGCCGGCAGGCTTGTCGACGATCAGCATCAGCCCGTCACGGTGAAGCAGGCGCGAGAGGAGGTCCATGGCGGGCTTATCGCAGGGGGCCGCGCGGGAAAGCGCTATTTCCCGGCGTCCTTTCCGAGCGAGAGCGCGCCGCCGACGAAGGCGCCGTATTTGTGAAAATATTCGTCGGTGAGATGCACGCCGTCAGCGGTGTAAAACCGCTCGTTGCCTTCGTAGCGCTCGATGAAATCGTCATATTCGATGATGTTGAGTTCAGGGTGGTCGCGCCACAGCGCCACGCGATAGAGATCGTTCACCCGCCGCTGGCAGTGATCATAGAAGCAGCCCAGGATCGAGCGCTTGATGGCGCTGTAGAGCGTCGGCGGCTTGAAATTTCGCTCGTTCACCCGCGGGATCGAGATGATTTCGACGTCGCTTGCGTCGGAGAAATATTCGACGAGCTTTTTCGTATATTCGACGTAGGCGGACGCGCCGATATGCTGGATCTCGTCATTGACCCCGGTCATCAGGACGACCTTGTCCGGCGTCTTATCCTCAAATGGGAGATAGAGTTTTTCCTTTGAGAATTTCTCCCGCAGTTCGGTGTAGAGCAGCCGCGAATTGCGGCCGGCGAAGCCGAGGCTGCAGGCTCTGACCCCGCGGCCCTGAAGCCGCTCGGAGACGGCGCGCGGCAGGTCGGGAAGGATCTTGCCGTCGGAGGCCCAAGATTCGCCCACGACGAGGATTTTGAAATCATTGTCGCCGCCGTTCACGGTCGCGCAATTGAGCGTCGGCGTATCCGACCGCTTCAGGCTGAGAAGCGTCAGCCCGCCTGTGACGGCCAGAACAAACGCCAGTCTCTGCGCCCCCGGGAACATGGCGCACCCATATCCCGGTTGACTGGACTCAGGCAAATTTCCGGATGTGGACGCCCGCGACGCGCCCCCGCGCGAACCAACTCACGAGCGCGCGGCGCTGAGCCGCGCGGCCGAAGCTTTAAGCGAGCGCGGGCGCGGCGTTGATCGGCGCCGGGTGGGGCAGCGCAACGTGCGGAATCACCAGCCGGTTCGACACCCAGGCGGCGCGCAGCCGATTGATCGGACGATCGAACAGCCGCCAGATCAGATAGGAGGCGACGAAAATGACGACCAGCGCCTCGGAGCAGAGCAGGACGCGATCGAGATAGGAGCCTTCGCCGGTCTTCAGAACGCCGAGCACCGACCAATGCAGCAGATAGAAAATGTAGGAGAGCTCGCCAAACATTCTGTCCCGCGCGCCGCTCGACTGCTGTGTGGTGTAGAGCGCCCAGGGCGTCATCAGCGCCGCGACGAGGAGATTGGTCTTGCTGCTGAAGGCGAGCGCCGCGGCGTCCGTGGCGGAGCCCAGGTAAAGCGCCTTGGCGAGCAGCGCGCCGCCGACGACGAGCACCGCGATCGCGGCGAACAGCGATCGATAGGCGAGGGCGCGGCTCGGCTTCAATTCATGGCTGGCGGCGGCGACGCCGATTCCGAAGAACAGCAGGAACGGCGCGACCGTGGCGGAGCCGCCGATCCACGGCGCGCCGGCCGAGATCAGCAGGCAGATCGCCAGCAGGTGGATGTTCCTGGAAATGAGAAAGATGATCGCCGGCGCGATCAGATAGAACTGCAATTCCATATCGAGCGACCAACCGGGGATGTTGGCCTGGAAAGGCAGCGAGTTGTAGCCGAGGATCATGATGTTGGAGAAGAGCTGATGCATCAGCCCGCCAACCGCAGCAGGCGCGTCGCCGCGCCAGAACAGAAGCGCCCAGGTGATCGCCGAGCAAAGCGCGAAGACCGGCGCGATGCGCCAGACGCGCGAAACGAGATAAGTGAAATAGGCCGACGCCGTCTTCGAATAGGTCTTCTTCCACATTGCGGCGACCCAGTAGCCGCTGAGCACGAAGAAGACCAGCACCGCGGACATGCCGAGGTTGAAACTCGTCGTGTGATGGAGAAAAACCGCAAAGGCGAGAGTCAGCCGAAGCGCTCCGGGCGAAGCGAATTTGTCGGTTCCCATCGCCATTGCTGCTCCGAACTTTGCGGGGACATGACTAAGAATGTGCGTGCGAGACCATATCGCGATAAGCATGTGCAATGCTGTGGCATGAGGTCGCGGCGAAGAGCTTATGACGCGGCATTCCGTCGCGGATCAAGCGCTGCAGCGGCGATTTGTGCGTGGTCGTTCGCTTTGTGTTTGTGTGGTCTGACAGTGGCGGACGCCTGTGGTCCGAACGGGCGCGACTCGTTCTTAGGGTCGCCGCCAATTACGCGTCCGGCGACCGTCGAAACTTAGCTTCCGAGGACTCATGGCGATCATCTCTGCGACTCCCAAGCTGCGCGTGACGACAAGTTTCGGCGTTGCGCGGCTCTACATCGAAAATCCCGCCAAGCGTAACGCGTTCGACTTCGAGATGTGGCGCGCGCTGCCGTCGCTGTTGCGCGCCGTCGACGCTGCGGAGGACGCGCGCGTTCTCGTCATCAGCGGCGCGCCGGGCCTGCCGTTCTGTTCGGGCGCCGACATCAGCGAATTCTCCACCCTGCGCGCGACAAGCGAAGGCGGCCGCGCCTATGAGGACTCGAACGTCGAGGCGTTCGACGCCATCTCGAATCTCTCCAAGCCGACGATCGCCGCCGTGTCGGGGTTCTGCATGGGCGGCGGATTCGGAATCGCCGCGGCCTGCGACCTGCGCATCGCGGATGGTGAAGCGCTTTTTTCGATTCCGGCGGCGAAGCTCGGGGTCGGCTATCCGCCGGCGGCGATGTCTTATGTCGTCGCCGCGCTCGGCCCGCAACTGGCGTTCGATCTCTTCTACACGGCGCGACGCCTCACCGCGACCGAAGCCAAGGAGCGCGGCTTCGTCAGCCGTGTGTTCGCGACGGAGAGTTTCGAAGGCGCCGCGCATGCGCTCGCGGAGAACATCGCCGCTGGCGCGCCTCTAACGTTGCGCGCCGCCAAGGCGGCGATCCGCGCCGCCGCGCGCCTGCCCGGCGCGCTGTCGCATGAACAATGCGAAGCGCTGACCAGCGCCTGTTTCGACAGCGACGACTATATGGAGGGCCGCGCCGCTTTCCTCGAGAAGCGCGCGCCAAAATTTTCGGGGCGGTGACGGGATTTGATCGCGTAAGCTGATACCTGCGAGGACGGCGAAATGACTCTACCGTGCGCTCCACCCCTTTTTGGCTAAATTATGGGTCGGGACATGATTAGCGACGCTGAAAGGCGAGTGTACAAATTTGTGATGAACATTGCAGCCATTCTGGCGACGATGCCGCTTGTTGTATTATTTCTTCTCATCGGACTCAGGGAAGTTTTGCCGCCGCGTGACGACGGCGAAGATGTCACTGAGCGGATACTGTCCGCGCCTCGTCAAAATCAGGTCTTGAATCTGAACCAGCTGTTTTCTGCGGACACGATCTGCGTTGTTCCGCCGGAGGCCAATGTCAGCGAATATATTCGGCGGGCGCTGCCTGAAAAGCAGATCTCAGTTCCGGGCGACGATGACGATTATAACAGCAATGCAGCGCGCTGGCGCATTGTCGCGAGCTGGGACAGCACGCCGCTCGTGAACGTTTTCGACGTATGGTCAACGACGACCTCAAAGAGAAAGCGCCCTTTAGAGCTATCGGCTAAAGACAGCGATGCGCCGGGCGCTATCTGTTCAAGGCGGCTACTATTGAAGATAGAAACAATAAGCGGAGAAGTAACAGCGGCCGTGCAGTAACCGCGGCGCGCCGCGATCAGCGCGGCCCCGACGGGCGTCATTAATCGGCGCTCGCCTCCACCTCGAGGCTCTCTAGAATCTCGCTGGGTTTTCGCGCCAACAGGTCGAGCGCGTTCACGCCGTTTGGCGCGGCGAAACGCAGATGCAGGCGCTTCGGCTTCTCGATATAGGCGGACGCCGCTTCGGCGAGGCGGTTGGCGTTGGCGCCATTGCCGCCGAGCGTCGTGATCGCCGCCGCGACGGCTTTGGCGTAATCGGCGCGCGCCTTTTCGACGGAGATGTTTTGCTCCTTGGCTTCGAGCGCGAGCAGGCGGTCAAGAAGTCCGTCGCCGTCCAGCGTCAGATCGACCGACTTGATCGAGGCGGTGAGCATGGCGGCGCGCGCAATCACGGGCGAGCGGGAGAAGGCCGCGCGCGACACATTGCCGAACAGCGCGGAGAGCCGCGCCGCGCCCATGTTCTCGCCGTTGACGGCGACGGGCGCCAGCGCCGCTTCCGAGGTCTTCTCGCGCCATTCTCCGGCGGCGGCGCCTGAGAGCGACAATTCGCGATAGCCGAGCGCCAGAAAATGCGCGGTCGTTTGCATCTCGCCGCGCGCGGCGAGATCGACGACGAATCTGTCGACGCCGCCCGAGAATTTCGTCGGCGTCGTTTCGAGAAAATTCTCGAATGTCGCATGCGCATGTTCGACGCTGAATTTGATCCGAGAGGTTTCGCTGGTCTTCGGATCGGGCAGATCGGCGGCGAGGCCGCTCATGTCCATGCGCGCGAGCTTCGGATAGGCGCGGCCTTGCAACAGTGGCGCGAACTGCGCGTCGTTGAGCGCGAAGCGCTTCAGTGACAGCTTGCCGCCATCCGACGCCGCAAGCGAAAAATCGTCGAAGAACATTTCGCCGGCGCCGCCGCCCGCCACTTTGCGCATGCCTGCATGCGCGATCTTCGCTGAGAACGGCTGCCCTTGGGCCTCGCCCGCGCCGTTTGCGGCGACGTCGTCGACCTCGATCGACGCGGCCTCGAAGGATTGAAGCGCGTCGAGCAAATCGCCCATCAGCGCGGGATCGTCGGGCCTCGCCGGATCGAGCTTTTTGAATCGCGCCACAAGCTCGCCGGGGGGAGCCTTCAGCGCGCGTCCGCGCACGCCCTGGATCCGCAAGCGGCCCGTGGTGAAGACGATATTGGCGCGCGCGTCTTCAAGGCGCGACGATTCGACGATTTCTTCTTCGACCAGAGGCTTGAATGGCGCGTCGGCCTCGCTGCGCGCCGAGAGCGCAAAACGGGCGAGCTCCGCGAGGTCGAGCCCCTTCGCGACCGAGGCGCCCCAGGAAATGCGCTGCACGCCTTGCGCGGCTTCGATCGTTTCCTCGCCGCCGTCGCCGCGAACCGTCGCGGCGCGTCCCGAAACCACATTCTCGAAAAGCAGCTTGCGATAGGCGGCGCGTTCGACCCGCGCGTCGTCGCGGCTTTCGCTCGACATGGACGGCACGAGGATGCGCCGCGCCGAAACGCGCGCGAGCCGCGCCGCGACATTCGCATCGCCGCTCAGGAACAGTTTCGCCAGTTCGGTGGGCGGCAGACTCGCGCCTTCGATTTCGATGCGAGGAATGCGATAGGTCGTGCGCCCCAGCGTGATGACGACATTGTCGAATGTCAGCGGCTTGTCGCCGGCGCCGAGCGACGGCGCGGAGAACGCCGCGAATGAAAGCGACATCGCGACGCGGGCGGCGAGGGATTTGCGCATCAGGCGAGACCTTGGGAGCGGGGACGTCGGGGAGCTTGCACGGTGCGCCGCTCAGGGTAAAGAGGCGCGTAGTTTCGCCGCAGCCGGCCGTGGGCGAGACGGGAGTGGCGGCGCGTCGGCGCCATGATAGAGAGGCTCCATGCGTCGACTCCTTCTCCTGCGCCATGGCAAGGCCGACCGGCATTCGGCCGGCGGCGACCGCGAGCGTCCGCTCACCCGTCGCGGCATGGAGGATGCGCGCCGCATGGGCGACTATCTGCGCGACGCCGACATCGTGCCGGGACTGGCCGTCGCTTCGAATGCGCGTCGCGCCCGGCAGACGCTCGATCAGGTGCTGGCGGCGTTTCCGGGCCATGTCACGCATCTGATTGAGAATACGATTTATCTCGCGACGGTCGACCATCTGCTGGAAATCCTGCGCCAGACGCCCGACAGGGTCGCGACGCTGCTCGCCGTCGGCCATAATCCGGGGTTTGCCGAGCTCGCCTGCTGGCTGGCCGGCTCGGGCGAGGCGGATGACCTGTCGCTGATGCGCGCTAAGTTTCCAACGGCGGCGCTTGCGATGCTCGACTTCGATGCCGATCATTGGTCGGAGGTGCGCGGGGGCGGCGCCCGCCTTGCGCGCTTCGTCACGCCGGGCATTCTACGCGGCGAGGCGACGGAAGACCCCGACTAGCCGAGTCCGCAACGCACAAGGCGGCCATGCTGATCGAAGCGCTCCTGACGATGCTGGCCGTAGCTGCACCCGAAAAGGCGCCCGCCGCCGTCGTCGCGCCCGCGTCGATCTTCGCGGCGACGCCGAGCCCCGCCTATCAGCCTGACACGCGCGCCGTGGACAATTGGCGCGTCGAAAGCGCGCTCTCGCTGGAGATGGCGCCGCTCGCCGCGCTGCGCCGGGCGTTCGGCGCCGAAGCCGGCGAGCCGGCGCGATGCGTCAAGCTCAACAATTACTGGTGCATCAAGAGCGCCGGCTGGAACGGCGAGATCGCCGCCGATTCCGACGGCCATGTCGCTTTTGCCTCGGCGGAGGAGGGCGCCGCGGTCGCCGCTCTGCTGCTGCGCCGCTATTACGTCGATTATGGCAGGCGCACCGCCCGCGCCATCATCGAGCGCTGGGCGCCGGCGCAATGTTCGCTCGTCGCCGCGCCCGCGCCCCCGCCGGCAGCCGCCGGCCGATCGCCGTCGCGCGCCGGCGCGTCGCGCGCCGGCGCGTCGCGCGCGGCCCCGCGCCGCGCGGCGCAGGCGGGACTGGCGCCGCGCGGCATACACAACACGTTGCGCGCGCGCTGGCTGGCGGCGCATGGACGGGGCGGGGTCAACCGCAAGACCGCGCGGCGGCCGTTCGCCAAGCCGGCGGACCTGATTCCCGCGCCTTCGATCATGGCCGGCGTGTCGGAGCTTCCCGCGCGGCGCGAGAAGCTCGCCGAACTGATCCGACCCTTGCCGCAGACGACGATCGCCGACCTGCCGCCGATGCCGACGCCGCGCTTTCCGACAGGCGTTTCGAGCTGCGGCGGGGAGTTGGCGCGGATCGGCAATTACGCGGCCAGCGTGGCGCGGGGCGTCGTCGGCGGGCCGAGCGAGGATCTGGCCTTGTTCGCCCCCGACGGACTCCCGACCGAAAATCTGGCCAAGGTGATGGCCAATATGGCGGCGGTCGAGATCGGGCCGGCGCGGCCGCGCGAGGCGCTGATTCGAACGGCCGTCGCGCAGTTGCGCCAGTTGCTCGCGGCGCGCGCGAAGCCGGACGCCGCCACGGCGGCGGCGCCCGCGCCGCCCGCGCAAGCCGGACGCTGAAGCGCCTAGGAACGCGCCATCAGCTCGAGCGCCAGTCCGTAAACTTTCGTGCGCGCCGGTTCGGGCAGCGTTTTCAGGACCTCGAAATAGGTCTGTCCGGCGTCGCACATGCGCGCGTCCTCGAGCGGCGGATTTGGCATTTTGCCGTCGAGCAGCGCATCAATCTCGACCTTGTTCAGGCCCCGCGCGGCGAGCGCTTCCTCCAGCAGGCGGAAGTCCGCCTCGGTCGGCGCGTCGCGCTCGATCTTCTTCGCCTGTCCGCTGACGATCGCCTCCAGTCCGGCGAGCGCCATGTCCGAGACGATCGGGCGGCGCGAGGCCGCGAATCGCTGGAAGTCGAGGTTGGTCGCGCCGTAGAGGAAGGCGACGCACATGCGCTTGTCCTCGCGCGCCACCGCCTGCAGCACCTGCAGCTGCTTCTCGAAGACGCGGGCGATGGGCTCAGGCTCGGCTTTCGCCGCCAGAGCGCCATGCGAGGTTCGGATCCGGCGCACCGTCTCCGAGAGGTAATAGTCGACGCTCTGCTCCTGATTGGTCTCGGCGAGACGGGCGGCGAAGTCGTTTAGCGCCGCCTCGTAATCGTCCGTGAAGGTCTCGCGCAGCCGCGCGAAATAGCGCGCATAGTCCGGCGTCGAGGCGATCAGGGCTTCGATCTGCTGGCGCGCGCTTCCCTTGTCGGGGCTCGCGCTGGCCTGCGCCGGCGCGCTTGCGGTTGCGTCTGCGCCGGTGTCCGCCAACTGCGGCGCCGGGTTGAGCGCCAGCCACGTCAGGCCGATGCCGGCCCCGATCGCGACGAGCGCCGCAGCCAACAGCGCCAGAATTTTCTCCAGATACATCGCCAGCCTTTGCGTCACCAAGCGAAAGCGCGAAGCTTAAAGCATTGCGCTTGAGGGCGGAAGCAGGCGCGGCTCATGCGCCGTTCAACAGCCGATGCAGCCGCGCGGTCTCGGCCCGATGGGCGACGAGCAGGCTGATATGCCGGTCGAAATCATAGCTCCAATGGCCGCTGCGGGCGCGTTCGGCCCGCATCGCGCGCTCGATTTCCCTGAGCGCCGCGCGGGCGGCGTCGGGCGATTCGGCTGCGATCATCTCGGGCGAGAGGCGATGGAAGCGCGCCAGCGCGCTGGCGCGGTCATAGCCGCTGAGGCCGGCGGCGAGCGCGGCGTCGAGCGCCCCCCCGGCGGCCGTCGAGAAGCGGGCGGGGCGCGCGTCGGCGGGCGTGGAAGTTTCTCTGTGCGTCATGGGTCACCCTCCATGACGCTAAGAATGCCCTCCCCTAAACGGATGAGGATAAGCATTTTATTCCTTGAATAGGATTATTTTCCAGCTTACGGTTGATCTTTGCTTGCTGGAGAGTTCGATGCCCGTTGATCCAATGCTTATTCCGGGGCTGAGCGCCGCCGCGCGGGGCGCGCGCTTCGCCGATCTCGTTTCGTCCCGCCGCTCTCGCCCCTCGGTCGCCCGCGCCCGCCAGCTGGCGGTCTATCTCCACCATGTCGCGCTCGGCGCGAGCCTCTCGGCCTGCGCGCGGACCTTCGCGCGCGATCGCGCCACCGTCCGCCACGCCTGCGCGACGATCGAAGATTTGCGGGACGATCCGCGTTTCGACGCCGCCGCGCGCCGACTCGAATCGGCGCTTGTCGCGCAGCGCGACATGGTCTGCGCGCTTCTCGCCCAAGGAAATGTCGCCCAGGGGAGCGCGCGATGACGAAAAACGCAGGACGCTCAGCGAAAGTCGACGGCGGCCGCGTCATGCGCCGGCTGCTGCAGGCGCTCGGCGATCCGGGCGCGCGCGGCGCGCTTAGCGCGCTTGAGCCGTCGACGCTCGTCGTCGTCGCCGCGCGCAACGGCGTCACCATCGTGCGGGCGCGGCTGCCCGCCGCCGCCGGCGACGCCGCGATCGCCGAAGGTCTCGCGCAATGGGCGGGCGAAGGCGGCGAGCGCCGGCTGGCGCTCACCGACGCCGGCCGCGCCCATCTTCGCCGGCTGTCCACGCCTGAGGCCGATCAGGCGGAGCCTTTTCGCGCCCAGCATGCGGCCTATGCGCTGCGCCAGCTGGAAAAGGGGGCGCGGCCCGCGCTGGTCAATGAAGCGGAAAGCCCGCTCGCCTGGCTCGCGCGGCGAAAGGACCGGGAAGGGCGGCCGTTTCTCGACGCGGCGCAGCTCGAAGCCGGCGAGCGCTTCCGCCGCGACGTCGAACAGGCGCAACTGCTGCAGCGCGTGACCGCGAATTGGGACGCCTCGATCAACGCCGCGCGCCGGGGCGCCGACGCCGGCGCGGCGGTCTCCGAACTGGCGATCGACGCGCGCCGGCGGCTCGCCCGCGCCTTCGAGGCGGTCGGGCCGGAAATGGTCGGCCTGCTCATCGACGTCTGCGGCTATCTCAAGGGATTGGAGATCGTCGAAGGCGAACGCGGCTGGCCGCCGCGCGCGGCGAAAGTCGTGCTCAGAATCGCGCTCGATCGATTGGCGCGCCATTACGGGCTTGCGGTCGAAGCGCGCGGCCGCGCGCGCGCCGACGCGCTGCTGCACTGGGGCGCCGAGGACTATCGGCCGAACATCTGAGCCCAGTCCCGTCATGGCCGGGCTTGTCCCGGCCATCCACGGATATCCAAACGAGCCATCGTGAACGCCCGGCTCAGGCCGGGCATGACCCGGCAGAGTTTGCGCGTTACGCCGCCATGGCGTCGCGCGCTTCCTTCTTGATGCGCTCGACCATCGAGCGCAGGCCGTTGGCGCGCTGCGGCGTCAGATGTTCGGCGAGGCCCAACTCCTTGAACAGCGGCTGCGCGTCGGCGTCGACGATCTCCTGCGCCGGCCGTCCCGAATAGAGCGCCAGCACCAGCGCGACGAGGCCGCGCACGATATGCGCGTCGCTGTCGCCGCGAAACGACAGCGCCATGCGTCCGTCGGCGTCGCGCGCGCGGTTGGTTTCGAGCCACACCTGGCTGGCGCAGCCGCGGACCTTGTTGGCGTCCGTGTAGGCGTCTTTGGGCAGCGGCTCGAGCGTGCGGCCGAGCTCGATGAGATAGCGGTAGCGGTCCTCCCACTCGTCGAGCAGTTCGAAATTGCCCTTGATCTCGTCGATTTGCATGTTGACCCGCATCCTTCCGGCGATGGCGCATCCTACCCCAAGTCGGCCGTCGGGCGCGCCCTTTCCTTGCCCAGAGCGACGCCTTACATGTCATCGCGATGTTCGTTTGGCGCGCCGCGCCCTTCCATGGAGCAATATATGAGCGCAATTGCCCGCTGGCGCGCCGTCGCCGCCGCGATTCTCCTTTCCATGGGCCTCTCGGGCTGTGGCTACAACACGATTCCGACGCTCGAAGAGAACGCTAAGGCCAGATGGTCGGAAGTGCAGTCTCAGTATCAGCGCCGCGCCGATCTCATCCCCAATCTGGTCGAGACCGTGAAGGGCTACGCCAAGCAGGAAAAGGACGTGCTGACCGCCGTGGTCGAAGCGCGCGCCAAGGCGACGTCGGTCAAGGTCGACGCGGGCTCGCTCACCGATCCTGAGAAGATGAAGCAGTTCCAGGAGGCGCAGAATCAGCTCACCGGCGCGCTCGGCCGGCTGATCGCGGTCAGCGAAGCCTATCCCGATCTGAAATCGAACCAGAACTTCCTCGCCCTGCAGTCGCAGCTGGAAGGGACCGAGAATCGGATCAATGTCGCGCGGCGCGACTACATCGAGGCGGTGCGGGAATTCAACACTTCGCTGCGCACCTTCCCGACGCTGCTGTGGGCGAAGACCTTCTTCTCCGGAACGAAGCCGATGGCGGAATTTGCGGCGGCCGACGCGGCGCAGTCGCCGCCGCAAGTGAAGTTCTAGGGATGGACGCCGACGCGCCGAGCGAAGACCCGAGCGCGCTTTCGGCGAAGGCGCATGCGATGTGGGCGCATATGCGCCGCGAAGCCGAGGCGGCGCTGCGCCTCGACTCCTCGCTGACGCCGCTGATGCTCGGCGCGATCCTCGACCGCGCGTCGCTTGAGGAGGCGGTGGTCCATCGGATCGCCGCCCGGCTCGGCGCCTCGGCGATGGACGCCGAGACCATCGCCGACGCGTTCCTTCAGGCGGTTCACGAGGATGCGTCGATCGCCACGGCCTTCCGCGCCGATCTCGCCGCTTATGTCGAGCGCGATCCCGCCTGCGGGCGGATGATCGAACCGCTGCTCTATTTCAAGGGATTTCACGCGATCCAGTCGGCCCGGCTCGCCCATGCGCTGTGGCGCGCGCGGCGTCACGATTTCGCCTATTACATCCAGAGCCGCGCCTCCGACGCGCTCGCCGCCGACATTCATCCGGCGGCGCGCTTCGGCAAGGGACTGTTTCTCGATCACGGCACGGGCTTCGTCGTCGGCGAGACGGCGGTCGTCGACGACGACGTCTCGATCCTGCACAGCGTGACGCTCGGCGGCACCGGCAAGGCGGCCGGCGACCGCCATCCGAAGGTCAGGCGTGGCGTGATGATCGGCGCAGGCGCCAAAATCCTCGGCAATATCGAGATCGGCGCCTGTTCGCGCATCGCGGCCGGTTCGGTGGTGTTGAAGTCGGTTCCGCCCCATTCGATCGTCGCGGGCGTTCCCGCGAAAATCGTCGGCGTCGAGAGCCGCAAGGAGCCGGCGCGCGACATGGACCAGATCCTGCGCGGCCTCGCCTATGATTCCTTCGATTACGTGATCTGAGCCGGGCGCCCCGCGCCGCTGGGGCCGCGCGGCGATTGAGGCTTGCGCAGGCCCGCGCTTCTCCTGCTATGTGTCGCCCTGAATGGTCGGCGCCGCACCGAGGCGGGCGCCGGCGTCGCCGGCCGCGGCAGGGGGAGCGATGCTCGAGATAGCGGTCCAGATGGACCCGTTGGAACGCATTAATTTTGCAGGCGATTCAACCTTTGCGCTGATGCTCGAAGCAAAACGCAGAGGGCATCGCCTGTGGTTCTACACGCCGGATCAGCTGTCGCTCGAAGGCGAAAGCCTGACCGCGCGCGCCCATCGCATCGACGTCTTCGACGATCCGTCCCGCTATTACGCGCTCGGCGAGGCGACTGACCTGGATCTTCACGCCATGGACGTCGTGCTGCTGCGTCAGGACCCGCCGTTCGATCTCGCCTATATCACCTCCACGCATTTTCTGGAGCGGCTTGCGCCGAAGACTCTCGTCGTCAACGACCCCGCGCATGTGCGCAACGCGCCTGAAAAAATCTTCGTGATGGAATTCGCCGATCTGATGCCGCCGACGCTGATCACGCGCGACCGTGCGGCGATCGAGCGCTTTCGCGCCAGACATGGCGATATCGTCATGAAGCCGCTCTACGGCCATGGCGGCGCCGCGGTGTTCAGGGTGGCGCCGCGCGACGCGAATTTTGGTTCGCTGTTCGACATGTTTGCGACGACGTTCCGCGAACCGTGGGTCGTGCAGCGTTTTCTGCCGGAGATCGTGAAGGGCGACAAGCGCATCCTGCTCATTGACGGCGAGGCGATGGGGGCGCTGAACCGCATTCCCGCCGATGACGACATCCGGTCCAATCTGGTGCGCGGCGGGGCGCCTGCGGCGTCCGAACTCGACGGGCGGGAGCGGGCGATCTGCGCCCGACTGGGGCCGGAGCTGAAGCGCCGCGGACTGGTGTTCGTCGGCATCGACGTGATTGACGGCTGGCTCACCGAGATCAATGTAACGTCGCCAACCGGGCTGCGCGCGTTGAGGCGCGTCGGCGGCCCGGATCTCGCGCCGCCGCTGTTCGACGCCATCGAGAGACGTCTGGGCGCGCTGCGGGCGTCGGGCCGATCGCCGGAATATACGCAATGAACGACGTCGCGCCGATGAGCGTTTTCGCCGGCCTCGATCCTGACAAGCAGTTCCGCGGGCTGCGCGAGGCGCTTGCGCCCCCGATTGCGGCGATCTGCAAGAAGGAGCGCGGCCATGCGCGGCGCGCGGCGATCGTCGAATTGTTCCGCGCCGCTTTGGCGGAAGGACGCGAGATCGCCCGCGCGCGACTCGAGGCGCGCGGCTCCGGACTGGCCTGCGCGCGATTGCTGTCGGGTCTCGAAGACGAGCTGATCGGCGCGATCTACGACTATGTCGTCCGCTATGTTTACGTGGTCGACAACCCGACCTTCGCCGAACGGCTCGCCATCGTCGCGGTGGGCGGCTATGGGCGCGGCGCGCTCGCGCCCGGCTCCGACATCGATCTTCTGTTTCTCGTGCCCTACAAGCAGACGCCCTGGGGCGAAAGCGTCATCGAAGCGATCCTGTATATTCTCTGGGATCTGCGTCAGAAGGTCGGCCATGCGACGCGCTCGGTCGCCGAGTGCATGCGTCAGGCGCGCGCCGACATGACGATCCGGACGACGCTGCTCGAAGCGCGTTTCATCCTCGGCAATTCCGAGCTCTTCAACGAATTCCGCGACAGCTTCGATCGCGAGGTCGCGCGGTCGGACACGCGCGAATTTGTCTCCGCCAAGCTCGCCGAGCGCGACGCGCGCGTATTGCGCGCCGGCGCTTCGCGTTATCTCGTCGAACCCAATGTGAAGGAAGGCAAAGGCGGCCTGCGCGACCTGAATACGCTGTTCTGGATCGCAAAATATGTCTACCGCGTGCGCGAGGCCAAGGAACTCGTCGCCGCCGGACTGTTCACCGCGGCGGAACTCAGCCTGTTCGAGCGCTGCGAGGAGTTTCTGTGGCGCGTGCGCTGTCATCTGCATTTCGCGACGGGGCGCGCGGAGGAACGGCTCGCCTTCGACGTGCAGCCGACGATCGCGAAGCGTCTCGGCTATCATGACCGCAGCGGACTGTCGCCGGTCGAGCGCTTCATGAAGCATTATTTTCTTGTCGCCAAAGAGGTCGGCGATCTTACCGCCATCGTCTGCGCGGCGCTCGAAGAGAAGCAGGCCAAGCCGCGCGCGATTTTCGAGCGCTTCCTGCAGCCGTTTCGCCGCCGGCGCAGCCGCGCCCCGCAAGGCGATTTCATCGTCGACCACGATCGCATCAGCATCGTCGACGCCGATGTGTTCAAGCGCGATCCGGTCAACATCATCCGGCTGTTCTGGATGGCCGATCATCACGGCCTGCCGCTGCACCCGGACGCTCTGCGCGCGGTGACTCTCTCGCTGCGGCTGATCGACGCTAATTTGCGCGCGAACAAAGAGGCCAATCGGCTGTTCCTCGAAATCCTGCTCTCGCGCAACATGACGGAAATCACGCTGCGCCGGATGAACGAGACCGGCGTGCTCGGACGCTTCATTCCGGATTTCGGCAAGGTCGTCGCGATGATGCAGTTCAACATGTATCATCACTATACCGTCGACGAGCATCTGCTGCGCGCCGTCGGCGGGCTGTCCGACCTCGAAGCCGGGCGCATGCCGGAGCATCAGCAGCTCGTCGACGAAATCCTGCCGACGATCGTCAACCGCAAGGTTCTCTATCTCGGCCTGTTCCTCCACGACATCGCCAAGGGCCGGAAGGAGGACCACTCGCGCGCCGGCATGGCGGTGGCGCGCAGCCTGTGTCCGCGCCTCGGCTTCACGCCCGGCGAGACGGAGTCGGTCGCCTGGCTGGTCGAACATCATCTCACCATGTCGAGCTTCGCGCAGAGCCGCGACCTCTCCGACCGCGTCACGATCGAGAATTTCGCCGCCATCGTCCAGACGATGGAGCGGTTGAAAATGCTGTTCGTGCTCACCGTCTGCGACATCAATGCGGTGGGGCCCGGCGTGTTCGACGCCTGGAAGGCGCAGCTGCTGCGCGTGCTCTATTGGGAGACCGAGGTCGTGCTCGGCGGCGGCCATTCGGCGGTCGACCGCAAGAGTCGCGTCGCGGCGGCGAAGGCGGAACTGCGCGCGGCGCTGCCGGAGTGGAGCGACGAGGAATTCGACGCCTACGCCAAGCGCCATTATCCGGCCTACTGGCTCAAGGTCGACATTGCGCGCAAGGTCCGCCACGCGGCGTTGCTGCGACAGATGAACGGCGCCTCGGCGCCGCTCGCGACCGCGGTCGATCTCGACACGACGCGCGGCGCAATCGAGCTGACGGTCGTTGCGCCGGACAATCCGCGCCTGCTCTCGATCATCGCCGGCGGCTGCGCGGCCGGAGGCGCCAATATCGTCGACGCGCATATCTTCACGACGGCCGACGGTCTGGCGCTCGACACGATCTTCTTTTCGCGCGCCTTCGATTTTGACGAGGACGAAATGCGTCGCGCGCGGCGCATCGCCGATCTCATCGTGCGGGCGCTGCGCGGCGAGATCGTCGTGTCGGACGAACTGAAGGCGCGCGCGAAATCGATCCAGCCGACCGACGCCTTCTCGGTCGCGCCCGAGGTCGTCGTCGATAACAGCCTCTCCAACGTCTATACGGTGATCGAGGTCTCCGGACTCGACCGCGAAGGGCTGCTGTTCGAACTCACCAATGCGATCTCCAGGCTCAACCTCAACATCGCCTCGGCGCATATCGTGACATTTGGCGAACGCGCCGTCGACGCCTTCTACGTCACCGATCTGACCGGCGCGAAGATCGCCTCTCCGCAGCGGCATGCGGCGATCAAGCGTCAGCTCCTGGACGTGTTCGGCGGCCAGGGGGCGCGCGGCTCGAGAACGGCGTCCGGGGCGGCGACGACTTGATTTTGGCGGTTCGCGGGCAGATATCGAGACCTTTACGAATGACGATGGTGACAGCATGAACGATCCAACCAACGCGGATAAAAAGGCTGATGCGAACGAGGCTCCGGCGGGCGCCGAGCCTTCGTCCCTGTCGCAGCCGTCGGCGGAATCCGACATTGCGCAGCCGGAGCCGTTCACGGAGCTGGAAAATCTCTATGCCGAAAACGCAGGGCTGAAGGACAAGCTGCTGCGCGCGCTCGCCGAAGTCGAGAATGTGCGCCGTCGCGCCGAGCGCGAGGTCGCCGACGCGAAAGCCTATGGCGTCGCCAATTTCGCGCGCGAGACCTTGTCCTTCGCCGACAATCTGCAGCGCGCCCTGGAGAACGTGCCCGAGGGATCGCGCGCCGATCCGGCGGTCGCTGCGCTCGTCGAGGGCGTCGAGGTGATGGAGCGCGATTTTCTCGCCCGGCTGGCGCGCTTCGGCGTCAAGAAGATCGACGCGCAGGGCGCGCGTTTCGATCCCAATCTGCACGAAGCGCTGTTCGAGATTCCCGACGAGATGCGGCCGGCGGGCACGGTGGCCCAGGTCGTCGAGCAGGGCTACATGATCGGCGAGCGCGTCTTGCGGCCGGCGAAGGTCGGCGTTACGCGGGGCGGATCGAAGCCGGCCTGACGGGGCGGGGCGCGCATGGACGAGCGGGCGCCGGCGAAGCCTGAAGAAGCCGGGGTCGTCGCGGCGGCCGTCTATCGCGACGGCCGAAAGATCGCCGATATCGAGATCGACGCGGCGGGCGACTGGGCCAAGCGCGAAGGCTGCGTCGTCTGGATCGGTCTCCACGAGCCGTCGCAGGCGCTGCTGGAGCGCGTCGGACGCCAGTTCTCGTTGCATCAGCTGGCGATCGAAGACGCGTTGAAGGGACATCAGTTCCCCAAGCTCGAGGAATATGAAGACAGCGTCTTCATCGTCGCGCGCACCGCGCAGATGGTCGAGGGGCGCATCGCCTTCGGCGAGACCCATCTGTTTCTCGGCGTCGGCTTTGTCGTGAGCGTGCGCCACGGCGCGTCGAGCTCTTACGCCCATGTGCGCGAACGCTGCGAGCAGCGCGCGGAGCGTCTTTCGGAGGGCGAAGACTTCATCATCTACGCCATCCTCGATTTCATCGTCGACAATTACTTTCCGGTGCTCGACGCGATCAACGATCAGGTCGAGGATATCGAAGATCACGTCCTCTCGACGACGATGGGCAAGTTGGAGATCGAGCAGCTTTACAGTCTTCGGCGCGACCTTCTGCATCTGCGCAACGCCGTGACGCCGCTTTCGGACGTGTGCCGTCGGCTGGAGCGCAGCGACGTCGTCGCCATCGATCGGGAGATGCGGCCGCATTTTCGTGACGTGCGCGACCATCTGCGCCGGGTCCAGGAGCGTATCGACACGATGCGCGAGACGCTGGCGTTCGCGTTCGAATCGAGCCTGATGAACGCGCAGATGCAGCAGACCGACATTTCGCGCCGGCTCGCGGCCTGGGCGGCCATTCTCGCGGTGCCGACCGCGATCGCCGGCATCTACGGCATGAATTTCAAATACATGCCCGAACTCGACTGGGAATATGGCTATTACGTCGTTTTGACCATGACGGCGGCGATTTGCGCCTATCTCTACTATCGGTTGCGCCGCGCCGGCTGGCTTTAGGATGCCTTACGAAAGTTTCATCCCGCCGCCATTGGACGGCAAAGCGGACATCTCCATCTTTCATTTCGCAGCGACGTCGCGCTCCTCCTCCGCGTGGCGTCGCCCAGAGATGGAGATTTTCGAAAAATGCCTATCGCAATCAATCCTCGCGACCGCGCCGTGCAAGCGCCCCGCCGGGCCTCCCGTCTGGCGCTGTTGGGCGCTGCGGCCGCGTTTGCGCTGGGCGCGGCGATCGGTCCCGCGCCAGTAACGCCGGCTTACGCCGAGTCCCCGCTTTGGGGATCGGCCACGACGGCGGGACCCGCGTCCTTCGCCGACGTCGTCGAACGCGTCAAACCCGCCGTCGTCGCGATCAAAGTCAAGGCGGTCGACGACTCGCAGGGCGGCGGCATCTTCGAGATGCCGGACATGTCGCCCGACGATCCGATGTATCGCTTCTTCAAGCGCTTCGGCGAAGACCAGGGGCGTCCGCAGAAACATACGACGATGTCGCAGGGCTCCGGATTCATCATCACCCCGGACGGCTATGTCGTGACCAACAATCACGTGGTCGAACACGCCAACGAAGTTGAGGTCGCGCTCGACGACGGCCGGACGTTGCCGGCCAAGGTGATCGGCACCGACAAGCGCACCGATCTGGCGTTGCTGAAAATCAGCGACGGACAGAAGCTGCCTTATGTCGAATGGGGCTCCGCGACGCCGCGTGTCGGCGATTGGGTGATCGCCGTCGGCAATCCGTTCGGCCTTGGCGGCTCCGTCACCGCAGGCATCGTTTCGGCGCGCGGCCGCGACATCGGCGCAGGCCCTTACGACGACTTCCTGCAGATCGACGCGCCGGTCAACCGCGGCAACTCGGGCGGTCCGGCCTTCGACTCGCATGGCAATGTGATTGGCGTGAATACGGCGATCTATTCGCCGTCGGGCGGTTCGATCGGCATCGGCTTCGCCATTCCGACCGAAGTGGCCAAGGACGTCGTCGCGGCGCTCAAGGAAAAGGGCTCTGTGTCGCGCGGCTGGATCGGCGTCAAGATTCAGAACGTCACGCCGGAAATCGCCGACAG
Source organism: Methylocystis sp. (assembly GCF_050251305.1). Lineage (GTDB taxonomy): Bacteria > Pseudomonadota > Alphaproteobacteria > Rhizobiales > Beijerinckiaceae > Methylocystis. Next base: position 67,756 of record NZ_JBFWNB010000003.1, on the reverse strand, counting down.
CATGGGGTTGAAGTCCAACAAGGGCGCGCTGATCGCGCAGCCGCAGAAGGGCGCTCCGGCGGAAGAGGCGGGCCTCAAGTCCGGCGACGTGATCGTCGCGGTGAATGGCGAGAAGATCGAGACGTCGCGCGATCTGGCGCGCCGGATCGCCGCTCTCGGCCCCGGCAAGACCGTGGACATCACCTATCTGCGCTCGGGGGCCGAAAAGACCGTAAAGCTCAAACTCGGCACGCTTCCCGACGAACGCGAAGCGCGCGCCGATGACGGCGGCTTCTCCGACCACGGTCCTGAACTGTCCGGCCTCGGCCTCGAAGTCGCTCCGGCGGCCGAGGTCCGCGGCGCGGGCCGGGAAGGCCTCTTCGTCACCGATCTCGATCCTTCGGGCGTCGCCGCTCAGAAGGGCCTGCGCAAGGGCGACGTGATCGTCGAGGTTGGCGGCCAGCCGGTCGACTCCTGGGGACAATTCGCCTCCGCCTTCAAGGCGGCGAGCAATGAAGGCCGTCGGTCGGTGTTGCTGCGGGTGAAGTCTGCGGACGGCGCGAAATTCATCGCCGTGCCGGTCAAGGGCGCCAAGGGCTGAGCCCGTTTCAGGGCAAACCTGTTTAAGGAACTTCTTGCGTTGAGACCGAACAACACTGCACCCGCCCGCAGTCGGTCTCCGCAATGAAGAGCGTCGGACAGAGCCAGTCCCCTCCTGGCTCCCGATCGCGGGCAGGCTGGCGCGCTATGCGCCAGCCTGCCGTTTTTTTGCAAACTCGGCTATAATGAAACATGCGCATTCTCATCATTGAAGACGACGCCGAAGCGAGCGAATATCTGGTCAAGGCCTTTCGCGAGCAGGGCCATGTCGCCGAACAGGCCGCGGACGGACTCGCCGGCTATGGGCGGGCCAGCGAAGGCGACTACGACATTTTGATCGTCGACAGGATGCTGCCCAAGATGGACGGTCTGTCGCTGATTTCGGGATTGCGCGAGCAGGGCGTCCAGACGCCGGCGCTGATTCTTTCGGCCCTCGGCCAGGTCGACGACCGCGTCAAGGGTCTGCGCGCCGGCGGCGACGACTATCTCCCGAAGCCCTATTCCTTCTCGGAGCTGCTTGCGCGCGTCGAGGCGCTGGCGCGCCGGCGCGTCGGCCCCAAGGGCGAGGAAACCCAGTATCGCGTCGGCGATCTGGAGCTCGATCGCCTGTCGCATAAGGTGACGATCGGCGGCCAGGAAGTCGTGCTCCAGCCGCGCGAGTTTCGGCTGTTGGAATATCTGATGAAACATGCGGGCCAGGTGGTGACCCGCACCATGCTGCTCGAAAATGTCTGGGACTATCATTTCGATCCGCAGACCAACGTCATCGACGTGCATATTTCGCGCTTACGCTCCAAGATCGACAAGGGCCGCGAGAACCCGCTTCTGCATACGATCCGCGGGGCCGGGTATATGATCCGTGACGGCGCTCGGTAAGCTTTTCCGAACGACGGCGTTCAAACTGTCGATCGCCTATCTCGTGCTGTTTTCGATCGGCGCGGGACTTGTGCTCGCGCGCGTCGGCGCCCGCGTCAAGGAAGTGCTCGACGAGCAGATCGAACAGACGGTCGACGCCGAGATTCGCGCGCTCTCAGAACAATATTCGCAAGGCGGACTGCGCCAGCTCGCCAGCGCCCTGGAGCGCCGGGTGCGCGCGCCGGGCGGCTCTCTCTATCTGCTCACGAGTCACTCCGGCGACATCATCGTCGGCAACATCGAGCCGCCGAATTTCACCCCTTCCGGCGACACGCAGCTCGTCGAGACGACCTATGAGCGGCGCGGCGAACCCGGCGTGAAGCATCCGGCGTTGCTGCGGCTGTTTCTTCTTCCCGGCGGCTTCCGCCTGCTCATCGGCCACGACATCGAAGACCATGAGGTGCTCCGCGGCATCTTGCGCCGCGCGCTCGGCGTGTCGCTGTTCTGGCTCGTGCTCGTCGGCGCGCTGGGCGGTCTGTTTGTCTCCCATCGCATGCTCGAGCGCGTCGACGTGATGTCGGCGTCGGCGCGCCGCATCATGGCGGGCGACATGCATGAGCGACTCGCTGTCTCGGGCGCCGGCGACGAACTCGACCGACTGGCGGAAAATTTCAACGCCATGCTCGAGCGCATCAGCGAGTTGATGGCCGGCCTGCGCGAAGTCTCCGACAATATTGCGCATGATCTCAAAACGCCGTTGACCCGGCTGCGCAATCGCGCGGAAGCGGCGTTGCGGGGCGGCTCGAGCAACGGCGAACATCGCGAAGCGCTCGCCGCCGTGATCGAGGAGTCCGACAATCTGATCAGAGTGTTCAACGCGCTGCTGATGATCGCGCGCGCCGAGGCCGGATATTCGAGCGACAATATGGCCGGCTTTGACGCCGACGCCGTCGTGCGCGACATCGCCGAAATGTATGAGCCGGTCGCGGAAGAGCAGGGCGTGCGTCTCGAGGCGACGGCGCAGGACGGCCTCGCAATCAAGGGCAGCCGCGAACTGCTCGGCCAGGCGCTCGTCAACCTCGTCGACAATGCGCTGAAATATGGCGCGACCGGCGATGATCCATGCATCGCCATCACGGCGCAGCGCGTCGGCGATCGCGTGGAGATCGTCGTCTCCGACCGTGGCCCCGGCATTACGCCAGCCGATCGCGAGCGCGTCGTCGGGCGTTTCGTGCGGCTGGAGAATTCCCGTTCGCGGCCCGGCTCAGGACTCGGCCTGTCGCTGGCGGCGGCGGTTGCGCGGATGCATCACGGCGCGTTGCGGATCGAAGACAATGCGCCGGGATTGCGCGTCGTGCTGTCGCTGCCGGCGATGCGGATGACCGTCGGTCCGAGCGCCCGGCTGGAGCGCGCGTGAGGCGGCGCCTTCGGCGCGCCGGGCGACTTGGCGGCGCGCGTCTTCAGGGGCGTCACCGTCGCCGAGGCGGCCGGAAGCCGCATCATCACGACCGTGCCTTTTCCAAGACGTGAACGGAAGCGAAGCGCGCCGCCGTGAAGCTCGATGAGCGCCCGCGCGATGGCGAGGCCGAGCCCCGATCCCCGCATACCGTTTTCCATCACATCCGCGGATTGTTCGAAAGGCTTGCCGAGCTTGGGGATTGCGCGCGGGTCAATGCCGCGTCCTGAGTCTTCGACATATACGTCGATCGCGCCGCCGTGCGAACAGGCGCGCACCCGCACCACGCGTCTCGTCTCGCTGAACTTCAGCGCGTTGGAGAGAAAGACGCCGAGCGTCTTGACGATCGCCGCCTCGTCGCCGACGCAGCGCAGATTCTCGCGGGCGTCGACGACAAGCTCGATATTCTTGGCTTCGGCGCGGCTGCGCCAGGCGTTGATCGCTTTGCGCACCGCTTCGGCGACATTGATTTCGCGTTCCGCAAGGCGGACCAGGCCCGCTTCGAGACGCGACATGTCGAGAATGTCCGACAGCACTTCGTTGAGATAATTGCCGCCCTGCCGTATGCCGTCGCAATATTCGAGATATTTGGGCGAACCGAGCGCGCCGAACGGCTCCGCCTCCATCATTTCCGAAAAACCGATGATGGCGTTGAGCGGCGTGCGCAGCTCGTGACTCATATTGGCGAGGAATTCCGATTTCGCGATATAGGCGGCTTCCGCTTCCGCCTTCTGGTGATGATACTGCTCGGCGAGAGTGGCCAGTTGCTGGGCCTGCATTTCAAGCGTCTGTCGGGACCGCGTGAGATCGGCGACGCTCGCCGTCAGGCGGCGCTCGGATTCGCGCAGCTTCTCTTCATTGCGCTTGAGCGCGGTGATGTCCGCGCCAACCGACACATAGCCGCCGTCCTTGGTGCGGCGCTCATTGATCTGGAGCCAGCGGCCGTCGATCAGCTGCGCCTCATAGGTGCGCGCGTCGGGCGACGGCGCGTCGGGCGAAGCGATCTCGGTGCGGATGAGCGGCGCGGTCGCGCGGCTCATGATCTGGCGATAGCTCGCGCCGACGGTCGCCGCGTCAGGCCTCAGGCCATGCAGATCGAGAAATTTCGAATTGCAGGTGACGAGGCGGTTTCTCGCGTCCCACAGCACGAAAGCCTCGGAGATGGTCTCGATGGCGTCGCGCAGGCGGAGATTGGCCATCTTCGTGTATTCGGCGAGCGCGCGTTGCTCGGAAACGTCGACGGCGATGCCGACGAGATGCTTGCCGGCGTCGTGGCCTTCTTCGACGATCTGCGCGCGCGCGCGCAGCCAGATCCATTCGCCTTTGGCGCTCTTCAGCCTAAATTCGTGATCGACGCTATTCGTCCGTGAGCGCGCGACCATTTCGGGGATCGTCTGCAGGCCGCCGTCGTCGGGATGCGTCAGGCCGCGCAATTCCGCAAAGGAAAGCGAGCGCCGCTCGGGGGGCAGTCCGAGGATTTCATACATCGAGTCCGACCAATAGATCCGGCCGCTGGCGATGTCCCATTCCCAAAGGCCGCAGCGGCCGCGCGAAAGCGCGGTTTCGAGCCGACGGCGGATCAGCGTGTTGGCGCGTTCGACCTCCTGTCGGCGCCGGGTCTGTCGGAAATAGGCGAAAACGATAATGAGCAGCAGCAGCGTCGTCGAGGCGAACAGCAGCGCGTAGCGGGAGGCGATGTCGCGCCATTCGCCGAGCACATTGTCGACGGGATAGATCATCGCGACCTGGCCGAAAGGCGTGGGCAGCTTTCTGACGCTCACCAGCGCAGGAACGCCTTCCGGCAGCGTGACTCTCAACACGCCGGCGTTGTCGGCGAAATCGACGAGCGCCTGTTCGGCGCCGATCGCTTGCGACAGCGTAAGGTCCTTGGACGGGATCGGCGGAAAGGCGGCGGCGACGCGCCCGTGCTCGTCGGTGACCAGCACGCGCCGTCCGCGGGCGAGCGCCGCCTGCGGCAGGAGTTGATCGATCGGCGCGCCAAGCGGCTGTTGGGCGCCGGTCTTGATCTTGTCGCGCAGATCGAGCGACACGGCGCGCACAAAAAGTTCGAGATCGTCGACGGCCTGCTCGACCAGCCGATCCTGCATGGCGCTGGCGAGCGAGATGACGAAGGCGGCGAGAGAGGCGAGGCAGACCACGCTGGCGGCGAAGGCCAGGGGGCGCAGCCAGGCGAAATCCTTCAGCCGCTTTGCGCCGTCCTCATCGAACCGATACGCTCCCCACACCGTATGGGCGTGAGTCTTCACGCGGGCAGCGGGAGCGCGCGCCATCGATAGCCTCCGAGATGATGATGATGCGAACGCGGCTTGACGCCCGAATCACCTTCATTCGAATCTCTCGAAGCGCGATTGTCCAGACCTTAACGCGACGTTAACGAAAACTTTTTTTGGGTGTGTCAGCCGAGCGCCCGCGTCGCGATATCGCGCAGATCGGCCGAGAGATTTTCCTGCGCAACGATATGTTTGAGCCTGGCCTCGATGAGATCGCGGCGCCGCGACTCCATCGTTCGCCAGGAGCGCAGCGCCGAGAGCAGGCGGGCCGACACCTGGGGGTTCTTCGGATCGACTTCGAGAACCACGCTGGTCAGCAGATCATAACCCGAACCGTCGAGCGCATGGAAGCGCGTGAGATTTCCGTTCGCGAAGGCGCCGATCAATGCGCGCACGCGATTGGGATTGGTGAGCGAGAAGTCCGGATGGGTCATCAGAGTCAACACGCGCTGCGTCGTCGCCGCCTCCGGAATCATCGCCTGCAGCGAGAACCATTTGTCGATGACGAGCGCGTCGCCGGCGTATTGCGCATAGAAGCGGGCGAAGGCTTCTTCGCGCGCATGGCCGCCAAGAAGCGCCAGCGTCGCCAGCGCGGCGAGTTTGTCGGTCATGTTTCCCGCGGCCTCAAACTGCGCCATGGCGAGCGCGCGCCCTTTGTCAGGGTCGCCGCCGGCCAGCAGATCGAGCGCCACATTGCGCAGCGCGCGTCCGCCCGCGCTGGCCGCGTCCGGCGTGTAGGGGCCGGCGTTGGAGAAGCGGCCATAGACGGACTCGAGCTCCGCGCTGAGCGTCGCGCCGATGGCGGCGCGCAGCGCCATGCGCGCGCCAAACAGCACGTCCGGATCGACGTCGGCGCCCTTCTCGCGCGCCAGATCGATGTCCGAAGGCAGCGAGAGCGCTTGCGCGACAAACGCCGGATCGTCCTCGGCCCGGGCGAGCAGCAGCCGCAACGCCTCGCTGAGCCCGCGCGCATCGAGCGCGCCGGTTTCGAGTCGTCCGAAGATGGCGCGCAAGGCGAGGCTCTGGGACGCCTGCCAACGATTGAACGGATCGTCGTCATGCGCGAGCAATCGCTCGAGATCTTCGCTCGCCGGCGCAGGCTCGAGGCGCACAGGCGCGGAAAAGCCGCGCAGCAGCGAGACCGCCGGACGCGAAGAAATCTCGCGGAAGCGGACGACGCGCTCCGCGGATTCGAGTTCGATCAGGCCGCGCGCGCGTTCATCGGGCGTCGCGTCCTCGCTGACGAGATCGAGCTTCTGTCCGTTCTCGCCGAACAGCGCGAGGACGATGGGGATGACGACCGGCTTCTTTTCGCTTTGACCTGGCGTCGGCGCGGTCTCCTGACGCAGCTTCAACGTGAAGGTCTTGGTGCGCGGGTCAAAGTCGCCAGACGTCGTAACGACCGGCGTCCCCGCCTGACTGTACCAAAGTGCGAAATGCGTGAGATCGCGGCCGGACGCCGCGGCGAAGCAGGAGAGAAAATCCTCGACCGTCGCCGCCGTGCCGTCGAAGCGGTCGAAATAGAGATCCATGCCGCGGCGGAAATTCTCATCGCCGATCAGCGTCCTCAGCATGCGGATGATTTCGGCGCCTTTCTCGTAAACGGTCGGCGTGTAGAAATTGTTGATCTCGTGATAGGCCTCCGGACGCACGGGGTGCGCGAGCGGACCCGCATCCTCAGGGAATTGCGCGAGACGCAGGCCGCGAACGTCGCCGATTCTTTCCACGGCGCGCGAGCGCATGTCGGCCGAAAATTCCTGGTCGCGGAAAACCGTCAGCCCTTCCTTCAGGCAAAGCTGGAACCAGTCGCGGCAGGTGATGCGATTGCCTGTCCAATTATGAAAATATTCATGCGCGATGACTCCTTCGATGCCGGCGTAATCGCCGTCGGTCGCGGTCTCCGGAGAGGCGAGCACATATTTGTCGTTGAAGATGTTGAGGCCCTTGTTCTCCATCGCGCCCATGTTGAAATCCGACACGGCGACGATGTTGAACACGTCGAGATCATATTCGCGGCCGAATTTCTCTTCGTCCCAACGCATCGAGCGCTTCAGCGCGTCCATTGCGTAGCCGGCGCGCGCTTCCTTGCCATGTTCGACGTAAATGGCGAGATCGACGGCGCGTCCGGTCATGGTCGCAAATGTGTCGCGCACGACGCCCAGATCGCCGCCGACAAGCGCGAACAAATAGGACGGCTTCGGGAAAGGATCGCGCCATATGGCATAGTGGCGATCGGTCCCGGACACATCGCCGCTTTCGACGGGATTGCCATTCGACAGCAGGATCGGCGCGTCGGCCTTTTCGGCCTCAATGCGCGTCGTATAGACGCTCAACACGTCGGGCCGGTCGAGAAAATAGGTGATGCGGCGAAAGCCTTCCGCTTCGCATTGCGTGCAATAGGCCGAGCCGGACCGATAGAGGCCCGAAAGCTGGGTGTTGCCGCTCGGATTGAGTTCGGTGACGATCTCGAGCGTGAATGGCGCGTCGGGAACTTTGGCGAGCGTCAGCTGCTCCGGCGTAGCCTCATAGTCGTTCGGGGCAAGCGTTGCGCCGTTGAGCTTGACGCCCAGCAGCGTCAGATCGTCGCCGTCGAGCGCGAGCGGCGCCTGGGGATCGCCAGCCGGATTACGGCGCAGCGCCAGACGCGCGGCGACGCGCGTCTTCGTTGGATGCAGTTTGACGTCGAGTTCGACCGAATCAATCGCGAAGTCGGCAGGACGGTAGTCGGCGAGCCGGATGGCGGCGGTCGAAGGATGACGCATTCTGTCCTCGGGGCTAGGGCCACGTTTCTGCCGTGATTATAGAACGAGAGTCCTCGTTTGCGATGGCGGAGGCGCCGAATAGAGCGATGCCTCGTTTGTTTTTTCTGGAAAATCTCCGCGGAGAGGCCGAAATGCCTTGAGCCTGCAGCCGCGTCCGGGCAAAATCAGCGATGTCTTGGCGTCGGAACGAAAATGGCCCGCCGCCGTGCGCGCGTTGTCGACGCGCGCCGCTTCGCCCCTGGAACGATCCCGCTGGCCTCGACGGCGGAAGCAGGCGCCGGCCTGTAAAGCGAAGGTTCATGATCACTCACATGCGGCGGGCGCTGGCTCCTTTCCTTGGCCCGATCACGTTCGGCCTTCTCATTCTCGGCGTCACAACTGCGCAAGGCGCGCCGCCCGAGCCGCCGAAGCCTCCCGAGACGCCAGCGCCGAAGCCTCTCGAGACGCCAAAGCCTCCCCAGACGCAAAATTTGCAGCCGATCGTCGTGAAGATCAATGAAGATCAGATGCGTGTCGCCGGAGTCGAGACTCAGCCTGTCGAGCAGGAATCGGGCATGGGCGAACTCGTGGTGCCGGGCGTCGTCGCGGTGCCGCCGCAGCAGTTGCGCATTGTCGCGGCCCCCGCCGCGGGTCTCGTCGAGACCTTGCTGGTCGCCATCGACCAGGACGTGGCGCGTGGCGCGCCGATCGCGACCTTGAAGTCATCGGAACTCGTCGAGGCGCAGCGCGCCTTCCTGCACGCCGTCTCCGACGCGAATCTTGCGGCGGAGAAGCTGCGGCGCGACGAGCAATTGTTCAAGGAGCACATCATCGCCGAGCGGCGGCTGATCGTCACCCGCGCCGAAGCGATTCAGGCGCATTCCGCGCTCGATGAACGACGCCAGATCCTGTCGCTCGCCGGCATGACGGATGAGGAGATCGACGCGCTTCAGCGCGAACGCAAGCTCGCAAGCTCTCTCGTCGTGCGCGCGCCGATTGCAGGAACGGTGCTGCAGCGGCACGGAACGACCGGCGAGCGCGTGCAGGCGTCGGCGCCTCTCATCACGATTGCGCGGCTCGATCCCATTTGGGTCAATCTGCAGGTGCCGCTCGGACGCGCGGCCTCCCTCGACAATGTCGATCGCGTGCATCTGCCTTCGGCGGGCGTCGACGGCAAGCTCATTCGCATCGGCCGCACCGTCGACGCCGCCACGCAGTCCGTGACGGCCGTGGCCGAGTTCCGGCCCGGACGCAGTGTGCTGCGTCCGGGCCAGGCGGTGCAGGCGATCATGCGCATTTCGGGGGGCGGCGTCACCCAGTGGCGCGTCTCCGCCGACGCTCTCGTGAACTTCAAGAACCACAATTGGGTTTTCGTGCGCACGCCGGAAGGATTCGTCGCAACGCCTGTGACGCTGCTTTCCGAAACGCCGCAATACGCCTCGGTGCTGGGCGCGCTCAAGAAAAGCGACCGCGTCGCGACGCGCGGCCTGCTGACCCTGCTGGCGGAACTCGCCGAAGCTGAAAGGTAACGACAAGCAATGCTTGAACGGCTGATCCGTGTCGCGCTTCAGCAGCGGCTGCTCGTGTTTCTCGGCGCGCTTGGCCTCGCCGCATGGGGCGCGATCAGCTATTTCAAGCTGCCGATCGACGCGTTCCCGGACGTTGCGCCGGTTCAGGTGCTGGTCGCGATGCGCGCGCCGGGCCTCACGCCCGAAGAATTGGAGTCGCGCGTCACCGTGCCGATCGAACTCGCGGCGAAGGGCATTCCCAATCTCGTTCGGATGCGATCGACGACGCGGTATTCGGTGACGCTGATCACCTTCGAGTTTTCGGAGGGAACCGACATCTACTGGGCGCGAGCGCAAGTCAATGAGCGTCTAGCGCAAGCACAGAATCAGTTGCCGGACGGCGTCTCCGGCGGTCTCGCGCCAATCGTGACGCCGCTTGGCGAGATGCTGATGTTCACAATCGTCGGCGGCGATCTCACGCCCACCGAGCAGCGCACGCTGCTCGATTGGACGATCCGTCCCGCCATTCGCGGCCTTCCTGGGGTCGCCGACCTCAACGTGCTTGGCGGTTTCGTGCGCACTTTTGAAGTCGCGCCGTCGCCGTCGGCCATGGCGTCGCGCGGCGTCACAGTGGAAATGCTTCAGTCGGCGCTTTCTAACAACAATAAGAATGACGGCGCGGGGCGCGTGCGCGACGGCGAGGAAGCTTTGCTGGTGCGCGCCGAGGGACGCCTGAAATCGCTCGACGAGATACGCTCGGTCGTCATCGCCGCGCGGAATACGGGAATCGTGCGCGTCGGCGACGTCGCCGAGGTGCGCAACGGCGCGTTGCCGCGCAACGGCGTCGTCGTGCGCAATGGCGAGGGCGAGGCGGTGTGGGGCCTCGTTCTGGGTCTGCGCGGCGCCGACGCCCGAATGGTCGTCAATGGCGTGAAGGAGCGGCTTGCCGAGATCGAGCCGATGCTGCCGAATGGCGCCAAAATCGAAATCTTCTACGACCGCAGCGAACTGATCGGCAAAGCCGTCTGGACAGTTCAGAAAGTGCTGATCGAGGCGATCGTTCTCGTCGTCATTTTGCTCGCGCTGTTTCTTGGCGATCTTCGCGCGGCGGTCGTCGTGTCGGTCATTCTGCCGCTTGCGGCGCTCTCGACATTCGGGATCATGCGCTGGTGGGGCCTCTCGGCCAACATCATGTCGCTTGGCGGCCTCGCGATCGCGATCGGACTCTTGGTCGACTGCGCGGTCGTCGTCGTCGAAAACGTCGAGCATCGCATGGCGCATGCGCATGACGTCAGTCTTTCCGATCGCATTTTCATGACGCTCGAGGCGACGCGCGAAGTCGCCGTCCCGCTGACGTCCGGCGTCGTGATCATCGTCACCGTGTTTCTGCCGCTGCTCTCGCTTGAAGGATTGGAGGGGCGTCTCTTTGCGCCGGTGGCGCTGACCATCGCCTTCGCGCTCGGATCGGCGCTTCTGCTGTCGCTCACCATCGTTCCGGCGCTCAGCGCCACGCTGCTGAAGCCGGGACATTCCGACGAGCCTTGGCTCGTGCGCAAGATCGCGGCGGTTTATGAGCCTCTGCTCAAGCGCTCGCTCAACAGGCCGATCATCGTCGCCGGCGCCGCCGTGCTGGGCCTCGTCATCGCCTTCGCCGCCTACACGCGGATCGGCCAGACCTTCATGCCGGTCATGAACGAAGGCACGCCTGTCATCACCGTGCGCAAACATCCGACGATCAGCGTCAATATGGCGGCGGAGACCGATATGCGCATTCAGCGCGCGATCATGGAGCGCGTGCCGGAGGTCAAGGGAATGATGGCGCGCGCCGGCGCCGACGAACTCGGCATTGATCCGGTCGGTCTCAATGACACCGACAATTTCCTCACGCTCGCGCCGCAAAGCGAATGGCGAGGCAAGGACATCGACTGGCTGATGGGCGAGATCCGCGCGGTGCTTGATGGCATGCCCGGCATTTCCTACGCCTTTTCGCAGCCGATCGACATGCGCGTTCAGGAGATGATCATCGGCGCGCGCGGCGACGTCGTCGTCAAAATCTTTGGAGACGACATCAAGGAGCTCAATCGCCTCACCCGCGAAGTCGCGGCGACTCTGCGCAAGATCAAGGGCTCGCGCGACGTTTTCGGGTTGCAAAATGACGGCATGCGCTATCTGACGGCGCGCGTCGACCGTCTCGCGGCCGGGCGCTTCGGCCTCAACGCCGGCGAGATTCAGGACGCGCTGCGCGTCTGGGTCGATGGTCAACCGGTCGGCATCGTGCTCGAAGGTCCGATCCGCACGCCGCTTGTGATACGCGGCTCGGAGACGTCTCGCCGTTCGTCCGTGGATTTTGCGCGGCTGCCGATGGTGTCTTCGGAAGGGAAGGTCGTCGAATTGTCGCAACTCGCCGACGTGCGCGTGGAGGATGGACCGATCCAGATCATTCGAGAGGAAGGCCGCCGTTTCGCAACCGTGCTCGCCAATGTGACCGGACGCGATCTCGTCGGTTTCGTTGACGAAGCGAAGAAAGCTGTCGCCAAGAACGTCAAGACGCCGCCGGGCTATCGCTACCAGTGGGGTGGCCAGTTCGAGAACCAGCAGCGCGCTTCGGCGCGACTCGCGATCGTCGTGCCGATCGCCATGGCGCTGATTTTTCTGTTGCTCTATCTGACGTTCAACTCGGCGCTGCAGGCGACGCTGGTGTTTTGTAACGTGCCCTTCGCGGCCATCGGCGGCATCCTGGGCCTGTGGCTTTCAGGGGAGTTCATGTCGGTTCCGTCATCCGTTGGATTTATTGCGCTCATCGGAATTGCGGTTCTCAACGGCGTCGTGCTCATCTCCTACATCAACAAGCTCGTCGCGGAAGGCACGCGCACCACGCGCGAAGCGGTGCTCGAAGGCGCGCGTCGGCGCATGCGGCCCGTTCTGCTCACCGCGACGATCGCAGCCTTCGGCCTGATCCCGTTCCTTTTCGCCCACGGGCCTGGCGCGGAGATCCAGCGTCCGCTCGCCGTGGTCGTCATCGGAGGATTGATCTCGGCCACGGTGCTGACGCTCATCCTGCTGCCGATCCTTTACGATCGCACGGCCAATCTCGGCATGATCATTCGCCAGAAGTTCAGCCGACGCGCGATGCGCCGGCCCGCGCCAATGCCTCAGCGCGAGGATGCTCGCGCATGAGGATGGGCGCGGTCTTCACGGCATTTTCCCTGTTTGCGTTCGCTTCGCCCTTTGACGCGGTCGTCTTTGCGGAGGAGCAGAGCGAGCAGACGGAGATGCAGATCTCGGCGTCGGTCAAGCCGTCGCCGAAGAAAGCCCGGAAGCGTTCGGCCACGGCCAAGCAGCAGCGCGGCGGGGTGTTGCCGAAGCACCTCGAGATGGCCGTCTTGATCGATGCGCAGATGCGCTCGCTCGAGGCGCAATATCGGGCGACGTCGGCGCGTTATGTGACCGCTGATTCGATCACGCCCGGGTCGCCGTATTTCTCCGCCCTGCAGCGCAACAACACCGGCGGCAATCTGCGCAATTTCAACGAAACCGAGCTCGAAGCGGGCATGCCCCTGTGGCTGCCCGGACAGCGGGACGCCTATGCGGCGACGGTCACGACGGGCCTCGCCGAGGTCGAGGAGCGTCTGGCGCTTCGCCGATTGGGCGTGGCCGGCGCATTGCGCGACGCGTGGTGGAACGCGCAGCGCGCGGCGCGCGAAGTTGCGGTTGCGCGCAATCGCGTCGCCACTGCGCGCGACATCGGCGCGGACATGACGCGCCGGGTCGAGCTCGGCGACGCTTCGCAGTCTGACGCGCTGCTTGCGGAAAACGAGACGCTCGCCGCGGAGACGGAGCTCGCGCAATCCGAGGGTGCGGTCAAGGTCGCGCGCGTCAACTATATGGCCCTGACCGGCGGCGCGCCGCCGGACGGCCGGCTCGAGTCCGTGCGTCCGGCCCTGAAAAACGTCGAAGATCATCCGTCGCTGCGCGCGCCTTACGCCGCGCTCGTGCGGGCGCAGGCGCAGGCCGAACTGGTCGACGCGACGCCGATCGACAGCCCGGAGATCGGCATCTTCGGCCGGCAGGAACATAATCGACAATATTCGACGGACCCTTCGCAGCAGATTTCGGATCAGCGCACCGATTCGACGACGATCGGCGTGCGCATCAGGATTCCGCTGCCGACGCCGGGACGCAACGAGCCGCGGCGCGCCGCGGCGCTCGCCGAAATGGATCGCGCCACCGCCGAATATGAGCGCGCGAAGCGCGTCGTCCTCGCGGAGATCAAAGCGGCGCGCGAAATGCTCGCGGCCACGCAGCGCGCGGCCAAACTCGCAAACAGCCGACTCGTTGTGGCGAATGATCAGTTCGAACTGGCCCGCAAAGCCTTCAAGCTCGGCGAACTCGGCGCCTTGGACCTCTATCGCGTGCGCCAGATTCAGCTCGAAGCGCAGCGCGTCGAAGCGAACGCCCAGGTCAATGTCGGCGTCGCGATCTCCCGGCTCAATCAGGCGTACGGCAACGCGCCCTGACGCAGGCGCGGCGCGATTAGGCAGACCTGCGCACGAAATCGGCGATGCGCGCGATCGTCGGCGGATCGAGCAGCAGCGGCGCGTGGCCCTGGCCGTCGACGACGACCTGTTCCAGGCGCGGCGCGCGACGCGCCATCTCGTCGAAAACCTCGGGCGAGAGAATGTCCGAATTCGCGCCGCGGATCGCCAGAATCGGAACCTTCGACAACGCCTCGAAGTCGTCCCAATATTCCGCCGGCGCGACATCGGGCGCGACGCCGTCAAGCGTATGCGACAGTTCAGGATCGTAGCGCAGCAGAACCTTGCCGTCTTTCTCGACGAACGTGAGCCGCGCATAGTCCTCCCACTCCTGCGGCGAGACGCCGGCAAAGTCGGCGCCGGCGGTCAGCCGCATCAAGGCGATCGCTTCGCGCATGGAAGGGATCGGCGGCAGCCTGCCGACATAGCGCTTGATGCGGAGCAGGCCGGCGTGCTCGATCTTCGGACCGATGTCGTTGAGCACGGCGGCCAGCACGACGCCGGGCCGCCGCGCCGCGATGCGCATGGTGTGAAGACCGCCGCGCGACGTGCCGACGAACATCGCCTGGCCGATCCCTGCGTCGGCGAGCTGGCGCTCGATATCGTCCTGCTCGACGTCGAAATCATAGCGGCGCCAGTCCTCGTCCCAGTCGGATCGGCCGCGCCCACGATAGTCCAGCGCCAGAACCCGCCGTCCGTCGGCCTGCAGCGCCTTGGCGAGACGGTCGAAATCGTCGGCTGAGCGCGCCAGTCCGGGCAGGCAGACGACCGGCGGCAGGCCCTCGCGGTCCGCGGCCGGCGCGGCATAGTCGAGGGAGTGCAGGCGCAGACCGTCGGCCGCGCGGACATAGCGACAAATCGGCTCTGGCGCAGACGTCATGGAGCGATCGATCCTGCAGAATGAAACCCGTTTCTCGACAGTGACATTTACGCCATGACGCCCGTTCCGCAAATGCGCCGCCGGCGCGTCCGATTCCTTGACTTCAACGCCGGTTGCGGCGAGTTTGCGCGCGCCCGCGAGGCCCGCCTCGCCTAAAGGAAAATCGCCGTCTCAATGCGCTCCTATCTGGACTTCGAAAAGCCGGTCGCAGAACTCGAAACCAAGGTCGACGAATTGCGCGCGCTGGCTGAGAACGGCGAGGCCGTTTCGATTGGCGAGGAGCTCAGCAAGCTCCAGGCCAAGGCCGCCAAGGCGCTGTCCGACCTCTACGCCGGGCTGACGCCCTGGCAGAAAATTCAGGTGGCGCGGCATCCGCAGCGGCCGCATTTTTCGGATTACGTGCGGCAGCTCGTCGACGAGTTCACGCCGCTTGCGGGAGACAGGCTGTTTGGCGAGGATTTCGCGATCGTCGGCGGGTTCGGACGCTTCCGGGGCGAGCCGATCTGCATCATCGGTCAGGAGAAGGGCTCGGACACGGCGAGCCGCCTGCACCACAATTTCGGCATGGCCCGGCCGGAAGGCTATCGCAAGGCGGTCCGGCTGATGGAGCTCGCCGACCGCTTCGGCCTGCCGGTCGTTTCGCTCGTCGATACGGCGGGCGCTTTTCCGGGCATCGACGCCGAAGAGCGCGGACAGGCGGAGGCGATCGCCCGCTCGACCGACGTGTCGCTCTCGCTCGGCGTGCCCAATGTCGCCGTCGTTGTGGGGGAGGGCGGGTCCGGAGGGGCGATCGCCATCGCCGCCGCCAACAAAGTGCTGATGCTCGAGCATTCCGTCTACACCGTGGCGTCGCCCGAAGCCTCGGCCTCGATCCTGTGGCGCGACTCCGCCAAGGCGCAGGAGGCGGCGACCAGCATGAAGATCACCGCGCAGGATCTCTTGAAGTTCGGCATCATCGACCTGATCGTGACCGAGCCGCCGGGCGGCGCCCACCGCGATCCGGAGGCGGCCATTGGCGCCGTGGGCGAGGCGCTCGCCAAGGAGCTCGCGGAGCTCGCGAATTTCTCGCGCGAGCAGCTGAAACAGGCCCGCGCCGAAAAGTTCTTGGGCATGGGCCGGAAACTCGAAGAGAAGCGTTAACGCAAATTCCAAAAGATTGCCGCTAAAAGCCCGTAGACGCGCGATTCTTGCTGATTCGGACACGTTCTCGTCCCATTGTTCGTTTTTCGTGATCAGCCTCGGCGGGCTCGCTTCTGAGACCTTCGCGAGGCGGCTCCGCCGTCAGAGGGAACACCATGGGGACTCGAGGCATCGCGCCGGCTCTGGGGCTTGCCGTCATGGCGGCCTTCGCGCTTTCGGCCTGCGAGCAGAGCGGTCTCGCGCATCGTTCGCTCGCGCCGATCCCGTCCGAGACCGTCGCCCTGATGGAGCAAGTCGGCACGAGCAGGGAAGCGCCGATGCTGATCCGCGCCTACAAGAAGGAAGCGGAGCTCGAAATCTGGAAGATGCGGTCGGATGGCCGTTACGTCCATCTTAAGACGTTTCCGATGTGCCGCTGGTCGGGCCAGCTCGGACCCAAGCGTCGCCAGGGCGACCGGCAGGTGCCCGAGGGCTTCTACGCCATCGGTCCGGCGCAGATGAATCCGAACTCGAATTATTATCTGTCGTTCAACGTCGGCTATCCGAACGCGCTCGATCGCGCGCTCGGCCACACCGGCGGCGACATCATGGTGCATGGCGCCTGCTCGTCCGCCGGCTGCTTCTCCATGACCGACAAGCAGATCGCCGAGATCTACGCCATCGCCCGCTCGTCGCTCGCGGGCGGTCAGCGCGCGATTCAGATGCAGTCCTTCCCCTTCAAGATGACGGCGGAGAATCTCGCCAAGCACCGGCTCGATCCCAACATCGACTTCTGGAGGCAACTCAAGGAAGGCTCGGATCATTTCGAAGTGACCCTGCAGGAGCCGCAGGTCGCGTTCTGCAATCGGCGCTACGTGTTCAACGCCGAGGGCGCTGCGAGTCTCGATCCCAACGCCGCCTGCCCGCCGCTCAGGCAGGATCCGGAGGTCGCCCAGGCGGTCGCCCAGAAGAGCGCGCAGGATCAGGCCAGGATCGCGCAACTCTCCCAAAGCGGCGTGCGGCCGGTGCGTCTCGTCTATCAGGACGGCGGTCAACACCCGGCCTTCACGGCCCGCGTGTCTGAGGTCAGCCGGCCGGAAACGCTGGTGCCGCCGACCGAGATCGCGCTCGACGACAAAGCGAACCGCGGGAGCGGCGCCACGGCCTCGCAGCTTGCCGCCAAATCGCCCGTCGTGACTGTCGCCGCGGCGAAAGCCGCAGACGAGGGCCGGCAGACCGCGCGCGTCGTCGCAATGGCGCCGATGCGCAGCGATCGCCGCGACATGTCGGCGCTTGCAGCGACCGACCCGCATTCCACGAACGCCGTCAAGAAATCGTCGCGTTCCCACAAGGACGCATGGGGCGGAGATATTCCGAGGCCGCCCGCGTCGGTTGGCGTCAGGAGATCCGCCGCTCGTTAGCCTCGGTTTTACTGGAATTCTCAATCCTTCGAGCAAACTTAAAGCCGCGCCCTGGCGCGGCTTTCTTTTCTTCGCCGGTCCCAACGCCCCAATGAAAAAACTGGGGCTTCGCCATTCGCCAAAATTCATCTTGACTCTTGTGCGCCGCAGCAATATAACAGTGCGACGCAGCGAGAGTTGTCTCGCTTCGTAGCCCTCCTTGGGCGTTTCCTCCCTTGACTTGGGCCGCTGGTTCGTCCGGCGGCCCTTTTTTATGCCATCAGGTGGAAAAAAGAGCCGGAAACGCCGTCGTTCGACAATCCGGCCGGATGCTCATCGTCGCTATAGGCGTCCTTCGCGATCGCGAATGGATCGCCTGTTTCGCGCAGAAAGGTCGCGTAGTGAAAATCGTGCCCCCGCAGGCGGGATCCGGCGGCGCCCAGCGGATGATCGGTCGCCAATCTTGCGCTGCGATAGCCGAGATGCAGTTTTCGTTTCGCGAAGCTCGTTTCCAGTTCGAGCAGGCCCGCCATCTCATGCGCCTCGCCCGTTGCGTCGATCAGCGTGCGGCCAAGCGCCATGTAGCCGCCGCATTCGCCGTGGATCCACCGCCCCTTAGCGAATCTTCGCAACCCCTTTATGAAGCCTTGCGCCGCTGAGAGCCGGCCGGCGTGCAGTTCCGGATAGCCCCCGGGCAGCCAGCAGAGGCCGCAATCTTCAGGCGGCGCTTCGTCGGCGAGCGGGGAGAAGAAGCTGAGTTCCGCGCCGGCGTCGCGCCAACTCTGCGCGAGATGCGGATAGAAAAAGGAAAAGGCGTCGTCACGGGCGATCGCGATCCGCTGAGCGGGGGGCGAAGCGTTGGGAATGAGATTGCCGGTTTCACCGCTCGTCGCGCAAGCGACAATCGCCTCCACATCCACATGCGCCTCTATGAAATCGGCGAGGGCGTCGAGACGCGCGTCGAGCTCCGGCGTTTCGCCGGCCTGCACCAGGCCGAGATGGCGTTCGGGCAGCGCAATCGTCTCGTCGCGCGGCAGCGCGCCGAACATTTTGACGCCCAGCGCCTCGATCGCTTCGCCGGCCAGTCGGCGATGACGTTCGGAGGCGACCCGGTTCATGACCACGCCGGCCAATGTCACGCGCGCGTCATGGGCGGTGATCCCGCGGACGATGGCCGCCGCCGTCTGCGCCTGCCCGGAAACGTCATGGATGAGAACGACCGGCCAGCCGAGCATGGCGGCGATGTCGGCGTTGGCCCCGACGCCGGCCGCGCCGCCGGGCGCGCCGTCGAACAGACCCATCGCGCCTTCGGCGATCATGAGGTCCGCGCCCGCGCCCGCGTGCGCGGCGAGCGCCGCGATCACATCGGCGTCCATCGCCCAGGAATCGAGATTGACTCCGGCGCGGCCGGTCGCCGCCGCGTGAAAGGCGGGGTCGATATAGTCTGGCCCGCATTTGACGGGCGCGACGCGCAGACCGCGCCGCGTCAGCGCGCGCATCAGGCCGAGCGTCAGCGTCGTCTTGCCCGATGAGGATCGCGCCGCGCCGATCAGCACGCCGGGCGCGCTCATCTTTCGCCGCTCGGCCGGAAGCGCCGATCATAGCCGGCGTCGTAGAGCGCGCTCTCGCGAAAATCTTCGCTTGCAAGCGCAGGGCCGACGAGAATGAGCGCGGTGCGCTCCATCGGCGTCTCCGCCGCGCGCGCTTCGATATCGGCCAGCGTGCCGCGCACGATGCGCTCGTCCGGCCATGAGGCGCGATAGACGAGAGCGACGGGGCAGCCGGCGCCGTAAAACGGCGTCAGCTCTTCCACGACCCGCGCGAGGACATGGATCGAGAGATGGATCGCGAGCGTCGCGCCCGATTGCGCGAATGTCGCGAGCTTTTCGCTCTCGGGCATCGACGAGGCGCGCCCCGAGGTGCGCGTCAGCACCAGCGATTGCGCGACTTCGGGCAGGGTGAGTTCGCGCTTCAACGCCGCGCTCGCCGCCGCGAAGGCGGGTACGCCGGGCGTCATCGTGTAGGGGATGCGCAGCGCGTCGAGGCGGCGCATCTGCTCGCCCGTCGCGCTCCAGATCGAGAGATCGCCGGAATGCAGCCGCGCGACGTCAA
The DNA here is from genome assembly GCF_050251305.1 of Methylocystis sp. Taxonomy (GTDB): domain Bacteria; phylum Pseudomonadota; class Alphaproteobacteria; order Rhizobiales; family Beijerinckiaceae; genus Methylocystis. Next base: position 48,280 of record NZ_JBFWNB010000003.1, on the reverse strand, counting down.
GGCCGGCGTCATGCGCCTCTTTCATCTCGGCGACGATGGCGTCGAGCGACAACGGCGCCGTGTCGACGATGCGCGCGCCTGCCGGACAATGCGCCAGCACGCCCGCCGGCACCAGCGAGCCGGCGTAGAGACATACCGGACATCGCGCGATGAGATCGCGCCCGCGCAAGGTGAGGAGATCGGCGGCGCCGGGACCGGCGCCGATGAAATGCACGGTCATGAACCATCCTCTTCGCCGCGCTTCGCTAGAGCGCAGGCGGCGACCGGCGTCGTCACGCGCGGCGCGACGAGGCGGCTGTTCGGGCCGGCGCCGACGAGCGCGGCGGCCTCGGAGACGCTTCCTACCCCAAACATCGCCTGCACGCGCGGCGAATGCGTCGCCGCCGGACCCTTGCGGGCGCGCAGTTCGGCGAGCGGCAGAAAGACGAGTTCGACGCCAAGTTGGCGCGCCGCTTCATGCAGCCCGGCTTCCTCGGCCTTGCTTTCGAGCGCGCACAGCTTCGCCTCGCGCAGGTCGACGTCATGCGTCTGCGCGACCCGGCGCACGAGCTCGACGACGTCCTGCGCGGCGACGCCGCGTCTGGCGCCGAGGCCGAAGGCGTAGGCCGCCTTCATCTCTTTGTCGCGCGCCACTGGAGCACCGCCATCGCCGGATCGAGCGCATGAAAGCGGCCGATCGGGCGCGCATGCGCCATCTGCAGATGCAGCAGCTCGCCGCCCTTGTCGCGATAGGCCGCGGCGAGGAGCCCCTGAGTCTCGATCGTGACGGCGTTGACGACGATGCGTCCGAAGCGGGGCAGGGCGCTCCAGGCGGCGGCGAGCGTCGTTTCATCGGCGCCGCCGCCGATGAAGATCGCCTGCGGCGTTTCGAGTTCGGCGAGCGCCTGCGGCGCTTCGCCGTTGACCACGCGCAGGTCCGGAACGCCGAGCGACAGCGCGTTACGCGCAATACGCGCCGCCCGCGCCGCGTCGCGCTCGATCGCGATCGCGCGGTTTGAAGGATCGCTCAACATCCATTCAATGGCGATGGAGCCGGCGCCGGCGCCGACATCCCATAACAATTCGCCCTTGCGCGGCGCGAGCGCCGACAGCGTGATGGCGCGGATGTCGCGCTTGGTGAGCTGCCCGTCATGCTCGAACCAGTCGTCGGGCAGGCCCGGCGCCAGCGGAATGATGTTCGCCGCGCCATCGGCGTCCACCTCGACGGCGACCACGTTGAGCGGCGCAATGTCGTCAAGCGCGAATGCGTCGGCGCGCGACGCGCGTATGCGTTCATGCGGACCGCCGAGGCGCTCGAGCACATGGAGGCGCGACGCGTCCATGCCGCGCGCGACGAGATGGCGCGCGAGGCGCGCAGGCGTCGTCTCGTCCCAGGAGAGCGCGATGATCCGTGCGCGCGGCTGCAGATGCGGCGTCACGCGCTCGAAGGCGCGGCCGTGCAGCGAAAGCAGCGCGCAATCCTGCTGGCTCCATTTGAGCCGCGCCGCCGCGAGCGAAAACGCCGATGGCGCCGGAAGGCAGAAAATCTCGTCAGGCGCGACATGGCGCGCGATGAGATCGCCGACGCCGTAGAAGAACGGATCGCCCGAGGCGAGAACCACCGTCGGCTTGCCGCGCTGGGCGAGGATGCGCGGCAATGCGTCGGCGAGCGGCGAAGGCCAAGGCAGGCGCTCGGACGGCGCGTTGATCATGGCGAGATGGCGCGCGCCGCCGACGATCAGCGAGGCTTGCGCGACGCGCGCGCGCGCCGCCGGCGTCAGCGCTTCGGCGCCGTCCTCGCCGAGACCGATCAGCGACAGCCATGGCGCGCTCATGTCGCCTTCCGCGACGTATAGACCCAGTCGCGGGCGCCCGCGCGGGCGATGCGGCGCGTGCCGCTGGCGCCGATCACGACGAGCGTCGACATGTCGACCTTGTCGCCCCGGGCCTCGTCGAGACGCGTCAGAATGATCTCTTCATTCTCGCGTCCGACGGATTTCGCGAGACCGACGAAGGTTCCGCCTGGAAGATGCCGACGCAGCAGCGCGAAGGCGTCATCGATGCGCGTCGGTCTAGCGCGCGACGCGGGATTGTAAAGCGCGATCACGAAGTCGCCTTGCGCCGCATGTTCGAGGCGCTTGGCGATCACGTCCCACGGCTTGAGATTGTCGGACAGCGAAATCGCGCAGAAGTCGTGGCCGAGCGGGGCGCCGAGCCGCGCCGCCGCCGCCTGCATCGCCGAAACGCCGGGGAGCACGCGAATGTCGAGATCGCGCCATTCGCGCGGCCCGCCGTCGACCGCCTCGAAAACCGCCGCCGCCATGGCGAAAACGCCCGGGTCGCCGCCTGAGACCACGGCCACGCGGCGGCCCTGCGCGGCGCGCGCGAGCGCCTCCTGCGCGCGGTCGATTTCGACGCGGTTGTCGCTTGTCAGCCGGGTTTGCCCTGCGCGCTCCGGAACGCGCGCGACATAGGGCGCATAGCCGATGACGTCCTGCGCCTCGTCGAGCGCCGCCTGCGCCTCGTGAGTCAGCCAGCGCGCGTCGGCCGGACCGAGGCCGACGATGTCGAGCGCGCCGCTCAAGGGCGTCGGCCTCGTCCCGGCACCAGCGCCATCGAGAAATAGGGCGCGTCGTCGTCGCGCTTGTCGGCGAAGCGCATGATCTTTTCGCCCGGCATGGCGCCGCGTTCGACATAGATCGCGCGATCGATGACGCCGGCGCGGGTCATCGCGCGCCGCAGCTTGGCGAAATTGCCGCCGAGCTTCATCACCACGGCCGCGTCGGTCGCGGCCAGACGCGACGTCAGGCTCTCCTCGTCGAGCGTCGCCGGCAAAACGGTGAGAATGTCGTCGCCCCAGGCCATCGGCTGACGCGCCGCGGCGAAACAGCCCGACATGCCGGAGACTCCGGCGCAGATCTCGATGCGGAAGCGCGAGTCGAGCCGCGCGAACATATGCATGAAGGAGCCGTAAAGCAGCGGATCGCCTTCGCAGAGCAGCGTCACGTCGCGGCCGGCTTCGAGCACGGCGCGAATGCGCGCGACGCAATCTTCATAGAATCGCTGCAGCGACGCGACATATTCCGGCTGCGCGAAGGGGATCTCCGTCGTCACCGGATAATGCAGCGCCATCTCTTCGCAGCCTGGCGCCAAGTAGGCGGCGGCGATGGCGCGCGCATGGCTCGCGCGTCCGCGCTTGGCGAAAAACGCGACGACTTTCGCCGCGCCGATGAGGCGCGCGGCCTTGACGGTCACGAGTTCGGGATCGCCGGGACCGAGTCCGACGCCGATCAGCGTCCCCAGCGCGGCGACGCCGTCATGCGATGTCGATGCGAGCGCGTTCATTCCTGCTCGCTCGCAAGCGCATTGATCGCGGCGGCGGCCATGGCGCTGCCGCCCTTGCGGCCGCGCACGACGACGAAGGGAACGCGGCCGTATGCGCGCAGCGCTTCCTTCGATTCGGCCGCGCCGACGAAGCCGACCGGCATGCCGATGACCGCGGCGGGCGCCGGCGCGCCTTCGTCGATCATCTCGAGCAGGCGAAAGAGCGCCGTCGGCGCATTGCCGATGGCGACCACGGCGCCTTCCAACCGATTGCGCCACAACTCGAGCGCCGCGGCGCTGCGCGTGTTGCCGATCTCCGCGGCGAGCGCCGGCACATTCGGTTCGAGCAGCGTGCAGACGACCTGATTTTCCGCCGGCAGGCGCGAACGCGTGACGCCATGCGCGACCATGTTCGAGTCGCACAGGATCGGCGCGCCTTTCTGCAGCGCCTCGCGCGCCGCCGTCACGAACTCGGGCGAGAAGACGATGTCGTCCGCGAGCTCCACCATGCCGCAGGCGTGGATCATGCGCACCGCGATCTTTTCCTGCTCGGGCGTGAACCGCGAGAGATTGGACTCGGCGCGAATGGTCGCAAACGAGCGCTCGTAAATTTGCGTGCCCGCGTGGATATAGTCGAAGCGGGAGGTCATTGCGGCCGTCCGCCCGTACGCGCGGAAAGTTCGCGCATCACCGCCTCGAACGACAGCGACCTGAGACTCGGCGCGCCGTCGGCGCCGCCATTCTCGATGAGGTCAAATCCTTCGGCGCTGGCGAGCAGCGTGATCGGCGAGGCGCTCTGCCGCGCGCAGCCTTTCGCGCAGCCGGAAAGATGCAGTCCGACGCCGTCGGCGCCGCAGATCTGTTGCGCGAGCGGCGCCAGATCGAGGACATGCGCGCGCGTTTCAGCGACCGCCTGCGGACATTCCGGCGCGCCGGGACAGGCGATGACCGCGAGACGCTTGTCATCGGCCGAGGTAATGAGATCGTAAGCTTCTGCGCGCGACACGATGCTGCGCGCAGCCGCGTCGCCGGGCGTCACGATCAGCAGGGCGCGCCACGGCGTCAGACGCAACTCGCCCGTTCCCTCGCTTCGCGCCAAATCCGCGACGGCGGCGAGTTCGTTCGCGCGCCAACGGCCGAAGGGCGCGCCGACGCCTGCATAAGCGACGTCGCCGAAGCGTTGCGCGCCGAAAATCTGCGCGCGCCGCGCAGGCTCGCGCGCGTCCCGGAAGACGCGCATCGCCAGTGCCGCCACGCGCGTCAGCGTCTCGGCGCCAAGCGCCTCGATGAGGTTGCGCATGCGCTTGAATTGATTTGCATGGCGGCCGCGGAGTTCAACGAAAGCGCGCGCCAAACGCAGCGCGACATCGCGCGCGTCGTCGGCGTCGACGACGATCGCGCGTTCGGAAATGTCCGCGATGCGGATCGCGACTTGTCCGTCGGCCGACGCTTCTATTCGGATGTCCGCCTCGACGTCGGACAGCGATAGCGGCCCGCCATCGTCCAGAAGGAACAGAAATTTCGGCGGCAGCGCGCGCAACGCGGCGTCGCGCCGCAATTCGGCGGCGAGCTCCGCCGCCATGGCGTTGGCGTCGAAGGCGCCGGACGCGAGGCCGGCGAGGGGCGAGGCGATGACGCTCGTGACGCGCTCGGCGTCCGCATTGGGCGCCAGCATGCCGATCGCAGCGAGCCGGCGCAGGGCTTCGGCGATCGTCGCTTCGCTGATCCCGCGCAATTGCAGTTGCGCGCGCTGCGACAGGTCGATCAACCCATTGCCGCAGTCATCCGCGATCCTTGCGATGCCGCGCGCCTGCGCGACGCTCATGTGTGAGCCGATCGCTTTGGCGCGGATCAGCAGGCCGTCGCCGCTCGGCATCGGCGCGAAGGCGCCCGGACACCAGCCTTTGATTTCAGGCCTCGGCTGCAAAACGCCCTCCCTCCTGGCGTTCGATATCGCTTAACGCGTCGCGCACGCTGTTGCGTTGCGTTTTCCACAAGCCGCGCGCGAGCGCTTCGCTAAAAACGCGCGCGACCGCCTCCAGCGCGCGGGGATTTTCCGCCGCGAGAAAATCGCGGACCGCATCATCGCCCAAGGTCGCGTCAAAAGCGAGATCGAATTGCGCGTCGCCGATGAGGCCGCTTGTCGCGGCGAAAGCGTAGAAATTATCGATCGTTTCGGCGATTTCGCCGGCGCCCCGGTGGCCGTGGCGCATCTGGCCGCGCAGCCATCGCGGATGCGCGAGCCGCATGCGCAGAACGCGCGCGATTTCGTCTTTAAGCGCGCGCGCGCGCAATCGCTCCGGCCGGGTCGCGTCGAGATGCAGGAGGTCCGCGTCGCCGCCCAGCATCCGATTGGCGGCGGCGAAGCCGCCCTCATAATCGGCGAACGCGGGTCCGATCAGAACGTCGACCTCCGCCATGTCCTGAACATGCACATGCGCGTCGGCGTCGGCGACGCGCGCGCTGAACGCCGCCATCGCCTCCGCGCTTGCGCCGGCGCGATCATAGGCGTGGCCGGCGGCGGAAAGATAGGCGCGCGCGAGATCCGCGCGGGTTGACCAATCGCCGCGAAGCGTGCGGTCGCTCACGCCGAGGCCGTATGTTCCGTCGGCGGCGCCGAAGACGCGCCGCAGATCGTCGGCCGTCGTCAGCGGATTGAACACGGCGTCTTCATCGAGCGCGGCGACGGCGCGCACGGCGTCGTCGAACAGCGCGATGAGATTTGCGAACATGTCGCGAAACAGTCCGGAGACCTGCAGCGTCACGTCGACCCGTGGAACATCGATCCGCGCTTGCGGCAGAATTTCGAAGCCGATGACGCGCGCGCTTGCCGCGTCCCAGCGTGGCGCGACGCCGAGAAGGGCGAGCGCCTGCGCGAAATCCTCGCCGCCGGTGCGGATGGTCGCGCTGCCCCAGAGATCGAGCATGATGTGGCGCGGGAATTCGCCATGCTGCTGCGCGTGCCGCGTCATCACTTCGGCGGCGGCGCGCCGGCCGATGTCGTACGCCGTCTGCGTCGGCGCATGGCGCGGATCGATGCAGAAGAGATTGCGGCCGGTCGGCAAAACGTCGGCGCGTCCGCGCGACGGCGCGCCGGCCGGGCCGGGCTCGATAAAGCGGCCTGACAGCGCGGCGACGAGCGCCTCGCGTTCGGCGCGCGCGCAGGCGTCGCGCACGGGATCGTGATCCGTTCGGCCGAAGACATGCAGCCCGTCGCCGATGCGCATTTCCTTCAGATCGCACATCCAGGCGTCGAGCCGCGTCAATGTCTCGGAGACGGCCATCTCGCGCGACACGCTGCATTCGGCGGCAAGGCCGCTGCGCTCGGCTTCGTCGATGATCGCGCCGGCGATGAGTTGCGCGCGGCGCGCGTCGAGCGCACTCGCGGTCGCATATTCATCGAGCAGCGTTTCGATCTTCGCCGCCGCGTCGAACAGATCGGCGTCGCCGAGCGGGGGCGTCAGATGGCCGATGGTCACGGCGCAGGCGCGCCGCTTCGCCTGCGCGGCTTCGCCGGGATCGTTGACGATGAACGGATAGATCAGCGGCGTCGGTCCGAGCGCGGCCTCCGGCGCGCAGGACTCGGACAGCATGACGGATTTGCCGGGAAGCCATTCGAGCGTGCCATGCGCGCCGAGATGAATCAGCGCGTCGATCTTTCGCACATGCCGCAGCCAGAGATAGAAGGCGACATAAGCGTGGCGCGGCGCGCGCTGGATGTCGTGGTAGGTCTCGTAGCGCTCGGCGCGCGCGCCGCGATCGGGCTGCAATGCGATGACGAGCTTGCCGGCGTCCAAGCAGGAGAAGCGGAACGCCTCGCCGACGACGGCGGGATCATCCATCGGCGCGCCCCATGCGTCGTTGACGCTCGCGATGAAATCAGATGGAAGCGCGCCGAGCCAGTCTCGGTAGTCGTCGAGCGGGACGTCGATCGTTTGTGCGGCGTCTTCGAGGGCGCGGATCAGCTTCTCCCCCGGGGGGCAGGCATCATCTGCGCCAAGATCATATCCCGCGTCGATCAGCGCGGCGACGATCTCATGGACGCTCGCTTCGGCGTCGAGGCCGATGGCGTAGCCGCCGCGGCCGCGGCGCGCAGGATAGTCGGAGAGAATCAGCGCGAGGCTTTTTTCCTTGTTCGCCTTGCGCCGCAGCCGCGCCCAGTTCAATGCGAGGTCGGCGACGAAGTCGATGCGCGACGGCTCCGGCGCATGGCGCGTCTCGCTGAATTCCGCCGCAAGACGCAGCGGCGCCGACTCCTTGAAGGAAATCGCGCGCGTGAAGATGCGTCCGTCGACTTCCGGCAGAACGACATTCATCGCTAGGTCGGCGCCGTTCGCGCCGCGCGTCGAAGCGGCCCACGCGTCGCGCGAGGAGGTTGCGAGCGCGACCTGCAGCACCGGCGCATCGGCAAGATCGAGGATGCTGCCCGCGTCGCGGCGCGCCGAAAAGGCCGTAGCGTTGAGGATGACGTCGGGCGCGAAAGTCTCGAGCGTTTGCGCAATGAAGGCTTCGCTCTCCGCGTCTTTCAGGCTCGCGACATAGATCGCCTCAACCGCGAACCCGCGCTGAGCCAGCGCGTCGGCGAGCGCGACGATCGGCGCGACGTCATCGGCGAGGAACATGGCGCGATAGAAGACGATCGTCGCCCGCAGCGCGCCGCCGGCGCGGCAGGCCGCAGCAGCGCGCCCGGCGTTGGCGACGGGAACGCTTTCGCGCCACTGAGCCGGATGACCCGCGAGAGTCGCGGCGTAGCCGAGGAACGAACGCAAGTTATCCGGGCCGCCGTCCTGGAAGAACCGCCAGATTCGATCGAGCGTCTCCGCGTCGAGCGTCGACGCCTGTTTCAGGCGCGCGTCGTCATGCGCGTCCCCGGGCGTGATCGCGAGCGCGATACGATTGGCGCGCGCGAGCGCCTCGAGCTGCTCGACGCCATAGGCCCAGTAATCCTTGCCGCCGAGCAGCCGCACGACGATCAGCCGCGCATGGCGCGCCACGGCGTCGAGATAGAGATCGACGGAATAGGGGTGCTTCAACTGCGCAAGCGATGCGCAACGCAGGCTCGTGAACGCTGCGCCGCTTTGCTCATACAGCCGCGCGATCAGGCGCAGCTCCGAATCCGAGAAAGAGAGGAACACGATGTCCGCAGGCGATTGCTCAAGGTCGACGGCTGCGCCGGCGTCGTCGAGACTATGGAGATCGCGCGGGAGGAGATGCATGGCGATTCACGGCTGCGCCAGCGTGGCGATCACGCCGTCGCGATCGAGGCCCTTTTCGCCGATGACCACGATCCGGCTCATGCGATGCTCGTCGGGCCGCCATGCGCGATCGAAATGATGCTCGATGCGCGCGCCGACGCCCTGCACGAGAAGGCGCATCGGCTTGCCGGCGACTTCGACGAATCCCTTGATGCGCAGCACATCGTGAATGCGCGCCGCCTCGGCGAGTCGCGCAACCAGCGCGGTCGGATCGTCGACGGCCGGCAGCGTCACGACGAAACTGTCGAAGTCGTCGTGATCATGGTCGGACTCGGCGTCGTGATGCGACGGACGGCTGGCGAGATCGTCCTCGGCCGCCGCGGAAAGGCCGAGCAGCACGAGCGGATCGACTCGCCCGCCGCTGGCGCGCACGAGTTTCGCGGCCTGACGCGCGCCTTGCGTCAGACGATCGGCGACGTCGCGCTCTTCGGCGGCGTCAAGCAGATCGGTCTTGTTGAGGATGACAAGATCGGCGCAGGCGAGCTGATCTTCGAACACTTCCTCAAGCGGATTGTCGTGGTCGATCGTCCGCGCGTCTTCGCGCTCCTGCGCGATCGCGTCGAGATCGTCGGCGAAACGGCCCTCCGCCACCGCCTTGCCGTCGATGACCGCGATGACGCCGTCGACGGTCAGCTTCGAGCGGATCGCCGGCCAGTCGAACGCCTTGACGAGCGGCTTCGGCAGAGCGAGTCCCGAGGTTTCGATGATGATATGGTCGGGACGCTTCTCATGCGCGAGCAGCGCCTCGATCGCCGGAACGAAATCGTCGGCGACGGTGCAGCACAGACAGCCGTTGGCGAGTTCGACGATGTTCTCTTCGGGGCAGTTGTCGACGCCGCAGGCGCGCAGGATTTCGCCGTCGACACCGACGTCGCCAAACTCGTTGATGACGAGCGCGAGACGTCGGTCCCTGGCATTTTCGAGCACGTGGCGGATCAGCGTCGTCTTTCCTGCGCCGAGAAAGCCGGTGACGATCGTTGCGGGAATCTTGGCGCCGCTCATGACGCCTCGCTTTCGCGCGATACGAGCCGCCAGACGAGGCCGACGAGCGCGCCGGCGAGCGCCCAGCTGATCGCCTGAATGGCGAGCGACGAGGCCGCGAAGCGCGCGGCGAGTTCCGCCGGCGCCGTGCTCTCCGGCGTCGCGGGCGTCGGCGCGAAGAATTGCGGCGCGAGGATCAGTGCGATTCCTGCGATCTTCGCCGCCGCCGAGTCGCGCCGCAACAGTGCGAAAAGTCCGGCGCCGGTCGAAAGCGCCGTCGCGAGCCACCAGATCTGGCGCGCGGCGAGTTCGGTTTCCGCCATGCCGGGAAGTTGCGGGGCGAGGCCGAGAGCGGTCGCGAGTCCCGTCGCGGCGAAGGCGCAGGCGCCCCACAGGGCGGCGCGGCGCGGCGCGATGGCGTCGCCGGCGAGGAGCATCCCGGCGAGCAGGATGAGCGCATAGCCGATCGAGACGGCGATCGTCGCGACGCTGGTTGCCGCCGTACGGCTCAGGCCGGAGAAGGCCGGGCCCGCCTCGGCGCCGTCATGCGCATGCTGCGCCGCCTCATAGACCTCGGCGGCGAGGATGAGCGGCGTCGTGGTGAAGTGCTGCAGGGCCGCGACCGCAAGCCCGGCGACAAGGCCGGCGATCAGGCCGGTCGTCAGAACGCGCGCGATCAAGCGCGTCGCGGCCTAGTGGCAGGGGAAGGAGAGCGCGTGGCGCGTGTCATGCGCCGCGTCGTGGACGCTTTCGGGATAGGCGAAGCCCGCAAGCCAAACGAGTCCAAAGCCGAGAATGAGCGCAACGGCGGCGGCTCTCAGCGCTTCTAATCTGGAAGAAGCGAGAGCGGCGGCGTTGGCGGCTGACTTGGCGTTCATCTCAGTCTCCCTGCCGCCCCACCGGCGGCGATGCGATGCGTGCGGCGATCGGAAGCGATCGCCAAGACGGCAGGTCTCCTGGCTCCCGGCTCGTCGGACCGCGCCGCCTTCCCAAGCATCGGGCTCAGTGGCGGATGGCGCGGGCCTTGCCGGCTACAGTTGCGGGGGCAGCCGCGGATAGGGGCCAAACGCCCGCGCCGCGTTCCCTTTTCACTTCTTGCGAAGGACCGTCCCCGCTAGTCATATGCGCGGCTCATGCTTCCGTCAAACCGCCAGAGGAGGGCGCGTGACCGGGATGAACGAAGACGACGAGGCGCGGCGGCACCGTCTCAGGATGGAGAAGCGCAAGGCGGTTCAGGACGCCGAGGTCGCCGGTAAGACCGTCGCCCGCAAGGGGCTGCTGATCGTCCACACCGGCGCCGGCAAGGGCAAGTCGACCGCGGCCTTCGGGCTGGCGCTGCGCGCGCTCGGCCACGGCTGGAAGATCGGCGTCGTGCAGTTCGGCAAAGGCCAGTGGCGCACCGGCGAGCGCAACATGCTCGAAAAGCTTGGCCAGGAGTCCGGCCAGGTCTCGTGGCACACGCTCGGCGAAGGCTTCACCTGGGAGACGCAGGATCGCGCCCGCGACGAGGCGGCGGCGCGGCGCGCCTGGGAGAAAGCGCGCGAACTGATGGACGATCCCGAGGTTCGCTTGCTCGTGCTCGACGAGCTGAACATTTCCCTGCGCTACGAGCATTTGCCGCTCGACGAGGTGCTGGAGGCGCTCGCCGCGCGCCGCGACGATCTCAACGTCGTCGTCACCGGACGCAATGCCAAGCCGGAGCTTATCGCGGCGGCCGATCTCGTCACCGAAATGACATTGGTCAAGCATCACTTCGCGGCGGGGGTCAAAGCGCAGGAAGGGATTGAATTCTAGCCTCAAAAGCTGCGCGCAGGGCGCTCTTGGCAGCGGCTTGCGTAGAGAATACGCTTTGAAGGCAGACAGTTGCGTGATCAATGGAGACGCGCGCCGACGACATGAAGCGCTGCAGGCGCATGGCAATCTTGATGCGCGCCGGACTTGGCCGAACGCATCATCGACTGGATCAAAACGCTCGATGGATATTTATGGCGCGCTTCGCTTTTCCGCTGCGCAGGTCTCCGGCGAACTGTTTTCGGCGGGCTCGATTTTCTCCGTCTATTCGCTGGCGACGACGTTTGTGATCGCCGTCTGCGCGCTCGCCTATCGACGCAAGATGCGCCGGGGACGCGTCAATCTCCGGGCCATCGCCCGCGCGATCTTCGACAAGAGAATCCTGCTCACCCCATCCTTCGGGGCGGACGTCAAATTGTTCGCGCTGAGCGTCGTGCTCATGCCGGTGGTCGTGGGCGCGCTCGTCATATCGTCGAACGCGGTTGCGACGGTCGTGAGCGGCGCATTGCGCAATGCGTTTGGCGAGAATGCGCCGGTCGCCTGCTGTCACCTGTCGATCAAGATCTTCTCCACGATCGCGCTCTTTCTCGCCTATGAGATCGGCTATTGGGTCGATCACTATCTGAAGCATCGGATCGCGTTTCTGTGGGAGTTCCACAAGGTGCATCACACCGCCGAAGCGCTGACCCCGGTGACGAACTTTCGCAATCATCCGATCGACAACATCATCTTCGGCTACATGCTCGCGCTGTTCATCGGCTCCGCCTCCGGCGTGCTGGCCTGGCTCTTTGGACGAACCACGGAATCCTTCACCGTCGACGGGAAGAACATCCTGTTCCTCCTCTTCCTTTGGACGATCGGACATCTGCAGCATTCGCAGTTCTGGATTCCGTTCCGCGGCGTTTTGGGACACATCGTCTTGAGCCCCGCGCATCACCAGATCCATCATTCGACGGACCCCAGCCATTTCAATCGCAACTTCGGCAGCGTGCTCGCCGTCTGGGACTGGATGTTCGGATCGCTCGAGATCCCCACGACCAACAATCCGCGTCTCAAATACGGCGTCGAGGAAGAAGGCGCGGATCCGCATTCGGTGGTCGGCATATTGGCGACGCCGATCGCGAAAGCCGCTCTGGCGCTCTGGCGCGCGCCAGCCCAGGTCTGGAGCGCGGCGATGGAGCGAATGGAGCAGCGCCGTCAGGGATCCAAGAGCACAAGCATATCATGAGCCGCATTCGCGCCGATCTGCTGCTTGTGCTGGCGGCGTTCATCTGGGGTGCCGCCTTCATCGCTCAAAAAAACATTGGCGACCTCGTGGGGCCGATCAGCTTCGTCGGCATCCGGTTTCTGCTCTCCTGCGCCGCGCTGGCGCCGCTCGCGCTATACGAACAGGGTCGGAGCGCATCGCCGCTGAACAGAGGCGATCTGGCGCTCGTCGGCCTGATCGGTCTGTGCGTTTTCGTCGCCGCCGCTTTGCAGCAGACCGGCCTCGCCACGACGACGGCGACGAATGGCGGGTTCCTCACGGCGCTTTACGTCGTCCTCGTTCCAGTGTTCGTCTTTGCGCAGACCGGCGTGCGGCCGCGGCAGATCGTTCTCGTCGCCGCCGTCGTGTCCATCGTCGGCGCCTGGCTGCTGACCGACGGCGCGCTTCAGAGCTGGACGTCGGGCGACGCGCTCGTCTTGATCGCGGATATCGCATGGGCCGCCGGCATCAGCCTCACGCCGACCTTCCTGCGTCGCGCCGATCGGCCGTATTTTCTAGCCTTTGCGCAGTTTGGCGTGATCGGCGCGCTCGGCGCGATTTTAGGGTTCGCCTTCGAACCGATTTCGCAAGAGGGCGTTGTTTCGGCGATGCCGTCGATCCTCTATGCGGGGCTGTGTTCCGGCGGCGTCGCCTTCACGATTCAAATCGTGGCGCTCAAATATACGCCGGCCGCGGAAGCCGCGCTCATCATGTCGCTGGAGAGCGTGTTCGCCGCCTTGTCCGGCGTGATTCTGCTCGACGAGCGGCTCACCGGAGCGGCGATCACCGGCGGCGTTCTGATTTTGATCAGCGTCGTCTTGGTCGAGGCCGGGCCGATCCTGCAAAACATTTGGCCGGCGCAATATCGAAGCTGGCTGTCGCAAATGTTGAGCAGAGCGCGTTAGCCGCTCAAGAAATTAACCGTTCAAAAAAGCGGAAGCCGACGCTCGATCGGGTCGAGAACGTCGGCTCCGAAATGATCCGCGCCGTGGTCGGGCGGACCGTCCTCCCGAAAAGACAAGGCCGGGAGCTTGCGCGCCCGGCAAGTCGTTCGGCAGGGGTATTACTGAATCATGCGAGCAGTGGCGCCGGTGCCGCTGCCTTCGATGCCGTTGCGGTTGCCCGTGCCGTTGGTTCCCTCAGGAGAGATCCAGTCCGGAACCCAGGTCAGAGCGACAATGATGAAAGCGACGAAGGCGGCGATCCAAAGCAGCATCTTGCCGACATCGCCAGAGCTGTGAACGTTAACGGCCATGCGTTTTCCCCCTGTTTTTGATTTTACGTGAATGCTTGCCGCATCGAGGAGGAGCCTAGCTTGTTTCCGAGCCGTTGGCAATCTGCTCATGCGGCGCCTTAAACGTCGCGCAAAAAAGTAAATTATATAAATAAATACAATTAGTTAATGTGCGACAAGAGGTCGCGGATCGTGCAAAAATCTTTAACCCATTCGTCCCTCTCAGGGTCCGTCGAGAAAGACGGCGTCAGCGCGGTTTGCGGCGGCCGAAGCGGCGGCGCGCCGCCGGCGCCCGCAACTCTTGCCCGGCGTGGGCGCATCGCCTATAAGCGCGCCATTCCACAGGCGAGGGTTACGCGGCGTCTGCCTCAAGACGTCGCTTCCGGTGGCCGGTTCTCCGGCCTCTTCTTCTTTCGCCGAGGCTCAACCGGAGAAATGACACATGGCGCTTCCTGATTTCACCATGCGCGGCCTGCTCGAGGCCGGCGCACACTTCGGCCATCAGGCGCATCGCTGGAACCCGAAGATGGCGCCTTATATTTTCGGCGCCCGCAACAACATCCACATTATCGATCTCGCGCAGACGGTGCCGCTGCTGCATCAGGCGCTGAAGACCGTTTCCGACACCGTCTCCAAAGGCGGACGCGTGCTGTTCGTCGGCACCAAGCGCCAGGCGCAGGAGCAGATCGCCGACGCCGCCAAGCGCAGCGCGCAATATTACATCAACTCGCGCTGGCTGGGCGGCACGCTCACCAACTGGAAGACGATCTCCGGATCGATCAACCGCCTGCGCAAGCTCGACGAGCAGCTTTCGGCCGGCGCTTCCGGCGTCACCAAGAAAGAGCGGCTGCTGCTGACCCGCGAGCGCGACAAGCTCGAAAAAGCGCTCGGCGGCATCAAGGATATGGGCGGCACGCCGGATCTGATCTTCGTGATCGACACCAATAAGGAGCAGCTCGCGATCAAGGAGGCGAATCGCCTCAAGATCCCGGTCGTCGCCGTGCTCGACACCAATTGCGATCCGGACGGCGTGACCCATCCGATTCCGGGCAATGACGACGCCGGCCGCGCCATCGCGCTCTATTGCGACCTCATGGCGCGCGCAGCGATCGACGGCATTTCGCGCAGCCAGGGCGCGATGGGGATGGACATCGGCGCAGACGAATCGCCGGCGCTCGAACCGGCGCTCGCCGCCGCCCCGGGCGCCGTTGAAACCGCCAGCGCCGAGCTGGAAGCGCCGAGCGAGGCCTTTGAACTGTTGTCCGCGCCGCGCGGCGCGCCGGACGATCTCGCCAAGCTGCATGGCGTCGGACCGCAGCTCGTCAAGAAGCTGAACGACGCCGGCGTCTACCACTATTGGCAGATCGCCGCGATGGCGGCGACGGACGTCGAGAAGCTCGACTCCGAGTTGAAGCTGAACGGCCGCATTGCGCGTGACGGCTGGGTTGATCAGGCGAAGGCGCTGCTCGCCGCCTGATCGATCCGTCAAGTTCAACGTTTAAGACGCGCGCGCCGGCCCTGTGGGCCGGCGTCGTCGCATGCCCCCTTGAGAAGGAATTTCGACCATGGCTACGATCACCGCCGCCCTTGTGAAGGAACTGCGCGAGAGCACCGGCGCGGGCATGATGGATTGCAAGGCGGCGCTCACCCAGACGGAGGGCGATTTTGAAGCGGCGGTCGACTGGTTGCGCAAGAAGGGCCTCTCGAAGGCCGCCAAAAAGGCCGACCGCGTCGCCGCCGAGGGCCTCGTCGCCGCGCTCGTCGCGGACAACAAGGGCGTCGTCGTCGAGGTGAATTCGGAGACGGACTTTGTCGCCCGCAACGCCGACTTCCAGACGCTCGTGAAAAACATCGGGGAGGTCGCCTTGAAGAGCGGCAAGACCGACGTCGAGGCGCTCGGCAAGGAAGCCTATCCCGGCGGCGGAACGGTGAGCGAGGCGATCACCAACGCCATTGCGAGCATCGGCGAGAACCTGACGCTGCGCCGCGCCGCCGCGCTCGGCGTCGACGATGGCGTGGTCGGCCGCTACGTGCATTCGCAGGTCGTCGACGGCCAGGGCAAGATCGCCGTGATCGTGGCGCTCGAATCGAAGGGCGACAAGGAGGTGCTGTCGGCGCTCGCGCGTCAGCTCGCCATGCATGTCGCATCGGCCAATCCGCTGGCGCTCGACGCCTCGGGCCTCGATCCGGCGACGGTCGAGCGCGAGAAGAAGCTGCTGGCCGAGAAGAACGCCGGCAAGCCGGAGAACGTGCTGCAGAAGATCATCGATTCGGGACTCAAGACCTACGCCAAGGAGGTCTGCATGCTCGATCAGGTGTCGAACCATCCGGATCACGGCGGCAAGACCGTCGCGCAGGCGCTCAAGGAGCTCGAAGGCAAGGCCGGCGCGCCGATCGCCATCAAGGGCTTCGCGCGTTACGCGCTCGGCGAAGGCATCGAGAAGCAGACCAGCGACTTCGCCGCGGAAGTGGCTGCGGCCGCGAAGGGGTAAGGAAAGTACGCATAGGGAAACATGGAGGGCCGCCCAGGCAAGAACCTGCGGCGGCCTTTTTTTCTTTGATGCAATCTCTGCCTGTGCGCCTTCAGAGATGGAACTGTCAGACGCGTTTCGTTGACGTGACTATCGTGAGGCCAAAGCAAAAGGTTGAAGCGAGCAGCCCAAGTGCTTGCATCGACTGCAAAGAGGCTTTTGCACACCTTTCACGTCTGGTGTCCCTTCAGATTTTGGTGAAACGGGACAAGAATTAGACGAATCCATTGTCAGGACTAACGATAATGCCTCTTGGCCATCTCTGGGCTGGACGAGTATTTGGAACGAATACGGGCAATCTTTTTTTGAAGTTGGATGGCCCTGACAGCGATCTCGTTGGGACACTTCACATTAACGATCCCCACGCCGGAGTCGCCGTGTTCAGGGTCCAGGGGGCATTTGATGGCTCTCGCGTTTCATTCTCTGGTGAACCTCAAACCGTCGCTGAGGGGATGACGTTAGGCCAGCTCAAGGCGAGCGGAGTCTTAGACCCAAAGGGCAATCTGACGGGAAATTGGGAGACAACTATAGGAACGGCGGGAACTTTCATGCTGTTTCCGCACGACCACAATGAAATCTCTAGTGCGGTTGAAAACTCTCCAGATCAGCTTCATACCGCCCGACACGATCTTGGAGCGATCTTGATAGATCGGGACGAATTAACTGCCCTTGCCCAAGATATTCAGAGTGAGTTTTCAGCGGGAAAAGTCGTTATAACGGTCACTGTTGGAGGCGTCCAACAATCGCGTTTCCTAGCCGATTTCAATGAAATAAGTTTCAGTTCTGATAAGGCGACGTTTGCCAAGATCTTCGTGCAAGAGCCAATGAGCATTGGCGGAAATAAGTTGGTATCAATAGAGTTTAGCCAAGACACTAACTATGCTATGACGCAAGCGCCGGATGAGGCATGGGCGCTTGGCAAGTTAGAAAAATTAAAAGCTCAGCTTCGAAAGTTCGAAAGGTTTTACACGACGAATTTTTGGAAGCTTGGATTTGGTATAAACCAGATTTTACTTGTCGGCACCATTATTTGCTTGCCGAGCCTGCCTGACACGCAAAGCCGCGCGATATTAATGTTCGGCGTGCTGCTGCTGATTTGGATGATCAATCGTCTTCATAGCCTTTATCTACCATTCGCGGCGATTTATTTGGGCAAGCGACCGGAAGGGGTCGTCTCGCGGCTCATGCCTTCTCTCGCTTCCTGGATTATCTCCGCAACCGCGGGCATAGCTGCGACGTTGCTTGCCGCGTATCTGCAAGGCCAATGGAAGCTGCCCTGGCTCAATCCATAGACTGACATTGGCTAGCCCCTGAAACAATCTCGGGTTGGCGGTATTTAGCTCCTAACGTTGATCTTCATCGACATGGCGAAGATCAGGGGGAGTGGCATATGCGCACCAAGAAAACCGTCGTAGACGAAACCGAAGTCGGGCCTTGGTCGTGATCTAACGACAGGCGCAGGGCGCTGTCTTGGGAATGCCGCGAAAGCGATCGTGCTATCGGTCGGGATGGGCGAGTCCAAAGCGCGGCGCGCGGCTCTGCACAGCTATCCTTGGCGTCGCCGCCTGCCTCACTTGCGGGCGCCGCGCGGCGTCCGTATGAAGATTGCGCCCATTCCTCAGCAAGCGAGAGACGCCTCATGTCCGACCCCACGTCGACGCGAAGTTTCAAGCGTGTGGTCGTCAAGCTGTCGGGGGAAGCCTTGCAGGGTCAGGCGCCGCATGGGCTCGACGCCGTCACGCTCGCCCGCATCGCCGCCGATCTCGCGACCGCCGCCGACGCCGGACATGAGATCGCCGTCGTGGTCGGCGGCGGCAATTTCTTTCGCGGCATCAAGGGCGCCGACACCGGCATCGAGCGCGCGCGCGCCGATTCGATCGGCATGCTGGCGACGGTGATGAACGGCCTGGCGCTGGAGCAGGCGGTGGAAGGGCAGGGACGACAGGCGCGCTGCCTGTCCGCCGTGCCGATGCCGTCGGTGTGCGAATCCTTTTCGCGCCGCGCGGCGCTGCATCATCTGGCCAAGGGCCGCGTCGTCATCGCGGCGGGCGGCACCGGCAATCCCTTCTTCACCACGGACACGGGCGCGGTGCTGCGCGCCGCCGAACTGTCGGCGGACGCCGTGCTCAAGGCCACGCAGGTCGACGGCGTTTATACCGCCGACCCGAAGCGCGATCCGACGGCCGAGCGCTACGACCGACTGAGCCATGACGAGGCGATCGCGCGGAATCTGGCGGTGATGGACACCGCTGCCTTCGCGCTCGCCCGCGAGAACAAGATTCCGATCCTCGTTTTTTCGATCGCCGAGGCCGGCGCGATCGACGGGGCGCTTTCCGGCAAGGCGCGCGTCACCCTCGTCGCGCCGTAAGCCCCTTTCGCGCGCGACGGGAAATCGTGCAATAAATTGTGCGCCGCGGAGCGGGAGGGCTGGCGCCGGCGCAGGCTTGTCTCTGCTTTCGCCGCGCCACGTTTGAAAACAAAAGAAGTCGCGCCGCGCGGGAATGCGAGAACGCGGCGAGATCAAAGACAGGTTGTGCACATCATGGCGGAAACTTTTGACCTTGCGGATTTGAAGCGCCGTATGCAGGGCGCAGTCGCAACGCTCAAGCACGAATTTGGCGGGTTGCGCACCGGACGCGCGTCGACGAGCTTGCTCGACCCGGTTCACGTCGACGCCTATGGACAGGTTTCGCCGCTCAATCAGGTGGCGACGGTGAGCGTGCCAGAGCCGCGGCTCATTTCAGTGCAAGTCTGGGATAAGGCGCTGGTCATCGCGGTCGACAAGGCGATTCGCGAAGCCAATCTTGGTCTGCAGCCGACGGTGGAAGGCCAGATCCTGCGGATACGCATGCCCGAACTGAACGAGCAGCGCCGCAAGGAACTGGTCAAAGTCGCGCATAAATACGCCGAGGAGGCGCGCGTGGCGGTGCGCCACGTTCGCCGCGACGGCCTCGACATTCTCAAGAAGTTGCTCAAGGATCACGCGATTCCCGAGGACGACGAAAAGCGCCACGAGCAAGAGGTGCAGAAGGCGACGGACGAAACGGTGAAGGAGATCGACGCCGCGCTCGCCGCCAAGGAAAAGGAAATCATGCAGGTCTAGGAAACTGCGGCGGTGTTTTGTCGCACGTCCGAAGGCCAGTGGAACCCGAACATGACGGAAAGCGACATTCTGGAGGCGGAAGCGAACGCGCCGGGGGTGCGCGCGGCGCCGCGCCACGTCGCGCTGATCATGGACGGCAACGGCCGTTGGGCGGCGAAGCGCGGGCTGCCGCGCTTCGAAGGCCATCGGCGCGGAGTCGAGGCGCTGCGCCGGACGGTCCGCGCGGCGATCAAGCTGAACATCGGCTATCTGACGGTCTATTCCTTCTCCGCGGAAAACTGGTCGCGCCCGCGCGAAGAGGTCGAAAGCCTTCTGATCCTGCTGCACCGCTTCATCCGCAACGATCTTGCGGAACTGCACGCCAATAATGTGCGCGTGCGCGTCATCGGCGCACGCGTGGATCTGGCGCCCGACATCTCCGACCTGCTGCGGGAGGCCGAACAGATGACGCAGGCGAACACCGGCCTCACCCTCGTCGTCGCGTTCAACTATGGCGCGCGCCAGGAGATCGCGGCGGCGGCGCGCGCGCTCGCGGAAATGGTGGCGCAGGGCCGGCTCATGCCGGAAGAGATCGACGCCGACGCGATCGCGCGGCGGCTCGACACGGCGGATATTCCCGATCCCGACCTCATCATCCGCACCTCGGGCGAACAGCGGCTCTCGAATTTCCTGCTCTGGCAGGCGGCCTACGCGGAATTCGTCTTCGTGCCGGTGCTTTGGCCCGACTTCGACGAAGGCGCGCTTGCGGCGGCGATCGCCGAATACGCCCATCGCGATCGGCGTTTCGGCGGGCTCGAGGCCGCGGCGCGCAGCGCGAAGACCGCTTCATGACGGCGGATCGAGGGGAGCGAACCATGAGCCGCGCCGAGAAGGCGCCCGTCCGGGCGCCTTCGGGAGGGTTTGCCGATCTTGGACCGCGGGTGGCCTCCGCCGTGGCGATGGTCGTCGCGGCGCTGGGCGCGCTTTACGTCGGCGGCGACGTCTTCGCGCTGTTCTGGCTCGCCGCCGCCTTCGCCGTGAATTGGGAATGGCAGGGCCTCATCGGCGGCGCGCGCCGCAGCGCCCGGATCGCCGTCGGCGGCGCGGCGGTCGCCGCGGCGACGGCGTTCGGGCGGGTCGCCATGCCCGGCGCGGCGCTGCTGGCGATCGCGCTGCTGGCGCTCGCGAATGGCGCGCTGGCCGGAGCGGAGCGCCGCCTCTGGGCCGCGACCGGCGTCGTCTACGCCGGCGCGCTCGCTTTTTCCGTGTGCCTGCTGCGGGAGTCGCCCGATCTCGGCGCGCTCGCCATCGCCTTTCTGTTCGCCGTGGTCTGGGGCACCGACATTTTTGCCTATTTTGGAGGCAGGCTGATCGGCGGGCCCAAACTTTGGCCGCGCGTTTCGGCGGGCAAGACATGGTCGGGCACGATCACAGGCGTTCTCTCCGGCGCTTTGCTCGGCCTCGCCGCCGTCTATTTCGGCGCTGGTCCGCGCCTTGCGACGTGGCAGGTCTTCCTGGTCGGGCTGGCGGCCGCCGGCTTCTCGCAGGTGGGCGACCTGTTCGAATCCTCGGTCAAGCGCCGCTTCGGCGTCAAGGACTCGAGCGCCCTCATTCCAGGCCATGGCGGCGTGATGGATCGGCTCGACGGGTTTCTTTTCGCAGGCGTCTTCGCTGCGGCGGTAGGCCTCCTGCGCGGCGCGCCGTCAGTGGCGGCTGGTCTTTTCTTCTGGTAGGGCGGAGCGGATGGCATCAGCAAACGGACAGTTCCACGCTCACGCCGACGCGACGCAGTCGCGCGCGCAAGCCCCGCGCCGCATCGTGCTCCTGGGCGCGACCGGCTCGATCGGCCGTTCGACGGTCGACATCGTCGAGCGTTCCCCGGAAGGGTTTTCGGTCGCGGCGGTGGCGGGCGGCCGCGACGTCGAGGCGCTGGCGCGGGTCGCGCGCGCGGTCAGAGCGGAATTCGCCGCGATTCGCGACGAGAGCGCCTATGGGGCGCTCAAGGAGGCGCTCAGCGGGACCAACATCCAGGTCGGCGCGGGTCGCGAGGCGGTCATCGAGGCCGCGCTGCGCGAGGCCGATCTTGTAGTCTCCGCCATTGTCGGCGCGGCCGGCGTGGAGCCGACCTACGCCGCGCTGGCCGCGGGCCGCGACGTGGCCCTCGCTAACAAGGAATGTCTGGTCTGCGCCGGCGTGCCGTTCATGCGAACCGCGGCGGAAATGGGCGTGCGGCTGCTGCCCATGGACAGCGAGCACAACGCCATTTTCCAGGCGCTGGGCGGCGAGGACCCGTCGCGCATCGAGCGCATGATCATCACAGCCTCGGGCGGCCCGTTCCGCACCTGGAGCCGGGAACGCATCGCCGAGGCCAGCGTCGAAGAGGCGCTCAACCACCCCAACTGGGCCATGGGCCCGAAGATCACCGTCGATTCGGCTGGAATGATGAACAAGGGGCTCGAACTGATCGAGGCCCATCACCTCTTCGGGGTGCCGTCGGAAAAGCTCGACGTCGTGGTCCATCCGCAGTCGATCGTCCACGGGCTTGTCGCCTTTTCTGATGGTTCGGTGACCGCCGGACTGGCCGTGCCCGACATGCGCACGCCGATCGCCCATTGTCTCGGCTATCCGGATCGGCTGACGACGCCGACGCCGCGTCTCGATCTGGCGAAGATCGCCAGCTTGACCTTTGAAGCCCCTGATTTTGAAAGATTTCCAGCGCTGAAACTGGCGCTTGAGGCGTTGCGCGTCGGCGGCGGTCTGCCGACTGTGCTCAACGCCGCCAATGAAATCGCCGTCGCCGCCTTCCTCGATCGGCGCATTTCCTTCGACGGAATCTCTCGTCACGTCGCCGACGCCTGCGAGGCCGCCATGCGCGATGGAACCGCAAATGCGCCGGAAAGCGTTGAGGACGCCCTTGCGGTAGACCATATTGTCAGAGAACGGTCGCGGTCGGCCTTGGCCGGACATGCCGCGTCGGGCATGCTGACGCTTCAGTAATCATGGGCGCCGCCGACAGGGCTGGCGCATGCGAACCTGGATGGCGCTTTGCTAAACTTCCTGACGTCCTTCGCTTTTTACGTCATTCCCTTCGTGCTCGTCCTCACGCTGGTCGTGTTCGTGCACGAGTTCGGGCACTTCATCGTCGGCCGCTGGTGCGGCGTTAAGGTCGACGCCTTCTCGATCGGCTTCGGACCGGAATTGTGGTCCCGCGAGGACCGCCACGGCACGCGCTGGCGCATCGCCAGCATTCCGTTGGGCGGCTATGTGAGCTTCCATGGCGACGCCAACGCCGCGAGCGCGCCGGATCCCGACGCCATCCGCGCGATGCCGGAGGTCGAACGCAAGGTGACCTTCGCCGCGCAGACGGTGTGGAAGCGGGCGGCCATCGTCTTCGCCGGCCCGTTCGCGAACTTCATTCTGGCGATCGCGATTTTCGCCATTCTCTTCGGCGTTTACGGACGCACGGTGTATGCGCCCCGCGTCGGCTCGCTCGCGCCGGGCGGCGCCGGCGCCGCGGCCGGCTTCAAACCCGGCGATCTGGTGCTGTCGGTTGACGGCGCGCCGATCGATTCCTTCTCGAAGCTGCAGGAAATCGTCTCCGGCTCGGCTGACAAGAAACTCATCTTCGTGGTTCAGCGCGGCGATCAGGAGCTGACGCTCCCCGCCGTTCCTGCGCTGAAGGAAGTCGAAAGCGCCATCGGCAAAGTCCGCATCGGCATGCTGGGCATACAGGCGTCGAAAGACGCCGCCGATGTGCGGCGGGAGCGTTATGGACCGGCCGACGCGGTTGCGATGGGCGTGCAGGAAACCTGGACGGTCGTGCGCCGGACGGGGAGTTACATCGGCGGACTCGTCATGGGACGGGAAAGCGCCGATCAGCTTTCGGGTCCGATCGGCATCGCGCAAGTTTCAGGGCAGATGGCGCAGGCGGCCTATAAGGTCGGCATGGCGCCTCTGTTGAGCCTGATCGCGATTCTCTCGGTGTCGATCGGGCTGCTCAATCTGATGCCGGTGCCGCTGCTCGATGGCGGTCATCTGCTGTTTTTCGCGATCGAAGCGGCGCGCGGCCGCGCGCTCAATGAACGCGCGCAGGAAGTTGCGTTCCGAGTCGGACTCGCAATGGTCGGCGCGCTAATGATTTTTTCAACATACAACGACATTGCGCGCCTGATTCACAAACTCACCGGCTCGGGATCATAGCGCCGACGTCTGCGTAAAGGCCGCGCAGGACGCCGCATCGCCGCGCGATTTGCGACGCAATTTGGTCATGATCGGCCCGCCTTAACGATGCGCTGACCATGAATCGTGGCATTAACGTCACGCCCGCGACAAATTGCGGAAACAACATTTATTCTGCATTTGCAGGGTGGGGTAAACCTTGTAGAAGGAATCGCTCAACGCTGGCGAAGCGCCGATCGCCGGCGCTTTTACGATAAAGTTCGCGCCGCGGCCCGGGCGGCGACGTTGCGACGAGGACCTGCTTTACATGCGCTCAATCAGCGTCATTTGGAAATCTTCGTTCCTGTTCGCGGTTGTCGCCGCAATGCTGACCTTTAGCGTTCCAGCGTTAGCCGCGCCCGACATCAATCGCATCGCGTTCGAAGGCAACAGCAAGCTCAAGACCGACGCGTTGCAGGAGCAGGTGCGTTCGCGCGCGCGCATGCCGTTCAGCCCGGAAGTCGCCGAGGCCGACGTCGCGCGGTTGACCGAAGTCTATCGGCGTTCAGGCCGCGCCGCCGCGAAGGTGAGCTACCGCACGGTTGATCTGCCGAACGGGCGCGTCGACCTCGTCTTCACGGTCGTCGAAGGCGACAAGACCGGCGTCAAGGAAATCCGATTCATCGGCAATGAGGTCTATTCGACGCGGCGTCTCGTCGGCATGATGGAAACGACGGAAATGAATTTCCTGTCGTTTATCAAGACCAGCGACGTTTACGACCCCGACCGCATCGCCGCGGACCTCGAACTCATTCGCCGGTTCTATCTCAAGAACGGCTACGCCGACTTCCGCGTGGTCAGCTCCGACGTGCAGTTCGATCCGGAGGCCGCCGGCTACATCATCACCATCACCGTGCACGAAGGCCCGCAGTATCGCGTGTCCTCCGTGAGCATCGACTCCCATCTGCCGGACGTCGACGCGTCGGCGCTGAACGATCAGCTCCGCCTCGCGCCGGGCGACGTCTACAATGGCGACGCGGTCGAGAAGACGGTCGAGGCGCTGACGCGCGAGATCGCCAGGAAGGGCTACGCCTTCACCCAGGCGCGCCCGCGCGGCGAGCGCAACCCCGCCGACCAGACCGTCGCGATCCAGTTCCTGCTGGAGGAAGGTCCGCGCGTCTACATCGAACGCATCAACATCCGCGGCAACACGCGCACGCGCGACTATGTCATCCGCCGCGAATTCGACATCGGCGAAGGCGACGCCTACAACCGTGTCCTGATCGACCGCGCGGAGCGCCGGTTGAACGGACTCGGCTATTTCAAAAAGGTGAAGATCACCAACGAGCCCGGCTCGGCGCCCGACCGCGTGATTCTGAACGTCGACGTTGAAGATCAGCCCACCGGCAACTTCGGCGTCTCCGGCGGCTATTCGACCAATCAGGGCTTCATCTCTGAAGTGTCCGTGTCGGAAAGCAACTTCATGGGCCGCGGCCAGGCGGTTCGCCTGTCGGTGCAGGCGGGCCAGATCGCCCGCGGCGTCACGTTCAGCTTCACGGAGCCCTATTTCCTCGACCAGCGCATCGCCGCCGGCTTCGACGTCTTCGTGCGCCGGCAGGACGCCTATAACTACTCGATCTACAGCTCGACGTCGTACGGCGGCACGGTGCGCTTCGGCATACCGGTCACCGAAGAACTCAGCTTCTCGCCGCACTACTCGATCTATCAGACGACGATCTCGATCCCGAACGACAAGAGCCGTCCGTACAACGACTGTTTGGTGCCGGTGCCCGGCTACACGCCTGGCTTCAGCCCGTTCTATCCGCAGCCCGGATATCCGAACCTGCTGGTCAACTGTCAGTCGAACGGCGAAGCCTCGCTCGCGATCAAGTCGTCGCAGGGAGCGTTGCTGACCTCGCTCGTCGGCTATTCGCTGAACTACAGCACGGTCGACAACTTCAAGAATCCGCATAACGGCTGGCTGGCGTCGCTCAACCAGGACGTGGCGGGTCTTGGCGGCGGCACGCGCTATCTGCGCACGACCGGCGATATCCGCTACTTCAAAGAGGTTCCCTATCTCGATGACGTCGTCGGCATCGCCCGTCTGCAGGGCGGCGATCTGTCGACCTTCGGCGGCTACAAGCCGCGCATTCAGGACAACTTCAACCTCGGCCCGACTCTGGTGCGCGGCTTCGCGCCGGGCGGCCTCGGTCCGCGCGACTCGAACATCCTGACGAGCTTCAACAACAATCGCGGCAACTCGCTCGGCGGCTCCAACTATGTCGGCGGGTCGCTTGAAGTTCAGTTTCCGATCTGGGGCCTGCCCAAGGACCTCGGCTTGCGCGGCGCCCTCTTCGCCGACGCTGGTTCGCTGTGGAATTTCAGCGGTCGGACGAACTACGCCAATAATATGCCGACCATTCCTGGCGTGACCTGCATCGGCGCCTATACGCCGCAGGCGGGCTTCGGCCAGGGCAACTGCGTGGTGCCGATCGCGAACAAATTCGCCATCCGCTCTTCGGTTGGTGCGTCGGTTCTGTGGAACTCGCCGATGGGGCCGATCCGCTTCGACTATGCGGTCGTGACCTCGAAGGTGTACGGCGACATCACGCAGAACTTCCGCTTCAGCGGCGGCACCAACTTCTAATGAACCGCGACGATCGCCGGGCGTACCGCGCCCGGCGGACGGCTGAACGCTGGACGCGCGCCGCACGGGACCTTTCGGTGTGAGCGCGGTGGCCTTCTTTCCCTTGGCGCAACCGGCGTCTTTGAGCGAGATTGCGGAGATCTCTGGCGCCGACATCCGCGCCGGCTCTCGCCGAGACGCCGCATCGGGCGAGCTTGTTCCGCCGCCGCCCCTCATCATCGGGATCGCGCCGCTCGACTGGAGCCGGCCGGGCGATCTCTGCTTCTACGACAACCCGCGCTACCGCAACGCGCTCTCGGAGTGCCGCGCGACCGCGTGCTTCCTGCGTGAACGCCATCTTGCGCTGCTGCCGCCGGCGGTCGTCGCGCTTGTCGTCGACGATCCGCAGCGCGCCATGACGCTTGCGACGGCGCATCTTTTTCCCGAAGCGCTGCGGCCGGGTTCGCTGTTTCACTCCAGCGGCGTTTCGCCGGGAGCCGCCGTGCATCCCGAGGCCCGGCTCGAACCCGGCGTCGTCGTCGATCCGGGCGCCGTGATCGGGCCGGGCGCCGAGATCGGCGCCGGAACGATGATCGGGCCGCAGACGGTGATTGGTCCCAATGTGCGCATCGGGCGCGACTGTTCGATCGGCGCGCATGCGAGCGTCACCCATGCGCTGATCGGCGATCGCGTCATCATTCACCCGGGCGCGCGCATCGGGCAGGACGGGTTCGGCTTTGCGCCGACGCGCGAAGGCTATGTCAAGACGCCGCAGATCGGCCGGGTGGTCGTGCAGGACGATGTCGAAATCGGCGCCAATACGACGATCGATCGCGGCGCTTCGCGCGACACGATCATTGGCGAGGGCACGAAGATTGATAATCTCGTGCAGATTGGCCACAACGTGGTGATTGGCCGCTTCTGCGCGATCATCGCGCAGTCCGGCGTCGCGGGATCCTGCGAGATCGGCGATTTTGTCGCGCTTGGCGGACAGTCCGCCGTCGCGGGCCATCTGGCGATCGGCGAGGGCGCCGCGGTCGCGGCGAAATCCGGCGTGATGCGCGACGTGCCCGCCGGGCAGCGCGTCGGCGGCGCGCCGGCGCGCCCGTTGCGGCGGTTCCTGCGCGGCGCTGCGCTGTTGGACCGCCTCGCGCGCACGACCAAGCCGACGTAAGAGAAGCGGGAGATTTCGGGCGTGGCCTGGCCATGCCGCAGGAGGAGAAAACAATGGCCGAGTCCCCGGCCGGCGCGACGCTGGAGAGCGCCGACATTCTACAGATCATGAGTCAGCTACCGCATCGTTATCCGTTCCTGCTCGTCGATCGCATCTTCGACATTCGCGGCGACGAGTCCTGCGTCGGCGTGAAGAACGTCACGGTCAACGAGCCGCAGTTTCAGGGACACTTTCCCGAGCGGCCGATCATGCCGGGCGTGCTGCTCATCGAGGCGATGGCGCAGACCGCGGGCGTGATCGCCATTCGCGCGCTGCAAGGCGCGGACCGCTCGCGTCTCGTCTATTTCGTCACCATCGACAATGCGAAATTCCGTAAGCCGGTGACGCCGGGAGACCGTGTCGAATTTCACATGACGAAGACCGCGCAGAAGCGAAATATCTGGTGGTATTCGGGGCGCGCCTTGGTCGACGGCGCTCTGGTCTGCGAAGCGCAGATCAGCGTCATGATGGGCGCGTAAGCGTCGCGGCCGCGGGTGCGACAATGAACCCTTCGGTTCATCCGTCCTCCATCGTCGAAGACGGCGCGCGGCTCGGCGCCGGCGTCTCTGTCGGACCTTTCTGCCATATCGGCGCGGGCGTCGCGCTCGGCGACGGCGCGACGCTTGACGCGCATGTCGTCGTTGGCGGACGCACGCGCATCGGCGCGCGGGTCCGGATTTTCCCCTTCGCCGCCGTCGGCCTGCCGTCGCAGGATATGAAGGCGGGTCTCGCCGAGGGCGCGTTGACGATCGGCGATGACTGCGTCATTCGGGAAGGCGTGACGATCAATGCCGGCGCGGAGGAGGGCACGCGCATCGGCGCGCGCTGCGTATTTCTCGCGTCTTCCCATGTCGCCCATGACTGTCGGCTCGGCGACGACGTGATACTTTCCAATCAGGTCCTTTTGGGCGGGCATGTCGAGATCGGGGACCATGCGATGATCGGCGGCGCGACGGCGGTGCATCAGAATGTGCGCATCGGCGCGCAGGCCTTTGTCGGCGGCCTCTCGGGCGTCGAGGGCGACGTCATTCCCTTCGCGCTCGCGTCGGGCAATCGCGCGCATCTTTTCGGTCTCAATCTCGTCGGCCTGCAGCGGCGCGGTTTCGCGGCGGAACGGATTGAACGGCTGCGTCGCGCCTATCGCCTGCTCTTCGCGCGAGACGATGCGCGCGTGTTCAGCGAACGCGTCGCCAGTCTGGCGCATGATTTCGCCGACGACGCGGACGTCGCGGCGATCGTCGGCTTTTTACGCGCGCCTGCGACGCGGCCGCTCTGCGCGCCCCGGGCGCGCTGAACGCCCGTGACCGCGCCGCGCATCTTCCTTGTGGCCGGCGAATCCTCTGGCGATCAGCTGGGCGCCGCCCTGATGCGCGCGCTGCGCGCCGCGCGACCGGAGATCTCCTTTGCCGGCGTCGGCGGCGAGGCGATGACGCGCGAGGGCCTCGTCTCGCTGTTTGCGCTCGAAGAAATTGCGGTGATGGGGCTCGCGCCGGTGCTGGCCCGATTGCCGCGCCTCATGAAGCGCATCGAGCAAACGGCGCGCGCGGTCGTCGATCAGGCGCCCGATTGTCTTGTCCTGATCGACTCGCCGGATTTCACTCATCGTGTCGCGCGTCGCGTGCGCGCGTCGCGCCCCGACCTGCCGATCGTCGATTACGTCAGCCCGACCGTATGGGCTTGGCGCCCCGGGCGCGCGCGCGCCATGCGCGCCTATGTCGATTGCGTTCTGGCGCTGCTGCCGTTCGAGCCGCTCGCGCATGCGCGGCTCGGCGGCCCGCGATGCGTCTATGTCGGACATCCGCTCTTCGAACGACTGGACGAATTGACCCCGCGTCCTCTCGACCGCGGCGGCGCGCGATCGTTGCTCGTGCTGCCGGGATCGCGTCTTGCCGAAGTGCGGCGCATGACGCCGATCTATGGCGAGACGCTCGAGCTTCTCTTGCGCGAGCGCGCCGATTTCCAGGTCGCCATTCCCGTCGCGGCGAACATGGAGCAGGCGTTGCGCCGCGAATTGCGCGGCTGGCCGGTGACGCCGCGTCTTATCGGTCAGGCGGAAAAATTTGCGGCCTTTCGCCAAGCCAGCGCGGCGCTCGTGACGTCTGGCGTCGCCACGCTGGAACTGGCGCTCGCCGAAGTTCCGATGGCGGTCGCTTATCGGGTCTCGCGGGCTGAATCGCTGTTGCGCTTCCTCGTCAAGGTCGATTCGATCGTGCTCCCGAATCTCGTCATCGGCGAGAATGTCGTGCCGGAATTCCTGCAGGAGGCGGCGACGCCGCGCGCGCTCGCCGAAACCTTGCGGCGACTCTTGCAAGGCGGCGATCCGCGCGCGGCGCAGATTGCGGCGTTCAAACGCGTTCGCGCGCGCTTGCTGGAAGCTGGCCGAAAACCGAGCGCGCTCGCCGCCGAGATTGTCCTCGAATACGCCGCGCGCGGTCGCGCCTAGCGCGCCGCGCTGGCGGATCAGAAGGGGATGTCGTCGTCGAGCGCGTCCGAGAGCTTGCCCGCCGGGGCGGGACGCCGCTCCGCGGGGCCGCGCTCCATCGGCGAAGAGCGGCCGAACGACCCGCCGCTCTGATAGCCGCTGTCATAGTCGCCTTCGCTGCGTCCGCCCTTACTGTCGAGCAGGGTCAGTTCGCCGCGAAAACGCTGCAGCACGACATCGGTCGCCTTGCGCTGATTGCCGTCCTTGTCCGTATATTCGCGAGTCTGCAACTGGCCTTCGAGATAGATCTTGGAGCCCTTGCGGCAGTATTGTTCGGCGATCTTGCCCAGATTCTCATTGAAGATCGAGATATTGTGCCATTCGGTCCGGTCCTTGCGTTCGCCGGTGTTGCGGTCGCGCCAGGATTCGGTCGTCGCCAGCGAAAAGGAGACGATGCGATCGCCGGACGGCAGCGTTCGCACTTCTGGATCGCGGCCGAGATTGCCGATCAGGATCACTTTGTTGACGCTGCCCGCCATGTCGCTCTCCACTTATTCAACGCGCGTGGCACTCTAGTGCAAAGGCCCTTCGCCGTTGGCGCGCCAGCGTGATTTGTCCACAGATGATGTGGCGACGCCAAGCGGCTTAAAATGTTCTTTTTTTGTTCTATCATGGGGTGCAAACTCATGCAAGCACACAGGAATTTTTTGTTCTATTTTACCTTCCCGGCCGGACGACGCGCCACGAGCAGCAGTCCCGTGCCCTCGTCCTCCTGCGCCGGAACGCCAAGCGCCAGCCGCGCGGCAAGGCCGCCGAGAAGGCCGAGCGCCGCGGAGGCGTGCCAGGACGGCGCTTCGCCGTAATAGGCGTCGCCGTCACATTTCATCGGACTGCACCGGCTGATCCAGTACAGCAGCGCGTCGTCTTCGCCCCAGGGGACCTTTTCGACGCTTTCGACGATCGCGCCCGCGCGGTTCGCCATTTCGGCCAGCGCGCCGATCGTCCACCAGCTGAGGTGATGCGGCGGCGCGTTCATCAGAAAATTCGGAATGCGGGTCAGGGCCGACGGCGTATGCGGCACCCCGATGAACACCAGCCCGCCCGGTTTGGCGGCGCGCAACATGTCGCTGAACAGCGACGCGGGCGCGCTGAGATGTTCCAGAACCTGAAACGCGCAGACGGCGTCATAGCTTGCGGCGTTGGCGAGGAGATGTTCGCCGAGCGTCTCGTTGCGCAGCGAAGGGTCGCCGCTGTCCGCGCCGAAATGCGGATCCAGTCCCGTGTAGTCCGCGTGCGGCACGCAATGGCGGAAATTGCCCGGGCCGCATCCGACATCGAGCACGCGCGCGCCGGGCGGCACATGTCGCGCCGCGAGATTGAACTCGGGCCGGACGAAGCGGTTCGAATAGAGACCGAGTTTCTTGAGCCTCGAATAGAATCCTTCGTAGAAACCATGATCGCCTTCGACCGGAGGGTCGAAGAACAGCAGCCCCGTTGGCGATTCCCACAGCCCGAACTGCTCCACCGCGCCGAAGCTCGGCCAAGCGTCCGCGCCAAATTCGATTTTCCATAAGCGCCCGAGGAGCCGCGTCGGCACCGTTTGGACGAGACGAACGGCAGGACGGCCGGTGATCGGGCAAAGGGGGGTGGCGGAAGGAGTCATTGGCGAATCAGAAAGCATAAAACAGGCCTTGCGTTTCAACTTGCCGGTCAGCCTTGCAATGGGCGGCGGCTTCTTGGCGCTTGCGCCGTCTACAGCATGCGCTTCACTCCGTCGTGACGCCAATCTCCACATCAGACGGATCGATCTTGCGGGCGAGCCCCGACGTCAGTCGCGTCCGGTCCAGCTCGCCCTCCCAAGCGGCGATGACGATGGCGGCGACGCCATTGCCGATGAAATTCGTCAATGCGCGGCATTCGCTCATGAATTTGTCGACGCCCAGCACGAGAGACATGCCCGGCGCGAGTTGCGGATCGACCGCCGTCAACGTCGCCGCCAGCGTGATGAACCCGGCGCCGGAAACGCCGCTGGCGCCTTTGGACGTCAGCATGGCGACGAGGAGGATCGTCGCCTGATGCGAAAAATCGAGTTCGACGCCCATGGCGCGCGCGATGAACAGCGTCGCCAGCGTCATATAGATGTTGGTGCCGTCGAGATTGAAGGAATAGCCGGTCGGCACGACGAGGCCGACGACCGACTTCGAACAGCCGAGCCATTGCAGCTTTTCCATCAGCGCGGGCAAGGCGGTTTCCGACGACGAGGTCCCCAGCACGATCAACAGCTCGTCCCGCAAATAGGCGAGAAAGTTGAAGATGTTGAATCCCGCCGCGCGGGCGATGGCGCCCAGCACGAAGACGACGAAGAGCCCGGCGGTGAGATAGAACAGGCCGACGAGTCCGGCGAGCGAGAGCAGCGCGGCCGAACCGTATTTCGCGACCGTATAGGCCATGGCGCCGAACGCCCCGATCGGCGCCGCCTTCATGATGATGGCGATGACGCCGAACATGGCGTGGCCGACGTCATCGATGATGACGCGTAACGCGCGGCCGCGCTCGCCGAGCGTCAGGAGCGCGAAGCCGAAGAGCAGCGAGAACAGCAGAACCTGCAGAATGTCGCCCTTGGCGAAGGCGCCAATCGCGCTGTCGGGGATGATGTCGAGAAGGAAATCGACGCCGCCGCGTTTTTCCGCCAGCGTCGTATATTTGGCGATGGCGGAAGGGTCTGGCTTGCCGGCGAAACCGGCGCCGGCCTGCGAAAGATTTCCGACCAGCAGGCCGAGCGCGAGAGCGAATGTCGAGACGATTTCGAAATAAACGAGCGCCTTGAGGCCGACCCTGCCGACTTTGCGGGCGTCCTCGATATGCGCGACGCCAGAGACGACCGTGCAGAAGATGATCGGCGCGATCGCCATTTTGATGAGTTTGACGAAGCCGTCGCCGAGCGCCTTCACCCCGTCATGGGCGGCGGCCTCGGGCGCGAGCCAGCCGAACAGGGCGCCGAGCGCAATCGCCGCGAGCACCTGGACATAGAGGTGGCGGTAGAGGGGTCTCTCCGCCTTGGATTTGAAATGGTTCTTTGACACGGATTTTTCGCGGTTGGGCCGACGCGCGGGAATTATGGCCGAGTTGACGCCTTGGGACAAAGCCCCAATTCTCTCGGTGCGACCAGGCGTTCCACCGGTCGCCGCGCCTCGCGCTTCGCATCGCGCCCACCGGCCGCCGCGATCGTGGGAGAACGGCGCTTGTGATTTGCGCAGCGCAGCGAGTGGCGTTCGGCGGCCGCAGCGCTTAAATTAGCGGTTTCCGTTCCCGACCAGCCCCTTCAATGGCCAGCAACAACAGGAAGTCCGCTCAGGCGGTGGAGAAGATGTTCGACGGCCCCAGCCGTTTTGACTCCAAAACCATCTCCATCCGCGGCGCGCGCGAACATAATCTCAAGAACATCGATCTGACGATCCCGCGCGACAAGCTCGTGGTGTTCACCGGCCTGTCGGGCTCCGGCAAGTCGTCGCTCGCCTTCGACACGATCTACGCCGAGGGCCAGCGCCGTTATGTCGAATCGCTGTCGGCCTATGCGCGGCAGTTTCTGGAGATGATGCAGAAGCCCGACGTCGACCAGATCGACGGGCTGTCGCCGGCGATCTCGATCGAACAGAAGACGACGTCCAAGAATCCGCGCTCCACCGTCGGCACCGTCACCGAGATTCACGACTATATGCGTCTGCTCTGGGCGCGCGTCGGCGTGCCCTATTCGCCGGCGACGGGATTGCCGATTGAGAGTCAGACCGTTTCGCAGATGGTCGATCGCGTGCTGGCGCTTCCCGAAGCTTCGCGGCTCTATCTGCTCGCGCCGGTCGTGCGCGGCCGCAAAGGCGAATACAAGAAAGAGATCGCCGACTATACGAAGAAGGGCTTTCAGCGTCTCAAGATCGACGGTGCTTATTGCGAGATCGCCGATGCGCCGGCGCTCGACAAGAAATTGAAGCACGACATCGACGTCGTCGTCGACCGCATCGTCGTGCGATCCGACATGAGCGCGCGACTGGCCGACAGTTTCGAAACCGCGCTCGAATTGTCGGGCGGCCTCGCCGTCGTCGAATTCGCCGATGCGCCGAAAGATGGCGGCGTTCTGCTGGCGCCCGTTCAGCCGGCGGCGAATGTCTCGACGCATTACGCGCCGCACCACATTTTGTTCTCTTCGAAATTCGCCTGTCCGGTGTCGGGCTTCACCATCCCCGAAATCGAGCCGCGGCTGTTTTCGTTCAACAATCCTTTCGGCGCCTGTCCGGTCTGTGGCGGCATCGGCCATGAGCAGAAGGTCGACGCCGATCTCGTCGCGCCGAATCCGAAACTGACGCTGCGCAAAGGCGCGATCGCGCCCTGGGCGCGTTCGACCTCGCCCTATTATCAGCAGACGCTCGAAGCGCTCGGCAAGCATTATAAATTTCGTCTCGACGTTCCCTGGGAGACGCTCTCCGAGAAGGCGCGCAACGTCATTCTTTATGGCTCGGGCGACGAGGAGATCCGCTTCTCCTACGATGACGGCTTTCGCGCCTATGACGTGAAGAAGCCGTTCGAAGGCGTCGTCATCAATCTCGAGCGGCGCTATCTTGAAACCGACAGCGAATGGGCGCGCGAAGAGATCGGCCGCTATATGTCGGCGACGCCCTGTCTCGCCTGCGAAGGCTTTCGCCTGAAACCCGAAGCGCTCGCCGTCAAAGTCGCCGGCAAACATATCGGCGAAATCTCGGAGCTTTCCGTGCGCGCGGCGCTCGACTGGTTTCGCGCGCTGCCCGACGCGCTCGACAAGAAGCGCAACGAGATCGCCTTGCGGATTCTGAAGGAAATTCGGGATCGCTTGAATTTTCTCGTCGACGTCGGCCTCGATTATCTGACGCTCTCGCGCAATTCGGGCTCGCTGTCGGGCGGCGAGAGTCAGCGCATCCGTCTCGCGTCGCAGATCGGCTCGGGGTTGACGGGCGTGCTCTATGTGCTCGACGAGCCGTCGATCGGTCTGCATCAGCGCGACAATGACCGGCTGCTCGACACGCTGCGGCGGCTGCGCAATCTCGGCAACAGCGTCATCGTCGTCGAACATGACGAGGATGCGATTCTCTCGGCCGATTACGTCGTCGATGTCGGACCCGGCGCCGGCATCCATGGCGGCAAGATCGTCGCGGAGGGGACGCCGCAGGAGATCATGGATAATCCCGCTTCGCTCACCGGCAAATATCTGACCGGCGAGAAGCAGGTGCTCCTGCGCCACAAGCTGCGCAAGCCGACGCCCGGCCGCTGGCTGAAGCTCTCCGGCGCGCGCGGCAACAATCTCAAGGACGTTACCGCGGAAGTGCCGCTCGGCCTTTTCACCTGCGTGACCGGCGTGTCCGGCGGCGGCAAGTCGACGCTGATCATCGAAACGCTCTACAAGGCGGTGGCGCGGCGGCTGTCCGGCGCGCATGAGCACCCGGCGCCGTTCGATCATCTCGACGGACTCGAGCAGATCGATAAGATCATCGACATTGACCAGTCGCCGATCGGGCGCACGCCGCGCTCCAATCCGGCGACCTACACTGGCGCCTTCACGCCTATTCGCGAATGGTTCGCCGGCCTTCCCGAGGCGAAGGCGCGCGGCTATGCGCCGGGACGCTTCTCCTTCAACGTCAAGGGCGGACGCTGCGAAGCCTGTCAGGGCGACGGCGTCATCAAGATCGAGATGCACTTTCTGCCGGACGTCTACGTCACCTGTGACGTCTGCAAGGGCAAGCGCTACGACCGCGAGACGCTTGAAGTGAAATACCGCGAGAAGTCGATCGCCGATGTGCTCGACATGACGGTCGAGGAGGCGGCGAATCTGTTCAAGGCCGTGCCGTCGATCCGCGACAAGATGGAGACGCTCAAACGCGTCGGCCTCGACTATATCCATGTCGGCCAGCAGGCGACGACGCTCTCCGGCGGCGAGGCGCAGCGCGTCAAGCTCTCCAAGGAGCTGTCGCGCCGCTCGACCGGCCGCACTCTCTATATTCTCGACGAGCCGACGACGGGCCTGCATTTCCATGACGTCGCCAAGCTTCTCGAAGTGCTGCATGAGCTGGTCGAGCAGGGCAACACGGTCGTCGTGATCGAGCACAATCTCGAAGTCATCAAGACGGCGGACTGGATCATCGACATGGGCCCGGAGGGCGGCGACGGCGGCGGCGAGATCGTCGCGGCCGGGCCGCCGTCAGCGATCGTCAAGGAGAAGCGCAGCCATACCGGGCGTTACCTCGCCGAAGCGATGGCGCGCCGTCCGTCCGAAGCGGCGGAGCCGGCCAAACGCAAGAAGGCGCGCTCGCTTTAGCCGCGCTGGCGGCCGCGTCGCGGTCGTCGCAAGAGCGATGGGCCGCCTGCGGCGAACGCCAGGCGGCCCATTTTTTCGAGAACGGTTGGGCGTCTAACTCTTCAACGGCGCCGGACGCTCGTCGCGCGCTGCGTCAGCCTCGCGCAGCGTTTCGTCGCCGCCAGTTCCGGCCTCTTCCGCAGCCCGCTTCTTGCCGGCCTCGATGATGTCGCGCTCAGGCCGCGGCAGCACCGGTCCTTCAGGGAAGACGAAGCCCAGCGACTTCGTTCCCTTGTCGTCGCCGACCACGACGACGCGCACGGCGCCGCCGTTCTTCAGGCGGCCGAACAGCACTTCGTCGGCGAGCGGCGTCTTGATGTGCTGGTGAATGACGCGCGACATCGGCCGCGCGCCCATGGCTTCGTCATAGCCATGTTCGACAAGCCAGTCGCGCGCTTCGTCGGTGAGTTCGATCGTGACGTTGCGGTCGGCGAGCTGCGCCTCGAGCTGCATCACGAATTTGTCGACGACGCGCTTGATGACGTCGACCGGCAGATGGCCGAACGGCACGATGGCGTCGAGACGATTGCGGAACTCCGGCGCGAAGAGGCGATTGATCGCCTCGCTGTCGTCGAGATCCCGACGGCTGCGCGTGAAGCCGATCGGCGTGCGGGCCAGATCCTGCGCGCCGGCGTTGGTCGTCATGATGAGAATGACGTTGCGGAAGTCGATCGTCTTGCCGTTGTGGTCGGTCAGCTTCCCGTGATCCATCACCTGCAGCAGGATATTGTAGAGAT
Source organism: Methylocystis sp. (assembly GCF_050251305.1). GTDB lineage: Bacteria > Pseudomonadota > Alphaproteobacteria > Rhizobiales > Beijerinckiaceae > Methylocystis. Next base: position 11,325 of record NZ_JBFWNB010000003.1, on the reverse strand, counting down.
CGGGATGCGCCTTCTCGATTTCGTCGAGCAGCAGCACGCAATGCGGATGCTGGTCGATCGCGTCCGTCAGCAGGCCGCCCTGGTCGAAGCCGACATAGCCGGGCGGCGCGCCGATCAGCCGGCTGACCGTGTGGCGCTCCATATATTCCGACATGTCGAAACGCACGAGCTCGATGCCGAGCGAGGTCGCGAGCTGGCGCGCGGCTTCCGTCTTGCCGACTCCGGTCGGGCCGGAGAACAGATAGCAGCCGATCGGCTTCTCCTGATCGCGCAGGCCGGCCCGCGCGAGCTTGATCGCCGAAGTGAGCGCCGAGATCGCCTTGTCCTGCCCGTAAACGACGCGCCGCAGCGTCTCGTCGAGATGCGCGAGAACTTCGGCGTCGTCCTTGGAGACCGTCTTCGGCGGCACGCGCGCCATCGTGGCGATCGTCGATTCGATTTCCTTGAGCCCGATCGTCTTCTTGCGCTTGTTCTCGGCGATCAGCATCTGCGCCGCGCCGGTTTCGTCGATCACGTCGATCGCCTTGTCCGGCAGCTTGCGGTCATGAATGTAGCGCGCCGAGAGCTCCACCGCCGCCTTCAAGGCGTCATTGGTGTAGCGGATCTTGTGAAACTCTTCGAAATAGGGCTTGAGGCCCTTCATGATTTCGATGGCGTCGGGGATCGAAGGCTCGTTGACGTCGATCTTCTGGAAGCGGCGAACGAGGGCGCGATCCTTCTCGAAATACTGCCGATATTCCTTATAGGTCGTTGAGCCGATGCAGCGCAGAACGCCCTGCGCCAGCGCCGGTTTCAAAAGATTCGACGCGTCCATGGCGCCGCCCGAGGTGGCGCCGGCGCCGATCACCGTGTGGATCTCGTCGATGAAGAGAATCGCGTTCTTGTGATTTTCGATTTCCTTCACGACCTGCTTCAGCCGCTCTTCGAAATCGCCGCGATAGCGCGTTCCGGCGAGGAGCGCGCCCATGTCGAGCGCGAAGACCGTCGCGCCCGAGAGCACGTCCGGCACGTCGCTCGACACGATCTTTCGGGCGAGGCCTTCGGCGATCGCCGTCTTGCCGACGCCCGGATCGCCGACGAGCAGCGGATTGTTCTTCTGCCGGCGGCACAGAACCTGGATCGTGCGCAGCACTTCCGGCTCGCGGCCGATCAGCGGGTCGATCCGGCCGTCGCGCGCCTTTTTGTTGAGGTTGACGCAATAGGCTTCGAGCGCGCCTTCCTTCTTGCGGCTCTCGCCGTCGCGCCCCTCGCGGCCGTCGGCGCGCTCGCCGTCGTCCTCAACGCCGCGCGGAGTCCGGCTCGCGTCGGACAGGCCAGGGCGCTTGGCGATGCCGTGGCTGATGAAATTGACGGCGTCATAGCGCGTCATGTCCTGCTCCTGCAGGAAATAGACGGCATGGCTTTCGCGCTCGGCGAACAGGGCGACGAGAACGTTCGCGCCGCTGACGTCTTCCCGACCGGACGATTGAACGCTGATGATCGCCCGCTGCACGACCCTCTGAAAGCCCGCCGTGGGCTTGCATTCATCGGCGTCTTCATTGACGAGATTGTCGAGCTCGCGATCGATGTAGTCGCGCAGATTCTTCGCCAGAACGTCGAGATCGACGGAGCAGGCGCGCAGCACGGCCGAGGCGTCGACATCCTCGATGAGGCTCAGCAGCAAGTGTTCGAGCGTCGCATATTCATGGTGGCGCTCGCGGGCGGACGCGAGCGCGCGGTCGAGAGTCTGCTTCAGATTGCGCGAGAAGGTCGGCATGCGCTCGTCCTATTTCTTTTCCATGATGCATTGCAGAGGATGCTGATGCTTCCTTGCAAAATCCATGACCTGGGTGACTTTGGTCTCTGCGACCTCGTAAGTGTAGACGCCGCATTCGCCGACGCCGTGATTATGTACATGGAGCATGATGCGGGTGGCTTCCTCCACCGATTTGTTGAAATATTTGCGCAGCACGATCACCACGAACTCCTGGGTCGTGTAATCGTCGTTCAACAACAGCACGCGGTACATGTTGGGCTTGCGCGTCTGAGGGCGCGTTCGGGTGACCAGCGCGGTGCCGGCGCCGGGACCGACGTCGCCCCCCTTGCGCGGCTCTTTGGCCGCCCGCGGCGCACGCCAACCATTCTCCGACAAAAGAGCTAATTCCTCGGCCGCCACGTCCTCACCCTTTCGGTCCTTTCCATGTAGGTCGGCACAGAGGTTCTTTTAGGGTCGCCTCGCAGAATCTGGGCCACTTCCATGATGAGGGAAATCAAGAACATCGTCAGTTTTGAGCTTTCGTCGCGGCTTGGCAAGAGGATTGGCAAGAGGATTGGCAGGGGCTTGGCGAGGGGGCGCGCGGCGCGCCGTCGCGGCGGTTCGCGCGCGGGCGCGGTCAATCGAAAATTTACATTTGCAGGGCTAGCGTGCGTCCCGCCAACCTTCAGGCTCATCGTGCGTCAGATTGACGAGCATAAACCTTCACGCCAGCGTCGCGTCGGCCTGCCGGCAGGCACATGGAGTCTCGCGGCGCTGTCAGTCGCCGCTTGGTTGTGCAGCGTGCTTGGCGCGAAACTCCTGTCCAACATGTTCGAGCCTTCCGGCGCGCCGGCGCCGGCGAGCGCTTCTCGCGGCGTCGAGGCCGATCTGCGCGACATGGCGATTTCGGCGCCGCATGTCGAGGCGCCGGCGCCTAAAGATCGACGCGGCGTCGACCGCCTGGCGACAGGCTCGGTGCCCGACCGGCGCAAGAAAGGCAGGGCGCTAACGCCTTGCGGCGACGCCGGCGAAATTGCCGATCATTAGTTTTTTCGCGCGAAACCCTCGCGCAAGCGGTCTGATCCGCATATATTTATTGACAATCCGACGATTGCCCGTAAAGCATTCCCGTGGCTATCGCCCGCGCTTCTTTGCGGCGGACCGTCGGCGGGCCGGATAGTCGTCGCGGCGGCGACGGCGATTTCTCTCAACATCCATGCGCGCTTCTTTGCGGCCGGCGCGCAAGCGGGCTTTCCGCACATGCGAGCCGTAATTCAGGATAATTGATGACATTCGATGAACTGAGCCTTTCCCAAAAGGTTCTCGCAGCCGTCCAAGCGTCCGGCTACACGACCCCGACGCCGATACAGGCGCAAGCCATTCCGCCCGCCCTGCAGGGGCGCGACATTCTCGGCATCGCCCAAACGGGCACCGGCAAGACAGCCGCCTTCACATTGCCGATGCTGAGCCGTCTCGAAAGCGGCCGCGCTCGCGCCCGAATGCCAAGAACGCTAATTCTCGAGCCGACGCGAGAACTTGCGGCGCAGGTCGAAGAAAGTTTCGCAAAATACGGCAAGAATCATCGGCTCAACGTCGCGCTGCTGATCGGCGGCGTGTCCTTCGGCGATCAGGAAGCCAAGATCATGCGCGGGGCGGACGTGCTGATCGCCACCCCGGGCCGTCTGCTCGACTTTTTCGATCGCGGCAAGCTGCTGCTCACCGGCATCGAGATTCTGGTGATCGACGAGGCGGACCGCATGCTCGACATGGGCTTCATTCCGGACATCGAGCGCGTCTGCAAGCTGGTGCCGTTCACGCGGCAAACTCTGTTCTTCTCGGCGACGATGCCGCCGGAGATCACCCGGCTCACCGAAGCCTTTCTGCATAATCCGGTTCGCTGCGAAGTGTCGCGCGCCGCGACGACGGCGTCGACGATCCGGCAGGCGCTCGTCGCCTCTCGCGGCCACGCCGACAAGCGCGAGACGTTGCGCAATCTCATTCGCGGGGCCGAGAACCTCAAGAACGCGATCATTTTTTGCAATCGCAAGCGTGACGTCGCCATCCTGCATCGATCGCTCGTCAAGCACGGCTTTTCCGCCGGCGCGCTGCATGGCGACATGGATCAGCTCGCGCGAATGGCCTCGCTCGACGGGTTCAAAAACGGCGAAGTGTCGCTCCTCGTATGTTCGGATGTGGCGGCCCGCGGCCTCGACATTCCTGACGTGAGCCATGTGTTCAACTTCGACGTGCCGACGCATAGCGAAGATTACGTGCACCGGATCGGCCGCACCGGCCGCGCCGGCCGCTCGGGCGTGGCGATGACGATCGTCACCGAAGACGACATGAAATATGTCGACCAGATTCAAAGCCTCATCGGCAAGGCGATCGACTGGGAGGGGCCGGGCTTCGACGCCCTGCCGCCGCCGATGGAGACGAGCCGCCCGCAGGACCGCCGCGGCGAGCGCGCCGAACGCCCATCGCGCCGCGAGCGCGGCCGCCGCCCGGCTGCGCCCGCAGAACGGGCAGAACGGGAAGCGCCGGTCAGCATGGGCCGGCCGCGCCACAGCCGCGCCAAGGCCGACGGGGAAAGCTTCCGCGCTCCAGCCTATGCGGCGCCGGCCGCCGAGCGTCGCGAGCGCCGGCCGCGCCGTCACGAGGACGACGGGCCGCCCGTCATCGGGCTGGGCGACCATGTGCCGTCCTTCCTGCTGCGCCCGGTGGCGCTCAGGCCGGCTAAGGTCGAGGACTAACGCCGGCGGACCTGCGGCCAGTTCCTGCGCGCGGCCCCGCGCGCAGCGGACGCCCCGGACGCTGAAGATGTCGCCGCGGCGCGCGTCGCGTCGCGTGAACCGCGTTCTTCCACCTGCAGCAGGGTCATCATGCCTTTGTCCTCATGTTCGAGGATATGGCAGTGGAAGACGAAACGCCCCAGCTGATCCGGTCCGAAGGCGATGCGCAGCAGGATGCGCGCGCCGGGCGGCAGCGGAAAATTGTCATGAAGCGCCGTGCGACTCGCGAGCTTTTTGGGATCGCGGTCGCCCAGACACTGATCCTGCGACTCTCCCGTCTCGCCGCGCACGACATCGCTCGCCGCCACCTCGAATTTTGTCTGGTGAATGTGAAAATTGTGACATTCGTGACTGTCGTTGACGAGCAGCCAATATTCCGGCCGGTCTGATCGCCAGGAATGAACCAGCGGCGCGCCGATCGGGTCAGGCTGGGAATCGTGCGACATCGGGAAACGCGGATAGTAGAACGCGAACGTCTTTCCTGAGGCGTCCTCGACCGCCTTGGTCTGACAGTCGTCGCGCAGATTGACGCGCGCAAGCTTGCGGCTTCCGGCGGTCCTGTCGAGCAGTTCCGAAATGTGAATGGGCTTGCCGGTCATCCCGTCATGAAGGCGGAAATTCTCGACGTGAAGACCGAAGCGCTCGTCGCCGTCCGTGAACTGGTCGGAGTTGTTGAAACGCACGAGACGCACGACAGCGCCGTATTTGGAGAAATCGCGCGCCTCCACCGAATAATGCGTGTGGGCGGGGTCGCAGTTCTGTGCGACGCCGCCGCCCAATTGAGGCGCCGGCCCGTCTTCGCGCATCGCCGGCGCGCCGCCGGACTCGGTCGGCGCGGGCGCCAGATCCGCCGGGCCGTAGCCAGCGCTATGCAACCATGCCGCGGCTTTTGCCGGGGCGCGGCCGGCGATCGCCGTCAGCCGCGACAAATCCCCGGGTTCGGCGATGACGCGCGCAAGCTCGACCGGCGGCCAGATATCGGCCGCGTCGATGGAATCGCCGACGGCGACCCCTGCGGTCACAAGTTTTGCTTCGATCTGGCGATCGGTTGCGAGGCAGCCGTCTTTCGCCGAAACGGCGCTCTGAGCGCCCGTGCAACGCGGCACGTAAACCTCGGCGCGCGCGCTCGGCATCAGGGTGAGCTCCAGCGTGCTCTGGCCGCTTGCGCCGCCGGAATCGAGCGGGACGCCATCGCGCGACAATTCCGCCAGCGCCAGACAATGATGTTGCGCCGTCTCGCTCATCCCGGCACGCGAGCCGGGGCAGAGCGGCGCGTCCTTGTCCTTGGTCTCGACGCGCAGACGATAGGTGACGTCGGCGCTCATATTGGCGACGCGCCAGATCTGCACGGAGCCGGGCGGAGCGGTGAGCGTTGGGTAGACTTCGCCGGAGACGGTGAACATCCACTGGCGCTTCGGATCGGTCCAGCAGCCGCCCGGCGCGCCGGTCCCGCCCGGCGCCAGAACGAGTTGCGCCTTGCGCTGGAGGTCCTGCGGCGCAGCCGGGTCCCAGGTCACGCCGCCGCAACGGTCCTTCTGATAGTCCAACGGATCATGCAGCGCCCAGCCGCCTGTGTCGTCCTGATCGATCTGAAGATCCTTGAGGCCGATAAAACGAATGTCGGCCGCCTGTTCGAGCGCGCGTTCGCGACGCTGCGCCGCGAGCGAGTCGCATGCCGCGGCGCCTGACGGGGGCAGGCCGTCGCCGGCCCAACATTCGAAATAGGCGTAGTCCCATATGTCGCCGATCGTCAGCAGGCCCGACAGGCCGGCGAGAACCTGCTTTTCGGCCACGCCATGCACATGCGGATGAAACCAGAAGAGTCCCGAGGGATGATGCGGCGGAATGACGTCGCGGTAGCGAACGGGTTGCGCCTCCTTGACGGAAGCGGGAGCTTCCGTCTGCGGCTTGCAAGGATCGACCTTCGCGAGTTCGTTCGGGGAGGGCGGCGCGTTGCGCGCCTCTCCATTCACGAGAATGCAGTCGCCGTACAGCGGACGCGACCCGCTTTCGCCGAAACCGACGCCTCTTGGCGTGATCGACAAGCCATGCGTGTGAAGATTGGTCTCTTCGGGGAGCTTGGTGAAGAAATCTATGGTCAGCGTGCGGCCGCGCGCCGCCGCGATCACGGGCGGCATCAGCGCCGCCGGCGCGCCTGACGACATGCCCGGCCCGCGCAGTCTGTAGACGTAAAGTCCCTTGATCAGGCCTTTGCCGGGAACGTCGACATCCGCGACTTCGGCGGAGAGGGTTACAAGGCTTGAGCCGTCGGCAAGTTGGGCGGCGGGCTGCTGGGAACGAGTCGTGCCATAGAGCGGCGCGGCGAAAATGGCGGAAACGGCCACGAGGGCGGAGGTCAACGCCTTAAAGCGACGAAGTGCAAAACAGATCATGCGCGCCTCCAAATTCGTGCGACGACATTGTTATTAATAAACAAACGCAAATGTACGCTTCCAGGCGCCGTAAAATTCAGCGGCGCCTACTACGCCGGCAAAGCCGGCCTCGTACGCTTCGGATCGTCCGTCCCAACGACTCTATAACGACGTTACGCGGCGAACGGCTCCATCACGTCGCGAATTTTTTCCGCCTGTTCGGCGAGCTTGACGTCGTCCGCCATGGTGCCCGGCGGACGCAGGGCGACGCCGTCCCAGCGCGGCAGCACGTGAAAGTGCAGGTGATAGATCACCTGTCCGCCGGCGCTTTCGTTGAATTGATGCAGCGTGAGGCCGTCGGCGACGAACGCCTTTTCGATCGCTTTGGCGACATGCTGCACGCGCTTCATCAACTCGCCGAGCGTTTCCGGCGAGACGTCGAGCAGACCGCGCGCGCCCTCCTTCGGGATCACCAGAACATGGCCTTCGGCGCGGGGCATGATGTCCATGAACGCAAGCGCGACGTCGTCCTCATAGACCTTATGCGCGGGGATTTCGCCGCGCAAAATCTTGCCGAAAATGTTGTTTGGGTCATAGGCGGCGACGGCCATGGCTGTTCCCTTCGAGCGTTCGCTCATGAGTATCGTTTGGCCGTTCCGACGTGCGGCATGCGCCTCGAGTGACGCCGCCCATGGCGCAAACGGATCGTCGCTGGGCGGCGATGGTTCCGTTCGCGCTGAAGAAGGCCGGCAAGGAAAGCAATTGCCTCTGCGGCCTGTCAATCCCCAAAGGCGAAGGCGCGGATATTTGTGATGCGGAAGTCGCTCGAGGGATAGACGCCCAGGATCTCCACTTCCTTCGAGAAGAACTGCAGTTCTTCAAGCGCGCGCGCCATCGCCGGCTGCTCGGGATGGCCGTCGGCGTCGGCGAGAAAGCGGGTCGCGGCGAATTCGCCGTCCACCATGTAGCTTTCGAGTTTTGTCATGTTGACGCCGTTGGTGGCGAAGCCGCCGAGCGCCTTGTAGAGCGCCGCCGGCACGTTGCGCACGCGAAAGATGAAGGTGGTGATGGTCGGGCCGGTGTTCGGCGCGGCCCATTGCCTGGTTTTCGACAACACCACGAAACGCGTCGTGTTGTGCGATTCGTCCTCGATGTTTTCGGCCAGCACGTCGAGATCGTAGATCTCGGCGGCCAGGCGCGGCGCGATCGCCGCCTTGGCGCGATCGCCCCATTCGGCGACTTCGCGCGCCGCGCCCGCCGTATCGCCGGCGGTATGCGCTTCGAGTCCGAACTGGCGAATGGCGCGGCGGCACTGGCCGAGCGCATGGACATGGCTGTAGACGCTCTTCAGTCCCTGTCGCGTCGCGCCTCTCGGCGCCATCAGGTGAAATTGGATCGGCAAGAAGTGTTCGCCGACGATATGCAGTCCGGAATGCGGCAGGAAATGATGAATGTCCGCCACGCGCCCGGCGATCGAATTTTCGATCGGGATCATGCCGAGCGTGGCGCGTCCTTCGGTCACGCTCGCAAAGGCGTCCTCGAAGCTGGCGCAGGGGAGCGGCGTCAGATGCGGATAGGCCTGCCGGCAGACGAGGTCCGAATTCGCGCCAGGCTCGCCCTGGTAAGCGATATATTGCGTCACTCTGCATCCTTTTCGCGCGCCGCGGCGCGCAGCGCGGCCAGATCGCGTTCCGTATCCACCGATGGGGCGCCTTTGTCCAGCAGCGCGGCGTCGATGCGCATGCCGGCCTCAAGCGCGCGCAGCTGCTCGAGCCGTTCGCGCCGTTCGAGCGGGGAGGGCGGAAGCGACGCGAAGCGCTCCAGCGCCGCGCGGCGAAAGGCGTAGACGCCGAGATGCTTCAGGCGCGGCCCGTCGCCATGAGGGGCCGGCGCTCGGGTGAAGTAAAGCGCCCGGACTCGCCGCGGCGCAAGCGACGCCGCGACAAGCTTGACGGCGTTAGGATCGTTCGCCTCCGCGGCGCTCGCGGGACAGGCGAGGGTGCCGACGTCGACGGCGGAATCGTCGAGAAGCTCAAGCGCCGCCTGGAGCGCGCCGTCGGGAAGATAGGGCTGGTCGCCCTGCAGATTGACGACCGCGCCGTGGACGCCCTGCGGGTCGAGCGTTCGCAGCGCTTCGCCGATGCGGTCGCTGCCGCAGACGTGAGCGCCGCTGGTCAGCGCCGTTCGGCCGCCCGCGGCGTCTACGGCATGGGCGATTTCGGCGGAGTCGGTCGCCACCACGACTGGTCCGAGCGCGGCGGCGCATGCGCGTTCCCAGACGCGAACCACCAGCGGCCGGCCGTCGATGTCGGCCAGCGCCTTGCCGGGCAGGCGCGTCGAGCCGAGGCGCGCCGGAATGACGATGATCGGCGCGAGCGCCCGCACGAAGGCGTCAGTAGGCGTTGTTGTCCTCGGCCATCCAGCCTTTTTCGCTCTTCACGAAATGCAGCGTGCCTTCGCTCGTGTGCACTTCGGCCTTGGCGAATGTCCGATCGCCGCCGAGGCCCAGATAGGCGCATTTTCCACGTTCGCGCTCATCGGCGCAATTCGCTTCGAAGCCCTCGGGAAACTGAATTTCCGCCTCATACATCAATTCATACGCGTCGACGTCCTGACGCTTCACTTCGCGGCCCTGCACCTTCTTGAAGGAGACGAGTTTGGCGTCGACGCCGTTCTTCTCCAGAAGATTGCGCAAGACCTTCGCGCCCGTGGCGTCGCCGGGCATATGTTCGCCGCAAGCGGAAAGCGTCAAAGCGACCGAGACGCCGGCCACGAGCCCGAGAACAAAGCGGAATCCAGATGCCATCTACTCCTCCGGCGCCACGTTCATCGCGGCGCGATATTGTTCGTTACGTTGGCGCGCAGGCGCCGCACGACTCCCCGTCTGTGAAAATTCATATCAGATAGTTGCAATTTTGTGCAGCCGGAGTAACGTGACTGCGCCAAATGAGTTGCGCGTCTGGCGGCGTCGAAGGGCCTGGAAGAAGACCCATGGCGCGCGTAAGCGTTCGATGCGTATTCGGCACAACTTTGAATACCCTGCGGAGTGCTCAGGTCCGCCGCATCTCCTGGGTCCGTGGGGTTGGCCGACTGGCGGTGGTTGGAGTGGCCTCCTTGAAGCCATCGTCAGTCGGCCGCCTTCCCCCGAAGCGGGCGCGTCTCCAGCCAAAAAAATTCCCGAAGCGCGCCTGCGGCGATCGCTCCTTTTGGCGAGACCGGCGAGAGTGACGAATGCTTCGGCCGCGCGCGCCTTTTCTGCGGCGCGCGTTACTTGATCTTCGTTTCCTTGAATTCCACGTGCTTGCGCGCAACGGGATCATATTTCTTGAAAACGAGCTTCTCGGTCTTCGTGCGCGCGTTCTTCTTCGTCACATAGAAATAGCCCGTATCCGCCGTGGACAGGAGCTTGATCTTGATCATGGCGGACTTGGCCATCGCGCGTTCCAGTTGGTCAGAGAAAAGAAATCGTCCCGGCCCGCTGAAGCGCGCCGGGAGCGAATTGGCCGGCAACATACGTGCGGCGCGGGCGATGTCAAGAAGGCGGCCGGGACGCCAGCGCGGCGCAAGGACGATTCGCCAGCCGTCAAGAGGAAACGGCAAAGATCAGCCATAATTTTGTTGGTTAATCGCAAAGAGGAGCCACGCCGCGCCGGAGGGACTCGCGGCTAATGGCGCGGCAATACTGCGGCGGGGAGAAATATCTCCTAGAGGAGCCGACGGCGCGCGCGAGTTAAGCGCAGAGCCTGAACGTATCGACGTGAAGAACTGCTTTCTGCGCCTTCACGCGAGCGCGCTTGGAGTGAGTAGTATGAGCGTAACACTCGAGAAACGACGTAAAGTCGCGGAGTTGGAGGACTTCGAAAAGCGGATACTGCAGGAGAAGCGGCGGCTGCTGCGCGAGCTCGAAAGCTTGGAGAAACCCTTCCGCAACACGCGCACGACGCGCTGGATGAGGAATGTTTCCAGCAATATCGCTGGGGAATGGCGCGCCGCCTGCGCCGCGGCGCAATCCAGAGCGCCGATGTGGTTTTACGTCCTCGCCGCGATCATCCTGCTGGGGGGCGGCGGCTTCGTCGCACATCTCGCGCTGAGCGGCGCGCCTCAGCAACGCGCCGACGTGACGGCGCTGCGCCAGCCGGATGCGCCGAGCGCGCCTGCGCAGCCCGCGGTCCCGGCGCCGGACTCCCGGGCGGCGCAGATCGACGCAATTGCGCTTGCCGCGGCGCCTATGGCCAGCGCCAAGCCAGCTCAGCCCGCGGCGCCTGCGCCGGACGCCGCCGACGCGACGGCCTTGCGCGAGGCGAGGGTCGCGGAGGCGCCGGTCGCGGCGGCGCCCTTCCCCGAGCGATTGGCGCCGCCTACCTAAACAGACACTCCCGCCGCAGCGCCGGCGCTGGGCGCGGGCGCGGCGCCGCCGCGCGACGCCGCG
>NZ_JBFWNB010000002.1:0-144437 GCF_050251305.1 Methylocystis sp. | reverse complement strand
CGCGCCGGGCGAGACGAAGGAAATCGCCGTGAAGGTGCAGGACGCGCGTTGGGACATCGAGCGTCTGTCTGACCTGGCTTACGACACCGACAGCCAGATCGGCGGCCTGCTGATGTTCTTCTCGCCGTCGGGACGCCGCTTCGCGGCTGAAATCGGCGGTCCGGTCATTCCGAAGTTCGTCGCCGGCGACATGCCCTAAGCGAACTGCCGACTACCGACAAAAGCCCCCGGTCCAAAAGACCGGGGGTTTCTTTTTTGCGCGGCGCGCGACGCGCGTTTTGCGTCGCCGCAGTCGCGATACGCGTGGCAGGCATTCCCTCGTGGCCCTCTCCGATTTTCAACTCCTCGAGACGTGCGGCGCAACGTCTTGCGCAATGCGGCGCGAGATAGGGCGCGGCATTGCCTTTGACGGTTGAATCAACGAGGTGGTGCGTCCTTTCGACGCAAATTGGATGGCCGTTTTCGCTCGCGTCAATTTGTGTCATTTGTCAAAAGTAGGTTCAGCTTCGGGCGGCGCAGCCATGCATTGGCGATAACAAGTGGAGCCGAGTGCCGAAAATCCGCTATAGAAGATGCGGGTCATGCAATCGTCGCCAGCAAGAGCGACAGCTCTGGAAACATCATCGATCGAGGGATGGAAATGAAGAATTGGCGTAGGCTCGCAGGCGTAGTTCTTGGCGCGCTTTTGTCGCTGGCGTTCACCACGCCGTTGCGCGCAGAGGGCGGTGCGGGTCCGGAAGCCATGACGATGGGCAATATGTGCATGGTCATGTTCGGCTATGACATGATCCACATCACGGCCTATCAACCGGGCAAATCGCGCAGCGAATATTGCGCCGAAATTCCGACGTCCGGCCCGACGATTCTGGTGTTCGACATCGAAAATCCCGCGTTCCGCGATCTGCCGCTCGAACTGCGGATCATTCGCGATCCGCTGACGCCGATCACCAAGGACACCGATCTCGAGGCGCTGACGGAGGTCTATCGTCCGGCGACCAAATACACCAAGGGCACCTTCAACCTTGAACATGATTTCAAGAATGATGGCCATTACATCGGGCTGGTGACTTTGACCCGCGCAGACGGCACACAGGAGACGTCGCAGTTCAAATTCACGGTCGGAGAGACCCTGTGGGCATGGGTGCCTCAGATCGCCGGAACGGTGCTCATCGCCGGAATCGTTTTCGTATATTGGAGACACACCCACCCGAGTTCAAAGAAGAAGGATCCCGCCGGCGCCGCCGCGTCTTGAACGCGGCGTCCCGGGTAAACATCTCAAGAAAAAAGGAGGCGCAACGCCTCCGGGGGAGACGCCATGACTTATGCTGACAAGAGTTCGCAGGCGCGGACGCGACGTCGCGCAGCGCTCGGTTTCGCCGTCGGCGGGGTTTTCGCCATCGCCATAGCGGCGGTTGCGGCGACGCCGGCGCTCGCGCACTCCTTCCTGGTCGACGCCACGCCGTCGTCGAAGGAGCATGTGGCGGCGCCGCCGAAGACGATCAAGCTGCGTTTTGGCGGCGGAGTCGAGCCGCCATATTCGAAGATCACCGTAGAGACGCCCGACGGAAAGGTGCTCGGCGAAGGCAATAGCGCTGTCCCCGGCAAGCCGCGGGAGTTGGCGGCGGAGGCGCCGGAACTCGCGCCCGGCAAATATATCGTGCGCTACCGCGTGCTCTCGAGCGATGGTCACATCGTCGAGGGGAACTACGAGTTCACTGTCGACGCGAAATAAGCGCAATCGGGCAAATGATCTGCTTGCGGCTATGCTTACGCGGGAGGCTGCGCGTTTCTCGCATCCGCGCGCGAGCATAGGAGATCAGCGCCAGAGGACATCGGCGAACGAAAATGTATCTCTCCCTAGCGGCGATCCGCTTCCTTCTGAGCCTTCCCTCGGCGCTCGCCGTCGGACTTTTGCTGCTGCCGCGTCTCATTGGCGAAGACGGCGCGCGGTTCAAGCCCGCCGTCGCAGCGCTGGCGCTCATGCGCGCGGTTCTGGGCTTCGCTCTGCTCTATGTCACGGCGCTCTCGATCTTTCCGGCCGATAAGCCTGTCGAATTCAACGCGCTTGTCGCGTTCGCCTCCAACACGACGGTCGGGAACGCCTGGATCGCGACGCAGCTGATCGCGTTCCTCTTCGCGGGTCTCACAGTGGCGCGTCTCTTCGTCGCCTCTGAAATGCTTGAACGCGTGACGCTGTGGGTCGGCATCATCCTTGTGGCGGTCGTTTCGGTGACCGGCCACGCCGTCGACGATGGTTTGCCGCGCTGGACGCAGGCGAGCTTCCTTCTCCATACGGCGGCCGGCCTCACTTGGCTCGGCGGCCTGCTGGGCCTTGTCTGGTGGATGTTCACCGCGCATGGCAAGCCGCCGGAGGTTGCGGCCGAGCTTGCCGAGCGGTGGTCGTTCATCGCGAAAATCGCCATGGCGATCGTCGCGATCAGCGGAATCGCGATCGCCTGGGAGAACGTCGGCAGCATTCCCAATATGCTCGCGACGCCTTACGGCCGACTACTGACGCTGAAGCTCGTCTTCTTGTGCGGCGTTCTGCTCGCGGCGCTGGCGCTCGCGCGTTACATCACGCGACGCCCGGAAGGCGAATTCGACGTCACTTGGTACAGCAAGATCGGCGCGGGCGAGTCGGTCTTCGCGCTCGCGCTGCTTTCGATCGCCGGCTATATCGCGGTCATTACGCCGGCCGCGCATGAGACCAGCCTGTATTGGCCGCTGCCGTTTCGGCTGTCCTACGATGCGACCTGGGGACAGAACCCGGCGATGTTCAGCGCCATCTGGTGGTGGGGCGTTGGCGGCGTCATTCTCGCGGTCGTCGCGGCGCTGATCTGGTGGACTCCAAAGACGCGGGAATACCGTCTCTATGCGACGCCGGCGGTCTCCGTCGTCGCGTTGCTCGCGCTCGCCGTGTCGTTTGCGACAGAGGCTTATACCGACACCTATGACGATCCGACCCAGGACTATACCGCCGAATCCGTGTCGCGCGGGCTGGATCATTTCAAGGAGAATTGCGTCGGCTGCCATGGCGCGCAGGGCGAGGGCAATGGTCCGCTCGCCAAAGATCTCAAGAATGATAAGGGCATCCTCGTGCAGCCCGCCGATTTGACGGCCCCGCACGTCGGCACGCATACGATCGGCGATATCTTTCACTGGCTCACGCATGGCGGCCAGAGCGGCGTCATGCCGGCGTTTGGCGAGCAGCTCGATGTCGACGATCGGTGGGACGTCATCAACTTTCTGCTGATGATCTCCTATTCAAATCGTTCGCGCTTCATGAGTCCTCAGGCCATGATCCAATGGCTGATCGCGCCCGATTTCGCGCTGGTCGATCCCGAGGAGGAGGTGACATCGCTCTACAGGCTGCGCGGCGTGCCGACGCTGATCTCCTTCGCGCGCTGCGGCGCGGCCGCCAGCGATCCGCAGGCCAGCGCCGTAAGCGTGGATCCCCAGAGTCACGCCGCGAGCGTGAAATTGGCGCATGAGGCGACAAAAACCGCGGGCGCCAATCATGTGACGATCTACGACGCCGCCTGTCCCCAGGACGCGAAGGGTCGGGAGGCCGTTCATCCGAAGTCGGTCGAGGTCGCCTATTCGGTGATCAATCGCTACCCTAATGAAACGCCGTCAGAGGAAATCGAGGAAGCGCATTTCCTCGTCGATCGTTCCGGCTACATTCGCGCGCGTTTCCGCACATTCACGCCCGACAATGGGAATGCCCAGAAACTGTCGGCTCTCGTCTCCGAATTCGCACGTGAACCCTTGATCGAGATCAATCTGCATTCGCATTAGCGGGCAGATTGTCGCAAGCGCAAGGGCGGCGCGACGGTATCTGTTGAGCGCCCCCTTGGTCATGAAGCTACGAGGCCGGCTAATAGAAGTCCGGCGTAGAAAGGGAGAGGCACGATGCTAAAGCGGCGCGAATTTTTGCTGACCGGCGGAACACTGCTGACGGGCTCGGCGCTCGGGCTCTTCGCCCTGCGCGGCTCCGCAGCGGCGCATGAATATGACGTCGGCGACCTGAAAGTCGAGCATCCCTGGCTTCGCGCGCCGGTCGATGGCGACAACAAGGCTCAGTTCTTTGCGATGCTGCACAACAACGGCGCGACCGCCGACAAGCTGATCGCGGTCAAGTCGGAGAAGTTCGGCAAGGCGGAGATCCACGGCGATCCCAAAAAGCTGGACCTCATCACGCCGGTCGTCCTGCCGCCGAAGTCGAAAGTCACGCTTGCGCCGGGCGGCGCTTATGTGACGCTCCTGGACATCAAGAAGCATCTTGAGGTTGGCTGGGGCCTGGAGATGACGCTTGTCTTCGAAAAGGCCGGCGAAGTGGTCATCGATGCGGCTATCGATGCGCCGGATGCGGCCCATGCGCATGACGCCGAGGCCATGGAGCGCTGGCAGAAGGCGCATGGACAGGACTCGGCCGGACCGAAGGAAAGCGTTCCGGCCCATCACGAGCATCACATGGAAAAGAAGTGATTTAGCAGCAGTGACGGTGACGTCACTGTGAATTCAGCCGGCGGCTGCGGCCGCCGGCCGCTTTTTCGGCGACTCGTGGAAGACGGCGTGCGGAAAGCGGCGGCCGGAAAAAAATGCGCGCGTCAATCGACGCGCGCTATTTTAACGTTCGGCAGTCTGAGGGGGCTCAGCGGTCGATCGTCACCAGCCGGCCCGCAAATACGCCGCCATCGGTCGCCACCGGCGTGGCCTTCTGCCCGGGGGCGTTAATCGGCAGGGCGAAGCCAAGAACAAACGCAGCCACCGCCATCGCGGCGACAAGCAAGAGTGAAACTCTAAACTGGCGACGCGCCGAATCCCTGTCAAAGCTCCGTGTGAACGCGGGCTCCATCTGATCTTCAAATTTGTCAACGAGCGACATTTTTCCTGATCCTCTCGCATTCGCCCTTTGTAACGCTTGCGCCTCTCCCCAAGGCACGCGCGCGATTGACTCGCGTCGCCGCGTTCTCAAGATAGAAACGAGGATGCGGTGAAAAAGTTGCATGAAAATTCAGAAATTTTATAAATTTTTAAGAAGTGCGCGAAAGAAGATTAACTGCGCGTAATATTGATTCGACAAACTTTAGCAAGACTCACAGAGCCGATTGGGCAAGCGTTTTCGCAGCGCCTTGTTTTCCCTTCAGAAAAATCGAATGCAGCAGAGCTGACGATCGCGTCGGCGCCATGGCCTCGCGCGATCGGCCGATCCAAATTCCCCGTCGCGATACTGCGCCGAATGGTTAAGCGCTTCGGTCTTTCGACGGGCCTGCTCAACGCCCGCCGCTTCACAAATCTCATTGCGGCGTTGCGACGCGCAAATTATGGTGCGGCGCACTATCCCCTCCGCAGGAACTCTACTGCAATGACTTTCCTCGCCAACGCCCTGTCGCGCGTGAAGCCCTCAGCGACCATTGCTGTGACGCAGAAGGCGCGCGACTTGCGCGCGCAGGGCAGGGAGGTGATCAGCCTCTCCGTCGGCGAGCCGGATTTCGATACGCCCGAACACATCCGCGCGGCCGGAAAAGCGGCGATCGACCGCGGCGAGACGCGCTATCCGCCGGTGCTTGGAATCCCGCAACTGCGGGAGGCGGTCGCAAGAAAATTCAAGCGCGAAAACAACTTGGACTACAAGGCCGCTGACACGATCGTCGCCACCGGCGGCAAGCATATCCTGTTCAACGCTTTTCTTGCGACGCTCAACCCGGGCGACGAAGTCATCATCCCGGCGCCCTATTGGGTCAGCTATCCGGAGATGGTGGCGATCTGCGGCGGAACGACAGTCGTCGTCGACACGCGGATGGAGGACGGTTTCAAGCTGCAGCCCGAGGCGCTGGAGCGGGCGATAACGCCGAACACCAAGTGGCTGGTGCTGAACTCGCCGTCAAATCCGTCCGGCGCGGCCTATAGTTTCGACGAAATGAAGAAGGTCACCGACGTTCTGCTGCGTCATCCGCAGGTGCATGTCCTGACCGACGACATCTACGAGCACCTCGTCTATGGCGATTTCAAATTCGTCACGCCGGCTCAGGTCGAGCCGGCGCTGATGGAGCGGACGCTCACCATGAACGGGGTGTCGAAGGCCTACGCCATGACCGGCTGGCGCATCGGCTATGCGGCGGGGCCCAGCGCCCTGATCAAGGCCATGGACCTGCTACAGGGCCAGCAGACGTCGGGCGCCTGTTCGATCGCGCAATGGGCGGCGGTGGAGGCGCTCGAAGGGCCTCAAGACCACCTCGCCGTGTTCCGCCACGCCTTCCAGGAGCGACGCGACCTCGTCGTGTCGATGCTCAATCAGGCGAAATATCTGAAATGTCCGACGCCGGAAGGGGCGTTCTACGTATTTCCCTCCTGCGCAGAGGCGATCGGACGCAAAACCCCGGAAGGGAAGGTCATCGAATCCGACGAGGACTTCGTGACGGAGCTTCTGGGGACGCAGGGCGTCGCGGTGGTTCATGGCTCGGCCTTCGGGGTCGGGCCGAACTTCCGCGTCTCTTACGCCGCATCCAACGCGCTGCTCGAAGACGCTTGCAGGAAAATCCAGGCCTTCTGCGGAAGCCTCGCCTAGCCGGATGATTCGTTGCGCATTGCGCGCGCCGTTCTAAACTGACGCCGAGCGCCAGGCGGCGGGTCGTGCGCGAGCGCTTCGCCAAGCAAGGAAGCGAAGCCTCGGCGCGGGAAGCGCGGAACTGAATGGCGGTCCGGCGGGCATTGGCCGACGGACGCCAACTCTTTGCCGGAGACCTGCATCATGACAATCTTCGCGCTCTTTTTCCTCGCCCTCGTCAGCGCTCTGATCGCCTATGTTTCCTTTCTGCCCGACGACTTCCGCATTGCGCGCTCGACTGTGATCGACGCGCCGCCGGAAGTCATCTTCCGCCACATCAACGACTTCCACGATTGGGTCGACTGGTCGCCCTGGGCGAAACTCGATCCCAATATGAAGACCGAATACGGAGGAACGCCGCAAGGCTACGGCGCGACATACGCCTGGTCAGGCAACAAGCAGGTCGGCGTCGGCAAGATGGAAATCGTCGAGAGCCGCCAAGGCGAACGCATTCGCATCAAGCTCGACTTCACCAAGCCCTTCAAGGCCCGGCACGACGTGCAATTCGATCTCAAGCCTCTGGGCGAGAGCGCAACGGAAGTCACCTGGGCGATGTCCGGCCATCATGAATTCGTCGGCAAGGCGATGTACAGATTTTTGAATATCGACAAGGCGCTCGGCGGGCAGTTCGATCGAGGCCTCGCCGACCTGAAGCGAATCGTCGAATCGCAGCCGAAAATCGCCGCGAACTGATCGCCGCTGAGCGGCTCATCGAGCCGCGATGGAAGCCGATCCTGCGCTTTCGCCTGCAGGTCGCCGCGATCACGAACGTCGCGCTCTGCGCAATTCCCGCCGGCGCGCAATTTTTCGAGCGCGCCAACAAGATGGCGCGCTCGCCGCCGCCGACATGACCGTTCAGCAGATGGACGCCGACCGGGCCGATTTCGGCGTGGCTGTGGTTCTCATGTTGGCGACCACGCGCGCGCATAGGATAGCGATGCGCCGCGGCCGGGGACCTATCCGCTGAATGTCGCCACGCAGAATTAGACGAGGACGCCAACGGCTTTCGAAGCGGCGCGACGGCAATAGCAAAATTCGACTGCCGCGGCGGCCGTGCTGGCCTTTGCGGCGCTTCCGCCGCTCGCCGCACTATCATTCACAATGCAAAAAAAACGCGGCGCGCGGATGAGGCGCGCCGCGCGAAAATCGAGAAAGGCTTATGACGCCGCGTCGAACATTTCCTCGACATGCTCCCAGTTGACGAGATGGTCGAGGAACGCCTTGAGGTAATCGGCGCGACGATTGCGATAGTCGATGTAATAGGAGTGTTCCCAGACGTCGGCGACGAGGATTGGCGCCGCGCCGTGGATCAGCGGATTCTCGGCGTTCGGCGTCTTGCGGACGGCGACTTTTCCATCCTTCAACTCCAGCCATATCCAGCCGGAGCCGAATTGGCCGAGGCCTTCCTTCTGGAACTCTTCGCGGAATTTATCGACTGAGCCGAAGGACTCGATGATGGCTTTTTCCACCTTTCCGGGAATCGCGCCGCCGCCGTTCGGTTTCATCCATTTCCAATAATGGTGATGGTTGTAGTGCTGGGCGACGTTGTTGAAGATGGGCATGTTGCGGTTATAGGCGGTGGCGATCACTTCTTCGATCGGCTTGCCTTCATATTCCGTGCCCTTGACCAGATTATTGGCGTTGGTGACATAGGTCGCGTGATGCTTGTCGTGGTGGTATTCGAACGATTCGCGCGAAAGATAAGGCTGCAGAGCGTCATATGGATAAGGCAGGTCTTCCAGCGTGAAGGACATTATTCTCTCCCGAAAAGGTTTAGACGAGCGTAGCCTGTCAGCCTCAGCTGCACGCGCTTAACTAGACCCGCGCGTCGCATGCGGCAATATCGCGGCGCCCGCAAACGGCTGCGCTATGTTCGCTTTTTGGCGACAAGGACGCGCGGCTCGTCCGCAACCGCGTTACGCTGCAATCTTCGGGCCGTTCGCCCGGGCGATCGCCGTCGGCGCGTCCGGCGCAGTTCATGTGGCGGTCAGCATGCCCTGTGGTAGGTTCCCGACCGGACACACACACGAAGGATGACGATGAGACGTTATGGCCTGGGCGTCATCTTCCTCGGGCTCGCGCTTGCGCTTTCAGGCGCGTATGCGATGTGGGCCGGGTGGGATTACATTCAGCTCGAGCGCGGTTGGAGCCTCTTCATTGCGGGCGCCACGGCGGTCTCGGGCGGCGTCGTCACGATCGCGCTCGGGCGGACGATCGGCGTCCTCGGGCGCATCGCCGAAAAAGGCTCCGCGACGCCCGAGTTGGTCGTGATGGAGTCCGCCGCTCCCGAATCCGCTGAAGACGCGCGCGGAGAGGCGCGGCCGCCGCAACAGCGGCCCGCGACGGCGCTGAAGCCGCCGGTGGAAGTCGACCGTTACACGGCCGGCGGGGCGGACTATGTGATGTTCTCTGACGGTTCGGTCGAAGTGCAGACCGAGGGCGGTGCCGCGCGGCGTTATCCTTCGCTTGCCGCGCTGCGCGCGGAAACCGGCGTCGGCGGCGGCTGACCGCCGCTCAATTGCCGGTGGGCCACATCAGGAACAGCGCGGCGTCGCCCGGCATACCTTCCGGGAAGTCGACGATTTGGGCGGCGATGCGGAAACCACGCGGGTGCAATTCGTTGCGCCAGCGCCGGAAAACGTCGGCCGGCTCGCCGCGCAGAGTCTCCGGCCAACGGGGGTCCGGCGCATTGATCGCGCGGCCGCCGTCCGTGCAAAGCTGCGACGGGAAGCGGATCAGCACATGTTCCGTCAGACCTGACGCCGCGCTGCGGCGCGCCTGTTCCAGCATCTCGCGCCATTGGGCGTCCGTCAGCCGCTGACTTGCAAGGTCGCGAATGCGTTGATCGCGCAGCTCGGCCGCCGCATGACGAAGTTCGACGCGCTCCTGTTCGAGCGCTCGCTCATGCGCGGCGACGAGCTCGCGAAATTCCTGCGCCGTCGCGACGGCACAGCGGTCGCCGGGCTGCTGCGGAATCGAGATCAGCGGACCGCGCCGATGCGCCTCCAGCGCCATCGCCGCAAAACCTCCCGCCATCGCCTCCATGACTTCCTTGCGCAGGAGGAGGCCGATGATCTTATGGCCTTCGACGACTGGAATCCGCTTGAGGCTGTGGCTCTCCATGATCTTTGCGACATCGGGAACTTTCGCGACGTCCGGGATCGATATCGCCGGAGTCGTCATGACTTCGCGCAACGCGCGCCCATTGGCGTGAAATACGGTCTTTGGCCTGTTGCGCAGCAGGAATGCCGGAATGGCGCCCAACTCGGGCAGAGGCTGCGATCGCGACTCTTCGAGATTGCTGCGCGTCACGATGCCGATCGGCGACAGGTCGTCGTCGACCACCGGCACGGCGCCCAGGCCGCAATCGGCGAGAAGTTTCGCCACATAATCGAGGTCTGCGTCCGCCGTTACGTAAGGGAAGTCGCTGTTCATCAGATCGCGCGCGATCATGCCGCCGTTTCGCCTCCCGATCCTTTTCCGCAGTTAGTCAGACAGTTCGACCGTCACCGGCACATGGTCGGACGGGCGCGTCCAGTTGCGCGCGTCGCGTAGCACGTCAAGACGCTTCAGCCCGCCGCCCAGCGCTTCGCTCACCAGAATATGATCGAGCCGGCGTCCCCGGTTGGACGCCTGCCAATCGGCGGCGCGATAGCTCCACCAAGTATAAAGCTTTTCTTCCTGGGGAACGAAGTGCCGCATGGCGTCGATCCATGCGCCGGCGCGGAACACCTCCGTCAGCTTTTCAACTTCGACCGGCGTATGACTCACGACTTTGAGCAGCGCCTTATGGCTCCACACGTCATGTTCGAGCGGCGCGACATTCAGATCTCCGACCAGCACCACGCGGCCGCGCGCGACGCCCTCGGTCGTGATCCAGTCGCGCATTTCGTCAAGGAAATCCAGCTTGTGCTGGAACTTCGGATTGATCTCGACGTCGGGCTCGTCGCCGCCTGCGGGCACGTAGAAATTGTGCAGCGAGATCGGGCCGCTCGCCGCGTCGATCTCCACGCAAATGTGGCGCGCGTCGCCCTTTTCGCAGAAGTCGCGCTTTTCGACGAAGCGCAACGGCCGCTTCGAAACGACCGCCACCCCGTGGTAGCCCTTCTGGCCGTTGATCGCGATATGCTGATAGCCGAGCGCTTGGAGATCCTTCATCGGGAACTCGGCGTCCCGACATTTCGTCTCCTGCAGACAAAGCACGTCCGGCGCGCGGCTCTTGAGGAATTCGGCGACGAGCGGCAGGCGCAGCCGCACGGAGTTGATGTTCCAGGTGGTGATCTTCAAGCCTGCTGCTTCCAACTCGAATTAGCTCTTTGTCGCGTCGCCGCGAAAAAGAAAAGGCGCGACGTCGCTGACGCCCGGCTGCTTCTCGGCGATGAACGGCGTCGGTCGGCAGACGGCCATGGCGGACAGGCCGACTCGCGCGGTGAGAAGTCCATTTAGCACGCCCTCGCCGAGTTTTGCCGAAATGCGCGAGGCGATTCCGTGGCCCAGCGCCTGCTGAAGGATCGAGTCGCCGACCGCCATGCCGCCGGTGATGGCGAGATGGGCGCCGACCGAGCGGGCGAGCTTGAAGAAGCCGAAAAGTCCCGGTCTTCCGCCGTAGATCTCCGCGATTTTTCGCATCAGCACGATGGCCTGGCCGACGACAAACAGGACGTCGAGGAGCGCCCGCGGGCTGATCGCCGTCACCACGGAGACGCGTTTGGCGGCGCTGGCGATCGCGCGCCGCGCCTCGTCGTCGAGCGGCGCGACGAGATTGCGCTCGGCGAGCGTAATCAAATCGCGTCCATCGATAATCTGCTTCAGATAGTCGTTGAGCAGCGCGCGCGCCCGGCCGGTGTTCGGACGATGCTCATAGAGCTCGCAAAGTTCGCCGACGCGTTCGCGCGCAGCTTTCCCGTCGTCGCTTGCATGCGCCTCGGCGAGCGCCGCATGCAGCTTGGCGATGCGATTCTGCCGGCCGATCGCGCGAAACTCGCGCATGGCGGTGATAATGGCCGCGACCGCCGCCAGTCCCGCGAGCCCCAGTCCAACCATTCCAAGAATGGCCGAGTGGCGGAACAGGTCTTCGACGATCCCCCAGATCCACATCATCAGGGCTAAGGATAAAAGACCGCTGACGGCCGACACGAAGACGCCGCCCCACGAGAAGACGTAGCGGCGCAGCATGCCGTTCGCCTGCGCGGCTTCGACGGCGGCCTCGTCTCCGGTCATGCCGTCGGCGATCTGCGCGGCCTCGCGGGCGAAAATGTCAAACTCCGGCTCGACGACCTCGACGGACGACCTTCCGCCCTCATCGGTCCGCGGCGTCGGCTTGGCGGTGACCGTCTGGTCGCCGTCAAGGCGGAAAGCCCGTGGGCGCGGCCTGCGTTGCTCAGTCATATCAACCCTGATTTTTTGGCTTTCTTAGCGCCTCACGCACAAAAATGCGATGCGCCGATTTTGTCGCCGGCGCGTCCGGGAAGCGATTTCCGTGGCAAAGGGGCGGGAGGGCCGCACTGAGCGCCGAAAGTCGTCGGAGCGATCGGGATCAAAAACGCTTATTGCGGCGCAGTAGCGCCTACTTTAGCATCACCGAGCCTTTCGCCGTCGAGAAGTATCGCGTTTTAGCGAATGACCCCTATCCTTTCCGACCTTGCCGCCCTTTCAATCGGATATCTGCTCGGCTCCATACCTTTCGGTCTGTTGCTGACGCGCCTGGCGGGCACGACCGACCTGCGCTCGATCGGCTCC
Source organism: Methylocystis sp. (assembly GCF_050251305.1). Classification (GTDB taxonomy): domain Bacteria; phylum Pseudomonadota; class Alphaproteobacteria; order Rhizobiales; family Beijerinckiaceae; genus Methylocystis. The sequence continues at coordinate 132,088 of NZ_JBFWNB010000002.1, read as the reverse complement.
GGCAATATCGGCGCGACCAATGTCCTGCGCACCGGTCGAAAGGACCTGGCGGCGGCGACGCTGCTGCTCGACGGGCTGAAGGGCGTGGCGGCGGTTCTCATTGGCGCATCGCTCTCGCCCGAGGGCGGCATGATCGCCGGGCTTGCGGCGTTCATCGGACATATTGCGCCTGTCTGGCTGCATTTTAAGGGCGGCAAGGGCGTGGCAACCTTTCTTGGCGTGCTTTTTGGCCTGAGCTGGCCGGCCGCGCTGATCTTTTGCGTGGTCTGGCTGTCTGCGGCGGCGCTGTCGCGCTATTCGTCGCTCGGCGCGCTGACCGCGAGCGTGGCGGCGCCCGTCGCTCTCTTCCTGCTCGGCCATCGAGCCGAAGCCCTTTTCGTGGCGGCGATGGCCGCAATCGTCTTCTACAGACATCGCGAAAATATCGCTCGGCTGCGCGCCGGCACCGAGACCCGCATAGGACAGAAGGCGTGAGCGATGCCTCGCCAGGGCGATTGAGCGATGCGCAGCTCATCGACTGGCTGAGGCTCATACGCAGCGAAAACGTCGGACCCCGCACCTTCCGACAGCTCATCAATCGGTTTGGCGGCGCCGGCGCGGCGCTTGACGCCCTGCCGTCCCTCGCCGCGCGGTCGCTGCGGGGCAGGACGATTCGCATCGCCACGCGCGAAGAGGCGCTGCGCGAAATTGACGCGGCGCGCGCGCTGGGCGTGCGCCTGATCACCACCGGCGATCCGGACTATCCGCCGCTGCTGCGCGAAATCGCCGACGCCCCGCCGCTGATCGCCGTGCGAGGCTCCTCCTGGACCGCGCAGCGCGACAGCGTCGCGATCGTCGGCTCGCGCAATGCTTCGGCCGCAGGCCTCGCCTTCGCTGAACGTCTCGCGCGCAGCCTTGCGGCGGAAAACTACGTCGTCGTCTCGGGTCTCGCGCGCGGCGTCGACGCCGTCGCGCATCGCGCCACGCTCGAAACCGGAACGATCGCCGTGCTGGCGGGCGGCCACGCGCGCCCCTATCCGTCAGAACATGCGCAACTGATGGAGGCGATCGCCGAACGCGGACTGATCGTCTCTGAAATGCCGATCGAGTGGGAGCCGCGCGGCCGCGATTTTCCGCGCAGAAACCGGATCATTTCCGGACTCAGCCGCGGCACGATCGTGGTCGAGGCGGCGCGCCGTTCCGGCTCGCTGATCACGGCGCGATTCGCAAATGAGCAGGGCAGGGAGGTTTTCGCCGTTCCAGGCTCGCCGCTCGATCCGCGCGCCGAAGGCGTCAACGATCTGATCCGTCAGGGCGCGACCTTATGCGCGCGTCCCGAGGACGTGATCTCGGTCCTCGCCGAAAACGCCGGCGCGCCGGCGCGCAAGAATCTGTTCGACGACGACTCGCTCGAGGGCGAGGAAATTCTCATCGACGAACTGGATCTGTTCTCCGGCGCTGAGGACTCCGCGTTTGAGGAGAGACCGGCTCCAAAGCGCTTTTCGGCGCCGAGCCCGCCAGCGGATTGCGCCGCCGATCTCGAGGGTGGCGCGCCGAACGCCGCCGCGCCTCACCCTGACGCGCATGAGATCATCCTCGGCCTGCTCGGACCCGCGCCGATCGCGATCGACGATCTCATCCGCGTCGCCGGACTGACTGCGCCGGAGGTGCAGGGGGTGCTCGTCGAACTCGACATTGAGGGACGCCTGCAGCGCCACGGCGCCAACAGCGTTTCGCTGTTATACAACTTTAAGTTGTAATCTAGGCGGAGCGATCGATCGGATAGCCGCCGAGTTCGCGCGCCCGCATGTCAGCCTCAGCGCGCGCCAAAGTCAGAAAATAGCTCAGCATGGGCATGTCGCAGCGACCAGCGAGTTTCGCCATTTCGTCCGCCATATCCGCGATGTATGACGCGATTGACGCCGCTTCTTCATTGGCTTTGGCGTTTTCGGCGGCGGTTCCGCGGGGCGCATTGGAAGTTTTTTGAGTGGCGTCCGGCCGGGGCATCGCTGTCAATCTCCACGGTCCACGGGGCGGTTCGTAATTCGTTAAGCATCAGACTTTCTTATGGTTTTCTTCCACTATGCCTTACCCCTGTCAAGAAAAAAATTCCATTATAAGTTGTAATAGCTTTTGATAATGGCGGCTTACAGTCGTTTCAGTCGGTCAAGCGCGCCCTGCAGGATATAGGCCGCCGCCATTCGATCCACGACTTCGGCGCGTTTGGCGCGCGAGGCGTCCTGCGCGATCAATTCGCGCGTCACGGCCGCCGTGGACAGGCGTTCGTCCCAGAAAGCGAAGGGCGGGGACGCCAACTTCGACAGATTGCGCATGAAGGCGCGCGTCGCCTGCGCGCGCGGCCCCTCCGTGCCGTCCATATTGAGCGGCAGCCCGACGACGAGCGCGCAGACCTCAAAATCGGCCGCCCGTTTGAGCAAGGCCGCGGAGTCCTGAGCAAATTTCGCTCGGCTGATCGTATCGAGCGGCGACGCCAGCCGCCGCTCGACGTCAGAAAGCGCCAGTCCGATCGTCTTTGTCCCGAGATCCAGGCCCATCAGACGGCCCTTGGGGGGCAGAAACGCCGCCAATTCTTCGAGGCTCGTCGCGCGCATGGTCACCGCGCTTTCGCTAGCACGCCATACGCCTTCCGCAAACTCCGCGGCGTGGCGCGCTCCTTTTTCCGCCTGTGATCGGTTCGCCCAACATTGCGCCGCGAAAGGTCAGGCGCTATAGCGCCTCGATACCTTTCTTGCGGAGCCCTAGATGTCCGTTGACTCTGCGACCGTCCGCCGGATCGCCCATCTCTCGCGCATCGCCATCGAAGACAGCGAGGTCGAGCGCCTCGGCGGCGAACTCAACGCCATTCTCGCTTTCGTCGAGACGCTGAGCACGGTCGACGTCGATGGCGTCGAACCGCTAACGTCGGCCTTGCCGATGCAAATGAAGAAGCGCGCCGACCTCGTCACGGACGGCGGCATCGCGGAAGAGATTCTCGCCAACGCGCCCTTGCGCGAGGATCATTATTTCGTCGTGCCCAAAGTGATCGAATAGCGATTCCGCGCAGCCGCGGCGCATGCGGCGATTCAGAGATTAAAGGGACAAATGTCCGATCCCACGCATCTTTCATTGGCCGAGGCGCGCGACGCTCTCAATGCAAAGCAGATCTCCGCCGTTGAGTTGGCGCAGGCGCATATCGACGCGATCGAGACGGCGCGCGCGTTGAACTGCTTCATAACGGAAACGCCGGAACGCGCATTGACCCAGGCGCGCGAGAGCGACGCGCGTCTCGCCCGCGGCGACGCGCGCGCGCTCGAAGGGCTGCCGCTCGGCATAAAGGATCTCTACTGCACCAAGGGCGTGAGAACGACGGCGGCGAGCCGAATTCTCGACGACTTCACGCCGACATATGAATCGACGGTGTCCGCCAATCTTCTCGGCGACGGCGCCGTCATGCTCGGCAAGCTCAATCTGGACGAATTCGCGATGGGTTCGTCGAACGAAACGAGCGCTTTCGGTCCGGTCGTTTCGCCTTGGCGGCGCGCCGCCGACCTTGCCGCGAAGATTGTGCCCGGCGGTTCGTCGGGCGGCTCCTCGGCGGCTGTGGCGGCGCATCTTTGCCTCGGCGCGACCGCGACCGACACCGGCGGCTCGATCCGTCAGCCCGCAGCCTTCACCGGCACTGTCGGCGTCAAGCCGACCTACGGCCGCTGCTCGCGCTGGGGCATCGTCGCCTTCGCCTCGTCGCTCGATCAGGCGGGCCCGATCACCCGCACGGTGCGCGACGCGGCGATCATGCTCAGATCGATGGCGGGCCACGATCCGAAGGACACGACCAGCGTCAATGCGCCGGTGCCGGACTATGAAGCCGCCGTCGGCGCATCGGTCAAAGGACGTCGCATCGGCGTGCCGAAGGAATACCGCCTCGAGGGAATGTCGGCGGAGATCGCCGAGTTATGGGATAAGGGCGCCGCTTGGCTGAAGGACGCGGGCGCCGAGATCGTCGAAATCTCGCTGCCGCATACGCGCTACGCCTTGCCGACATATTACATCATCGCGCCGGCGGAGGCGTCGTCCAATCTCGCGCGCTACGACGGCGTGCGGTACGGTCGCCGCGAGCAGGGCCGCGACATCATAGATATGTACGAAAGGACGCGCGCCGCCGGTTTTGGTTCGGAAGTGAGGCGGCGCATCATGATCGGCACCTATGTGCTCTCCGCCGGCTATTACGACGCCTACTATCTTCGCGCGCAGAAAGTGCGCAGCCTGATCAAGCGCGACTTTGACGAGGTCTTCGCATCTGGGATCGACGCGGTCCTGACGCCGGCGACGCCTTCGACCGCCTTCGCGCAGGGAGAGAAGGGCGCCGCCGATCCCGTCGAGATGTATCTCAACGACGTGTTCACCGTTACAGTGAATATGGCCGGTCTGCCCGGCGTCGCCGTCCCCGGCGGGCTCGCGACGAACGGCTTGCCGTTGGGACTGCAACTCATCGGCAAAGCATTCGACGAAGAGACGCTGTTTTCGCTCGCCGCGGCGATTGAACAGGCCGCGCCGAAGATCGAACTTCCGCAGCCGTGGTGGCGCGAGGCCCGATGATGACGACGCCAGGCGCTGAGAAGGACATTGCGGAACGTTCGCAGCAGACGCTGCAGGATGAAATGTCCGACGTGCGCCGCTTGATCGATGAACTGGACGAAGAGCTCGTCGTCCTCTTGGCGAAGCGGCAACGACAGATCGAGCGCGCGGCGCGGATCAAACCTGCGCTTGGCGTTCCCGCCAATGTCCCTGAGCGCGTCGACGAAGTGCTGGCGCATGTGCTTGGCGTCGCCAGACGGGAGGCTCTTTCGGTCGAGGTCGCGCTCAACCTTTGGCGCGCGCTGGTCGACTGGTCGATCTCTTATGAAGAGCGTCTGATGGGCGACCGCGCGCCAAAGAGCGATTCTCAGACGTCGTCTGAGGGCGGCGAGTCCGCCTGATCGCCCGCGCGCGTGCGCGTCTTCACGCGGACGAAGCCGTTGCGTATGGACCAGCGCAGGGCCTTCAGCGACCACCGGTGGATGCGCCGCGATAGCCTGCGGGCGCGCGGCGAATGCGGCGCCAGGATCGCGAGGCCGACCGGCACCATCCACACGCCGAAGATGGGAAGCGGCGCAAGTATGGTTCCGCCGACGATCAGACCCACGCCGACCGGAATGCTCACATGGCGGGGCGCGCCGCTCATGCGCGCGATCAGGCCCTTTCGGCGGCGGCGCTCTGAAATATTGTCGTCGGCCATCTCGCCATCTTCTCCTTGCCGCGCGCCGGCCGTTCCGCTCCGGTGAAGCGTGGTTTATATGGTAGCAGCACTTTAAGCGAGGCAGAGATGGCGATACAGGCGGCTCCCACCAAGTTCATCAAGGGCGCGACCGGCGACTGGGAAGTCGTGATCGGCATGGAGATTCACGCGCAGGTGACGAGCAACGCCAAGCTCTTCTCCGGAGCTTCCGCCGAATATGGCGGCGCGCCCAACGATCACGTCTCGCTCGTTGACGCGGCGATGCCCGGGATGCTGCCGGTGATCAATGAGGAATGCGTCAAACAGGCGGTCCGCACCGGGCTCGGGCTCGAGGCGCAGATCAACCGCTTCTCGATTTTCGATCGGAAGAACTATTTCTATCCGGACCTGCCGCAGGGCTATCAGATCTCCCAGTACAAACATCCGATCGTCGGCGAGGGCGCCGTGATCGTCGACGTATCGCCCACGGAGCGCATCACGGTCGGCATCGAGCGTCTGCATCTCGAGCAGGACGCGGGAAAGTCGCTGCACGACCTGTCGGCGACGGAAAGCCACGTTGATCTCAACCGCAGCGGCGTGGCGCTGATGGAGATCGTCTCCAAGCCGGACATGCGTTCGGCTGAGGAGGCGCGCGCCTATGTGTCGAAGCTGCGGACCATCCTGCGTTACATCGGCTCCTGCGACGGCAACATGGAGCAGGGGTCGCTGCGCGCCGACGTCAACGTCTCGGTGCGCCGCCCCGGCGATCCGCTCGGCACGCGCTGCGAAATCAAGAATGTGAATTCCATCCGCTTTATCGGGCAGGCGATCGAAGTGGAGGCGCGCCGCCAGATCGGCATTCTTGAAGACGGCGGCAAGATCGATCAGGAGACGCGGCTCTTCGATCCCGGCAAGGGCGAGACGCGCTCGATGCGCTCCAAGGAAGAAGCGCATGACTATCGCTACTTCCCGGACCCCGATCTGCTGCCGCTCGAATTCGATCAGGCGTATGTCGACGCGCTCAAAGCGCAGTTGCCGGAGCTGCCGGACGCCAAGCGCGCGCGCTTCATCGAACAGTACGGGCTGCCGCCGTACGACGCCGGCGTGCTGGTGATGGAGCGGGCGGCCGCCGACTATTTCGAGGAGACGGCGAAGGGACGCGACGCCAAGCTTGCGGCAAACTGGGTGATCAACGAATTGTTCGGCCGCCTGAACAAGGAAGGGCTCGACGTCACGCGCTCGCCGGTGTCGTCGAAGGCGCTGGGCGCGATCATCGACCTCATTTCGCAGAACGTTATTTCCGGCAAGATCGCCAAGGATCTATTCGAGATCGTCTGGACGGAAGGCGGCGATCCGAAGGAGATCGTCGAGGCGCGCGGCATGAAGCAGGTGACCGACGCCGGCGCCATCGAAGCCGCCGTCGACGCCGTCATCGCCGCCAATCCCGACAAGGTGGAGCAGGCAAAGGCGAAGCCGACCATGCTCGGCTGGTTCGTCGGACAGGTGATGAAGCAGACCGGCGGAAAGGCGAATCCGCAGGCGGTGAACGAACTGCTCAAGCGCAAATTGGGCGTCTGACGCCCGGCTTCCGACGCTGAATCGAATCAGTTCCGTGACGATCGCTGCGCGATTCTTCGCCGGACAACGGCGTCGCGGATCAATTTTTTTCGATCACGACGGGCTGATCACAAATTTTTTTTTCCTCGCGGAACGCGCTTCGTCGCGCCGCCGCGGGCATGCGCGCCGTCTATGTCTCGCGACGCGCTCCGCCTCCCGTCGGACATTGACTTGCCCGCCTGCAGCGAACGCGCGCGGCGAATATCAATCGTATCACGAGATATATCTCGAAGAGCGGTTGCCGCTGGCGCGAACGACTCGCAACGTTTCTCGGATACAAAAGCAAATCAAGTAATTGAACATCAGTTGCGACGTGTCGCGTACGCGCGCTCCCCCGTCTGAACGTCTCTTCGGAGCTGTTGGCGTCAAGCGATTCAGCGTCCGGTTCGGCGCCAATAAAAGGCGATGCTTAGACCTGTCGCGATAGTCTCATTGAAGCGTTTGCGGGGCGGCTTCAGGATCGTTTTGCTTGCGGCGCGATCGCGCAAAGCATGGCTTCTCATGCGTTGCATAGTTCACTTCGTGCGCGCGCAGGTCTTGAACGACTGATTAACCGCGTTACGCTATTTGCGCGTATTGTCGGTCGACCATAGTTCCGACAATTCGGATCAAGGGGACTTATTATGGCGAGAGCTACAATAAAGCGTAAGCCGGCCAAGAAGGCTGCGGCGAAGAAAGGTGCGCGTAAAACCGCAAGGAAGGCGGCGACGAAAAAGTCGACGGCCAAGAAGGGCGCCCGCAAGGCTACGCGAAAGTCCGCTGCGAAGAAGACGGTCCGCAAGGGCGTCCGCAAGGCAGCGACCAAAAAGCGCGCCGGCGCGAAGAAGGCCAGCGCCAAGAAGTCGACGCGCAAGGCTCCTGCGACGCGCAAGGCTCCTGCAAAGAAGCGCGCGCCGCGAAAGGCAAAAACGCCGGCGCCATCTGCTCCGACAGAAGGCATGTAGGCGGACGCGCCTTCGCATGCGCGAGAGATCGTTTCGCGTCATCGCGGTTGCGCGTCATGCACTCATCGCCCGGGGGCGCGCGTCCAGCGAGACGCGTCCCGGGCGATAGCGATCAGGAAGTAAGAAAAGGTTTTGCGCGCGCTTTGGGCGCGCCGCGCCGTTTCAAGGTGCCTATTTCGTCAGGCAGTCGGTCGCGAAATCGCGCCACATCGGCAAGCCGTCCTTCGACTCGCGCTTCATCCTGTCCCATTCTTCCGCGCACGCCCGCATCTTCTCGCGCGGAGCGCGCGGCAGCGACGGCGGCGGCTGCGTGACGTCGACGGGCGGCGGCGCCTGCGGCGACGGAAGCGTGTCAGGCATAGGCGGCAGCGCAACTTGCGGCGCCGGCTTGGCGCTTGGCTGCGCCGGCTTGGCGCTTGGCTGCGCCGGCTCGACGGGCTGCCGCCGCTGCGGCTGCCGCACATTCGGTTGCGGTTTTGGACTTCGTTGTTTTTGCTGCGCCGGGCCAGAGCGCGTCTTGGCGGGCGGCGTCGGCGTCGCGGTTTTGACTTGCGCGAGCGGCGCGCTGGCGCTGAACAGCATGGCGGCGGCGACCGCCCCCGCGGGCGCAGAGCGAATCAGGGAAAAGTTGCGCGAGCCGAATTTCAATGGTTTTTCCTCGCGCAAGCGCTCTGACCGTCGATCCTCTATAGCCTGAAGTCCGTTCGCGTCGGAAGCGGATGACGGGTACGATAGGGCAGGGCGCATGTGAGCGGCCGGGAAAGCGGAGGCGCGATGAACGATTCACAAACGCCGTTCGAGACAGCCGTGCGGCTGAGCTTGCTCCAGCGTCCCCGTCGCAATCGCAAGAGCGAATGGGCGCGCCGCCTCGTCAGGGAACATTCCCTCGAGGTTTCGGATCTGATCTGGCCGTTGTTTCTGATCGATGGGGCGGAGCGGCGCGAGCCTGTCGCCTCGATGCCGGGCGTCTTCCGCTATTCGATCGATGCGGCGGTTGAAGCCGTCGCGCAGGCCGCCGCGCTCGGCGTTCCCGCCGTCGCGCTTTTCCCATACACCGACCCGGACTTGCGAGACGCGCATGCGAGCGCCGCGCTCGATCCCGAGAATCTCGTCTGCCGCGGCTGCCAGGCGATCAAGCGCGCCGTTCCAAACATCGGCCTCATCACGGATGTGGCGCTCGATCCCTATACGAGCCACGGCCACGACGGGCTTCTTGTCGGCGACGAGATCGTCAACGACGCGACGGTCGCCGTGCTCGCGCGGCAGGCCGTGACGCAGGCCCAGGCCGGCGCGGACATCATCGCGCCCTCCGACATGATGGACGGACGGGTCGAAGCGATCCGTCGGGCGCTTGACGCCGCGGGCTTCGAGCATGTCCAGATTATGAGCTATGCGGCCAAATATGCATCGGCGTTCTATGGGCCGTTTCGCGACGCGATCGGAACGAACAAGACGCTGCGGGGCGACAAGCGAACCTACCAGATGGACCCTGCCAACTCGGACGAGGCTTTGCGCGAGGTTGCGCTGGATCTTGAGCAGGGCGCCGACATGGTGATGGTGAAGCCTGGAATGCCGTATCTCGATATCGTGCGACGCGTCGTCGACGTCTACCGTGCGCCGACATTCGCCTATCAGGTCTCAGGCGAATACGCGATGATCGTCGCGGCTGCGCAAAACGGCTGGATTGACGGCGAGCGGGCCATGCTCGAAAGCCTGCTCGCCTTCAAACGCGCCGGCGCTTCGGGAATTCTCACCTATTTCGCCATGCGCGCCGCACAGGCGTTGCAAGAGAGGACATGAAGCGCCGCGTTCTCAGCCCCTAGGCGGCGTCGCGCAGGCTGCGCATGCGGTCATGATTTTCCTTCACGCCCTGATACTGGCGCTGGACCATGGACCGGATCTCCGGCGGCAGCGGCTGCGCGATGGCCTGTTGATAGGCGTCCTTGGCCGCGTCTTCGCCGCGCTCGACCTCCTCCAGGACCGCGCGCTCCGAGCGGCTCGTCAGCGCGGACTTCAAATTCGTCCAGGCGCGATGCATCACGCCCGTCATGGATCCGCTCCTCGAGGGGTCGCCGCCCAGGCTGACGATCTTCGATTCGAGTTCCCTGGCGCCGTCCGCACAGCGTGCGGCCGCGGTCCGCAACACATGTTTCAGCGTTGGGTTTTGGACGTCTTCGGCGGCGGCCAGAAACCCCTGCTCGCCGTCTCGGCTGATTTCGGCGAGCTCGCTGAGCGTATTGATGACGTCGGCTTTGTCCATTTTCCTGCCTCCCGGCGACGCAAGCGCATACGGGTCCTAAACAATGAGCCGATTGCTTTGTTCCGCAGCGAGGGCGGTCCCGAACGGCCGGAGCGGGCGGAGCGTGGTCCTGGCGGGGTGGACAAAGCCCCTCAGGCATGATTTGCAGGACCGCCTGCTGCGCCGCATCCGTTCGCGCCAGCGACCTATCTTCAGCCCCCTCCAGGCTTCGCTAAAGATATGATTCGACGCGCCGTTGTTTTTGCCGCTCTGACGCTGTTCGCCATTATGCCGGCCCGCGCGGATTTTCGTCTGTGCAACAACACGAGCGCTCGCGTCAGCGTCGCAATCGCGTACACCGACGGGCGTAACTGGTTGTCAGAGGGGTGGTGGAATTTGCGGCCGAGCGTCTGCGAAACGCTTCTGCGCGGTCCGCTTGCGGCGCAGTACTACTATATCTACGCGATGGATGAACGCGGCGGCGAATGGAAGGGCAAGGCGTTCATGTGCACGCGCGATCGTGAATTCCGGATCGACGGCCGGGAGGACTGTTTCGCGCGCGGTTTCGATCGCACAGGATTTTTCGAGATCGACACGGGACGGGATGCGAAGAGCTGGACGGTTCAGCTGACGGATCCCAACGCCGCGCCGGCGCAATAAACGACATCAGGAACAGCTTAATCATGAGAAGGTCGCGGCGCGTCAAGATCATCGCAACGCTCGGTCCGGCGACGGTCGACAAGGCGGTCATAGCCGGACTCGTGCGCGCCGGCGCCGATGTTTTCCGCATCAACATGAGCCACACGGATCATGCCGGGCTTGCGAGCTATGTGCGGATGATCCGCGAGATCGAGGCGGACATGTCGCGCGCGATCGCCGTGCTGGTCGACCTGCAAGGCCCCAAGCTGCGCATTGGCGCCTTCGAGGAAGGCTCGGTGCATTTGCGCAAGGGCGACGTTTTCGTCTTCGACAGCGACCCCAAGCCGGGCGACGTGACGCGCGTGCGCTTGCCGCATCCCGAGATTTTAGCGGCGCTCAAGGTCAATGATTCGATCCTGATCGATGACGGCCGGGTGCGACTCCATGTGGTCGAAACCTCTCCCGAGCGGGCGCACGCCGTCGTCGACGTCGCCGGGCGACTCTCAAATCGGAAAGGCGTGAGCCTGCCCGATACGGAAATTCCGATCACCTCGATGACGAACAAGGATCGCGCAGATCTCGACGCCGCGCTGAAAGAGGGCGTCGACTGGATCGCGATCTCCTTCGTCCAGCGTCCGGAAGACGTGATCGAGGTGAAGCAGATCACGCAGAGCCGCGCGCTGGTGATGGCGAAAATCGAGAAGCCTCAGGCGATCTCGCGGCTCGAGGAGGTGATCGAGGTTTCGGACGCGCTGATGGTGGCGCGCGGCGATCTCGGCGTCGAAGTGCCGCTCGAGCGCGTTCCGGGGCTTCAAAAACGCATCAACCGCTCGGCGCGACGATTGGGAAAGCCGGTCGTCATCGCGACGCAGATGCTCGAGTCGATGATCCTGTCGCCATTGCCGACGCGCGCCGAAGTGTCGGACGTCGCCACCGCTGTGTTCGAAGGCGCGGATGCGGTGATGCTTTCCGCCGAAAGCGCGGCAGGGCAGTATCCCAACGAAGCCGTGTCGACCATGAGCCGGATCGCCGAAGAGGTTGAGACGGATGCGATCTATCGCTCGATCATCAACGCGCAGCGCGGCGAACTGCCCAATCCGACCTCGGCCGACGCTATCGCCGTCGCGGCGCGCGACGTTGCGCAGACGCTTCACTCAAAAGCGATTATCGCCTGGACGTCTTCCGGTTCGACGGCGCTGCGCATCGCGCGCGAACGGCCGCAGTCGCCGATTCTCGCGCTGACGCCGAAGCGCGACACCGCCCGTCGCCTGGCGCTGGTCTGGGGCGTGCACGCGCTCGAAACGCGCGACGCCACGGACATCGAAGACATGGTCGGACGCGCCTGCGAATATTCGGAGGCGGAAGGATTCGGCGGTCCTGGCGACCGGGTCATCATCGTCGCCGGCATGCCTTTCGGCACGCCTGGCGCGACGAACATGATCCGCATCGCCCATTTGGGCGAGCAGCGCTCGGGCGTCGAAAACTAATCCTGCAGTTGCAGCTTGTCGGCGGAGGATCTGCCGCTGCGCTTGTCGACGACGAGTTCATAGGCAAGCTTCTGGCCTTCGGCGAGATTGTCCAGCCCGGCGCGTTCGACAGCGCTGATGTGAACGAAGACGTCCTGGCCGCCAGCGTCCGGCTGGATGAAGCCGAAGCCTTTTTGTGCGTTGAACCATTTCACGGCGCCTGTCGGCATGGCTGTTCCCTTTTTTGAAATCGCGCGGAACGCCGCAAGATCGCCGCGTTCTGCCAGTTCAGTCGGAGCTTTGGGGAAGGTCAGGCGCCGCACGTCCTGTGACGAGAGAGCAAGATCGTTCGGCCGAAACTCGATTGCGCGGCTATATTATAGGGCCGGACGCTCAATTAAAACCCGAACCCGCAAGAATCCTCACCCGGCCTGCGGGCGCCATTCCATGACGACGGTTTCGCGTCCCGACAATGTGTTCGCGCCGCGACCCACGCGCAAAAATCCGTCGCGTTCGTAAAATCGGATGGCGCGATGGTTGTCGGCGTTGACGTCGAGCCGGATCAGATTCGGCGACACATTTCGCGCCGCCGACAGCAGCGACGCGCCGAGACCGGCGCCAAACCGGTCAGGCCCGACGCAGATTTGATCGAGCCAGCCGTCCGTCGGATTGATGACGACGAAGCCGGCAAGCGTCGACTCTGCGTCAAACAGGCAGAGCGTCACCGCTCCGACCGCTTCGAGGTCTCGAATGTGGCGCATGAGCCAGGCGCGCCGCGCGTCGAAGTCGATCTCCGGATAGGTCGCCCGCCAGGACGCCGTCCAGACGTCGAGAATCGACGTCCAGTCGTCCTCGACGCGCGCGCGCAGCTTGAGCGACGCATCTACTGGCGGGACGTTCATGCCTTTCTCATCACTTCGACCAGCTGGCGATGGATCGTCTCGTTGCCTGCGCAGATTTCGCCTTTCGCAAGCATGTCGGCACCGCCGGAAAGATCGCTGACGAAGCCGCCCGCTTCGCGCACCAGCACGATTCCCGCCGCGACGTCCCAGGCGTTGATGCCGCGCTCCCAATAGCCGTCGAACCGCCCGCACGCGACCATCGCAAGATCGAGCGCGGCGGCGCCCATGCGGCGGATATTGGCGATCTTCGCCATGCCCGCCGCCAGCTCCCGTTTGAAGGACTCATGGTCGCGCGCCCGCGCCAGCGGCGGAATTCCGCAGGCGACCATGGACTCGCCGAGCGACCGCCGCGCCGCGACGCGCATCCGGCGATTGTTGTAATAGGCGCCCTGGCCGATTTCGGCGATGAACATATCGTCCGTCGCGGGATTGTAGACGAGACCGGCGACGAGACGATCCTCGCGCTCCAAGCCGATCGAGATCGCGAAAACCGGTATGCCATGGAGGAAGTTCGAGGTGCCGTCGAGCGGGTCGATCAGCCATCGATGGCTCTTGTCCGAGCCTTCGACCACGCCCCCTTCCTCGAGGACGAAGCCATAGCCGGGGCGCGCCTTGGACAATTCTTCGAACAACGTCTTCTCGGCGCGCTTGTCCGCGGCAGTGACGAAATCTCCCGGACCTTTAACGGAGACCTGGAGGTTCTCGACCTCCCCGAAATCTCGTTTGAGGCCGCGACCCGCTTTCAGCGCGGCGGAGGTCATCACATTCATCAATGCGGAGCGAATCATATGGAAACCCTAAGGGGAGGGGGGAGGGCGGTTCAACGCTCCCGAGCGCGGCGACGCACACGAGGGGAACGCGGAAGTCGTTCAAATGCGTCAGATTTCGCCGCAGAGCCAGTCTTCGTTTGCGGCTCAAGCGGCGCCGGGAACGAATTCGCCTTTTCATTCGGGCGCTTAGCCGTCGAAAATTCTATCCGGGAGAGGTCGGATCGGCGCCTGTTAACCCTACGTTAATAATTTGTGTGGATGCTGAATATGTCCCGCCAGCGGGACGTCTGAGTGGCTTCTTCTCCACTCGTCCTTGATGCCTCCCTGTCAAGAAGCCTTGAGAGCCGCCGTCGCGGCTCTCTTTTTGTGCCTCGGGCGAGGCGCGATCCCGTTAAGGTTAAAGAAAGACTAAGCGCGCGGTCCGCCGTCGCCTGCGCTACTGTTCGGCATCAAGGACGCGTCGCGTCAGTTTTGCGTGAACGGGTATGGCTCGAGTCAAAGGCAGCGTCGGGGAACAACAGCAGCCGGTCTCTTTCATCGAGAGGCTGGCGGGGTCCGAGGGATTCTGCGCGCTGTTTCGCGAGGGAATGAGCCTCGTGGAGGAGGCGGCGTCCTATCTCGACGGCGACGGCCGCATCGAAGCGAAGGCGTTGCCGCGGACCGAAGCGCTCGCCTATGCCGCCGAAAGCATGCGCCTCACGACGCGGCTGATGCAGATCGCGTCCTGGTTGTTGCTGCAGCGGGCGGTGAACCAGGGCGAGCTGACGCGCCATCAGGCGGCGAGCAACCGCCATCGCGTCAAGCTTCGCGAGCAGGAGCTGGCCTCGGCGCCAGAGATCTTCCAACGCCTGCCGCAGCGCCTTTGCGATCTCTCGCTGCAGTCGCTGCGCCTGCAGGCGCGGATCATACACCTCGATCGGCTCATTTATGCGCCCGAGCCCGTGCGCGCCGCGCCGGCGCCGGCGCTCAGTCCGGTTGAAGCGCAGATCGCGAAACTGCGCGCCGCTTTCGCCCAATAGATCCTTCAGGCGAGCAAACTGAAGGCGGCGGCTCAAATCGCCGCCTTCTTTTTATTTCTTGCCGAATGAGAGATTGCCGAAGCGGGAGTTGAAGCGCGACAAACGTCCGCCGCGATCCAGCAGCTGCGTCGATCCGCCCGTCCATGCCGGATGGGTCTTGGGGTCGATGTCGAGATTCATCGTGTCGCCCTCCTTACCCCAGGTGGAACGGGTCATATATTCCGTGCCGTCCGTCATCACGACCTTGATCGTATGATAGTCGGGGTGGATCTCCTTTTTCATGAGCGATGCATCCTTCCTGCGGAAACAACGGCGTAAACCCCGCGCCGCGGGGGAGCGGGGTCGGCCGATCGAAACAAGCGAATTTGCTGGCGCTGATAGCGCAACGCGCGCAAATGGGCAAGTTGGACGCTCACCGGCGCCGTTCGTCCGCCGCAGGAAGGATAAGAATGCCCAAATATAGAGCCGGCCTGCCGCAGCTGAACGCCGGAGCCTTCGTCAGCGACGGGGGCATGGAGACGACGCTGATCTTCCACGAGGGCGTCGATCTGCCTCACTTCGCCTCCTTCATTCTGCTCGACAGCGAGGAGGGGCGGGCGCGGCTGCGCGCCTACTACGAACGTTACCTCGCCATCGCGCGCCGCCACCGGCGCGGCCTGATTTTGGACAGTCCGACGTGGCGCGCGAACCGCGACTGGGGCGCCAGGCTCGGTTACGACGCTCCAGAATTGAAGCGCATCAATGAAGCGTCGATCAAGCTGCTCGCCGAGCTTCGGGACGCGTGGGAGGCGGAGGACACGCCGATCGTCGTCGCCGGCGTCATCGGTCCGCGCGGCGACGGCTATGCAGCGGGTCGCATGAGCGCGACGGAAGCGGAAGCGTACCACCGGCCGCAAATCGAGGCGTTTGCGGCGACCGCCGCCGACATGATCGCGGCCTATACGCTGAGTTCGGTCGAAGAGGCGATCGGCATCGCCCGCGTCGGGCGCGCGCTCAATATGCCGTGCTCAATTTCATTCACCGTGGAGACCGACGGCAAGCTCGTCGGCGGGCGCAGCTTGCGCGATGCGGTCGAGACGGTGGATCGCGAAACGGATGCGGCGCCTGCCTATTACATGATCAATTGCGCGCATCCCACGCATTTCGAACAGGCGCTCTCGGCGGATGCGCCGTGGATGCAGCGGCTTATCGGGGTCAAGGCCAACGCTTCGACGCGGAGCCACGCCGAACTCGACGAGTCGGAGACCCTCGACTCCGGCGATCCGATCGACCTCGCCCGAAGATACCGGAAGCTGCGCGAGACATATCCCGGCTTGCGCATCCTCGGCGGCTGTTGCGGGACGGACGAGCGCCATATCGTGGCGATTTGCGAAGCCTGCGACGAGCCGATCAGGCCGCCAGCATCCTCTGGACCTCGGTGACGAGGTCCCGCAGATGGAACGGTTTGGAGAGGATTTTCGCCTGGCGCGGCGTGTGGCTGTCGGGATTGAGCGCGACGGCGGCGAAGCCGGTGATGAACATGACCTTGATGTCGGGATCGAGCTCGGTTGCGCGGCGGGCGAGTTCGATTCCGTCCATCTCGGGCATGACGATGTCGGTCAGCAGCAGTTCGAACGGCTCGACCCGAAGCTGATCATAGGCGGACAGCCCATTGTCGAATGAGGTGACGGAGAACCCGGCCTGCTGCAACGCCTTGACCAGGAAACGCCGCATGTCGTTGTCGTCTTCCGCAAGCAGGATTCTAGCGGCCGCGCCATCGTTCATCGCAATCCTCGCATGTTTTTAGCCATATCGCCCGAGCTTCGTAAATTTCAGGTGAAACTGAAGTGGCACCGCGTTAACGTAGCGCGCATTATAGCGTCAGACGCAGCCTTTTTCGAGCGCCCCTCCGCCACGCCGGCGCCCGTTTGAAGAGGCTGTTGCGGTGCGGAAACGAGACAGGCGAAACGATGGACGGCATGCGCGAGCGGCGTGAAACGGAGTCAGCGACGCCTTGCTGCGACCCGGAATTCGAACGCGCCTTCGACATCATCGAGCCTGACGAGCTTGTTTCGCCGCTGGTCTTTTCGTCTCCGCATTCGGGGCGGATCTATCCCGCGCGCTTCCTCGCCGCAACGCCGCTCGATTCGGCGACGCTGCGCCGTTCGGAAGACGCCTATGTCGACGATCTGTTCGCCTCGGCCTCGTCCATGGGCGCCCCTCTGCTGCGGGCGCGCTTTCCGCGCGCCTATCTGGATCTCAATCGTGAGCCGTACGAACTTGATCCCAAACTCTTCGCCGGCGCTTTGCCGTCCTTCGCCAATACCCGCTCGCTGCGCGTGGCGGCCGGACTGGGCACGATTCCGCGCGTGGTCGCCGACGCGCGCGAGATCTATAAAAGTCGCCTCACGCTCGAGGAGGGGCTGCAGCGCATCGACAGCCTCTACAAGCCCTACCATGCGGCGCTGCGCGGCCTGATGGAGTGCGCCGCGAGCCGTTTCGACCACGCTGTGCTGATCGACTGTCATTCGATGCCCTCGACCGGCGCCCGCGATCCCTTGATGTCGGCGCGAGGCGACAAGCGGCGCATCGATTTCGTCATCGGCGACCGCTATGGCGCAAGCGCGTCGTCCGGACTGGTCGACATTGTCGAGGATCATCTGCGCAGCCGCGGCTATCACGTCCTGCGCAATCGGCCTTATGCCGGCGGTTTCATCACCGAGCATTACGGGAAGCCCGTCGCCGGCTGGCACGCATTGCAGATCGAAGTGTCGCGCGGGCTTTACATGGACGAGTCTACGCTCCAGAAGAACGAGCGCTTCGACGCTGTCGCTCGCGACCTTTCGCAGGTCATGGCGGCGGTCGCGCGACACGACGTCTTGGCCGAGATATTGGGCGGCGACCGGCGGGCGGCGGCCGAGTAGCCGGGCGCTGGTTGCGCCCGGGCTGGAGCTGGCATGACCGCCGTTGATTTTGAGAAATTCGTCGATCGTCTCGCCGATGTTTCGGCGGAAGCCATCATGCCGTTCTTCCGGACGGCGCTCGCCGCCGACGACAAGGCGCATGGCGGACCGTTCGATCCGGTCACTGAAGCCGACCGCGCCGCCGAACTCGCCATGCGGCGGCTGATCGAGACGACCTTTCCCGGTCACGGAGTCTATGGGGAAGAATTCGGCCAGCTCCGCGAAGACGCCGAATATGTCTGGGTGCTCGATCCGATCGACGGCACGAAGAGCTTCATCTGCGGCCTGCCGCTGTGGGGCACCTTGATCGGCCTCACCCATGCCGGGCGCCCCTGCTACGGGCTGATGAGCCAGCCGTTCACCCGCGAGCGGTTCTTTGGCGACGGCGAAGCCGCGTTTTGGCGTGGGCCTGCGAGGGGCGGCGCCGGCGCGCGCGGCGTCCTCGAGACGCGCAAGCTTGCGACGCGGCGCTGTTCAAGTCTGGCGCAGGCGACGCTGATGACGACGTCGCCGCTGTTGATCGATCCGGCGCTGCGCGAGAAATTCAATCACATTGAACGCGCGGCGCGACTGTCGCGCTATGGCGGCGATTGCTACGCCTATTGCGCGCTCGCCGCCGGGCATGTCGACCTGGTTGTCGAGACGAATTTGCAGCCCTACGACATCGTTGCGCTCATTCCGATCATCGAGGGCGCGGGCGGCGTCGTCACCAATTGGAGCGGCGGCGCCGCGGCGCCTGGCGGGGCCATCATCGCGGCGGGCGATCCCGCGCTGCATGAAGAGGCGCTGAAACTGCTTCGCGCCTAGGCGACGTGCGCTTCGCCGGGAATGAACGCGTCGAAGCCGCGCCAGAACTGACTGCGAAACTCGTCGCGCTCCATCATCAGCTCGTGCTTGGCGCCGGGAACCATGGCAAGCGCGCCGCTGTTGAGATTTTGCGCGAAACGCTCGATCGCGGCGTTGGAGACGATCATCTCGCGTCCGCTGCCGAACATCAGAATCGCGGATCGAATCCTGCGCGCATATTCGGGCGACTCGAAACCCCTCATGAGCCGGAAGGCGGCGTTGACCCAGCCGATCGTCGGATCGCCGATCGCGAGCTGCGGCGCCGCTCTGAGAATCGCCGCATTGCGTTCAAAGCGAACCGGATCGGTCGTCAGCAGATTGCCTTCGAAGGGCTTCTCGATGAAAGAGGCGCCGGTTCCGCCCGGAATATACATGCCGCCGAAGCCGCACATGTCGAGCGTGTCGGCGAGCCAGCGCGCGCCGCGCGGAAATCTCAGATTCGCCAGATCGATCATCGGCGCGGTCAGCACCAGGCGCTGGAACGGCGTCCTTCCGGAATGCGCAGCGTCAAGCAGGATGGCCGCGCCCATCGAATGGGCGAGGGCGAACCAGGGCTGCGGCCGATCGCTCAGCGCCTGAGAGATGAAAACCTCGAGATCGCGCTGATATTGCGCGAAGTCGTCGATGTGGCCCTTGCGCGGATCGGCGAGCTCGCGCTCGGAGCCGGCCTGGCCGCGCCAGTCGAGCGCGACAACGTCGAGGCGGCGGCTGCGCAAATCCTCGATGGTTTCGAAATATTTCTCGATGAATTCGTTGTGGCCCTGGAATAGCGCCACCGTGCCGCGCGCGCGTCCGCCGCAGGGAAAGGCCGCCGCGCGCAACCGCCGTCCGTCGCGCGTTTTCAGGATGTAAACGACGGCGCCTTCGGGAATCGGGTTGCCGGGCGACGCGACAAGGTCTCGCATGGGATCTCCTCGGCGCTCCAGAGCCGAATCTTCGCGCGAAGATAATCCATTTTCGCGGCGAGGCCGAACGGCGCGGCGTCAGTTGGCGCAAAAAGCGGCGAGACGCTGCGGCTCCGCGAAATTCATTCTGCCGTTGACGATGGCGTCGACCTGTCCGGACGCGCCGATCAGATAGTGCAGCGGCGTGATCACGCCGCCATCGGCCGTCGCGCCGTAGAACGCCCGCGCGCTCTTGGCTTTCGCCACATTGGTCTTGGTCGAATCGCCGACGCGAAAGATTTTCCAGGGCAGTTTGTAGGTTTTGAACTTCGCCGAATCCTTGGCGTAGTCGCTTGCGCGCGCCGAGACGAAGACGATGTTCCAGCGATCCGGGCAGGCGCCGGCGATCGCCTTGAAGCCTTTCATTTCGGAAAGGCAGTTCGGACACCAATGCGCCCACAAGGTCACGAGCGTCGGGCGGCCGTTGGCCATCAGCGCGCGCAGATCGAGCGGCGCGCCATTTGCGCCGACGAGGTCGATCTCCCGCAGGGAGCCCTTCATCTCGCTCTCGCTGACCGCGCGCGACGCGTTCGCGCCGATGATTTCAGCCTGCGCTCCGCCGGCGACCAGCGTCGACAGCGCCAAGGGAATCAGGGGGATCAAGAGATGTTTCATCAGCGGCCTCCAGGAGAGAGAGACGCAATGCGCGTCTCTCTCTTGTAGCAGCTTCGGTCGGTCAAAACCGAACCGTAAGGCCGGCGACGAAGTTGCGGCCGATTCCCGGCACGGGTCCGTAATTGAGCGGATTGCCGGTGACTTTCGTCAAAGTGAAATAACTGCCGCCGAGCGGCGGATAGTAGAGCTGATCGAACAGGTTCTCGACCGCGAAATCGAAGCGCATGGTTCCCCAGTCGTAGGCCGTCCGCAGGTTGACCAGCGCATATCCGCCTGTCTTCAACTCGTTGCGGGCGACGGAAACATGCGTCTTGCTGTCGACCAGCTGCAATTCGACCGCGCTCGTCCATCCGCCCAAACGGTGCTCCAGCGCGCCCCGGGCGGTCAACGGCATGATGTGGTAGAGGCCGTCGCCCTTGGAGAAGTTTCGCGCCAGCAGATAGCAGGTGGCGCCGGACAGGCCGCAAGCCGTGTAATTCGGCATGTCGAGGTCCTTGCCGTAGACGTAGCTGATGTTGCCGGTGGTCGAGAACACTCCGTATTCCGGGGTTTCCCACAGCTTCAGGCGGCCGGAGACGTCGAAGCCGTAGATTTCCGCCTTGTGGTTGCGGAACTGCAGGATCGGAAAGACGAGCCCCGACGGTCCGGTGAGATTGCTGACGCGATCGGCGTCGATGAAGTTTTCGATATAGCTGTAGTACGGATTGACCCGCGCCTCCCAATTGCCCTCGGGATCGATCCAGGAACCGACAATCCCAAACGTATGCGCGACCTCCGGCTTGAGGTCGAGATTGCCGGTGTAGCCGTTGAGGTCGCCGAACCAGTTGACCATGGCGGTCGCCATCGATCCGACGCCCCATGCGTATCGCTCATAGAGATTCGGCGAGCGGGTCTTGCGCGAATAGCCGATTTCATAGGTGCTGAACGCGTCGGGCTGGTAGCGCGCCCTGGCGACCATGTCGAAGTTCACGTCGGTGCGGGCGTGATTGCGCGCATTGAAGATGCGGGAGGCGGTCGCATCCGGGTTCTGCATGTACATCATCATGCCCATGCCGCCCATGCCGCCCATGCCGCCCATCATGCCCATCGGAATGGGATTGCGCTGATCATAGGGAGAGGAGTTGCCCGTCGTCATCCACACAACGTCGTTGCGAAAGCCGAGCAGCGTCGACCATTGCGGCGTCCAGGCCGCCTCCCACTCGGCGTAATGGCCGACGCGATTGCGCTGGCCATTGTTGATGTTCCAGTAGGTGTACGGGCCCATCATCATCATGGTCGAGCTGTAGACCGGCTCCCACCAGTCGTTGAGCCGAAAGCCGTGATACTCGCTGCCGAGCCGCAGCAGGTCGTGGCCGGAGAGCTGCGTGAAGGGAATTTCCGTCTTTACCGAATAGCCGAAATCATGCGCGATGGTGTTCATCGGCATGTTGGCGGGCTGCTTGTCGTTGAGGAAGCCCATCGTATGGGTCACGTGATGCCAGAAGGCGCGCGCATCCACGAGGCCCCAGTCATAAGCGCCCAGATATTTGCCTTCGGCGGTGTAGCCGCGGTTGCCGGTCATATCCATCCGCTGATTGGGATAGCCTTGATAGGGGATATGCTCGACGGCGCCTCTGATCGAGAAGAGATGCCCGTTATATTGGTAGGCGCCGGTGAGCGAGTGCTGTTCCGAGATAAAATTGGTCGACAGCACTTTCGCGCCGTTTCCGCCCTGATGATAATCCGTCGCGCGCGACCAGGCGCCATTGTAGAGCACGCTCCAATGGTCGGTCGCGACATTGGTCGTGCCGGCGACGCTGATGCCGTTGTAATTGGAGCGGAAGAAGGCCGACACGACGCCGGTCGCCAGCAACTCGTTCTGATTGCCGAAGCGCAGGCCTTGACCGGTGAACGGCAGGAACGGCGGGTAGGGCGAGCCGAGCAGGAAGGGTTCGACCGGGGCCACGACCGGCGACGGGAGCGGCGCGCCTGGCGGCGGCGCAAACGCCGGCTGTTTCGGAGTCACGATGATCGAACCGCCGATCGAATCGCCGCCTTTGCTGACCGGCATCACGCCCGAATAGACTTCGATTTTCTGCACATTGTTCGGATCGATGTAGGAGAGCGGCGGATTCATATGGTTGGCGCAGGCCGAAGTCGGCTGCACGCCGCCCACGAGGATCTTCAACCGATCGTCGGCCATGCCGTGAATTGCTGGCAGGCGCGAAACGCCGCCGGCTTCGTACATGCTGACGCCGGGGGTGTTTTCCAGCAGCTTCGTCGTGTCGGCGATCGCCGGCTTTTCATTGTCGATTTGCTGTTGATCGACAATCTTGACGTCGCTTGGCTTGTCCGGCGCGGCCGGCGCTGCGCGTTGCGCGCCGATGACGATTTGCGGAAGAGCGACTTGGGCTTCGGCGGTTGTAAGCGACGCGAGAACCAGCGCGCACGCGCTGGCGCCGCGCAGTAGAGCGGTACGTTGCATTGAATGAGATCTCCTGACCGCGGCAAGCCGGCGGTTGAAACAGCGCGAGTTCTTGTTTCGTCAGGAGAAGCGGGGCGGCGCCCGCGAGCGTGTTTCGCCGGAACGGCGTCGTTCCCGCGGTTCGAACGGCCAGACGTCGAAATAGACCGGCGCAGTCGCCCACCTCTCGAGGCGCGCAACAGACGGTCTGTCGACGAGTATGATGTACGCCGCCGCAGTCGCGCATTCGTTGCAATGCGCGTCCCAGCCGTGCGCCGGCGATTGAGTCGGCGCCTGCGTATCGGCGGCGCTGACGTTAAATGCGCAGAATTCATCCGACCCCGCGAACGCCATGCGCGGCGCGATCGTCGCCTGCATTGCGGCGGAAATGAAGAAAAGCGCCAAAAGGAGGACGACGCGGACGCCGCTCCGTTTGGAATCTTTCCACTCTGTTTTCGGGGAAGCCTTTGCCGACATCACGCCGCTTAGGAGGGGCCAATTTTTCGTTGCTTACTTGTTACGATGTTTTCTTGAGATCGAAAGAGACGGTGACGGCTTTTTTATAAATTATTGGATTTGTTGTATTTGAGCAACAACGCGATCCCGATCGCTTTTGACGCGGAGAGCCGCAAGAAAGGCGGCGCAAAGGCGCGCCGCCTTTCAACTTTTGTGCGTCGGGCTCAGAACTTCACGGTCAGTCCCGCGTAGAAGTTGCGGCCCATTCCCGGCACCTGGCGCACGCTGGCGAGGCCCGCCGTCTGGCCGAAAAGACGCGCGTTCCACGAATAGTTCGACAGGTCGAAGCCGCCAAGCGGCAGCGAGTAGAGCGCATTGGTGATATTATCGACCCCGAGGTCGATGCGCATGTTGCTCCACTCATAGGCCGCGCGCAGATTGAGCAGCGCATAGGCCGGGGTCGTGAACTCGCCCTTGTTCGCCGACACATGGTCCTTGGGCGCGACGAGTTGGGTTTCGGCCGCCATGGTCAATCCGCCGAGCTGGTGCTCGAGCGTGATGCGCGCATTGGCAGGCATTATATTCCAAAGTCCGTCGCCCTTCTTGATCAGGAAGGACGCGACGGAGCACAGACCGTTGCCCGGCAGACAATACTGCGGATTGCCGATGTCGAGATTTCGCCCATAGACGAAACTGACGACGCCGAGGGCTTGCAGCCTGCCGTATTCGGGCGATTCATGCAGCTTGATTCGGCCCGAGGCGTCGACGCCATAGAGCTCCGCCCTGAAGTTGCGAAACTGCATGATCTGGAAAATGTAGGAATTCGCCACAGGGAACTGATTGAAGGTGCCTCCCGTCCTGGCGCCGTCGATGTAGTTCTCGACGAAGGTGTAGAAGGGCGAAATCCGCGCCTCCCAATTGTTGGCGCCGGACATGTCGCGCCAGGCGCCCGTGAAGGCGATGTTGTGCGCGACTTCCGGCTTCAAATTGAGATTGCCGGTATAGCCGTTGCCGTCGCCGAACCAGTTGAACATCGCCGTGAACGGGCTGAACACCGGCCAGATATAGCGCTCATAAAGATTGGGAGAGCGCGTCTTTCGCGAATAGCCGAATTCGTAAAGGCTGCCGGGCGTCGGTTCGTAGCGCGCCAGCGCGGTCATGTCGAAATTGACGTCGGTGCGGGCGTGGCTCTGTGCGTTGAACAGATTGACCGCCCTGACGTTTAGATTGTTGAATGCGAAGGGCGTGTAGCTGCGGCCGGGACCCGTATCCATCCAGACGATGTCATTGCGCAGGCCGATCAGGCTCGACCACTGTGGGGTCCAGCGGCGCTCCCATTCCGCATAGGTGCCGATGCGATTGCGTTGTCCGCCGTTGATGTTGATCTGGGCGAACTGCCGCGGCATGGCGGCGAAATTGGGGAAGTTGGTGAAATCGTTCGGCCAGTAGTCCTGCAGCCGGTAGCCGTGGAACTCATTGCCGATACGGAAGATATCCTGATCGCCGTATGGGATTTCAGTCTTGACCGAATAGCCGAAGTCGCGTCCGAGCGCGATCATCGGGTGGTTCAAGTAGAAGCGGTCCTCCAGGAATCCCATCTTGTGGAACACCTGATGCCAATAGGCGCGCGCCTCGACCGTGCCCCACTCGTAGGCGCCCTTGTAGCCCGCGTCCAGCGAATAGGAGCGATTTCGCGTCATGTCCATGCGCTGGTTCGGAAATCCCTGATAGGGGATGTTCTGATAGGCGCCGCGGAAGGTGAACAGATGGCCTTCGTTCTGGTAGCCCAGCGTGACGGCGTGGTTCTCCGAGATGAAGCTCGTCGACAGAACTTTGTCGCCATTGCCGCCGGCGTGATAGTCGGTCGCCCGTTGCCAGGACCCGTTGTAGAGCAGGCTCCAATGGTCGTTGGCCATGTTGATGTTTGCGGAAACGCCAACGCCATTATTGTTGCCGCGGAAGAACGCTGAAATCGCGCCCGTCGCCAGAACCTCATTGTTCGGGCCGAAACGCAGCGAGCCCGGAACCGGCAGCGGCAGATAGGGAACCGGACCGTAGGGACTCGCCGCGACGATCGGCGACACGGGCGCGCCGCCGGGGCCGATGACCGCGGGCGCGACCACGGGCGTCGCAAACACTGGGGATCTCGGTGTGACCAGGATCGAACCGCCGATCGAATCGCCGCCCTTGCTGACCGAGGACACCGCGGTCACGACTTCAACCCGGCCGATCGTATTCGGATCGGTGTAGCTCAAGGGCGAATTCATGTGATTGGCGCAGGTGGACGTCGTCTGCACGCCGCCGACGAGAATCTTCAGCCGATCGTCGGCGAGGCCGCGGATCGCGGGAAGACCTGAAACGCCGCCGCCAGTCTGGACGCTGACGCCCGGCTCACGTTCAAGAAGTTTCGCCGTATCCGTGACCGGCGGCTTCTCCTCGACGATTTCCTTTTGCGAGACGTCGGTCTCGCCGGCCTTGTCCAGCGGCGGCGTGGACGGCGCCTGTGGCTGCGACGCGCCGACGACGATCTGGGGAAGCGAGACTTGGGCCTTAGCGGTCGCGACCGACGCAAGAATGATCGCGCAGGCGCTGACGCCGCGCATGAGAGCGGTAGGGGGCATGGAACAGATCTCCTGATCCGCCGGCAAGGGCGGTTGAAACGTTGCGCGTTTTTTGTGTGTCAGGAGAGTGCGGGAGGCGCCCGGGAGCGTGTGTCGCCTGGACGGCGGGGTTCTCGCGGTTCGAACGGCCAAGCGTCGAAATAGACGAGCAGGACCGGCGGCTGTTCGAGCTGCGCGACCGCCGCCTTCTCGGGAATGAGCGGCGCCGTCGCGATGGAGCAGGCGCCGCAATGCGCATGCCAGCCGATTGCCGGCGCGCCGCTCGGCGCCTCGCTCTCAGTCGCATCGCTTCTGACGCAGAACTCATGCGTCGCGGTCAGCGCCACATGCTGCGCCACGGTCGCCTGCATCAGCGCCGAGACAACGAACAGCGTCACGGCAAGAAAAGCGCGCAGGCCATGGCGCCTGGCGTCAATTCTTTCTGTCGTGATTGATGCTGAGGGTGACATGCCGCCGCGCCGATTCCGTTTCATGTAACTTACCCGGTACGCTTTTTATCGTTTCCCCCCGATTGGGAGGTCTTCGTCGGCGTATGCGTAAATTCTTGTCCTTGTTGCAGTTGCGCAACACAATGGTTAAGGTGCGAGCAATTGACGCCCTTGGGTTTTTATTGGTTTTCCTTGGGATCCAGGGCAGTTCGACACTCGCCGCGCGGCGAGCGCCCTCGCGGAGATCGGTTTCGCGATGGGCGTAGCGAGAGGTCGCACCGAGTATAGAAATGACGTCGACGAAAGATCCGGATGCGCGAATTGCCGGGGCGATCGAAGCCGCCGGCGCGGATGCTCGAAACTGGCCTGATGCGCTCGACAAAATTGCGCATGTTCTGGACGCGCGCTTTGCGGCCCTGCTGTTCGAAGATCGTGTTTCGGCGCTGTTGGAGCTCAAGCATTCGACACGCGCCGAGAAGGCATGGATCGTCGAATATCTGCGCAACCATCGCAAACTCGATCCCATCAAAGCGCGGATCCTGGCCGAGATTGGCGTTGGCCGTGCGTTTTCGTCGGAAGATTTCGTTTCAGGCGACGAGCTGCATGAGAGCAGCGTCTACCAACGCTGGATGGCGCCCTTCGGACTCGCCGATGTGATTGGCGGAGTCATTCACCGATCCAACGCCGGCGTTTGCATCTTCGTCGCGCTGCGCGACGAACGCGCAGGCCTCGCGACGACTGAGGCGAAGGCGCGTCTGGACGCGCTGCTTCCTGATCTTGCGGAGGCGATCGCGCAGCATGAGCCGGCGTCAGACACGGCCGCTCTCGTCGAATTGTTCCAGGAGTTGTCCTCGCCCGTGTTCGTCGTCGACGACAGGCTGCGCGTCGTCCACAAGAACCGCAGCGCCAACGACATGCTCGCCGAAGACGATGCGGTCGCGCTCTCCGGCGAAATGTTGACGCTGACCGACGCCCGCGCAAAGGAAGCTCTGGAGCGGGCGCTCGCCCGTACCGAGGGCGCTGACGCCGAGGCCTTCGCCATTATGGTGAAGCGAGGCGATGCGCGTTGCTGCGTCATGCATGTGTTGCCATTGTCGAATGGGCTCTCGGCGCTGTTTCTGCGCCGGCTGGCGCTGAACGCGGATGACGGCGGCGCCGTCGCCGCGGCGCTGTTCGGCCTCACCGCCCGGGAGAGCTCCGTGCTCCTCGCCATCGCCGAAGTGGGGGGAGTCCCGCCAACGGCGCGCGCGCTCGGCCTGAGCGAAGGCACGGTCAAGGGCTATTTGAAGAGCATTTTTCAGAAAACCGGCGCGAGCCGTCAGGCGGATTTGGTCAAGCTCGTGCTTGCCCTGGAATCGCCGTTTCGCGCGCCCGAGCGGCAGTCGCTGCAGGTCTGACAGGCGCCTCCGTTATGGGCGGCGCCTCTTGAACGCCGCCGCTTCTCTTCTTAGATCGAATTTAGCGCGGGTCGTAACGGACGCGCTAAGAGGCGCGGCGCGGTTACGCAAGCGCGCCGCATGTCGCTCAACTGGAGGATATGTCATGCGTCAGTTCGATCTCTCGCCGCTGTACCGTCAGACCGTCGGCTTCGACCGTCTGTTCAACCTGCTTGATCAGGCCGGCGGCTTCGAAACGTCCCAAACCTACCCGCCCTATAACATCGAGCGCACCGGCGAAAACGCCTATCGGGTGACGCTCGCGGTGGCAGGCTTCTCGCGTGAGGAGCTGTCCGTCGAGACCAAAGAAAACACGCTGTCCGTCAAGGGCTCGAAAGAGCCGGCGCAGTCGTCCGAGAGCCGCGAGGTCCTGCATCAGGGCATCGCCGCACGGGCCTTTGAGCGTCGGTTCCAGCTCGCCGATCACGTCGTCGTAACGGGCGCGAGTTTGGTGAATGGGCTGCTGCACGTCGACCTCGTGCGCGAGATCCCGGAAACGCAGAAGCCCCGCCGCATCGACATCGGCGTCGGCGCCCCGGCCGCGACCGTCGTCGAGTCGAAGGCCGCGTAACCACAAGGTCTGACGTGAAATGAAAGAGGCGCCCATTTCGGGGCGCCTTTTTTATTTATCCGCCGGCGTTTGTCGTTGCGGCGCCAGCGGGCGTCTTGGCGGTCGTCGCAGCGTCGGCCGGCTTCGAAACCGCCGGCGCCGACGCCGCGGGGGCGACGATCACGCCATTTGAGGCGCGCGGCGGCACGATCGCCCGGCGCGACGAGCCGCGGGCGGCGGCTGCGCGCTTCGCTGGCGCGGATGCGTTTCGCGCCGGCGAGGGGACGGGCGTTTCGGCGGGCGGCGCCGCTGAAGGGGCCTCCTTCGAAACGTTTTCGGCCGATACCGGCGCCGGCTGGGTTGAGCGCTCGGCGCTCGGTTGAGACCCGCGGGCGGTTTCGGAGGGCTCAGCCGCGCGCGCAGTCTTGGCCGTCTCCCCCGTCTGTGCCGCTGCGCCATCGGCGGCGGCTTTGTCGGGGGTCTCCGTTGCGGCGTTCGGCGTTGGCGCGGACGCCTCTTGCGCCGGCGCCGAGGCGGCCGGGGTCTTGGCCGCGTCGATGTTGGACTTGAGCTCAGGCTGCGCCACGGGCGCGGCGCCTGTTCGAGCCGTCCGCGCGCGCTGTTTGGTCGACCTGCCCGGCGCGGCGTTCCCCAGGCTTGCGCCGCCGGGCGCTTGGCGCGCGCCGTTCGCATCCGGATAGCCCTCATTGCCGAGGTCTCGAGCGGCCGGACCTGATCGTCCCACTGAGGGCGCGCCGGCTGCCGGCGGCGCGTAGGGATCGACCCCAGCCGGGCCGTAACCGCCGCCATAGCGCGGTCCCCGATCATAGGCCGGCGGCGGTCCAAGCCTTACGGCGCGCAAGATGCGCCCCTCATAGGGATCGATGATGAAGCGTATCTCGCCCTCCCGGCGGCTGACGCCGGTTGCAACGATCTGCTCGCCCCGATGGCCGAGCGGCCCGACGAGCCGATACCCCTCTCGTCCGAGAATTGAGGCGACCGCACGGCGTGACGCGAAGCGCGGCGCCTCGGCGGGGGGAGCCTGGTAGCTGTAGCTATAGGCGAACGGTCGGAAGAAAAATTGGGCAAAGGCGTGTTGCGGCGCAACAGCGCCCGCCGCCAGCGCCAGCGCGAATGGCAAAACCGCTTTCCCATTCAATGACCGCATTGTTTTTTCCCTGTTCAAGCCCTCTCGGCGTTCGGCGGATGCTCAGACAACATTGCGGCGAGCGTTGGACCCTCAAGGCTCCAAAAGCTCAAGCGCTTGCTTGTCACCTCGGCGCAAATCTGGCAGTAAACTAGCCCCGCAGATAAGTCAGCGTTGCTGACCTTAAAGCGGCGCGCGCTTTTGGAAGCCCGCGTTTCATTTTAATGGTCGGCGCTTGACGCCGCTTTGGCCACGGAAATGACCCGGCTTGCAGGTGGCGCGTCCCTTGCCTTGCGCCTTCGGCGAGACAGGGGCGCAAAGGTGTCGCAACGCCATAAACCGCGTTACGGCGAAGCGAGAGAGAAGGGCGGCGACGATTTCGGTCACGCCTGCGACAGTTTTATGTTTCGATGAGCGGGCGGGAGGGCGCACGAAGAGGCGCGCGGTCCTGTCGAGGAGACGCCGAGATGACGAAAGCCGCCGAGCACTTCGCTGAAGCCGGGTCGCAGCCGTTCGGGCGCGACCCCGCTCTTCCGCAGGCGCAAGGGCTCTATGATCCCGCCAAGGAGCACGACTCCTGCGGCGTCGGCTTCGTCGCCAACATGCGCAACGAGAAGTCGCACGCCATCGTCGAGATGGGTCTGCAGATTCTGCTCAATCTCGATCATCGCGGCGCGGTCGGCGCCGATCCGAAACTGGGCGACGGGTGCGGCATTCTTCTCCAGATCCCGCACGAGTTCTTCAAGGCCGAGTGCGCCAAGCTCGGCATCGAACTTCCCGCCGCCGGCGATTACGCCATCGGACAGTTTTTCCTGCCGCGCGATCCTGAAACGGGCGCGCGGGCGCGCGCCATCATCGAAAAGTCGGTCGCGGAGGAGGGGCTGGTCGTTCTCGGCTGGCGCGAGCTTCCGCTCAATTCGAGCGATCTCGGCGAGGCGGTGAAAGCCGTCGAGCCACACCATGCGCAGATCTTCATCGGCCGGGGATCCGACGTGGCCGACGCCGACGAATTCGAGCGGCGCATCTATCTCGCGCGCAAGGCCGCCTCGAACGAGATCTATACGCTCGGCAACGGCGGTCGCGAATTCTACGCCGTCTCCGTCTCGTCGCGCACCATCGTCTACAAGGGCATGGTTCTCGTCTCGCAACTCGGCGAATATTTCATCGATCTCAAGGACGAGCGGTTCGTCTCGGCGCTTGCGCTCGTCCATCAGCGCTTCGCGACGAACACCTTTCCGTCGTGGCGGCTTGCGCATCCCTACCGCTTCGTCGCCCATAACGGCGAGATCAATACGCTGCGCGGCAATCTCAACTGGATGGCGGCGCGCCAGGCGTCGGTCTCTTCGCCGCTGTTCGGCGACGAGATCAGCAAGCTCTGGCCGATTTCCTATGAAGGCCAGTCCGACACCGCCTGTTTCGACAATGCGCTCGAATTCCTCGTGCGCGGCGGCTACTCGCTGGCGCATGCGGTGATGATGCTGATCCCGGAGGCCTGGGCCGGCAATCCGCTGATGGACGCCGATCGCAAGGCGTTCTACGAGCATCATGCGGCGCTGATGGAGCCGTGGGACGGCCCCGCCGCCATGGCGTTTACCGACGGTAGACAGATCGGCGCGACGCTCGACCGCAACGGGTTGCGTCCGGCCCGCTATCTCGTCACCGACGACGGTCTCGTCGTCATGGCGTCGGAAATGGGCGTGCTGCCGATTCCTGAATCGAAGATCGTCACGAAGTGGCGGCTGCAGCCGGGCAAGATGCTGCTCGTCGATCTCGAGCAGGGACGCATCATTTCGGACGACGAGATCAAGAAGGAGCTGTCGAACTCCCATCCGTACAGGGAGTGGTTGTCGCGCACGCAGATCCAACTCGAGGACCTCAAGCCCGTCGATACGCGTCCGGCGCGATGGGACGTGTCAATGCTCGATCGTCAGCAAGCCTTCGGCTATACGCAGGAAGACCTCGACCTGCTGCTGTTCCCGATGGCCGTCACCGGCCAGGAGGCGGTCGGTTCGATGGGCACGGACACGCCCGTGTCGCCGCTCTCCGACAAGGAGAAGCTGCTCTACACCTATTTCAAGCAGAACTTCGCGCAGGTGACCAATCCGCCGATCGATCCGATCCGCGAAGAATTGGTGATGAGCCTCGTTTCCTTCATCGGTCCGCGGCCCAACATCCTCGATCATGAAGGCTCGGCGAACAAGAAGCGCCTCGAAGTGCGGCAGCCGATCCTGACGAGCGAAGACCTCGAAAAGATCCGCTGGATCGGCACGGTCGAAGACAGTTTCGACACCAAGACGATCGACGTCACCTATGACGCCGCAAAGGGCGCCGAGGGCATGCGCGCCGCCATCCAGCGTCTGTGCCAACGCGCCGAGGAGGCGGTCAGCGGACGCTACAACATCATCATCCTCTCCGACCGCATGGTGGGGCCGGATCGCATTCCGATTCCGGCGCTGCTCGCGACCGCCGCCGTTCACCATCATCTGATCCGCAGAGGACTGCGCACGTCGGTCGGCCTCGTCGTCGAGACGGGCGAGGCGCGCGAAGTCCATCATTTCTGCTGCCTGGCGGGATACGGCGCCGAAGCGATCAATCCCTATCTCGCCTTTGAGACGCTTGTCGCGTCGGCGGATGAGTTCCCCGCCGACACGGACGGCCCGACCGCCGTCAAGCGCTTCATCAAGGCGGTCGACAAGGGATTGCTCAAGGTGATGTCGAAGATGGGCATCTCCACCTATCAGTCCTACTGCGGCGCGCAGATCTTCGACGCGGTGGGTCTTGCGCAAAGCTTTGTCGACGAATTCTTCACTGGCACGACGACGCGCATCGAAGGCGTCGGTCTCGAAGAAATCGCGCGTGAGACGGTGCGTCGACATCGTCTCGCGTTCAGCGATGCGCCCGTCTACAAGGAGGCGCTCGACGTCGGCGGCGATTACGCCTTCCGCATCAGAGGCGAGGCGCACAGCTGGACGCCGCAGACGGTGTCGCTGCTGCAGCACGCCGTGCGCGGCAATGCGCATGATAAGTATCGTGCGTTCGCGAAGCTTCTGAACGAGCAGGACCAGAAGCTGCTCAATCTGCGCGGACTCTTCCGCATCAAGGGCGCCGACGAGGACGGGCGCACGCCGGTTCCACTCGACGAGGTTGAGTCCGCAAGCGAGATCGTCAAGCGCTTCTCGACCGGCGCCATGTCGTTCGGCTCCATTTCGCGAGAGGCGCATACGACTCTCGCGATCGCGATGAATCGCATCGGCGGCAGGTCGAACACGGGCGAGGGCGGCGAAGAGCCGGATCGATTCAAGCCGCTGCCGAACGGCGATTCGATGCGCAGCGCCATCAAGCAGGTGGCGTCCGGGCGCTTTGGCGTGACGACGGAATATCTCGTCAACGCCGACATGATTCAGATCAAGATGGCGCAGGGCGCAAAGCCCGGCGAAGGCGGCCAGCTGCCTGGCGATAAGGTCGACGCCGTCATCGCGAAAGTGCGCCATTCAACGCCCGGCGTCGGCCTGATCTCGCCGCCGCCGCACCATGATATTTATTCGATCGAGGATTTGGCGCAGCTGATCTTCGATCTCAAAAACGCCAATCCGCGCGCAGCGGTGTCGGTGAAGCTCGTTTCCGAAGTGGGAGTCGGCACGGTCGCCGCGGGCGTCTCCAAAGGCCGCGCCGATCATGTGACGATTTCCGGTTTCGAAGGCGGCACCGGCGCTTCGCCGCTCACCTCAATCAAGCATGCGGGCTCTCCCTGGGAGATCGGCCTCGCTGAAACGCATCAGACGCTCGTCTTGAACAATCTGCGTTCGCGCATCGCCGTGCAGGTCGACGGCGGATTGCGCACCGGCCGCGACGTCGTGATCGGAGCGTTGCTCGGCGCCGATGAATTCGGCTTCGCGACCGCGCCGCTCATCGCGGCGGGCTGCATCATGATGCGCAAGTGCCATCTCAACACTTGCCCCGCCGGCGTCGCGACTCAGGACCCGGTTCTGCGCAAGCGATTTGTCGGCTTGCCCGAACATGTCATCAACTACTTCTTCTTCGTCGCCGAAGAAGCGCGCGAACTCATGGCCGCCATGGGCTACCGCAGCTTCGACGAGATGATCGGGCAGATGCAAATGCTCGATAAGGACAAGGCGATGGCGCATTGGAAGGCGCGCGGCCTCGACTTTTCCAAGCTGTTCTTCAAGCCGGAGGGAGAGGGCGGCGCGATCCGGCACAGCGCGGCGCAGGATCATGGACTGGATAAGGTTCTCGACAACAAGTTGATCGCCGAAGCGCGCGCGGCGCTCGATCGCGGCGCGAAGGTTTCGATCGAAACCTCCATCCGCAACGTCGATCGCGCCACTGGCGCCATGCTCTCTGGCGAAGTCGCGAGGATCTACGGCCTTGCGGGATTGCCGGAGGACACGATCGACATTCGCGCGACCGGCACGGCGGGACAGAGCTTTGGCGCGTTTCTCGCGCGCGGCGTGACGCTGCGTCTGGAAGGCGAAGCCAACGACTATGTGGGCAAGGGCCTCTCGGGCGGAAAGCTCATCATCTATCCGTCGCGCGACGCGCAGCAGATCGATCCGTCGAGTTCGATCATCGTCGGCAATACGGTGCTCTATGGCGCGATCGCCGGCGAGTGCTATTTCCGCGGCGTCGCCGGCGAGCGCTTCGCGGTGCGCAACTCGGGCGCCGTCGCCGTCGTCGAGGGCGCGGGCGATCACGGCTGCGAATATATGACGGGCGGCGTCGTCGTCGTTCTGGGCGCGACCGGCCGTAACTTTGCTGCTGGCATGTCGGGCGGCATCGCTTACGTTTTGGATGAGGACGACGCGTTCGCAACGCGCTGCAATCTCGCAATGGTCGATCTTGAGCCCGTGCGCGACGAAGAAACCGTCATGACTGAAACCTATCACCAGTCGGGCGACCTCGAAGGCCATGGCCGCGTCGATGTGATGAGCGACATGACGCGCTTCGACGCCGAGCGCCTGCGCCAGCTGATCGCCAATCATCTGCGCTACACCGGCTCGACGCGCGCGCGCGCCATTCTGGAGGATTGGCCGAATTACATGGGCAAGTTCCGGAAGGTGATGCCGGTCGAATATCGGCGGGCGCTCAATGAAATGAATGCGCGCAAAGGGCAGAGGCCACAGCTCAAGGCTGCAGGCGAATGAAACGCAAAGTACGCTAGACTGGCGATGCGGCGCGCAGGCGTCGCTTTGCTTTTCTCGGTAAGGTCGGCTAAAGGGGGGAGAGTCGGGCTAACCCAGTTTAAACACTACGGTTTTCCTTGACGATGGCCAGGAAGCCAGATGCGTGAGGACACCAGAATATACAGCATGCCGCGCTGGCCCGCGGTGCGCTGGCTCGTCAATCCGGGCCCACGCGCGCCGCGTGACATCCAGCTGAAGCTGATCGGCGGCTTGTTTGGAACTCTTCCTGTCTTCTTTGGCGGCGTCATCAACACCATCGTCGTCTCGGGGGCGATCGCCGCGCGCGAACAGACGCCGCCCTTCATCGCCTGGTTCATTTTCGAAATCGTGCTCGGCGCCGTGCGTCTTCTCGTGCTCAATGTCTCCCGACGCGCCGCCCTCGCCCATCGTCCCACGCCGACCGATCTTTATTTCGTGCTTCAGCTTCTCTGGAGCAGCGGCGTCGGCTATGGCGCTTGCATCAGCCTCGCGATTGGCGACTGGGTTTCCGCGACTCTGGCCTGTCTTTCCGGATCCGCCATGGTCGGCGGCATCGGAATTCGGAATTTCGCCGCGCCTCGCCTCGCTGGTGCAATGATCCTGACAACGCTCGGCCCGTTCATGGTAGGCGCGGCGCTTTCGGGCGAACCGCTGCTTTATGTCGTATATATTCAAGTGCCGTTCTATCTCGCCGCCATGATCGCCGCCTCCTACAATCTCAACAAGATGCTTGTCGCGACGATGCTGGCCGAACGCGAGAATGACCATCGCGCCAAACATGATTCGCTCACCGGCCTTTCGAACCGCGTGGGGCTGGCCGCCGCCGTCGACGCCAGCCTGAACGGCGGCGGCGCGGGGCGCGGCGCCGATCTCGCGGTGCTGTTTCTCGATCTCGACAACTTCAAGGCGGTCAACGACACGTTTGGACACGCGGCCGGCGACAAGCTGCTCAAGATCGTCGCCGATCGCCTCCGGAACTCCTTGCGCGCGACGGACGTGGCGGCGCGAATCGGCGGCGATGAGTTCGTGGTGCTCGCCAAGGGGCTGGGCGCGGAGCAGGCGACGGATCTGGGCCAACGGCTGACGAATTCGATATCGGCGCCCTATGATCTCGGCGACGAAATTGGCGCGACGATCGGCGTGAGCGTCGGCGTGGCGCTGGTTCCGGAACATGGCGCCGACGCCGAAGCGTTGCTCGCTTTGGCGGACGAAGCGCTTTACGAGGCGAAGGCGCAGCGCCAGGTGAAATTGCTGCATGCGCGCGTCAGGGAGGGCCGGTCGCCTCGCATGGCGCTGTCGCCTCGCGGCATGAGCCCCAGCGCTCATTAGTCCCGCGCCACGAGGCCGGCGGAAACGAGCGCCGAAGTTTCGCGGCTTGACGCCGACCCCTCGAAAGCGTTTAGAAATCATCCAACATTGCGGCAGCTCGGGGCGCTTGGGCCGGGACGAAATCGCTTGCGGCAGGATTGCCGCTCCGATGACGGATACCGTTGCCGCTGCGGCCCGCGGCGCGAGGGGTGCGCGACACGATGGGTAAGGTGACCGGGTTTCTTGAGATCGACCGGCAGGACCGCAAATACAAGCCGGCGGCCGACCGCATTCGCCACTATCGCGAATTCGTCATCCCCTTATCGGAAGAGACCACGCGCAACCAGGCGTCGCGCTGCATGGATTGCGGCATTCCGTTCTGTCACAACGGTTGCCCGGTCAATAATCAGATTCCCGACTGGAATGATCTCGTCTACCACGGCGAATGGCGGCGCGCGCTCGTCAATCTCCATTCCACCAACAATTTCCCGGAATTCACGGGACGGGTCTGCCCGGCGCCCTGCGAAGCCTCCTGCACCTTGAATCTCCAGGATCAGCCGGTCACGATCAAAACGATCGAATGCGCCATCGTCGACCGCGGCTTTGAGCACGGCTGGGTCGTTCCCGAGCCGCCCAAGCGCAAGACAGGCAAGAGGATCGCGGTCGTGGGCTCGGGGCCGGCGGGGCTTGCTGCGGCGCAGCAGCTCGGGCGCGCCGGCCACGACGTGCATGTCTATGAAAAGCACGCAAAGCCCGGCGGACTGCTGCGCTACGGCATCCCCGATTTCAAGATGGAGAAGCATCTCATCGACCGGCGCGTTCAGCAGATGGAGGCGGAGGGCGTCGCATTTCACTGCGGCGTTCACGTCGGCGTCGATCTGTCGGCGGACGATCTGGTGGCGGGCCATGACGCCGTCATCCTCGCCGGAGGCGCCGAACAGCCCCGCGACCTGCCGATTCCCGGCCGCGAATTGCGCGGGGTTCACTTTGCGATGGATTTTCTGCCGCAGCAGAACCGGCGCGTCTCGGGCGAGCCGCTCTCGACGAATGAGCCGATCCTGGCGACCGGCAAGCATGTCGTGGTGATTGGCGGCGGCGACACCGGATCCGACTGCATCGGCACTTCGGTGCGCCAGGGCGCGCTATCGGTCACGCAGCTCGAAATCATGCCGCGTCCGCCGGAGAAGGAGCACAAGCTGCTGACCTGGCCCGACTGGCCGCTGCGGCTGCGCACCTCCTCCTCGCACGAGGAAGGTTCGGCCCGGGAATTCTCGGTGCTGACCCGCGAATTCGAGGGCAAGGAAGGCGCGGTCAAGGCGCTGCGCTGCGTGCGCGTCGACGGCAAAATGCAGGAGGAGCCGGGCAGCGAATTCAAGATCAAAGCCGATCTTGTGCTGCTTGCGATGGGCTTTGTGTCGCCGGTGCGCGAAGGGCTGCTCGAGGCGCTCGCCGTCGATCTCGATTCGCGCGGCAATGTCGCTGCGGATACGCGCGTCTATCAGTCTTCCCGCGAAAAGGTCTTCGCCTGCGGCGACATGCGGCGCGGACAGTCGCTCGTCGTATGGGCCATCCGCGAAGGACGCCAATGCGCCCACGCGGTGGATGATTTCTTGATGGGCGAAACCAATCTGCCGAGGTGAGAGTAAATGGTCAGTGAAAAGTTAAACCTCTGGTACTGCGATACCTTCGTCAGCACGCCCTGGCAGTTCTTCTTTCTCATCCTGCCGCTCTTCGGCGCGTTTCTCTACGGCCGCGAGAAATACAAGCTCGCCTGGTCGCTGATCGGCGTCTGGATCGCCATCCAAGTGACCTTTTCCGCGCTCACCAACTTCGTGTTCACCTGCTCGCTTGACTAGGACGTGAACTCATAAACGGGGCGACCGGGATTCCCGAATCGACGGTGGCGTGATTCAAGCTCCTTCAAGGAGCTTTCGCCATGGCCCGTTATGAGCTCACGGATTTCGAGTGGAAAGCGATCAAGCCGCATCTTCCCAACAAGCCGCGCGGCGTTCCGCGTGTCGACGACCGGCGGGTTCTCAACGGCATTTTCTGGGTGCTGCGCTCGGGCGCGCCCTGGGGCGACTTGCCGGAGCGCTACGGCCCGCGCACGACGATCTACAATCGCTTCAATCGATGGCGGAAGGCTGGCGTCTGGGATCGCCTGATGGATGCCATCGTAAAGGCGCATGATGGCGATGTGCAGATGATCGATACCTCCGTCGTTCGTGTTCATCAGCAGGGCGCGACGGCAAAAAGGGGGATCGAGATCGATGTCTGGGGCGTTCGCGAGGCGGCCTCACAACGAAAATCCACGCGCTCGTCGACAAGAAGGGCCGACCGCTGAAACTCAAACTCACGGCCGGGCAAAAGAGCGACATCGAAAGTGCGCCGGAAATGATCGCCGATTTGCCCAAGGACGCCATGCTGCTGGCCGACAAAGGCTACGACGCCAATGCGCTGCGCGACGTAGCGACCGCGCGCGGCGCCTGGGCCAATATCCCGCCCAAGTCCAACCGCAAAGACCCGATCTGCTTTTCGAAGCATCTATATAAGGCCCGCAATCTCGTCGAGCGCTTCTTCAACAAGATCAAGCACTATCGACGCATCGCCACGAGATACGACAAGACCGCCGTAAACTTCCTCGCTGCTCTCAAGCTCGTCGCCGTCCGCGTCTGGCTACGCGATAATGAGTCTACGTCCTAGAGCGCAAAAAAAGGCCCCGAGCAGCCGGGGCCTTTTGTCTTGCGCGTTGTCTTGGCGCATTGTCTTGGCGCAGCGTTGGGTTCGCTTACAGCACGACGACCGTGGTGCCCACTTTCACGCGGCTGAACAGATCGGTCACGTCAGTGTTCAGCATGCGGATGCAGCCCGAGGACACAGCCTGTCCGATCGTCCAGGGCTCGTTGGAGCCGTGAATGCGGAACATCGTGTCGCGGCCGCCCGAGTAGAGATACATGGCGCGCGCGCCCAGCGGATTGTCCTCGCCGCCGGCCATATGGCGCGGCAGATCGGGGCGGCGCTTCAACATCGCGGCCGGCGGCGTCCAGCCGGGCCAGGTCTCCTTGCGGCCGATATGCGTCCGGCCTTTCCAGGTGAAGCCCTGACGGCCGACGCCGACTCCGTAGCGCATGGCCTGACCGTTAGACAGTGACAGATAGAGATAGCGATTCTTGGTGTCGACGGTGATCGTGCCGGGACGCTCATTGGTCGGATCCTGGACGAGCTCGCGCGTCGTTGACGGATATTCGCGCGCCAGCCGGCCGTCTTCCTGGCCGCCGTTGTAGTAGGCCTGGGGATCCTGCGATCCGTAATAGGCCTGAGGATCCTGAGAGGCGTAATAGGCCTGCTGATCCTGGTCCCCGTAATAGGCCTGCTGCTCGCGGGCGTCATAGTAGGACGCGGTCATCTCCTGCGCGCCGGCCGTCGGATCGAAGAGTGCCATGAAGGAGCGTTCCTGAGCGTTCACGGCGGTCGCCGAAAGTCCCGCGATAGCGGCGACGGCGGCGACCTTCAGCAAGCGGCGGGCGATGAAGTTGTGCTGGGACATAACGGCGGCTCCACAATTTCCCTGTCGTGCAGAGAGAATGCAAAACCACCGGAAAGCGTTCCGTGCGCCAGCGCACAAATCGTTAGCGCGGCTGTGAAGCGGCGTTTGCGGGCGGTCGCCAGCTGTAGTCGTCGGCGCGATTGTTGCGCGGATTTTGATCTCCGCCCTCGATGAACACATGTCGCACGAGCGCCTGTTCGGGCGTCCCGGATGCGGGCTGCTTCCCGGCAACGCTGCGTCGCGCAAGCTCCGTCGCCGTTCCGCTGGCGCCCGTCAGTTGCTGCGTCGGGCCGATCGCGGGCCGTTCCGGCAGGGTCGGCGCCGCGGAGGGGCCGGCGACGGGCGAGCGGAATATGATCGGCTGTCCATCCGCAGGGGCCGCCGCCACCGGCTGTTCGGACGGCGCCGCGCCTCCCGCGGCGGGCGCTGGCGCCGCCGGCGCGTCAGCGACGGGCGCCTGCTGACGATAGGCGTCGTAATATTTCTTGATTTCGCCTTCGACGAAATGCGCGACGCTGCGCGCGCCGGCCTCGGTGAAGTGCACGCCGTCCGCAGAGCGCAGCTTGACGATCTGGCCGTTGATGTCCGGCCCGAACGCGCTGTATTGCCCATGTTCGTCGGTCATCGCTTCCCAGAGGTCGACATAGGGGATGTTGGCCTGGGCCGCGCGCTCCTTAAAGATCTCGTTGAGTTGCGCCATATCGGCGGATAGTCGCTCGTTCTTCATCACGGGCAGACCGACCCAAATGACGGGAATATTTTTTTCCCTGAAAGCGTCGATCACCGCGTCGACTCGCGCGGCGTAAAGCTCTCGCCAGCGCGGCGACAGCGGTTCGACGGTTTCTCCGCCTTGTTGGATGGCCTGACGGTCGTTGCTTCCAAGCATCACGACGGCGACATTGATCTTTTGCGCGCCGCCCGCGATCTCTTTCGCGGCCTTCGGCCAATCGTAGAAGTCGTCGCGCACAAGGCCGCTGCTTTCCTTGCCCTGCTTAAGGATGGCGACGTCCGGGCGGTCCGAGAACCCATCCTTCAGGCCGTTGGCGAGGAGCAGGCCCAGCGTATCGCCGACCGTCGCGACAAAGAACGTCGGCTCCGTCGTGGCGGCTGCCTGAGACTGGTCTGTCGTCGTGCTTTCGGAGCTACGTTTCGCAGCGCGCCGCGATTTTTCGGATTGGCTGTGCCAATAGGTCGGCCCGCGATTTTCCCTGTGCGGCATGATTCGTCGCACCCGCTGCTCGCGACGAGCCCCCCCGCCACGGTGCTGATGGCCCTCGCCGAACAGCCCGCCAAAAAATTCGGTAAACGGATCCTGCGCGAACGACAGGTCCGGCGCGGTCGCCGTCAACAAGGCGCCAAGAACGAGCGCCACAATTCGGCGTGTGGTTTGCCTGCTCATGAACATGGGCGCATTATAGCGCGCCCGGGGCGGCTTGGCATCCTGCTTGCGATTCTTGACTTAATAGTTCCGATCAGCGCCTTGACGCGCGCCATCCTTTTGGCGTCAATCGCGGTAACTGAGCAGAATTTGGAGATGCGAGATGCGGCGCCTTAATCGTGGAATGGGCGGCGTTTGCGTGCGAACCGCCGCGATCGCGCTTTTTGCGCTGGGCGGGGCCGCCGCGCTCGCGCAGCCGGCGCGCGAGGAAAATCCTCCGGCGGAATTTCGCATTCTGCCTTATTCCGGGCTCACGCCCTATTGCGTCGATCCGACGATTCTGGATCAGATCGTCAAGGATTTCGCCGCCAGAGAGGCCTGGTACTGGAACTCTCCGCTGGTCATCACGGCGTTTGACCGGGTCCGGGAATACGGCGTCCGCAACAATGGCCTGAGCTATATTCCCCGCCGCTACTGTCGCGCATTGGCGCTTTTCAACGATGGCGTCAGCCGCGAAGTTGTTTACAATATCGGAGAAGGCTTGGGTTTTATCGGCGCTGGACCGGGCGTGACATGGTGCGTTGTGGGACTGGACCGCAATCACGCCTTCAGCCCCATGTGTCGCGCTGCAGGACCCTAGCGCTCCATTTTGTAGAGTTTTTCCTATGAAGAGAGCATTGGCGCGTTGCGCCGTGGGGGTCCTTTTCGTCGGCGCCGTTTCACTTGCTGGATTTTCAGCCGCCAGGGCGAATGACGCTGACTGTGCAGGCGAAGGGTGCGCCGAACGGGCGGCGGCGCGGACAGGCGCGACCGCGACGCGCGATTTCGACTTCTACGTATTGGCGCTCAGCTGGTCGCCGGGCTTTTGCGAAAGCGTCGAGGGCGCGCGCGACCAATGCGAGCCGGGCAAGGGGCTCGGCTTCGTCGTCCATGGACTGTGGCCGCAATATGAAAAGGGCTTTCCCAGCGAATGCGCCGGGGCGCGCGCGCCGTCGCGCGTGGCGCTGGAAAAGGCGGCTGGCCTGTTTCCTGACGAACGGCTTGCCCGCTACGAGTGGCGCAAGCACGGAGTCTGCAGCGGAAAAAGCCCGAGCGACTATTTTGCCGACGTCGCGCGCGCCCATGCCGCCGTCACGATCCCGCCGCTGTTCGTCAAACCCGTGCGCGACCAGACCTTCACGCCGATCGACGTCGAACGCGCATTCTACGAAGCCAATCCAAGGCTGCGGCCGGGCATGATGGCGGTGTCGTGCCGGCGGGGCGTCATGGACGGCGTGCGGATTTGCCTCTCCAAGGACCTGCGCGAGTTTCGCGCCTGTCCCGAGATTACGCAGCGCGGCTGCCACGTTCGGGAAATCAGCGCGCCCGCGCCTCTTTAGCTCCGATGAACTATCGCCACGGCTTTCACGCCGGCAACTTCGCCGACGTCTTCAAACATGCGCTGTTGGCGCGGCTGCTGCTCTATCTCAAGCGCAAGGAGACGCCGTTTCGCGTGATCGACACGCATGCGGGAGAGGGCGCCTATGATCTTGCGGCGGAGGAGGCGGAACGCACGCTCGAATGGCGCGGCGGGGTCGGACGCCTCGCCGATCTTTCCGGGGCGAGCGCGGAAGTTCGCGCGTTGCTTGCGCCATATATCGACTGTTTGGGGCCGCTCGATGAGGAAGGGAGGCCCGCGCTTTATCCAGGCTCGCCGGTCATCGCGCAGAAACTAATGCGCTCTCAGGACCGCGCGATTTTCTGTGAGCTGCGGCCCGACGCTTTTGCGGCGCTGCGACGCCGCTTCGCGCGCGACGCGCGCATCAAGACCGTTCATCTCGACGGCTACACCGGCCTCGGCGCATATGTCCCGCCCAAGGAGCGGCGCGGGCTCGTTCTGATCGATCCGCCTTTCGAACGTGAAGACGAGTTCGACGCCGCTTTCGACGCCTTCGCGAAAGCCTATGCGAAATGGAGCTCGGGGATTTACGCGATCTGGCATCCGTCGAAGAACGAGAGCGACGTTGGCAGATTTCATGACCGGCTGAGCGCCAGCGGCATAAGACGCATCTTGAGTCTTTCGCTCGGCGTCGGGGGAGACGGAACAGGTTTGCGCATGTCGGGACTGGCGGTGGTCAACCCCCCGTTCACATTCGAGGAAGAAGCGCGA
The DNA here is from genome assembly GCF_050251305.1 of Methylocystis sp. Taxonomy (GTDB): domain Bacteria; phylum Pseudomonadota; class Alphaproteobacteria; order Rhizobiales; family Beijerinckiaceae; genus Methylocystis. The sequence goes on along the minus strand of NZ_JBFWNB010000002.1, from coordinate 89,269 downwards.
ACGCTCCTGCCGTTTCTCGCTCGGCGAATGGCGCAGGGCGAAGGCGGTGGCTACCGGATCGCGTGGCTCGTCAGCGAATAAGTCTGCGCGGCGCGGACGCATGACGTCGCGCCGGACAACATGCCTAGGCCGAGGCGACGCGCGGCGTTGTTGATCGGCGACGCCGATGATAGGAAACGCCCGATGCTCGTTCTTCGCTACTCCCCCGCCTCGCCCTACGCCAGAAAGATCAGAATCGCAGCCGATTTGCTCGGGCTGACGGAACGGATCGAAATCCTCGCCGCCGATGCGTCGGACCCGGCCGACAGCCTTCGTCGTCAGAATCCGCTCGGCAAAATCCCGACTCTGGTTTTGGAGGACGGCGCGTCGCTCTACGACAGCCGGGTCATCGCCGAATATCTCGACCATCTGGCCGGCGGCGGGCGGATCATTCCAGCCGATCCGTCGGCGCGCTTCGCGGCGTTGCGCCTGCAGGCCCTCGGCGACGGCGTCAACGACGCCACATTGTTGATCCGCTACGAAACCTTCACGCGCCCCGAGTCCTTGCGCTACGGCGAGGCGATCGCGCTTCAGCAAGGCAAGATCGACCGTGCGCTCGACACGCTCGACGCCGCGCCGCCGGCCGGGTCGGTCGACATCGGCCAGATCGCCGTCGCCTGCGCGCTCGGCTATCTCGATCTGCGTTTCGATGGCGCGTGGCGCGAAACCCGCCCGCGCCTCGTCGACTGGCTCGAAAAATTTGCGCGCAATGTCCCGCCCTTCGAAGCGACGAAGGTCTGATCTGGCCACGGCCTGACCCTGCCTGGCCGACATCCGCTCCCGACGACCGAAGCGGTCGTTAGGTTTGCTTGCCGGCGATTTCGCTCGGCGGTTTCCACTCGCCGGCGGCGACATGGGCGGTCGCCTCGGGAATGCGCAGACGCTGGCCGGGCTGGATCTTGTCAGGGTCGGTCAGCAACGGCCGATTGGCCTCGAAGATCGCCATGTATTTTGCGCCCTTGCCGGCGCCGTAATGCGCTTCCGCGATTTTCCAAAGCGTGTCGCCTTCCTTCACCACATAAAAGGCTTCAGACGCAGCCGAGCCGCCGGTCGCCGGGGGCTCGTCCGCTTTTGCGATCTCCTCGGCCAATGACTTGGGGGCGTCGGGCGCAGGCGCGGGCGGCTGCTTGTTCTTGCCGGTCAGAAAATCCAAAAGTCCCATCCTGGAGTCTCCTTCGAAGGCGTCCGGCCCTCTACGCCGGATGCGCCAATGCTATTGTAGCGCTCGGCGCAACCTGGGAGTAGGGGAGGCCGTCGAAAGGCGGCAAGCCGGCGCGATCGGGGGCCGACGGCCGTCGCGGCGGCGATGCGCGGTTTCGCGGGTCCGACCAGCCAATTCGCGAAGCGGCGAAAAATCACCTATACCCCTGCCATGTCGGCCACTTCCATAACGACCCCGCGGACGGCGCTTTATCCCGGGACTTTCGACCCATTGACCTTCGGCCATCTCGACGTGATGGCGCAGGGCGCGGCGCTCTTCGACCGGATCGTCGTCGCGATCGGCGTGCATCACGGCAAGGCGCCCTGGCTCGCCTTCGACGAACGCGCGGCGGTCATTCGCGACGCCTGCGCCGGGGTCGGCGCGTCATGCGCATTCGACGTCGCCGGCTTTGACGGCCTGGTCGTCGAGGCGGCGCGCCAGCACGGCGCCTGCGCCATTTTGCGCGGTTTGCGCGACAGCGCCGATTTCGACTATGAGATGCAGATGGCGGGCATGAACGGGACGCTTGCGCCCGACATTCGCACGATTTTCCTGCCTGCTTCGCCAGGGCTACGCCATGTCAGCGGAACCTTCGTGCGCCAGATCGCGGCGCTGGGCGGCGACGTGTCGGCTTTTGCGCCGGCCGCGTCCGTCGCAGCGCTCGAACGCGCCATAAAAAGGCGCGGCAATACATAGGGAGGCTTCATGAAACTTACCCGCCGTCTGCTACTTGCCGCCGCAACCGTCGCCGCGCTGAGCGCCGCGCCCGCGCGCGCCGCCGAAGATCACACCCTCTACCTCGACACCAAGGACGGTCGCGTCACCATCAAGCTGCGGCCTGATCTCGCGCCCAAGCATGTCGAACGCATCGAGAAGCTCGCCAAAGAGCATTTCTACGACGGCATCGTGTTTCATCGCGTCATCGACGGGTTCATGGCGCAGGCTGGAGATCCCACCGGCACGGGCATGAGCGGCTCTCGCTATCTCGACCTCAAGGCCGAGTTCTCGGATACGCCGTTCAAGCGCGGCACGCTCGGAATGGCGCGCCAGCCGGGCGATAATGATTCCGCCAATTCGCAGTTCTTCATCTGCTATGCGGACGCGCCGCAGCTCAACGGCAAATATACGGTGTTCGGCGAAGTCGTGTCGGGCATGGACGTCGTTGACAAGATCAAGAAGGGCTCGAAGTCGAACAACGGCATCGTCGACAATCCGGACAAGATCATCAAGATGCGCGTCGCCGGCGACGAGAGCTGAGTTCAAGAGCCGTCACGCTGCAAAGACAATCGAAGGAAGCGCCAATGACTGAAGCCGCCGAAACCATGACGCTCGAGACGACCAAGGGGCCGGTCGTCATTAAATTTCGCCCGGACCTCGCGCCCAATCACGTCGCGCATATCAAGAAGCTTGTGTCGGAAGGGTTCTACGACGGCATCGTCTTTCACCGCGTGATCGACGGCTTCATGGCGCAGACGGGCTGCCCAAGGGGCACCGGCACGGGCGGATCGAAATATCCGGACCTCAAGGCGGAATTCAACAGCGCGCCGCATGTGCGCGGCACCTGCTCGATGGCGCGCGCACAAAGCCCCGATAGCGCCAATTCGCAGTTCTTTATCTGCTTCGACGACGCACGCTTCCTCGACAACAAATACACGGTCTGGGGCGAGGTGGTCTCGGGCATGGATAATGTGGACAAGATCAAGCGCGGCGAGCCGGTAAGCGATCCTGACAAGATCGTCAAGGCGACGCTCGGCTGATCGCCTCATCTGCGTTCGCAAGCCTGCTATTGAGCGCGCGCCCGCAACCGTGGGCGCGTGCGCATGAGAGTTCTTGAAGCATCGTTAGAAGCGATTCCGAGCGGCGCGGATCGACGGCGAATCCGGCGCCGCCGCGGGATAGGCGGCGCAAAGCGTCTTGACCTTGCCGGGCGTATGGTTTTTGCAGGCTCGGCATGCGCGTTGATCTCTTCGATTTCGACCTTCCGCAAGACAGGATCGCTCTCCGACCGGCCAGCCCCCGCGACAGCGCGCGCATGCTCGTCGTTCCGTCGAAAGGGCGTTTCGAGGACAGGATCGTTCGCGATCTGCCCAACTATCTCCGGCCCGGCGACGCGCTCGTCGTCAATGATTCTCGGGTCATTCACGCGCGGCTTGCCGGCCGGCGCCTGCGCGGCGAGTTGGCTGCGAATGTCCAAGCGACGTTGATCGAACGGCTGGACGCCTTCCGGTGGCGGGCGCTGATGCGCCCGGCGAAGAAGCTCGCGGTTGGAGACCGCATCCGCTTCGTCGGCGACGGCGGCGCGCTCGACGCCCGCGTCGAAGCAAAAGGAGACGAAGGCGACATCACGCTCGTCTTCGAACTTCGCGGACCGGCTCTCGACGCCGGAATAGAACAGGCGGGCGTCATGCCGCTGCCGCCTTATATCGCGGGCAAGCGTTCGGCCGATCCGCAAGACGAGACGGACTATCAGACGATCTTCGCGCAAGAAGCGGGCGCCGTCGCCGCGCCGACGGCCGGTCTGCATTTTACGCCGGAACTGCTTGCCGCGCTTCAAGCGGCGGGCGTCGGCGTGCAGCGCGTCACGCTTCATGTCGGCGCCGGCACCTTTCTGCCCGTAAAGGCGGAAGACACCGATGCGCACAAGATGCACGAAGAATTCGCGCGGGTCGACGCGCCAACCGCCGAGACGCTGAACGATTTGCGGGCGAAGGGGGGACGGATCGTCGCCGTCGGGACCACGGCGCTGCGCGTGCTCGAGAGCGCGGCGACGGACGACGGGCGTATTGCGCCTTATGCGGCGCGCACTGGCATCTTCATCACGCCCGGCTATCGGTTTCGCGCCGTCGATATGCTGCTCACCAATTTTCATCTTCCGCGCTCGACGCTCTTTATGCTCGTCGCCGCGTTCGCCGGGCTCGAGCGCATGAAGGCCGCCTATGCGCATGCGATTGAGAGCGGTTATCGCTTCTATTCCTATGGCGACGCCTGTCTGTTGCAGCGTTGCGATCCATGAACCAGCCTTGCGACATGCGCATTCTGGCGCTCTGGCGGGACGATCCGAGAGAAGCGCCGATGACGATCGACGCGCGCATTGACGGTGCGCGCATCGTTTCGACATGGGATGTGTTCGGCGCGTTTGCGCTCGACGACGCGCGCGCGCGCCCGTTCATCCTTCGCCGAGACGGGACGATCGACTTCGGGCGTGGCGAAAACTGGCGAACGGATCTGCGCGAAGCGACGATGAACGTCGGCTCCGTTTTCACCGTATGGTTCAATGAGAGCGACAGCGGCCTCTATCGCATCGTGAAAATCGCGGCGCTCGGCGCAAAGGACAGGACGTGACGCAGGCTTTCTCATTCTCCGTTCACGCAACGGACGGCCTTGCGCGCCAGGGCGAAATTCTGACGCCGCGCGGGACGATACGCACGCCTGCATTCATGCCCGTAGGCACGGCGGCGACCGTGAAAGCGATGTTCGTCGAAGACGTGCGCGCCGCGGGCGCGGACATCCTGCTGGGCAATGTCTATCATCTGATGCTGCGGCCCGGCGCAGAGCGGATCGCGCGGCTCGGCGGCCTGCATGAATTCATGCGCTGGCCTTATCCGATCCTGACCGATTCCGGCGGCTTTCAGGTGATGTCGCTTGCGAAGCTGCGCAAGCTCGATGAAAGCGGCGTCACCTTCCAGTCGCACATCGACGGCTCGCGACATCATCTTTCGCCCGAGCGTTCGATGGAGATTCAGGATCTTCTGGGCTCGGACATTCAGATGCAACTCGACGAATGCGTGCGTCTTCCGTGTTCGGAGGACGAGGCGGAGCGCGCGATGCGTCTGTCGCTGCGTTGGGCGGAGCGCTCGCGGGCGGCCTTTCGCGAGCGCCCGGGCCGGGCGGCGTTCGGCATCGTGCAGGGCGGGGAGTCCAAGCGGCTTCGAATTGAAAGCGTGAAGGCGCTGGCGCGCATGGATTTCCACGGGATCGCCGTGGGCGGTCTCGCGGTCGGAGAGCCTCAGGCGGTGATGCTCGACATGCTGGAGACGACCGCCCCGCATTTGCCCGAATCGAAGCCTCGATATCTGATGGGCGTGGGCGCCCCGGACGACATCGTCGAGGCCGTCGCGCGGGGAATCGACATGTTTGACTGCGTAATGCCGACTCGCGCCGGCCGGCATGGCCTTGCCTACACCCGCCACGGCCGGGTGACGTTGCGCAATGCGCGCCATGCCGACGACCCGCGGCCGCTCGATGCGCAATCGTCCTGCCCGGCGGCGCGCGACTATTCCCGCGCCTATCTGCATCACCTCGTGAAAGCGGGGGAAATCCTTGGGATGATGCTGCTGACTCAGGCGAATGTCGCCTACTATCAGGAGCTGATGGGAGGCCTGCGCGCGGCGATCGCCGCCGGTTGTCTCGTGGAGTTCATCGCCGAGACGCGCGCAAGATGGATCGAAGGCGAGAGCGCTTAGCCGTCCAGCCGAGTTTACGGGCCATATAAGATGGTTTACGAAAACGATATTCGGCGGGGGCGGAGCATGGGCCGCTACCATGAAGAGCTCACCAGAAGACTTTTGAGCGGCGTTCGGCGCGATGGGCCTGCGAACGCGCGCCGGTTGATGCGCGTGCGCGGCCAAAGCGTTCGCGCGCGGCCGTCAAACCGGAAACTGGCGTCGATGGAGAATGGGATGTCGCATCCTGGCGAAATTCTTGCCCGTCACCTGCACGAGCTCGGCCTGACGGCGTCGGATCTGGCGCGCGACATCGACGTGCCCGTCAATCGGGTCACCGCCATCATCAACGGCCAGCGGGGGGTGACCGCCGATACGGCCCTGCGACTCGGACACTGGTTTGGCGTCGAGCCGGAAGATTGGCTCGAGCTGCAGACTCAATATGAGCTTTCCCTCGCTCGCCGCGCGGCCGGCGCGCGGATCAAATCATTGCCGTGTCTCGCCGACCGGCAGCGCGACTGAGGCATGGGAGCTGCTCCGAAGCTCGCTGACGGCGGATTTTTTCACGACCTTGCCCGGTCGGATTTTGGCGCGCCGACCCGCGCGATCGTCACGGACGGCGTTCCCTATTGCATCAACGCCTTCTGGACCTCTGCGCAAAGGCGCGGGCATCCTCTGCATGAGATCAGCTATCGCGCTTGCTTCAAGCCGCAGCTCCCGGCGTTCTTCATCGAGCGGCTGACGCAGCCGGGGGACGCGGTCTGCGATCCGTTCATGGGCCGCGGCACAACTGTGCTGCAGGCGGCGCTGATGGGGCGGAACGCGATCGGCTCGGACGCCAATCCGCTATCGCTGCTGTTGACTCGCCCACGGCTGCGCCCGCCTGCGCTGTGCGAGATCGAAGCGCGGCTTGCGGCTGCGCCCTGGGGGCGCGGCGAGATCGAATGCGACGATCTGCTGGCCTTCTATCACCCGGAGACGCTGCGGCAGATCTGCGCCCTGCGGCGATACCTGCTCGCGCGCGCGAATGACGGCGGCCTCGACGGCGTCGACGACTGGATCCGAATGGTCGCGCTCAACCGTTTGACGGGCCACTCGCCGGGATTCTTTTCAGTCTACACCATGCCGCCGAACCAGGCCGTTTCCGTGAAGGCGCAGCTGAAGATCAACGCGCGTCGCGCGCAAACGCCGCCGTCGCGTAACGTCGCCGAGCTGATTTTCAAGAAATCGCGTGCGCTGCTCGCAGAGGGCGCGCCGCCTGTCAGCGACGCGCGACTCGCCGTGACGGACGCCGGCCGCCTGGAGCATGTCGCCGACGCCGCGGTCGATCTCGTCGTCACCTCGCCGCCGTTTCTCGACGTCGTCGACTACCGCGGCGACAATTGGCTGCGCAACTGGTTTGCTGGCGTTGATCCCGAACGCCTCGGCATTTCGCAACTCCGCTCGCCGCAGGACTGGCGCTTGATGACGCGCGGAGTTTTCCAGGAATTGGCGCGCGTGGTGAAGCCGGGCGGCCATGTCGCTTATGAGGTTGGCGAAGTCAGGGGCGGCGCGCTTCCGCTCGAACAGCTGGTCTGGCGCGCGCTCGACGATCTTCCGTTCGAGCGGTTGGGCGTGCTCGTCAACGAACAGAGTTTCACCAAGACGAGCAATTGCTGGGGCGTCGCGAACAATGTGAAGGGCGTCAACAGCAATCGCGTGGTGGTCGCGCGGCGCATGTGATCCAGAATCGACGCCGATCGAACCGCGTCAGCCGGCGCGCAGCAGCCGAACGGCTTCGTCGCGCTCGAAAAGATAAAGCAGGACGCGCAGCGCCTCGCCTCTGTCGCTCGTCAGTTCGGGATCGCGGCGCAGGATCAGTTCGGCGTCGTCGCGCGCGATGGCGAGAAGTCGCGCGTGGGCGGCGAGATCAGCCAGACGGAAACTCGGCAGACCGGCCTGCCGCACGCCGAGAATTTCGCCTTCGCCGCGCAGGCGGAGATCTTCCTCGGCAATGCGAAACCCATCTTCCGTCTGGCGGATGATCATCAGGCGCGCCTTCGCCGCTTCGCTCAACGGCCCCTTGTAAAGAAGCAGGCATGAGGATTTTGCGGCGCCGCGCCCGACGCGTCCGCGCAGTTGATGCAGCTGCGCAAGGCCGAAGCGTTCGGCGTGCTCGATCACCATGATCGTCGCTTCCGGAACGTCGACGCCGACTTCAATGACCGTGGTCGCAACGAGAATTTTGATGTCGCCGCGTTGAAACGCGGCCATCGTGGCGTCCTTTTCGACCCCCTTCATGCGGCCGTGAACGAGGCCGACCGTCGTTCCGAAAAGCTTTGCGAGATCGGCATGGCGCTCTTGCGCCGCCGCGAGATCCAACTCTTCGTTCTCCTCGACGAGCGGACAGACCCAATAGGCGCGCGCACCCTGCGCCAGCGCGCGCCGCAGCCCCGCGGCGACCTCATCGATTCGATCGGCCGGAAGCGCGCGCGTCGACACCGGCGTTCGACTGGGCGGCTTTTCGTCGAGCGCAGAGCAGTCCATGTCGCCGAACGCGGTCAGCGCCAGCGTGCGCGGGATCGGCGTCGCCGTCATGACCAAAACGTCGACGGCGTCGCCCTTGGCGCCGAGCGCCAGTCGCTGCTCGACCCCGAAACGATGCTGCTCGTCGACGACGGCGAGACCGAGGTCGCGAAAGGCGAGATCGCTTTGCACCAGCGCATGCGTGCCGATCACGACGTCGATCTCTCCCGACAGAATGGCGGCGTGGAGCGCGGCGCGCTCGCTCGCTTTGGCGCGGCCGGTCAGCAGCGCGACGCGCAGCCCGGCGGGCTCGAACAATGGCGCGAGCCGCTCGGCATGCTGTCGCGCGAGGATTTCGGTCGGCGCCATCAGCGCGCTTTGCCGGCCGGTCTCCGCCACGCTCGCCATCGCGAGCGCCGCGACGATCGTCTTGCCGGAGCCGACGTCGCCCTGAACAAGCCGCAACATGCGTTTTTCCGAGGCGAGGTCGGCGCGAATCTCCGCAAGCGTGCGCTGCTGCGCGCGCGTCAGGCGAAATGGCAGGGCGGATTCGATCGCCCGGGCGTAGCGGCCATCGCCCGCATGCGCGCGGCCTGGCGGACGCCGCATCTTCGCGCGGATGAGTCGCAGCGCGAGCTGGCTTGCGAGCAACTCATCGAGCGCAAGGCGCTGGCGCGCTGGATGCTGCGGCGAGAGCGCATCGGCGTTGTCGGGCCGGTGCGCGGCGCGCAGCGCCTCGCCGAAGCCGGGAAGCCTGTTCGCGGCGAGAACGCTCGCGTCCTGCCATTCGGGCAGCCCAGGCAGGCGCGCGAGCGCTTCTTCGGTCGCGCGCAGGACGTAGCGCGCCTGCAGACCTTCGGTGAGGCCGTAGACCGCCTCGAAGGCGGGGAGTTTTTCAAATCCCGCTTCATCGAGCACGCGGTCCGGATGGACGATCTGGCGGCGCCCGTCATAAAGCTCGATGCGTCCCGAGATCCAGCGCGTCGCGCCCAGCGGCAGACTGCGTTCGATCCAGTCGGAATTGGCGAGGAAGAAGACGAGTTCGACGTCGCCGGTGTCGTCCTCGACAAGCACGCGATAGGGCGATTTCGAATATCGGCCTTGCGGGCGGCGATGCTCGGCGACGCGCGCCTTCAGAACAACCATCGTATCGAGAGGGGCGGCGGCGATCGTCGGGCGCGCGCTCCGATCGATGACGTTCGCTGGAAGATGGAACAGCAGGTCGACGAGCCGCGCTTCCGTCCCAGGCCTGGCGAGGAGCCGGTCGAACAGTTTGGCGGTTTTCGGTCCGACGCCGGGCAGCGCGGCGATGCGACCGAAAAAGGGATCGAGCACAGAAGGACGCATGGAGATTCAGATCAGGCGGCGGGCGCGGGCGCCCGGCTCTTCTTTCGGAACCAGCGCGTTACGATGCGCCCGCGCGCTCCGGGACGTTTTTGGCTTCGTCCATGAGCGAGGATCGAAAAAGCCGAAAGCGCGCCGAAGCTCCAGTTTTTCACGCCGCTGTCGACGGCAGGCCCGGTCGAACGCGGGGAATGCTGCGCTATATGGAACTCCGGAAAGAGCGTGCGCGCCTCCGGAATATCAGAGGCGACGCGGGCGAGGCGCGTGAAGCCTGGCCGTGACGCGTCGGCGCGCGCATAGGGCGCAGAACGCGCCCCGACGTGAAAAAACACTAAACGATGCATAGCGGCTCCATGTGCGCGGGCGCAATTTCGCGACGAGCGAGCCTTGACTATAATTCTTTCCAATCGAACCGGGAGGGCTAACATGTCTGGAAAGCTTGCGCCTTTCGCCGGCCTGACTTTGGCCGCCGCCGCCGCCGCCGCCGTTTGGGGAGCCGCTGAGCTCTCCGGCGACCGCTGCACGGCGATGGACGCCACGAGCGCTTCGATCGCCATCCGCGATCAGCACAAGAAGGTCATCGGCGCCGTCGAGAACGGACAGGCGGTCGTCGTGCAGCGCTACGGCAAGGACGATCACGGCAAGCCATGGGCTTATGTCTCGAGCGCAGGCGGCAAGCGGCTCGGGTGGCTCTATCGCGAATTCATCCGCTGCAGCTGAACGGCGCCTCTACGCCTTCGCCTTGGCGAGTCCGCCATGCGCCGCCGACCAGGCGACGGGATCTTCGATGAAGGCTTCGACTTCGCTGAGCGCCTGATCCGAAAAATATTTGTGCGCGCGCGCGACGGCGAGCACGTCGCGCCAGGTTGCGAGCGTATGTAGGCTTATGCCGAGCGCCGCCAGCTCCTCGCGCGCGCCTGCGAAAATGTCATAGAAGAAGAACACGAAAACATGGTCGCAGCGCTGTCCCGAGTCGCGCAGCGCCTGCACGAAATCCTTCTTCGAGCCGCCGTCGGTCGCCAGATCCTCGACGAGCAATGCGCGGCCGCCCTCCATCACATCGCCTTCGATGCGCGCGTTGCGCCCAAAGCCCTTGGGCTTTTTGCGCACATATTGCATCGGCAACATCAGGCTGTCGGCGATCCAGGCGGCGTAGGGAATGCCGGCCGTCTCGCCGCCCGCGACGACATCGAGCGATTCATAGCCGATGTCGCATTCGATCGTGCGAGTCGCGAAATCGACGAGGCGACGACGGAGCCGCGGAAAGGCGATGACCCGGCGCATGTCGATATAGACCGGCGACGCCCAGCCCGCGGTCGTGATGAACGGCTTCTCGACGTTCACGAGCACCGCTTGCACTTCGATCAGCGCCTTGGCGGTTTCTTGCGCGGCGGTTTGACGGTCGTTCGACATGGATGCGGCCTGTCCTTCGTTCGAATGGCCGCGCAGCCATAGCCTATTTTGCGCCGCCACGCTCGGCCGTCTGGCCGAAAAGTATTTCGCGCTCCAGCGCCGTGAAATCGAGGCGACGCTCGTAAGGGGCGCCCGCCGCATAGGCGCGGATCACCGCCGGCCGGGACCGGATCGCCTCGAACCAGCGCTTGAGATAGGGGAAATCGTGCAGATCCAGCCCCTGATCCTCATGCGGAACGATCCAGGGATAGCAGGCGATGTCGGCGATCGAATATTCGCCGGCGAGATAGGGCGTCTTGGCGAGCTGGCCGTCCATCACGCCGTAGAGCCGACCCGTCTCGTTCCGGTAGCGTTCGATCGCATAGGGAATTTTCGCCGGCGCATATTTGGCGAAGTGGTGATTTTGGCCGGCCATCGGGCCGAGTCCGCCGACCTGCCAGAACAGCCACTGCAGCGTGCGCGCGCGGCCGTGAAGCTCGGCCGGAAGTAGGCGCCCGGTCTTCTCGGCGAGATAGACGAGGATCGCGCCCGATTCGAACAGCGCGACGGCAGCGCCGCCGTCGGATGGAGCCGTATCGACAATGGCCGGCATTCGGTTATTGGGAGAGATCGCGAGAAACTCTTGTTTGAACTGGTCCCCTTTGGCGATGTCGACCGGTTTGATCCGATAGGCGAGTCCTGTCTCTTCGAGAAAAATCGTGACTTTGTGTCCGTTGGGCGTCGGCCAGTAATGGAGATCGATCATGGACTCATGTCCGAAGGGAGACCTGACTGTGTTGTAAGCCCTCGCGCCGCAAGATCAATGGCTCAGGTCGTGCTAGGCTGCCGCCGGGAGTATCGAGATGCTGATTAGATATTCAAAGATTTTTCTGGCCGCCGCGCTGGGCGTGCTCATACTTCTTGTCGCGATCAATAATGTGACGGACTACAACACGAATTACGACGTCGTCAGCCATGTGATGTCGATGGACCAGGTGCCGGCCGGCAGTCCGCTCGAATGGCGCGCGGTCACGAATGTGACGCTCCATCGGGCGCTCTACGCCTTCATTATCGGGATCGAGTTCTCCGCCGCCGCGCTCGTTCTTGCGGGCGTGTGGCGCCTGATTCTGGCGCGCAAGGCGGAAGCGGCGCGTTTCAACGCCGCCAAAGACATCGCGATTTCGGGGCTCGCGCTCGCCGTCGGCCTTTACCTCTTGGGTTTCATGGCCGTCGGCGGCGAATGGTTCCAGATGTGGCGCACCGGGCCTGACCTGCAGCAGGCCGCCTTCCGTTTCATTGGCTGCGCCGCGCTGGCGATGCTCTTTCTCTGCCAGCGCGACGACTAGGCGTCACAGCCGCTTCAGCATGTTGTAGCCGAGCAGGCCGCCGAGTCCCGCGCCGACGAGCGCGATGATCGGGCCGCCGATCGCCACGCCGGTCAGACCGCCGAGAACGGCGCCGACGCCTCCGAAAAGATATTTGTTCTTCTGAATGGTGGGATGTTCTTCGTCAGCCATTGGGAAGTCCTCGTAAGAGAGCCGCACTGGCGAATTATGCAGGCGGGCGCCGAATTCAAGGTGGGAGCGATCTCCGTCAATCCCGCCGCGCCGGATTTTCGTCCGCCGCCGCCCCGAACTCCATGCGAATGCCCTGCATCTTGAGATTCGCCCAGTTCTTGAGGTCTTTGACGGTGAAGCCTTTCAGGAAGGGGTTGCCGGTGACGATCTTGTCGCGGGTCTTGGCCGGCTGGCCGTCGACGCTGGCGATCACCGTCGCCGCATCGACTTCCTCCGGAGCGGAGAGGATCGCCGCCGCGCCGCCCGGTCCGGCGAAATGCGCGAGATACAGCGCGCCGGGCGTGACCGGCAGACCTTTCTTCATCAGGATCGAGGTGTTCTGTTCGACATAGCGCGCCGTCATCTCGCGAGACAGGTCGGGGTCCTTGCGCAAGTCGAGAATGTCCTTGTCGCTGAGATTGCCCACAAGGTCGGGCCGGTGCTTCCTGATCAATTCCATCCAGGTCGCGTTGACGAATTGCCCCAGTCCGACAGCGGAAGAGAATTTGTTTCGAGCGTCCGCGATTCCCTGCGATTCCGACATAACGATCCTGTCGACCAGCGACTTGATCGACGACGCAGCCTGATCCGGAAAGCGGATGTCGTGGAAGTGCAATTTCAATCCGAAGCCGACGACGAACATCAGAATGAGGGCGATCGGAGAAACGCCAATGCGCTGATCATCGTCGGCCTGCTTCCGTCTGGAGGCGAAAGGCGCGTCCTGAAAGGGCGCCGTCAGGCTGATGTATTCGGGCGTCTGGGGCTGCAATCGATGCGTGTCGTTGAGGGACGACAGGAAGTTTTGCAGCGCCTGGTTATCGAACCCGAGATTGATCTTGATCTCGACCTTTCTGCCAGAATCCGCGGACTCATTGTCGGAGACCAATGTCGCGGCTTCGCAAGCGGACACTTTGACCTCGGTCTCAGGATCCACGCTGGCGGCTTTCTTCTCGCGCGCTTCCTTATCCGTTTCGGCGGACGTCTCGTTTGGAGAGCTGGCCTCGTCCATAACTCGCTCCTCGCGTGCGCGACGAATGTCGAACGCCAGACGAAGGGAGCAGCATCCTGTTATGAAATTGTAAACGATGCTTGCGAACGCGCGCTTGCGCCGCGGCCGGAAAGGCGCCGTGTCCTGCGGGCAGGAAATCCGCCTCAATTCTCTGAAGCCATTTCCGCGCGCAAAGTAATTGAGAACTCTTGCAGTCGCAGCGCATGAGCGGCGAGAAGGCGCATCTGCGCGGCGCGCAACGCTCCCGGAGCGCGCGAACGCGTCGAGGCGCACTCTATTTTTCGATCTATGGTGTCTGAATTCTTGGCGCCGGCGCGGCGCACAGCATGCGGAACGTTAATCCATTCTCAAGCAATCGGCGTGACGCTCCGAAATCTTGCATGTCATTCGAAGCCTGCCCATGACCGAGCAAACGGGAATATCCGCCCTCGACTTCAATCCAGCGGCGCCGGACGCGAACGACGGTCCGGAAGTCAGCGTAGGTTCGCCGGACGCGAAGATCGCCGCAGCTCTCGCGGATCATTCCAAACCGGATGTCGCGCAAGGCCGGCTTCCAGCGTTCAAGAGCGCCTTCCTCCAAGGCGCACGGCTTCTGTGGGCGGCGCTGCTCTATGGCGCCGCGGGTCTTGCAGGCTGGCTGATCGCCGAGGCGGCATGGCCGACGGTCTCCGCCCTGCCTGATCTCGTCCGGACGGCGGCGACGCAGGAAAGCGCCGAGCGCGCCGCGGCTCTGCGGACCGCGCAGAAGACGGAGGAGGACATTCGTGCGCTCCGCGCCGAGATGGAGGCGATGCGGTCTTCGATGCAGGCGGCGTCTCCCGCCGCCGACGCCGTCGAGAGTCTGGGCAAACGCATCGACGCGATGAAGACGGAAACAAACTCGGCGATCGGCGCGCTGTCCGGTCAGGTCGAGGGGCTCCAACGCGAAGTCGCCGCCAAGCCGGCGCCGACCGTCGAACGATCGGAACGCCCCGAGCGCGGCGCCGTCGAACAAAGCGCGCCGCGGCGGACGACCGTATCCGCGACGGTGAGGGTGGGCGAGGGCGTGCGGCGCGCGAAAATACGCCGCGGCGATGCTTTCGAGCCATCGAAATATCCGAATGCGCCCGGCGCCCCACGTCCGCTCGGCGCCTATGGGCGGTAGGATAGAGGCGCCGCCCTGTCATTCAAAATAAAGTCGCGCGCCTGACGTCGGATCGCGCCAGGCGTCGCCGTTTGCGGTCAGGCCGCTTTCTTGAAGAGCGCATTCTTCAAGAGGCCATAGGCCGCGGTGACGATTGCGCCGGTGATTCCGCCGCCGGCCAAATTGCCGAGCAAGACGCCGATATCGATTCCGCCGCTGCTGGCCGCGTTGCTCAGCGCGGGGATCAAACCCTGCAGGATCGTCCCGCCAAGGCCGCCGCCGGCGGCGCCGGAAATCGTCTTGGCCAGAGGGCTGAGATCCAAATTCTTCAGAAATCCGCCAGCCGCGTTTCCGCCAATGGCGCCCGCCACGATTTGGATGATGAGATTTATGATCGTTCCGGACATGACAATCTCCCGTTCAATCGGCTGCTCGTCACAAACCACCGGGATGTAGGGCGGCCGATCCGAACGGGACAGATGAGCGCTCTCATTGTTGAGGCTGCGCCTTTACGGCGTTTCGCGTCGCCCGCGGCCGCCGACCTCGAATGCCGAAGCGTAAACGTTCCGGAGGCGGATTCCGCTGGCGCGCGCAACGGATATCAGTTCTTCGCGGCGCGCGTCCGCAACAATGCGTTGACGATTTCCAGATACTGCGCGGTTGCGCCCGTCTTGATCGCGCGACGACTTTCAAGTGTGGCCGCAAGTCTGTAGGCCAAATCCCAAGAGTTGTAACACTCGTGGGCGATAACGGCCATCCGCTTAAGCTGCGGAACCGATAGGGCGTCGATCTTCCTGAAGTCGCGCACGTAAACAATATCGCCGTCAAGCAATTGGTTGATCGTTTTCCATGGGTCGTTGTCGAGCACGAGCGGGGGAATGATCGCTCGTTTGATTCCCGCAAAACAATGCGGAATAAAGCCGCGGTCGCGAAGTTCCTTATCTACATCGCCAAAGGTTGGCTGGTTTTCATAGAGCGGTATGAACGCAACTTCGGTGTGGATGAACACAGTCTCTGACAGCTTCTTGTCTGCGTTCTGAAACACGGCCAACTCGCCGCCCTGAATGTCGATCTTAAGGAAATCGACGCGCTTGATTTGTTCGATATCGTCGAGGCGTCGGGTGTCCATCTCCAGCGTCTCGATAACGCGCGAATTTGCGGCGTATTGCTCGAACACCATCAAGGTTTCGCCCGCAGGCGGGAGCGTGCTGCTCCACCCGGAATGCGCGCATCTGTGGAACGAAACCCGATCGCCGTTTCCAACCGCCCAAGGCAAGATTGTTCGGTTCTCGGCCGTCTGGACGTCTCCAATCGTCTCAGCCTGAGGCTCGAATCCGACCAGACGGCCAATCCCTTGCCTCATCAGCGCTTCATAAACTGCGGGCCCTTCGATGGCGTTTGCGCCGATATCAACGATATCGATTGGATCGTCGAGTTCGAAAAGGCGAGATACGCTCACAATTCTTTTCCTTACTCATTCCTCGCTTGTCGGAACGGGCGTTCGCCGATCGCCGCGACCGGAATTCGCCGGGTGAGGATCGCGCCGATTGAAAGCGCAGTCCGATTTGCCTTTTTGGCAAGGCTAAGCTCGCGTCATTTGGGTGGAGAAGCGTGAGAGCATGAGAAATCGTCGTGCTGGATCTTTCGACCCGGGTTACGCGTCCGTCGCTGAGATATTGGGCGGCGATATTGGGAGGGACGGCGCCGTTGCTGCGGCGCCGATCTTTTCGCCGCGATCGGCGCCGCCGCGGAGCCGCCACATCCAGCGACGTTAGGATGGCCCAGGCGGCAACGGCTGCGGGTTGAGCGCGTTGACCACCGCCTGCAACAATTCGTGAGCGCGCGGCGGCAATGGCTGAGGATTAAGGGCGACGGCGTCAATAACCGACCGCAGGATGGTTTGAATGCGTTGGTCGCCGATGCGTCCCGTCAGTTCACGAATTTCATTTAAAATGGCGACATCGGAGCTGCAATCGTTGGGGCTTGTCATCTGTGAACGCTCCACCGGCTCGGATCATTGTCACGTTCCGCTCTTGAAAAGCTGCCGTCAAGATCGACAGCCGGCGACGTTCGATTGGTCAATATCCCTTTGCGCGACGCTTGCGTCAGTTCGCGTCGCCGTCCCGAGTCCATTGGTGAGTCAGACACATATAGCTCAGGTTCAGGCTCTCGACGAATGGGATGCTCCACATCCGCCGGGAATCGAGTCCGTCAAGAATCAAGAAGGTGCGGCGGTACAAGCGCGGCGCGCGGGCGAGCGCCCATAACGCAAAGCGACGCTTGGCGGCCGCGCTGCGCAGCTCGTCGACGCTGCGCCAGAGTTGCTTCTCTCCTGACCGAGTCATAGCGCCCCAATAGCCACGCTTGAGGTTGTTTCCGACAAGCGGCGCATCCGCGAGTTGTGGCGCCTTTGTCACAATGTCCGAAAATCGATGCGAGAGAGCCAGGAAATGTTCCAGAAACAGTAGGGAGAATGGGAATTCGATGGTTCAATACACCGTCCGAGAAGTTGACGAATAGTAAATGTTCGTCGTCTGCCCATAACGCTTTAGCAAAGCGAGCAGTGTGGGGGTGAATTGGATGACGAATAAAGATATTGCTCGCCCGTGGCGCAATATTCACCCTGCTTCCAAAGCGATACGTCTATCTCGCCAAGCGTTGTTCGGCACAAGCGCCTTGACCGGCGCCCTTGCGGGAAGCATCGCGACCGGACTCGTGCTGGCCACAGGATTGCTCGCGCCGACGCCAGCGAACGCCTTCGTTTGCGGCTCGGCTTCGACCGGCAATCCAGGGATCGTCGGCAATGGCGGCGGCGCCAACGACAACAACTTCGAGACCGCGACCGCCTGTGGGCTGAACGCCCAAGCCGTCGGAACAAACGCCACAGCGGTGGGGTTGTTCCCCATCGCCAACGGCGCCAACGCCACGGCGATTGGCGCCAACAGCCGAGCAAACGGCGTCAGCGCCACTGCGACGGGGGCGGGCGCTAACGCCAATGGCGCCACCGCCACCGCGACGGGATCGTCCGCCAACGCTAACGGCGCCAACGCCACCGCGACCGGAGTCGCCAGCTTTGCGAATGGGAGCAATGCGACGGCGACGGGCCGGGACAGCTTCGCCAATGGCGCCAACGCCACCGCGACAGGTCAGGACGCTCAAGCCAACGGCGAGTTCGCCACCGCGACGGGGCAGGACGCCCAAGCCAACGGCGCCGTCGCCACTGCGACCGGCGCCAACAGCTTTGCGAACGGGACCAGCGCGACGGCGACAGGCCAAAACAGCCGCGCGAACGGCGTCGGCGCCACCGCGACAGGATTTAATAGCGAGGCGAACGGCAGCTTCGCCACTGCGACGGGGGCCAACGCCAACGCCAATGGCGCCAACGCCACTGCGACAGGATTGAATAGCTTCGCCAATGGGGCCAACGCCACCGCCACGGGTCAGAGCAGCACCGCCAATGGCGCCAACGCCACCGCCACCGGTCAGAACAGCTTCGCCAACGGCGCCAACGCCACCGCGACGGGTCGGAACGCCCTCGCCCTCGGCGCCAACGCCACCGCGACGGGCCAGAACGCCACCGCCAATGGCGCCAACGCGACGGCGACCGGTGTCAGCAGCGCCGCCCGTGGCGCCAACGCCACCGCCACCGGCCAGGCCAGCTTCGCCAATGGGGCCAACGCCACCGCCACCGGCCAATCCGCCATCGCCAACGGGGCCAGCGCCACGGCGACCGGCGAACTCGCCGTCGCCAACGGCGATCAAGCCACCGCCACTGGGCAGAACAGCTTCGCCAATGGCGACTTCGCCACCGCGACGGGTCAGAACGCCACCGCCAATGGCGACTTCGCCACCGCGACCGGGCAGCTCAGCTTCGCCAACGGCGCGCGCGCTACCGCGACGGGTCGGAACGCCCTCGCCCTCGGCGACAGCGCCACCGCGACGGGTCAGAACGCCACCGCCAATGGCGCCAACGCGACGGCGACCGGTGTCAGCAGCGCCGCCCGTGGCGCCAACGCCACCGCCACCGGCCAGGCCAGCTTCGCCAATGGGGCCAACGCCACCGCCACCGGCCAATCCGCCATCGCCAACGGGGCCAGCGCCACGGCGACCGGCGAACTCGCCGTCGCCAACGGCGGTCAAGCCACCGCCACCGGGCAAAACAGCTTCGCTAATGGCGTCTTCGCCACCGCGACGGGCGCAGGCAGCTTAGCCAACGGCTCGAGCGCCACGGCGACGGGCCAGAACGCCAACGCCACCGGCCAATTCGCGACCGCAACCGGTCAGAACGCCAACGCCAGCGGCACACAAGCGACGGCGACGGGTCAGAACAGCTTCGCCAACGGCGACAACGCCACCGCCACCGGACAGACGGCCATCGCCAATGGCTCGCGCGCCACGGCGACGGGCCAGGACAGCTTCGCAAACGGCGATTTCGCCACCGCCGCCGGTCAGAACAGCTCCGCCAACGGCACATTCGCCACTGCGACGGGGCAGAACGCTAACGCGATTGGCGTCCGAGCCACCGCCTCGGGTCAGAACAGCTTCGCCAATGGCGACAACGCCACCGCCACAGGCCAGAACAGCGTCGCCAATGGCGACTTCGCGACGGCGACCGGGCAGGACTCGCGCGCCAACGGCGGGAGCGCCACGGCCACAGGCCAAAACAGCTTCGCCAACGGCGAAAGCGCCACAGCCACCGGACAGACGGCCATCGCCAACGGGGCAAATGCGACGGCGACCGGCCACGACAGCCTCGCCGACGGCACATTCGCCACTGCGACGGGTCAGAACGCCAATGCAATTGGCGTCCAAGCCACGGCAACCGGGCAAAACAGCGTCGCGAATGGCGCTCAGGCCACCGCAACGGGCCAGAACGCCAACGCCACTGGCGCCGCCGCTACGGCGACGGGCCAGAACGCCAAAGCCAACGGCCTGGCCGCAACGGCGACCGGCGCCAACGCCAACGCCAACGGGACCAACGCCACCGCGACCGGCGCCAACGCCAACGCCATCGGCGCGGCCGCCACGGCGACGGGTTCGTTCGCCAGCGCCAACGGCGTGGCGGCAACGGCGACTGGCCAGTCCGCTATCGCCAACGGCGCCAACGCCACCGCCGCTGGGCAAGCCAGTATCGCTCAGGGAACGAACGCCACCGCGACGGGTCAGGCGAGCTTCGCCAACGGCGCCCGAGCGACGGCGACAGGTCAGAACGCAAACGCCAACGGCTCCAACGCCACGGCGACGGGTCAAAACGCCGCCGCCAACGGCGTCTACGCCACGGCGACGGGTCAGGACGCGCGCGCCAATGGCGACTTCGCCACGGCGACAGGCAACCGCGCCAACGCCGCTGGCGACTTCGCCACGGCCACGGGGCAGGGCAGCGCCGCCTTGGGCTTCAACGCCACCGCGACAGGCGCGGGCAGCCTGGCCGACGGCAACTTCGCCACAGCGACGGGCTATGGCTCCTTCGCGAACGGCGCTCAGGCCACCGCGACAGGGCAGAGCAGCCTTGCGAATGGCGTTCAGGCCACCGCAACGGGTCAGGACGCGCGCGCCGAGGGCGACTTCGCCACGGCGACGGGCGCGGGCAGCTTCGCCACCGGCCAGTTCGCCACGGCGACGGGACAGAGCGCCAACGCCAATGGCGCCAACGCCACCGCGACGGGGCAGGCCAGCATTGCGAATGGAATGAACGCCACCGCGACGGGTCAGGCGAGCTTCGCCAATGGCGAGAGCGCCACGGCGGCCGGCGTGGGAAGCAAGGCCGACGGCCAACTCGCCACCGCGACCGGCGCGGGAAGCATGGCCAACGGCCAGTTCTCCACCGCGACGGGCGCGCTCGCTGCCGCCAATGGCGACTTCGCCGCCGCGTCTGGGCAAGGCAGCTTCGCCAATGGCGCGTTCGCCACTGCGACAGGACAAGGCAGCCTCGCGAATGGCGAGTCCGCCACGGCGACGGGGCAAGTCGCACGCGCCAACGGCCAGTTCGCTACGGCGACGGGCCAGAGCAGCAACGCCAATGGCGCGAATGCAACCGCGGTTGGCCAGGGCTCGGTGGCCAATGGCTCCACCGCCTCCGCCTTCGGTCAGAGCGCCAATGCGACGGGCGTCGGGGCGACCGCGCTCGGCCAAAACGCTCAAGCCACGGCCGACAACAGCACGGCGGTCGGCGCAGGCGCCAATACGGCAGGATTCTTGGGCTCGACCGCGATCGGCGCAGGCGCGACAAGCACTGCCGCCGATCAGATGACGTTCGGCACGTCTCTCACCACCTATGTCGCGCCGGGGATAACGTCTCTTGCGAGCACGGCGGCGCAAATCGGGGCGGTACAGTGTGTCACGACCGATTCGTTTGGCCATCTCGCAAGCGGGGCTTGTAATGCCGGCGGCGTTCCCGCCGGCATCGCAATCGGCGCGAAAGCGACGGCGATTGGTTTGAACAGCTTTGCCAACGGCGACAACGCCACGGCGACGGGGCAGTACGCCAACGCCACCGGCGCCAACGCCACGGCGACCGGCGTGAGCAGCCTCGCCAATGGCGCCAACGCCACCGCGACGGGGCAGAACGCCAGCGCCAATGGCGACAACGCCACGGCGACGGGCCAGAACGCTAACGCCAATGGCGTCTTCGCCACCGCGACAGGTCAGGGCGCCACCGCCAACGGTTCGAAGGCGACGGCGACCGGACAGAACAGCTTCGCGAACGGCACGAAGGCGACGGCGACCGGCGCCGACAGCGTCGCGCAAGGCAATAACGCGACGGCGACCGGACATCTTGCGCTGGCGAACGGCGACGACGCGACCGCGACCGGCGCAGGCAGCGTCGCAAACGGCAAGAGCGCCACCGCGACCGGCGCGGCCTCCGTCGCGACCGGCGACTTCGCCACCGCGACCGGCGTGTTCAGCCAGGCGACGGGCGCCGCGGCGACCGCTTCGGGCTGGGCCAGCTTCGCCACCGGCGACAACGCCACGGCCGCCGGCGCGAACAGCAACGCCTCCGGCAAATTTGCCACGGCGACGGGCGCGAACAGCCTCGCCGATGGGGAAAGCGCCACGGCGACGGGCCGCGCGAGTAAGGCCGTCGGCCAATATGCGACCGCGACGGGCGCCGACAGCATGGCCAATGGCGAGAGCGCCACGGCGACCGGCCGCGCCAGCAACGCCAACGGCCAGTTTGCGACCGCCACGGGAACCGACAGCCTCGCCGATGGGGAAAGCGCCACCGCGACGGGCCGCGCCAGCAAGGCCAACGGCCAGTTTGCGACCGCCACAGGCGCCGACAGCATGGCGAGCGGCAAAGAAGCCACCGCGACGGGACAAGGCAGCAAAGCCATAGGCGAAAAGTCCACCGCGACGGGCAGGAACGCCAACGCCACCGGCGAGAAGGCGACGGCGATGGGGTGGAACGCCAACGCCATCGGCGAGGAAGCCACGGCGACCGGTTCGAACAGCCAGGCCGAGGGCAAGCGCGCCACTGCGACGGGTCAGTTCGCGCGGGCGCTAGGCGACAACGCCACGGCGGACGGCCAATTCGCGACCGCCAGCGGCGAATACGCCACCGCCGTCGGCCAGGAGAGCGCCGCCTATGGCCAATATGCGACCGCCGTCGGCCAGGGCTCGGTCGCGACGGGCGCCACGGCGTCAGCCTTCGGTCAAAACGCCAACGCCACGGGCGTCGGCGCGACGGCGATCGGCCAGAACGCGCGCGCTACGGCCGACAATTCCACCGCCCTCGGCGCCGGCGCGGATACGGCGGGATATGCGAACGCAACCGCGGTCGGCGCGGGCGCGGTCAACACCGCCGCCAATCAGATGATGTTTGGCGGAGTCGCGACCACCTATACGGCGCCGGGAATTACCTCGGCGGCGAGTCGCGCCGCGCAGAGCGGGTCGACCAATTTCGTCACGTCTGACGCGAATGGAAATCTTGCGACGTCCGGTTTCGGGCCCGACTCCATCGCCAATCTGTCAGGCGCAGTAAATGGTCTCGGCATGAATGTCGCCGGGATTTGGCAGAGCGTCGGCAATTTGCAGAGGTCGGTCTTCCGCGGCTATGAAGGCGCGGCGGTGGCGATCGCCAATACCGCGCCGGCGATTTCGCGAGACGCCAAATTCGGCGTCTCTGCGAAATGGGGCAGTTTCCGAGGGCAGAACGCCTTCGGCGCGATGGCGCAAGTTCGCGTGAACCAGAATTTCGTCCTCAATGGCAGCCTGGCCGTCGGCATGCGCTATGGTGGCGTCGGCGGCGGCGTCGGCGGCCTCTACGAGTGGTGACCGTCTCCCAGTTTGCAACGACGATGCGAAGGAGACGGACGTCGCTTATTGTCGGGCGCGCGACGCGGCGCGCGTCCTACAAAATTGCAATCGCCAGGAGCTGGGATGAAGGATTTTTTGTCCGGAATTGTCTCTCTGCGACGCCGACGCCGCATCGGCTTTCATCCTGCGGCGACCGACCACCGGCGGAATCGCAGCGTCGCGTCAATCGCCTTGAGCCTGTTCTTGGCGGGCGCCGGCCCGACGGGTTTCGCGCGCGCCGAACAGCCGGCGAAGGCGGCGCCGATCGAACGCGCCGGCGTGTTGATCCTGGTGCGATCGTCGCTGCTTGCGCTCGATCAAGCGAACAAGACCGGCGTCTACACCGTTCTGCGCGATCTCGGTTCGCCGCAGTTTCAAACCAACACAGCGGCGCGTCTTGCCGAAATTTTCGCCGGCCAGCGGCGCGACAAATTCGATTTGTCCGCCGTCGCCGCGATTGACCCGCAGCTGACCACGCCGCCTGCGATCGATGCGAAGGGCATGTTGCGCTTGGTCGGTTTTTTCCCCGCGGGCGCTCAGCAGCTCAATTTCGATCTGACCTTTGCGCCGGTGGACGGCCAGTGGCGATTGTTCGGGATCTCTGCGGGTCTCGGTCAGTCAACTCAGCCAACAACGCCCGCAAAGAAACCGCCGCCCAAGACCCGTTCAGCCCCCAAGAAGCAAGGAACGGAATAGATCGCGCCGAAGAGACGAACATGCTTCCGGATTCAGAACTGCGTTCAATGAAAGTGATGTTAGCGACGCCTTGCTATATTTCAGCGGTCAGCATGAACTATGTGACGAGCATTTTCGAGCTGACATGGCATAGCGCGCGGTTTGGATTGAATTGCATTTTACATATGCATTCGGAAAGTCTCATCACGCGCGGCCGCAATAAGATGGTGATGAAATTTCTATCGGACGAATCGCTCACGCATCTTTTCTGGATCGATTCGGATATCGCGTTCACGCCGCAGTCCGTCTGCCGTCTGCTGCTCGCTGACCGCGACATCGCGGCGGGCGTCTATCCGATGAAGAGCTTCAACTGGCCGAAAGAAGGTCTGCCCGCCGGCACAACGCGCGAAGAATTCGAAAAGCGCTACACCGAATATCCGTTCAATCCGATCGGCCATGGCTCGAAGCGGGTGAGCGAATTCGCCGACAGCGACAATTTCGTGGAAGTCGCGGAGGCGCCGACGGGCTTTATGTGCGTCAAACGGCATGTGTTCTACGACATGATGGAACGCTATCCGCATCTGCGCTACACGCCGGACGGGCCGCCCGACAATCCTCAAGCGCATCTGCATTGGCGCTTCTACGATTGCATGATCGATCCCGATTCCGGGCGTTATCTTTCGGAGGATTTCGCCTTCTGCCGTCTGTGGCGCGACATGGGCGGCAAGGTGTGGGTCGACCTTGAGTGCAAGCTGACGCATCTCGGTCAGCACAACTATCCGGGAGACCTCGCCGAAAGCCTGCGGCTGCAGGATCGCTGGTGACGCCTCGATCGCACCCGACGACTGAACGCCCTAATTCGGCGCGGCGTTTTTGAGGAGAGCGTTGACAATCGCCATCGCCTCTTCGGGCGCGGCCGCCACGTGAACGAACTCTTTCGAGAGGTCCTTGAGAAAGGCGCTTGCGCGTTCGTTTTCCGTGATCAGCACGACGTGTTTCTGTTCTTTCAACGCCAAAGCGATTTCAGACAGCGTCCCGGCTTCAACGCCGCACACGACCATCACGTCAGCCGTGAGCGCATTGATGTAATTTCTCGCGCTGTTCAATCCGGTGACGACGACCAGATCGGCGAAGGGACTGGCGTCGCTCTTGGATTTGGAGGGAAGAATGCCGATTGTTTGTCCGCCGGCGTCCTTGGCGCCTCTGAGACCAGCCTCCATGACGCCGGATCGTCGGGCGCCGGTCAAGACGACGTAACCGGCGCGCGCCGCCAATTTTCCGATCTCATAGGCCCATTCAAGATTGTCGGCGGTCGCCTTCTCGCCTGGACCCATAATGCCGAGGATCGACTGAGCCATTTCGAAGCTGTCCCTCGTTTTCCGTCGGTCGACGCGAAGCGCCGCCGAGTTTCGACGGCGGGAGTCCCTGCGGGCGCACATTGGCGTGACCCATGGTGGAGCGAATCTGCGCTATGCCCCGCACTCGTTGTGGAGCGCGCCGCGAGCTTGCCGCGCAACTGCTTGAAATATTATCCTCAAATCGAGAAAGATGGTGCCCCTGGCCGGAGTCGAACCAGCACGCCTTGCGGCACTCGATTTTGAGTCGAGCGCGTCTACCAATTCCGCCACAGGGGCTTTGGCCGGCGGGAGCCGGCGAAGCGGCGCGGATATTAGCCGCGCTTCGGCGACCGTCAACCCGCGAAACTTCTTTCTTTAATCGATACGTGCTATGCGCGATGGGCGCCCCAACACCCGGAATCGAATGAAAAAGCTATACGACTGGACCATGTCGCTCGCCTCGAGCCGGCACGCGCCTCTGGCGCTCGGCGCCATCGCTTTTGCCGAGAGCTCCTTTTTTCCCGTGCCGCCCGACGTGATCCTCGTGCCGATGACGCTCGCCGAGCCGAAGAAGGCCTGGTATTTCGCAAGCATCTGCACGGTCGCCTCGGTCGCGGGCGGCGCGCTCGGCTACGCTTTCGGCGCGCTCTTCTACGACACGATCGGCCAGTGGCTGATCAATCTCTACGGCTACGGCGAGAAGATGGAGGCGTTGCGCGCCTTCTACGCGCAATGGGGCGCGATCTTCATTCTGGTCAAGGGATTCACGCCGATTCCCTTCAAGCTCGTGACCATCGTCTCAGGGCTTCTCGCCTATAATTTTCCGCTGTTCATCCTGCTGTCGATACTGACGCGGGGCGCGCGCTTCTTCGTTCTGGCGGCGGCGATCAATCGTTTCGGCGACCCGATCCGTTCGAAACTCGAGAGCCACTTCGGACTGTTCATGGCGTCGCTGGCGATGATCGTCGTCGCCGGCTTTGCGCTTGCGGCGAAGATGTTTTGAGCGCGAGCATTGGCCGAATGGGGTGGCGCGGCGTCGTCGATTGCGTCCTCGAGCCGCGCAACGCGTCGCTGATCATCCTCGGCGCAGCCGTGGCGGCCATCGGCGGCGCCTGGGCCTATGAGTCGCTCGGCTTTCTGCCGTGCGAACTCTGCTACAAGGAGCGCGTTCCCTATTACGCGGCCTTCGCGCTTGCGCCGCTCGCCGCCCTGGCCGCACAGATGGGCCGAACGCGTCTGGCGAGCGCCGCGTTCCTGCTGATGGCGCTGCTCTTCGCCGGCGACGCCGCGCTTTCGATCTATCACTCGGGCGTCGAGTGGAAGATTTTCGCCGGGCCTTCCGACTGTTCGGGGCCGATAACGGCGGCGCCGTCGGTCGCTGATTTCATGAAGCAGCTCCAGACGACGAAGGTCGTGCGCTGCGACGAGCCCAATTTATGGATTTTCGGACTGACGCTGGCGAATTGGAATGTCGCCATTTCGATCGCGCTGGCCGGTCTCGCCCTGTTTGCGGCGAGACGCGGCGACTCTCGTTAAGGCGTCCGGCTCACCCCGCCGCCATCCTGGCGCTCGCCCGGAGCTTTTCCGTTTCGCTCTTCAGCTGTCCGCAGGCGGCGAGAATGTCGCGCCCGCGCGGCGTGCGCACCGGGCTCGCGTAGCCGGCGTTGAAGACGATGTCGGAGAACCGCTCGATCGTCTCCCAGTCCGAGCACTCATAAGGCGCGCCGGGCCAGGGATTGAAGGGGATCAGATTGATCTTGGCCGGCAGGCCTTTCAACAGCCGCACCAGCTCTTTGGCTTCGGCGGGCGAGTCGTTCACGCCCTTCAGCATCACATATTCGAAGGTGATGCGGCGGGCGTTCGACGCGCCGGGATAATCGCGGCAGGCCTGCAGCAGCTCATGAATCGGATATTTCTTGTTGAGCGGCACGAGCTCATTGCGCAACGCGTCGCGCACGGCGTGCAGCGAGATCGCCAGCGCCGGCCCGCATTCGGCGCCCAGGCGCTCGATCCGCGGCACAACGCCCGAGGTCGAAACGGTGATGCGGCGCTTGGACAGCGCCAGCCCGTCGCCGTCGGCCATGATCTCGATCGCCGCCATGACATTGTCGAGATTGTAGAGCGGCTCGCCCATGCCCATGAAGACGATGTTGGAGACGGCGCGCACGCCTTCGCCGGCCGGCGTCAGACCATCGGTCGGCCGCTCGCGATCGGGAAAGTCGCCGAGCCGCTGTCGGGCGAGAAGCAATTGCCCTACGATCTCGGCGGTCGTCAGATTGCGCACGAGCCGCTGCGTGCCGGTGTGGCAGAAGCTGCAGTTCAGGGTGCAGCCGACCTGCGAGGAGACGCAAAGCGTGCCGCGGTCGCTTTCCGGGATATAGACGCATTCGACTTCGGCGCCGGCGTCGAAGGCGTCGACCGGCTGCAGCCGCAGCAGCCATTTGCGCGTGCCGTCGACCGAAATCCGCTCCTCGACGATTTCCGGAAGCCGCAGCGCGAAGGCTTCGGCAAGCTGCGCCCGAAGCGTCTTCGACACATTCAGCATTTCGCCGAAATCGCGCGCGCCGCGGAAGTAGACCCAGTGCCAGATCTGCGAAACGCGCATGCGGATTTCGCGCTCGGGAATGCCGAGCGCGCGCAACGCGTCGGCGATCTCGGCGCGGGTCATGCCGGCGAGCGAAGGCTTAAGCGTCGTCACAGGCGCAGCGGGAAGGTCGGATAGGCTCATGAACTCCTCGAAACAGCGCCCCTTATATCATGCTTGCGCGAAATATTTTGAGGGGCGCATGGAGGCGACGTGAGCGTCGGATCAGCCTGCGGCTGCTTCCGCGTTCTTCATCGATTCCAGGATGCGTTTCCAGTTTTGCGGCGTCACCACCTCGCGATAGCGGGCGGTCTGCGCGGGATCCAGGAACTCCAGCATGAAGGCGCCTTCGACCCAAATTTCGGAAAGCTGGAACAGTCCGTCGCCACGATCGCAGGCGCGCGCCGGCCAGCCGGCCCGCGTGGCGATGGCGATGATCTCTTCCGCCGGCCGGGCGACGCAAATGGCGAGATGCGCTTCGGAGAGGCGCGTTCCCTGATCTTGCGCGGTCCAATAGGCCTCGTCGGGCCCGTAAGCGAGCACATGGCCGCGCGGGGCGATCTCAAGCTCGACGTCGCCGTCGCCAGACCAGGCCATCCAGGAGCTCGGCCCCGCCGGCGGGAAGGGCGTCGCTTCGCCCTGCATGATGTCGGCCAGCACTCTGGCGACGAGTTCCGGATTGTCGGCCGGGATTGAAGCGTGGGCGATGCAGGTCAATTCTCTTCTCCAGGGGTTCCATGCGTCAATTCGCATTCGTCATCGGCCGCGCGGCGGCCGAGCAGGACAGCGATCGCCTCGGCGGCGGCGCGGCCGGCTTCGACGCCGTCCAATCCCCAGAAATCCCTGAGGATCGCCCAGCCGTAGGCGCTGTCGATCAGCTGGACGATCGCCGCGCGTCGGCGTTTGCCGGCGTCGCCCATGTCCGGCAGCGCGTCGGCGACGCAGGCGAGCATCGCCGCCTGACGCTGCGGGTTGGAGCTCAAGCGGACCTCGCGCCCGGTTTCGGAAGAAATGGACGCTCGGACCAATCCTTCCTCATCGTCGAAGCGCGGGAACAGCCGCGGCGGCGTGGCGATCAGCTGGTCCGCCGTCGACGGAAAGCCGGAACTGCCGACGCGCGCCTGCATCCGCGGCCAGACCGCCTTCAGCAGGTCCTCGCGGGTCAGGAAATGACGATACACCGTGCGTTCGGTCACCTTCGCCCGTTCCGCCACTTTGGCGATGGTGAGCGCGCCCAGGCTGCTTTCCCGCATCTCGTCGATCGCGGCGTCGAGAATGCGCAGGCGCGTCTGGTCCTTATGCGCTTCGCGAAGCGATGTCAGTTCATATGACGTCATGTCATGCGATATGACATAACGGAGCCGCAACGTCAAGCGGGCGCGGGTTCCGCCTCTCCGACCGCGGTTCGCCGGCGCAGCGCGGAGCGTTTCTTGATGTTGCGTCATGAACCCGATAAACGCTGCGCGCTCACGGATGGCCCGATGGAGCGAAATCTCTTGCACAGCGCCGTAACCGAGTCGTCGACCCCGTCGCTCAAGGCGACGCGCCGGGAGTGGATCGGGCTCGCGGTCATCGCCCTGCCGTGCATGGTCTATTCGATGGACCTGACGGTTCTCAATCTCGCCATTCCGTCGCTGACGGCTGAGCTGCGGCCCAGCGCGTCGCAACTGCTGTGGATCATCGACATCTACGGCTTCATGGTCGCCGGCTTCCTGATGATCATGGGCGGGCTCGGCGATCGCGTCGGCCGCCGCAGGGTGTTGCTGCTCGGCGCGGCCGCTTTCGGCGCCGTATCGATCGTCGCCGCCTTCTCGAAAACGGCGCAGACGCTTATTCTCGCGCGCGCTGCGCTCGGAATCGCCGGAGCGACTCTCGCGCCTTCGACGCTGTCGCTGATCACCAACATGTTCCGTCATCCTTCGGAACGGACCTTTGCGGTCAGCATGTGGATTTCCGCCTTCTCCGTCGGGGCCATCGTCGGGCCGCTCATCGGCGGCGCGCTCATCCAATCTTTCGGCTGGGGCTCGGTCTTTCTTGCCGGCGTTCCGGCGATGGTCCTCCTGATCGTTCTCGGACCGATCCTTCTGCCGGAATATCGCGATCCGAACGCTGGCTCGCTGGATGTCGCAAGCGCGCTTCTGTCGCTCACGGCGGTGCTGAGTTTCATTTACGGATTGAAGCGCGCCGCCGAAGCAGGGTTCGCAGCCGACTCCGTCGCGCCAATGGCGGCGGGCGTCGCGCTCGCGATCCTGTTCCTGCGCCGTCAGAAGCGGCTCGAAGATCCGTTGATCGATCTGGCGCTGTTCCGATCGCGTTCGCTGAACATGGCGCTTGGCATCAATATGCTTGGCGTTTTCTTCATGTTCGGGTCGTTCATTCTGCTCAGCCAGTATTATCAGCTCGTCGCCGGCTTGGGGCCGTTCGACGCCGGTCTGTGGTCGACGCCGTCGGCGATCATTTTCACTATCGGCTCCTTCGTCACGCCGGAGCTTGCGCGCCGCATCAAGCACGTGAATCTTCTCTCCGGCGGACTCGTCGTGGCCGGCGTCGGTTTTGTCGGCCTTGCGTTGGCGAACGGGTTTTACGGCGTGCTCCTGTCGTCGCTGCTTCTTGTCGGCTTCACGCCGGTGATTGCGCTGACTACGGAGATGATCGTCACATCGGCGCCCCCCGAACGCGCCGGCGCGGCCTCGGCGCTCTCGGAAACGGCGATTGAACTTGGCGGGGCGCTTGGCATTGGCGTGCTGGGCAGTCTCGGCACGCTGATCTACCGGGCGAAAATGGCCGGCGTCGTCGCGGGGCTTCCGGCGGAGGTCGCGCGAGCGGCCGGAACGACGCTTGGCGGCGCGGCGGACGCGGTCAGGGTCTTGCCCCCGGAGCAGGCGGAGCGGACGCTCTCCGCCGCGCGCGACGCCTTCTGCGCCGGTTTTCAGGCGAGCGCCGTGCTCGGCGCCTTGGGCCTGTTCGCCGCCGCCGTTGCGACGAAGATGATGCTCAAGCAAATTCCCGCAGCGGCGGGCGCAGGCGATAAGCCGAGCTCGGCGCCAGCGTAGCGAACGTCATGCGCTTGTCACAGCGCGCGTCGAGCTTTAGCCTTTAGCGCATTCTATTGTTTTTTACGCTTGAGGATATTCATGAGACTAGCCTCGTACAATGTCGAAAATCTTTTCGATCGCGCCCGCGCGATGAATCTCAAGAGCCTTGCGCAGGGCAAACCCATTCTCGAACGCTTCGCGGAAGTGAACGGACTGCTGACGCAGCCGTCCTACAGCGCCGCCGACAAGAAGCGCATGGCGAAACTCATGATTGAGCTCGATCTGGAGAAATCCGACGTCGGCGATTTCGTGATCCTTCGGCGCAACAGGGGCGGGCTGCTCAAGCGGCCGAAATCGGGCGGCGTCGAGATCGTCGCAAGCGGGCGCGCCGACTG
Organism: Methylocystis sp.; assembly: GCF_050251305.1. Taxonomy (GTDB): domain Bacteria; phylum Pseudomonadota; class Alphaproteobacteria; order Rhizobiales; family Beijerinckiaceae; genus Methylocystis. Next base: position 58,337 of record NZ_JBFWNB010000002.1, on the reverse strand, counting down.
GGTCGGCTCGCTGGAACTGCGCGACGAGCCGGTTGACGAACAGGCGATGAGAAATACGGCGCGCGTGATGAGAGATATCGAAGCGGACGTGCTCGGCGTCGTCGAAGTCGAGAGCCGGCCGGTGCTGCGGGATTTCAACGCGGATGTGATCGCCGCGCTCGGCGGCGAGGTTTTCCGTCACGCCATGGTGATCGACGGCAACGATACGCGCGGCATCGACGTCGGCCTTCTGACTCGGCACGGGTTTCCCATCGGCGCGCTGCGCAGCCATGTCGACGATATGCTGTCCGACCGGGAATCGATCTTTTCCCGCGACTGCGCGGAATTTGAAGTGACGGCGCCGTCCGGCGCCCGCATGCTGCTGATGATCAATCATTTCAAGAGCAAGGGATTCGGTTCGCAGGAATCGTCAAACAGAAAGCGCGGCGCGCAGGCGAAACGCGCCGCGGAAATCTACAACGAGCGCGTCGCGATGGGGATCAAGAACATCGTCGTCATGGGCGACTTTAACGACACGCCCGACAGCGAACCTTTGCGTCCGCTGATCGAAGGGACGGATCTCAAGGACATCTTTTTGCATCCGACCTTCGATGACGGCGGCTTCCCGGGCACGTACGGCAATTGCGCAGCGGACAAGAAGATCGATTTCATTCTGCTGTCGCCGGCGCTGTTCGACCGGGCCCTCGGCGGCGGCGTGTTCCGAAAGGGCATGTGGCCAGGCGCGCGCGCCAAGCGCTGGGACGCTTACCCGGACGTCGCCCGCAAGGAGGACGCCGCCTCCGATCATGCGGCGATATGGGCGGACATCGATCTTTAGCGCGAGACTCGCTCGATCAGCGCCATGGCGGCGGCCGGATTGCGTTCCTTCGCGCCGCTGATGACATAGAGAAACGTCTCTCGTGTCGTCTTCTTTGGCTTCGCTGGCGCCAGGGTGGGAAGATCGTCAGGCGCGTCCCCGTCAGCCCAGAGCCGCGCGCGCGCCGCCCAGTCGTCGAGGGCTTTGTCGTCATAGCCGCACGGAACATCGGAACGCGTTCCCATAAGGCGCGCATAGACGAAGGTCCCCGTCAGGTCGGCGATCAGCGGAAACTCGGAATCTCCCGCAACGACGATGGCGACGCCATGTCGGCGCGCGAGCGCGACGAATTCGGCGGTCTGGAAGCTCTCATGGCGCGCCTCAACGGCGTGCATCAGCGCATGACCGCCGATTGCCTTCGGCAGCAGCGAAAGAAAGGCGTCGAAAAACTCGGCGTCGAATTTCTTCGTCGGCAGGAACTGCCACAAAATGGGTCCGAGCTTGTCGGCGAGCTCCATCACGCCGCTCTCGAAGAATCGGTTGATCGACTCGCGCGCCTCCTCGGGCGTCTTGCGCATCACCGCGAAGCGCGGCGCCTTTACGCTGAAGATGAAACCCTGGGGCGTTTCGTCGCGCCATTTGGCGAAGCTCGCGGCGCTCTGCGTGCGATAATAGGTGGCGTTGATTTCGATCGACGTCAGCTTGCGGCTCGCATATTCGAGTTCGCGTTTGTGCGTCAGGCCGGGAGGATAGAAGGTTTCGCGCCAAGGCGCGTAATTCCAACCGCCCACGCCGACATGAATGCGTCGCGTCGTTCGGCTCATCTGCGTTCCGCGTTGGAGGTCAACTGGCGAGGGCTTGAGACTTGCCCGCGCTGCGCCATTTTAGCGGCGTTATCGACAGCATACTCATCTTCATCGCCGGCCGTCGATGGCGGAAGCTGCGCGCCGGGGTTCAATTCAACAATTGGGGGAGGAGGCGCAATGGCGGCGAACTATGTCTGGAGAGCTTTACTTGTATCGACCGCAATCGCGCTCGCCGCCTGCGATCGCGGCCCGGAATTGCCGGAGAGCGCCGGTTACGGACCCCATCCAACGCTGCCCGAGCCGCATCCCACCGGGGCGTTTCCCTATGTGAATATCGCGCGCGCTGTGGGATGGCCGAGCGCCGGCAAACCGACGCCCGCCGAGGGGCTGGACGTCGAGGCGTTCGCGACGGGTCTCGACCATCCGCGCTGGCTGTATGAATTGCCGAACGGCGACGTTCTTGTCGCCGAGACCGATACGCCGCCGCCGTCCGACGACGAAGGCGGCGGCGGCATTCGCGGCTTCATCACCGGCCTCTACATGCGCCAAGCTGGCGCGAACAAGCCGAGCGCCAACCGGATCACGCTGTTGCGCGACGCTGACGGCGACGGCGTCGCCGAGACGAAGGACGTCTTTCTGGAGAATCTCAATTCGCCTTTCGGCATGGCGCTGGTGGGCGATCAGCTATACGTCGCCAACGCCGATTCGCTCGTGCGCTTTCCCTATAAGGAAGGCGAGACGCGCATCGAGGCGGCGCCGGAAAAGGTCGTCGATCTGCCGTCCGGCCGCAATCTTCATTGGACGAAGAGCCTTGTCGCCGACCCGGTCGGCTCGCGCCTTTACGTCGGCGTCGGATCGAACTCCAACGCCGCTGAAAACGAGATGGACGAGGAGCATAACCGGGCGGCCATCCTCGAGATCAATCCGGACACGAAAGAGATGCGGGTGTTCGCCTCGGGGCTGCGCAATCCGGTGGGGATGGATTGGAACCCTGAGACGGGCGACCTGTGGGTCGCCGTCAACGAGCGCGACGAACTCGGCGACAATCTGGTGCCCGACTACATGACGAAAGTGCATGACGGCGCGTTTTACGGCTGGCCCTACAGCTATTTTGGCCAGCATGTCGACGAGCGCGTTCAGCCGCAGAATCCGGACCTCGTCAAACAGGCCGTCCGGCCTGACTATGCGCTCGGCTCGCACACAGCCTCGCTCGGTTTGACCTTCGTCGGGGAGGCCGACCTCGGGCCGTTCCAGAACGGCGTCATCATCGGCCAGCATGGCTCGTGGAATCGCAGTCCGCGCGTCGGCTATCGCGTCATTTTCGTGAAATTCCAGAATGGCGCGCCAGTCGGCGCGCCGAAGGAAGTCCTGACCGGATTTCTGAACGAGCGCGGCGAAGCGCAGGGCAGGCCGGTGGGCGTCATCATCGACAAGCGCGGCGGACTGCTCGTGGCCGATGACGTCGGCGGCGCAGTGTGGCGGGTGAACGCCGCCAAGCCGGGCGCGGACTGACCGGCTTCGCTCGCATTTGCCCGCCGCTTGTGCTAACGGCAGCGGCGGGCCCGCTTTTTCGGGCAGAGTCAAGGGTCTGGAGCTGATGTCCGATATTTTCCACGAGGTCGATGAAGACGTCCGGCGCGAGAAGGCGGCGGAGCTTTGGCAGCGCTATCAGACGCCGATCGTGATCCTTGCGGTGCTGATCGTCGTCGCGACTGGCGCTTGGAGCTATTACCAGACGAACCGCCAGAAGGCGGCTGAAGCGGCGAATGCGCGCTTTGAAGCCGCGGTCGCGCTCGCCAACGACGGCAAGGTCCAGGAGGCGGCGGCCGCATTCGACGCGCTCGCGAAGGACGGTCCGAAGGGCTATCAGACGCTTGCGCGCATCCGCGCGGCGGAGCTGCGCGAGGACAAGACGCGCGCCCTCGAGGAATTGAACGCGATCGCCGAGGACAAGAAGGTCGACAAGCTCAATCAGGAAGTGGCGTTGCTGCGCGCCGCGCTGATCATTCTCGAGGCCGGCGACCGGCAACAGATGGAGCGCGCCCTCGGACCGATGATGACGTCCAACGGCGCCTTCCGCTTTTCGGCGCAGGAGTGGAACGGTCTCGACGCGCTCGCCAACGACGATCTCGACGAGGCCGAGCGGGTCTTCAACATTCTGCTGAGCGATCGCGACGCGCCGCAATCCATGCGCCAGCGCGCCGCGGCCTATCGCGGATTGCTGCACGCCAAACGCGGCCCCAGGCCGGCGCCGGCGGCGGCGCCCGCGTCAGGCGGCGCGACGAGCGGCAATGTCACCGTCACGCCGGTGATCGAGCCGGAGCAGGAAGGCGAAGCATCGTCCGGCGGCGCGCCCTTCGAGGTGAAGCCGTCGAATTAGCGCGCGAACGGCGCGGCGACGCGGCGAGAAACACGTCATGTCCTTTTCGCTCGCGATCATCGGCCGTCCGAACGTCGGCAAATCGACGCTGTTCAACCGGCTGACCGGCAAAAAGCTGGCGCTGGTCGACGATCGTCCCGGCGTCACCCGCGATCGGCGCGAGGGCGAGGCCAAGCTCGCCGATCTGCGCTTCACGATCATCGACACGGCCGGGCTGGAAGAGGGTCCGAGCGCGACGCTGGAAGGGCGGATGCGCGCCCAGACCGAAAGCGCGATCCTTGCGGCCGACGCCATTCTCTTTCTCATCGACGCGCGCGTCGGCGTCACCCCGGACGACAAATATTTCGCCGATCTCGTCCGTCGCGCAGGGAAGCCCGTGATCCTCGTCGCCAACAAGGCGGAGGGAAGGGCCGGCGAGGCCGGCGCCTATGACGCTTTTTCGCTCGGTCTCGGCGATCCCGTGCCGCTGTCCGCCGAACATGGCGAAGGCATGGGCGAACTCTATAGCGCGCTGCGCGAGGCGCTGCCCGAAGAGACCGCCGAGCCGGCGGAAGACGACGTCTTCATGGAGGAGAACCTGCGCAGCGACGAGGAGGACGGCAGCGACCTCGACGTGACGAAGCCATTGCGCATCGCGGTCGTCGGGCGGCCCAACGCCGGGAAGTCGACGCTGATCAATCGTATTCTCGGCGAGGAGCGGCTGCTGACAGGTCCCGAAGCGGGCATCACGCGGGATTCGATCTCGGTCGATTTTCTCTGGCGCGACCGGAAGATGAAGCTCTTCGACACGGCCGGCCTGCGCAAGCGGGCGCGCGTCGTCGACAAGCTGGAAAAACTGTCGGCCGCGGATGCGCTGCGCGCCGTGCGATTCTCCGAAGTCGTCGTGCTGCTTGTCGATTCGACGATTCCTTTCGAGAAGCAGGACCTGTCCATCGCCGACCTCGCGGCGCGCGAAGGACGCGCTGTCGTCATCGCGCTCGGCAAATGGGACCTGATCGAGGACCGCGGCGCGATGCTCGTCAAGCTGCGCGAAGACGCCGAGCGCCTGTTGCCGCAGCTACGCGGCTGTCCGGTGGTTCCGGTCTCCGGCGCGACGGGACGGGGACTCGACAAGCTCATGGACGCGATCGTCGCCGTGCACGAAACCTGGAACAGGCGCATCGCGACGGCGCGACTCAATCGATGGCTTCTGACGCAAGTCGAGGAGACGCCGCCGCCGGCGGTGTCGGGGCGGCGCATCAAGATCCGCTACATCACCCAGGCGAAATCGCGGCCGCCGCATTTCGTGCTCTTCGGCAATCAGCTCGACGAACTGCCGGCGAGCTATGAGCGCTTTCTGATCAACGGGCTGCGCAAGACCTTCGCCCTTCCCGGCGTGCCGATCAGAATCTCGAAGAAAGCCGGCGACAACCCTTACGCGTGATCGGGTGGAGATCGGGGTCGCGCCGGCGCTCATCGGCGCTCCAGCGCCTTGCGCACCGCCGCCGCAAAGGCGTCGCATCTAATGGAATCGTTCACAATGGCGATTCTGAGCGCCTTCGGCAGTTCAAGTTGAACGCCGGCGCCGCGTCGACCCCGGTTGCAGATATTGGCCGGATCGCGTCCTGAGAGGCGATGGCCGCCTCCGACGACTTTCGCCGTGAAGCCGGACGTCGCGAGCGCCTCGCATATGGCGTCGCGCAGCCGCTCATGGAGGCCGCCGACCCAGATCGACGCCTGGTCTCCCATGTCTTTTCGACCATGGACGCCAACCGCGACCTCCGAAGCCGCGACGAGACGCAGCGCCCGCGGCTCGTCGAAACGCGTCGATGTGACGTGGAGGCGCGCTCCGCTCGATCGTGACGTCAGACCTTCGAAGCAGTAGAGCGACAAGCGCTCTGCGGCGATCGCCGCCGCGATCTCGGATGTGCCAGGCTCGATCCAGCCGCCATGCGGCGCCAGGATCACGAAGGGCGAGGCGCGATCTTCGACCCGAATGCGATAGTCGACGCCTTCGATTTCATGCGCGGCGAGCGTGATGAAACTATCGTATTGGTCGGCCATGGACTAAAGGTCTCGACGTTCGGCGTCGTTCTATCCGCCCCGCGCGCACGCGCAAGGAAGCGATCATGTCTGCAAGGCCTTCTCCTGAAAAACTTCTCGCGCTCGGCATGTCCTTTTGGAATGCGAAAACGCTGCTGTCGGCCGTGGAGCTCGGCGTCTTCGACGCGCTGGCCGACGGCCCGATCGACCTTGCGGCGTTAACGGCGAAACTCGGACTGCATGACCGCGCGGCGCGCGACTTTTTCGATGCGCTCGTCGCCATGAAGATTTTGGAGCGCGACGCGAGCGGACGCTACGCCAATACGCCGGAGTCGGAATGTTTTCTCGTGCGCGGCCGGCCGAGCTATGTCGGGGGATTGCTCGAGATGGCCAACGCCCGTCTTTATACGACCTGGGGAAATCTGTCGCAGGCCCTGAAATCCGGCCGGCGCCAGAGCGAGAATCAGGATTCGAGCGATTTCTTTGCGGCGCTTTACGCCGATCCGAAGCGCCTGCGCGGCTTTCTTTCGGCGATGAGCGGCGTGAGCGCCGGCGCCGCCCAGGCGATCGCCGATAAATTCGCCTGGCGCGACTATAAGACGTTCGTCGACGTCGGCCCGGCGCAGGGCATGGTCCCCGTCACCCTTGCGCGCGCGCATCCGCATCTTTCGGGCGCGGGCTTCGATCTGCCGCAGGTCGGGCCGATCTTTGACGAGTATGTCGCCGCCAACGGGCTCGCCGACCGCGTGCGATTTCATCCCGGCGACTTTTTCAAAGACGATTTGCCGGAGGCCGACGTGATCATCATGGGCCACATTCTTCACGACTGGGATCTCGAGCAAAAGAGAATGTTGTTGAAGAAGGCCTATGACGCGCTCCCGAAGGGTGGCGCGCTGATCGTCTATGAGGCCATGATCGACGATGATCGCCGCGAGAACGCATTCGGCCTGCTGATGAGCCTCAATATGCTGATCGAGACCGATGGCGGCTTCGACTTCACGGGCGCCGACTGCCAAGGCTGGATGAAGGACGCCGGCTTCTACAGCTCCCGCGTCGAGCATCTGACCGGGCCCGATTCGATGGCGATCGCCGTCAAATAGCGCCGCGTTGGAAGCGTGGAGCCTGCGACCAATCCCCGCGTCGCAGCGGCCGATTTTGGGTTGGACAGACGCTAGTTTTGAATTATTCTAATTCGGGTGTCGGGGGCAAAGGCCGCCGACTTCGAAATATCGGAGGCAAGAAAATGGCTACGCTCAAGGGCAGCAAGACCGAAGAAAATCTGAAGGCCGCGTTTGCCGGCGAATCGCAGGCGAATCGTCGCTATCTCTATTTCGCTCAGAAGGCCGACGTCGAGGGCTACAATGACGTGGCCGCCGTGTTCCGCTCCACCGCTGAAGGCGAGACGGGCCATGCGCATGGCCATCTCGAATTTCTGGAAGCGGTCGGCGATCCGGCGACCGGCCTGCCGATCGGCAAGACCGCCGACAACCTCAAGGCCGCCGTCGCCGGCGAGACTCACGAATATACGGACATGTATCCGGGAATGGCGCGCTCGGCCCGCGAAGAGGGTTTCGAGGAAGTCGCCGACTGGTTCGAGACGCTGGCCAAGGCCGAGCGTTCGCACGCCGGCCGGTTCCAGCGCGCCCTCGACGAACTGAAGTAAGGCGAGAGCGAACTCCCTAGGACGTTCGTTTCACGTCATGGCCGGGACACGCCCGGCCATGACGACCGTTGTGTCTTGGACTGGCAAAACATGAGAGAAGGCAGTCTCGAGGCTCCGATCCGGCATCCGCTGGATTGGCGGAGCGAGCATTTCTACGACGATGCGAAGCTCGACGCGGAGATGCGGCGGGTGTTCGACATCTGTCACACGTGCCGGCGGTGCTTCAATCTGTGCGACTCCTTCCCGCGCCTCTTCGATCTTGTCGATGAGTCGAAAAGCGGTGAGCTGGACAGCGTCGCAAGCGCGGATTTCAAGAACGTCGTGGACGCCTGCACGCTCTGCGACATGTGCTTCCTGACCAAGTGCCCCTATGTGCCGCCGCATGAATTCAACATCGACTTTCCGCATCTGATCCTGCGCTATCGCGCGGTCGAAGCGAAGAAGAAGGGCGTGCCCGCCGCGGATCGCGCGCTGGCCGAGACGGACCGCAACGGCAAATGGGCGACGCTGATCTCTGGCGCGGCGAATTGGGCGACGCGACGCGACAACGCGACGATGCGTGGGCTCGAAGAGACGATCGCGGGCATCGACCGCAACGCCGAATTGCCGAAATACGCCAGCAAGACTCTCGAAGCCGAGGCCGCTGCGCATCCGCCGTCGCGCAATGATTCCGCGCCCGCCAACGCCCGCAAGGCTGTGCTCTACGCCACCTGCTACGGCGATTATAACGACACGTCGATCGGCATGTCGGCGCTCTCCGTGCTCGCGAAGAACGGCGTCGAGACCAAAGTCGCGCATCCCGCCTGCTGCGGCATGCCGAAGCTCGAACAGGGCATGATCGATGAAGTGGCGGAGGCTGCGCGCGCAGTCGCGGCGGCTTTCGCGCCCTACATCGATGCAGGCTACGACATCGTCGCGCCGGTGCCTTCCTGCGCGCTGATGCTGAAGTTCGAATGGCCGCTCATTCTGCCGGAGGATGAAAGCGTCAAGCGTCTGGCTGAAGCGACCTTCGATCTCTCCGAATATGTCGTCGACATTGCGCGCAAAGAGGGACTGGCCGAAGGCATGTCGCCGCTCGACGGCGGCGTCGCCTTCCACGTGTCCTGTCATTCGCGCGCGCAGAACATCGGCCAGAAAGGCGCCGAACTTCTCGCGCTGATTCCGGAAGCTGACGTGTCGGTGATCGAACGCTGCTCGGGTCATGGCGGCGCCTGGGGCTACAAGAAAGGCAATTTCGAAACCGCGATGAAAGTGGGCAAGCCCGCAGCGCGGCAGATGCAGAGCGCCGACAAGAAGCATATCGTCTCCGAATGTCCGCTTGCCGGCCTGCATATCGAACAGGAAATCGAAACGCTCTCCGGCGAGACGCCGAAGCCGGAGCGCGTCGGCCATCCGATCGTGCTGATGGCCAGAGCTTACGGAACGACAGGCGTGTAAACGTCAGTTTTTCCTCATCCTGAGGAGCGAGCGAAGCTCGCGTCTCGAAGGACGAGGAAAAATTTGCTTAGGATGCCTCGCCCTCGTGCTTCGAGACGCATCCCCTGGATGCTCCTCAGCATGACGGCTCAGGTTGTTGGAGCACCTAGATGATGACGAGTCGTCACGAACTCACATCCGCCGACATTCTCCCCTGGGCGGAATATGCGAAAGCGCGCGCGGAGCATCGCAAGCGCATCACGGCGCTCAAGAAACATCGCCGGGTCGAGGTCGGACCTTACGTCACCTTCTACTTCGAGAATTTCGACACCATGTGGCTGCAGGTGCAGGAGATGCTGCACATCGAAAGAGGCGGCGAGGCGCAGCTGGCCGACGAGCTCGCGGCCTATAATCCGCTCATCCCCAAGGGCAAGGAGCTTGTCGCGACCTTCATGATCGAGATCGACGATGCGCTGCGCCGCGCGCGGGTGCTGGCGCAGCTCGGCGGCATCGAGGAAACGGCGTTCATCGAAGTCGGCGGCGAGCGCATCGCCGGCAAGGCCGAGGAAGATCAGGACCGCACGTCCGAAGAAGGCAAGGCGAGCAGCGTGCAATTCGTGCACTTCGCCTTCACCGACGCGCAGATCGCGGCGTTCAGCACGCCGAACGCCCGGACGATTCTGGGCCTGTCACATCCCAACTACAGCCATATGGCGGTGCTGTCGGAAGCGACGCGCGCGGCGCTCGCGGGAGATTTCGGCTGAGGTGACGCCGAAATCGGTCAGTTGACAGTTTATACGGCATTGCCGTATTTAGAGCGCAGTGTTTACGGTTGTCGAAACGCCCACGTTCGCTAGGCTTGCGGCCCGCTTCTGGGATGATGAGAGCCAGACGGCGTTTATCGACTTTATCGCTTCAAATCCCGAAGCTGGCGACGTTGTGCCGGGCTCGGGAGGCCTGAGAAAGATTCGCTGGGGAAGCGCAGGCCAAGGTAAACGTGGCGGGGTGCGGGTGATCTATTTCAATAGAGCCGCCACTGGAGAAATCTGGCTGTTGCTGGTTTATCCCAAATCCGTTCGAGAGAACGTCTCCGCCCAACTGCTGCGCCAGATCAAGAAGGAAATCGAAGATGCCTAAGACCGCATCGAAACCTGTGAAACCTTCGAATGCGATTGACATTGGCGCGGAGTTGCTGGCTTCGGTGCAGGAGATGAAGGTCGGCGCGCGGGCGCGCGTCCATCATCCTGAGATCCAAGAATTCGTCCGCGCAAGGCTGTCGTCGGGACTTTCTCAGTCTGATTTCGCGGCGCTGCTCGGCGTATCCGTGCGGACCTTGCAGGATTGGGAACAAGGCCGCCGCAAACCTTCCGGCGCCGCGATGACGCTCTATAAAATCGCCGAGCGGCGTCCCGAAGTCTTGCGCGAACTCGCGGCGTGAACCGCTGACGGCCCGACATATCCATCCCAACTACAGCCATATGGCGGTGCTGTCGGAAGCGACCCGCGCGGCGCTCGCGGGAGATTTCGGCTGAGGTGAAATAAGGCCGCGCGCCATTCCTTGCTTGTGGCGGGCGTCTGCGCAGGGAAGCCGCGCGAAGACGGCCCGGAAAGCTCGGCCGGGGCCGCCCGGATGAGACGGCCCAAAGAAAAGACGCGATTGCAGCCAGCCGCGCTTGCCGCTAAGTCCTTCCCTGATTTCCCTCGTTAAGCGACAAAGCCTTGAATAACGCGGCAAACGACCCCGTATCCCGCCGGCGCACCTTCGCGATCATCTCGCATCCCGACGCCGGCAAGACGACGCTCACCGAAAAGCTGCTGCTGTTCGGCGGCGCGATCCAGCTCGCCGGCGCCGTCAAGGCCAAGCGCAACGCCCAGCAGACGCGTTCCGACTGGATGAGCATCGAGCGCGAGCGCGGAATCTCGGTCGTCACCTCGGTCATGACCTTCGAATATGGCGGTTGCGTCTTCAATCTGCTCGATACGCCAGGCCACGAGGATTTCTCGGAGGACACCTATCGCACGCTTTCCGCCGTCGACGCCGCGGTGATGGTGATCGACGCCGCGAAAGGCATCGAGGCGCGCACGCGCAAGCTGTTCGAAGTCTGCCGCCTGCGCGACATTCCGATCGTCACCTTCATCAACAAGCTCGATCGCGAGGCGCGCGACCCGTTCGATCTGCTTGACGAAATCGAGAAGACTCTGGCGCTCGACGCGACGCCGATCACCTGGCCGATCGGCTCGGGAAAAAGCTTCGCCGGCACCTACCGCTTCGCCACGAAAACCGTGCGGCGGATCGATGAGGACGCCGACCTGCAGCAAACCAGCGGCTTCGACGATCCCTTGTTCGACACGCTGCTGCCGGGCGGCGCCGATGGTTGGCGCGAGGAGGCGATGCTCGCCGAAGCGGGCAGCAAGCCCTTCGACCTCGCCGCCTTTCGCGAGGGCCATCTGACGCCGGTCTTCTTCGGCAGCGCGCTGCGCAACTTCGGCGTTCGCGATCTCATCGACGCAATGGCCGAATATGCGCCGAGCCCGCGCGCGCAAGAGGCCGACAAGCGTCTGGTCGAAGCGAAGGAGCCGAAGATGACCGGCTTCGTCTTCAAGATCCAGGCGAATATGGATCCCAATCATCGCGACCGCATCGCCTTCATGCGCGTCTGCTCGGGCAGGCTCACGCGCGGCATGAAGGCGAAGCTCATTCGCACGGGCAAGAACATTCCGATCAATGCGCCGCAATTCTTCTTCGCGCGCGATCGCTCGATCGCCGACGAAGCATTCGCAGGCGATGTCGTGGGCCTGCCCAATCACGGGCAACTGCGCATCGGCGACACGCTGACCGAAGGCGAGGAGATCGTCTTTCGCGGCGTGCCGAGCTTCGCGCCCGAAATCCTGCGCCGTATTCTGATCGGCGACGCGATGAAGGCGAAAAAGCTCCGCGAAGCCTTGCAGCAGCTTGCGGAAGAGGGGGTCGTGCAGGTCTTTACGCCGCATGACGGCTCGGGTTCGATTGTCGGCGTCGTCGGCGCGCTCCAGCTCGACGTGCTGGCGACGCGGCTCGAAGCCGAATATGGGCTGCAGACGCGCTACGAGCAGCCGCGCTTCACCGTCTGCCGCTGGGTCACATCCGACGATCCGGCGAAGCTGAAAAGCTTCATCGACGCAAACGGCTCCAGCGTCGCCGACGATCTCGACGGCGCGCCGGTTTTCATGAGTTCGTCGGCGTTCCAGCTCAACTATGACGCCGAGCGCAATCCGGCGATCAAATTCTCTGACGTGAAGGACTATCAGAAGCGCGCGGCGTAGCCGATGCGCCGAATGCGCTCGGCGCCGCTCGCCTGCATTCAAATGTCGGGAGAGGAGGCTGCGCCGTGCTGCAGATCGGAATGCTCGTCTATCCGATGATGTTCGATCTCGATCTCATCGGGCCGCAGACCTTCTTCCAGCGCCTTGGGGACGCGAATGTCTTCCATGTCGGGAAGAGTCGCGCGCCTGTCGTGAGCGACCTCGGCGTTTCCTACACGCCGCAGCAGGATTTCGCGTCATGCCCGAGAGACCTCGACATTCTGTTCGTTCCTGGCGGACTCAAGGGCACGATCGCCGCGATGCGCGATGATGCGACGCTCGATTTTCTCGCCGATCGCGGGTCGCGCGCGGGCTATGTGACGAGCGTGTGCACCGGCTCGCTGTTGCTCGGCGCCGCGGGGCTGCTGAACGGCTATCAGGCGGCGGGCTATTGGATGGTGCGCGATCTGTTGCCGTTGTTCGGCGCCGAAGTCGTGCATCAGCGCGTGGTCATCGACCGAAATCGGGTGACCGGCGCGGGCGTCACCGCCGGCCTGGATTTCGGACTCGCGCTCGCCGCCGCGTTGCGCGGTCGCGAGCGCGCCGAAACGTTACAGCTCCTGGTCGAATATGATCCGCAGCCGCCCTTTCACGCGGGCGCGCCGGAAACGGCGCCCGCGCCCGTCGTCGAACATTTACGCGCGATGCGGGAGGCCGAACTTGTCGCGGCGCGCGAGGCCGTCGCCGCGGCGGTCCAAAGGCTCAAGCGCCCTTGATGAGTGCAAAAAAAGCGACGACCAGCGCGACGGTCGCGGCCAGAACAACAAAATTCTCGGTGAGTTCCAGGCCCTTTTGGACCGACGTCAGAACCGCCGAAAGATCGTTACTGTGCAGTAGAAGGGTCATGGCGCTCCCGAGACCGCTGATGAACAGCCACATAAGGTAGCGGGTGAAGTCTTAAAAAGTTCAGACTCCGGCGAGTCCCTGCAGACTCAAAGCCGTCAGCGTATCGACGAGCCGCTCGAGAGCGTCTTCGTCGAATTTGAGCGAGAAGGGCGGCTTCGCCAGCCGCTCCGCGTCGCGCACGAAGAACATGGGCTGCTGAGCCAGCCACAGCGTTGCGAACGTCACGGTCTCCGCCGACGCGTCAGCGGGCAGGAAACGCAGCGCGACATGTTCCGCCAGGCGGAAGATGCGCGGCGGCGATTGAGCGATGAACGCGCTGAACGTGTCGCTCGGCTGCACGCTCTCCCAGGCGAAAATGCGCAGATAACGGCTGACGCGGTCACGTTTTACGAGCGGCAGAAGAAATTGATGCAGATAGCGCCGGAGCGCGTCCTCCCGCGAAAGGGCGTCAAGTTCTTCCGAATCCAGAAAGGCGTTCTCTTCGAAGGCTCGCGTCGCGGCGTTCAGCACTTCGCGATAAAGCCCGTCCTTGCCGCCGAAGTGATAATTCACCGCGGCCTGGTTCGCCATCGCCCTTTGCGTGATGAGCCGCACCGAGCCCCCGCCAAATCCATATTCGGCGAAGACGGAGGTCGCGGCTTTGACAAGCGCCGCGCGCGTCGTCTCAGTCGAGCGGGAGGTGACGCGCGCCTGTTCCAGATTGTTCAATTTCTGTCCTCAAAAATGATACGCGCTGACGAGGCTTGAGACCGCCCCGCCAATCGACGTCGCGCCGTCCCACGCCTTTCGGCCGAGCGGCGCCAATTTGGAGGACAGCCCTGTCGGGTCGAGCTTGGCCAACAACCCCCGTTCCTGTGGCTCCGCAACCTCGCCCATGGGCTGGGGAGGGGCGGGCGGCTCGGCGTTGTCGGTCGGGGACGCTGGCGGCGTCGACTCGACAGGGTTTCTCTTATCTGGATTCGGCTTATGCAAGGCGACCGTTTTCGTCGGCTTGACGACGCTCGTCTCCGTCTTTTCCGTCTTTTCAGCGACGGCTTCGTTCGATCGATCGACGAAGCGCTGCGACCAATCGGCGATGCGCTCCGGCGGATAGACGGCGAACAGCGCCAGGCGCGGCGCAGCCGGTTGCGACTCGACGGCGGCGGGCTCCGCCTGCGCGAATTCGATCCGGTCAATGATTTTGCCGCTCACGGGATCGGTCGTGAAGACGATTTCCTTCAGCGCTTCGCCATTCTTCCATTCCGGCGGCAGGAGAGCGATGCACGACGTCGCGACGAAGCAGACCGCAGCATCGACGAGAAGCCTGCGGGATCTGGCGCTGACCGCGGCGAATTTTGCTTCCAGATGATCGCCCATGGCGAACCTCCGTTTCAAACGACTGATTGAAATTCAAACGGCCGTTTTAAGCGAAATTATGGCGCTGCGGCGAATGTCGCTGCGGCGGTTCCGTCCGCGGAGCCACATGCGTCATATTGGCGCTTGAGGCCGGGGGTTCGGGCCGCGACCGCGGCTGCTCTTTCCGTCGCGGCTTCGCCATGATAAGCGACCGGGTTCAAGATGCGCGTCCTAATGACCGGCTTCGCCGCTTCATCCGGTAGCCGGTTTTTGCTTTCGTTCAGCGCCGTTAGGCATAGAGGTCCATTCCAATGAGCCAATCTGGTTTCTTCACCGCCTCCCTCAGCGCTTCCGATCCGGAAATCGCGAAGGCGATCGAACTCGAGCTCGGCCGCCAGCGGCACGAGATCGAACTGATCGCGTCGGAGAATATTGTCTCCAAGGCGGTGCTTGAGGCTCAGGGCTCGGTTCTCACCAACAAATACGCCGAGGGCTATCCCGGAAAGCGCTATTACGGCGGCTGCCAGTTCGTCGACATCGCCGAGAATTTGGCGATCGACCGCGCCAAGAAGCTGTTCGATTGCGGTTTCGCCAATGTGCAGCCGAACTCCGGCTCGCAGGCCAACCAGTCGGTCTTTCTCGCGCTCATGCAGCCTGGCGACGCCTTCATGGGCCTCGACCTCGCCGCCGGCGGCCATCTGACGCATGGCTCGCCGGTCAATGTCTCCGGCCGCTGGTTCAAGCCGGTGAGCTATACGGTGCGCAAGCAGGATCAGCGGATCGACATGGAGCAGGTCGCCGAGCTCGCCAAGGAGCATAAGCCGAAGCTCATCATCGCCGGCGGCTCTGGCTATTCCCGCATCTGGGACTTCGAAGGCTTCCGCAAGATCGCCGACAGCGTCGGCGCCTATTTCATGGTGGACATGGCGCATTTCGCGGGTCTCGTCGCGGCCGGGCTGCATCCGTCGCCGTTCCCCCACGCGCATGTCGTCACCACGACCACGCATAAGACGCTGCGCGGCCCGCGCGGCGGCATGGTGCTGACCAACGACGAAGCGCTCGCCAAGAAAATCAATTCGGCAGTCTTCCCGGGCCTGCAGGGCGGCCCGCTAATGCATGTCATCGCCGGAAAAGCCGTGGCCTTCGGCGAGGCGCTGACCCCGCAGTTCAAAACCTATCAGCAGCAGGTCAAGGACAATGCGCAGACGCTGGCGCAGACGCTCGTCGACGCCGGGCTCGCGATCGTCTCGGGCGGCACCGACAATCATCTGATGCTCGTCGATCTGCGTCCCAAGAAGATCACCGGCAAGGCGGCCGAGGCCGCGCTTGGCCGCGCGCACATCACCTGCAACAAGAACGGCATTCCCTTCGATCCGGAAAAGCCCTTCGTCACCTCCGGCATTCGTCTCGGCTCGCCGGCGGCGACGTCGCGCGGCTTCGGCCAGAACGAGTTCAAGGAGGTCGGGCAGATGATCGTCGAAGTGCTCGACGGCCTGTCCTCGAAGGGCGAGGAAGGCAACGCCGCGACGGAAGCGGCGGTGAAGGACAAGGTTCATGCGCTGACCGCGAAGTTCCCGATCTATTGAGTCGAACGCCCTCCCCTTGGAGGGGAGGGTCGCATTGCGAAGCAATGCGGGGTGGGGTGAAATGGCGGCGACTCGAGCTCACGCCCCCTCCCGTCCGCCTTCGGCGAGCGACCTCCTCCCTCAAGGGGGAGGCGGGGGCGCGCAACATTCGCGTCCTAAAGGCAATCCAGCATGCGCTGTCCCTATTGCGGTTCCGCCGACACGCAGGTGAAGGACTCCCGTCCCGCGGAGGATTCGTCCTGCATCAGGCGGCGCCGCGTCTGTCCGACCTGCGGCGGACGCTTCACGACGTTCGAGCGCGTGCAGCTGCGCGAAATCATCGTCGTCAAGAAGTCGGGCCGGCGCGCGCCCTTCGATCGCGACAAGCTGACGCGCTCGGTCGAGATCGCCTTGCGCAAGCGCCCGGTCGAGCCGGAACGCGTCGAGCAGATGATTTCCGGAATCGTGCGTCAGCTCGAGAGCCTCGGCGAAGTCGAGGTGGAAAGCCAGCGCATCGGCGAATTGGTCATCGAAGGCCTGCGTTCGCTCGACCCCGTGGCCTATGTGCGTTTCGCCTCGGTCTATCGTGATTTCCGCGAGGTCCGCGATTTCTCCGCGGTCATCGACGAATTGGAGAGCGGCGGCGACGGCGCGGCTTTTGCACAGGACGCCGACGACCCAGAGAAGGCATGACGATCCACAAATCCTTTCCGCAGACGGCCACGGACGACGCCTTCATGGCGGCGGCCCTTGCGCTCGGGCGGCGCAATTTGGGCTGCACGGCGCCCAATCCCGCGGTCGGCGCGCTGCTCGTGCGCGACGGGGTCGTCATCGCTCGCGGCTGGACAGCGCCGGGCGGCCGCCCGCATGCGGAAGCGATCGTCATGGCGGCGGCGGGCGAGGCCGCGCGCGGCGCAACGCTTTACGTCACCTTGGAGCCCTGCGCGCATCATGGGGCGACGCCGCCTTGCGTGGACTCGATCATTGCCGGCGGCGTGGCGCGCGTTGTCACGGCTCTGGAGGACCCCGATCCCCGGGTGTCGGGCGACGGCCACGCCCGGCTGCGCGACGCGGGAATCGAGGTCCTTGTCGGTCCGGGCGCGGCGGCCGCCCGCGCCGACCATCTCGGGCACATTTTGCGGGTCACGAAACGCCGCCCGATGATTACGCTGAAGCTGGCGCAGACCGCGGACGGATACGCCGCTGGCGCAGCGCATGATCCGCGCCTTCACATCACCGGTCCCGTCGCTGACGCCTTTACCCATGTGCAGCGATCCTTGCACGACGCGATCATGATCGGCGGCGGCACGGCGCGCGACGATGATCCGCTGATGACCGTGCGCCTGCCGGGCATGCAGCGCTGCAAACCGCTCCGCGTCGTTCTGGACGAGAAGCTGTCGCTGTCGCCGCGCGCGCGCCTCGCGTCCACGGCGCGCGAAACGCCGCTGCTGGTGATCGCCGGCGCCGCCGTCACCGACGACGCCGTCAAAGCCTTCGAAGACGCGACCGGGGCGGAGGTTGTCCGCATCGCGATGCACGACGGGCTGCTCGACCTCGCCAGCGCGCTGAGGCTTCTCGCCGACCGCGGGATCACGCGCGTCTTCAGCGAGGGCGGCCCGCGCGTCGCCGAAAGCCTGCTTGCGGCGGAGCTTGCCGACGAGGTGATCCTGCACACCGGCGTCAAACCCTTTGGACGGGCCGGGCGCCCCGCGCTGACGCCTGGGGCGCGCGCCGCTCTCGAGGACGACTCGCGCTACCGTCTCATCGAAACGCGCGCGCTCGGCGCCGACACGATGACTCACTACGCGCGGGTCGACTGATGTTCACTGGCATCGTCACCGACGTGGGCGAAGTTGTCGCGCTGGCGCCGCGCGGCGAACTGCGGCGCCTACGCATCGCCTGTTCGTACGAGTCGGACGGCGTTGCGCTTGGTGCGTCCATCGCCTGCTCGGGCGTGTGTCTCACCGTCGTCGCCGTCGCCCGCGAGGGCGACCGAACGATTTTCGATGTGGACGCCGCCGCCGAGACTCTCGCCGTCACGACGGTGGCGATATGGGCGCAGGGAACGCGCATCAATCTCGAACGCGCGTTGAGGATCGGCGACGAACTCGGCGGCCATATCGTCACCGGCCATGTAGACGGCGTCGCGCGCGTGATGTCGCGCGACGACTTTGACGACATGTCCCGATTTTGGGTGGAGGCGCCACACGAGCTGTCGCGCTTTATCGCCAAAAAAGGTTCAGTGGCGCTCGACGGAGTTTCGCTCACGGTGAATGACGTCGATGGCGATCGCTTTTCCGTGCTGCTTATTCCCCACACTTTGGCGGTGACGACGCTTGGCGCGCGCCGGGCGGGGGATGCGCTCAACATTGAAGTCGACCTGATGGCCCGGTACGCCGCGCGGCTAAGCGACGCGCAATCGCACGGGAACTGAACCGCCGCCTCATGCCCGCGCTTCGTCGCGGGCGTCCAAATTCTCTGCGACGCTGTTGGTCGGACACGTCCGGCCATGACGCTGTTGTAGTCGCCGCGCAAAATTGCGTGTATCGGTCTCGCCGCAAGGAGTTCCCATGGCAGGTTTCGCGCCAGATGATGTTGACGCTGCGCCCGCGCCCGGCGCGCGCATTCTCGTCATCACAGCCAAGTTCAACGGAAATATCGTGTCGCTCCTGCGCGAGGGCGCGCTTGACGCATTGCGCGCGCTGCAGGCGCAGGCGACGGTGATCGAGGTTCCCGGCGCGCTGGAGCTCGCCGTTGCGGCCGCGATTGCGCTCGACGAGGCTGAGATCGCCGGCGCGCCCTATGACGGGGTTGTCGCGCTCGGCTGCGTCATCCGCGGCGAGACCTATCACTTCGAGCTTGTCGCCAACGAAAGCGCGCGGGCGCTGACCGATCTTTCCGTGTCCCGTCGCCTGCCGCTCGGCAATGGCGTGCTCACCGTGGAGAACGAGGCGCAGGCCATTATGCGCGCCGACCCGAAGCAGGGCGACAAGGGCGCCGACGCCGCGCGCGCGGCGATTGCGCTCGTGCGCCTCAAACGGGGCGTCGCATGAGCGTCGATCAACGTTCGGCTGCGCGGTTGGCGATCGTGCAAGCGCTGTATCAGATGGAAGTCGCCGGCAAGGGACTGAACGAGATTTTCGCTGAATTCGAGTCGCACTGGATCGGGCGAGAAATCGAGGGCGCGCAGTATAAGCCGGCTGACGCCGCCTTCTTTCGCGATGTGCTGCAGGGCGTGCTCACGGATCAGGTCGCCATCGACCGGCAGATCGATCGCGCGCTTTCGGGCGGTTGGCCGCTGTCGCGGCTGGAGTCGGTGATGCGCGCCGCCTTGCGCGCGGGCGCCTATGAGCTTCGTTCGCGCAAAGACGTTCCCGCGCGCGTCGCCATCAAGGAATATGTCGACGTCGCCGGCGCGTTTTTCGGGACGACAGAGTCGGGCATGGTGAACGCCGTGCTCGACAGGATCGCGCATGAGGAGCGCGCCGAGGAGCTGAGCTGACGGCGCTGGCGTCCAAGCGCCGGCCGAGCGTGGGGCGAGATCATGCCGCAGCGCTATAGCGAAGACGAGATCATCGCCCGCGTTTTCGCGCCCATCGCGGGCGCGGCCGCGCTGGGTCTCAAGGACGACGCCGCGCTGCTCGCTCCGGAAGGCGCGCAACTCGTCGTCACGACCGACATGCTCGTCGCGGGCGTCCATTTTTTTCCCGACGACGACCCGTCGCTGATCGCCAAGAAGGCGCTCCGCGTCAATCTCTCCGATCTTGCTGCCAAGGGCGCCGAGCCGATCGGAGTCCTGTTGGCCTTGGCGTTGCCCGCCGACTGGACGAATGTTTGGCTTGAGGCCTTCGCCGCCGGGTTCGGCGAGGACGGCCGCGCTTACAATGCGCCGCTCATCGGCGGCGACACCGCCGCGACTCCCGGTCCGCTGACCATCTCGATCACGGCGCTCGGGCGCACGCAGCGCTTCGTGCCGCGAACCGGCGCCAGGCCCGGAGACGCGATCTTCGTCTCGGGGCCGATCGGCGACGCGGCGCTCGGTCTGGCGCTGCGGCGCGACGCCGCGCTTGCGGCGCGTCTTTCTCCTGAGGCCCGCGACTATCTGATCGGGCGCTATCTGCTGCCGCAGCCGCGTCTCGATCTCGCGCGGTGGCTTTCCGCGAACGCCAGCGCGGCCATGGACATTTCCGACGGGCTCGCCGGCGACCTTGCGAAGCTTTGCGGCGCATCCGGCGTGAGCGCCGCCATCGAACTCGCGGCGGCGCCGCTTTCAGCGGCGGCGCGCGAGGCGATCGCCATCGATCCGGCGCTGTTTGAAACTGCGATAACCGGCGGAGACGACTACGAAATCCTCATCGCCGCCGGCGGCGAGGCGGCGCTCCCGGAGCCCGCCTGCCGCATCGGGCGGATTGAGGCGGGAAACGCGCCGCCGCGCTTTCTCGACGTTCACAAAAAACCCGTTTTTTTCAAAAAATTGTCCTTCCAACACTTCTGAAGAATAGCGCGGCGCGCAGCATTGCCGCGCGGCTACGTTTCTGGCAGAAAGCGCCCCGGAAAGCAGCTGTCCCCGCCCGATTCTACTCGGCGGGGCCGCTACTTCTTTTTCCGTTGCGCGACATTCGCTCGCGGCGACGCGACCAATTCGGCCATTTCCCGGTCGAAGAACGAAAAGGCGAAGCCAAAATGGTTCTGTTTCTAACCATCGTCTTCGGATTGATGTCTATCGTCTACGGGGTCAAGACGTCCCAGGAATTGCTTGCGGCCGATCCCGGATCGGCCCGAATGCAGGAGATTTCGGGCGCGGTCGCCGAAGGCGCGCAGGCCTATCTCAATCGACAGTACAAGACCATCGGCATTGTCGGCGGGGTGATCTTTCTGATCCTCGTCGTGCTGCTGGGCTGGGCGGTCGCCTTCGGATTCATGCTCGGGGCCGTGCTCTCCGGCGCCGCCGGCTATATCGGCATGAACGTCTCGGTGCGCGCCAATGTCCGCACGGCGCAAGCGGCGACCAAATCGCTCGCGGCCGGTCTCGACATCGCCTTCAAGGCCGGAGCGGTCACCGGACTCCTTGTCGCCGGCCTCGCGCTGCTCGGCGTCGCCGTCTATTACGCGATCCTCACCTGGTTCGCGGGCTATGCGCCCTCGGATCGCACGGTCGTCGACGCGCTGGTGGCGCTCGGCTTCGGCGGCTCGCTGATTTCGATTTTCGCGCGTCTCGGCGGCGGCATCTTCACCAAGGGCGCCGACGTCGGCGCCGATCTCGTCGGCAAGGTCGAAGCCGGCATTCCCGAGGATGATCCGCGCAATCCGGCCACGATCGCCGATAACGTCGGCGACAATGTCGGCGATTGCGCCGGCATGGCGGCCGACCTTTTCGAGACCTATGCGGTGACGGTCGTCGCCACCATGGTGCTCGCCTCGATCTTCTTCGCCGGTCAGGATGGGCTGACGTCGGCGATGATCTATCCGCTGGCGATCGGCGGCCTCTCGATCCTCACCTCGATCGCCGGAACCTATTTCGTGAAGATGGGCGACGACGATACGGAATGGGGGAAATTCGCCGCTCCCTATTTCAAGAAGCTCGGCATCGACGATTCGATCATGGGCGCGCTGTACAAGGGCCTCATTGCGACGGGCGTCCTGTCGATCGCGGGCCTGTTCCTGGCCACGACCTTCACTGTCGGCTGGGGCGAAATCGGCAAGGTCAACGGCGAGGCGATCCACGGCTATGGCCTGTTCCTGTCGGGCGTTCTGGGCCTGATCGTCACCGGCGCGATCGTCTACATCACCGAATATTACACCGGCACGGGCAAGCGCCCGGTGGTGTCGATCGCTCAGGCGTCGGTGACCGGCCATGGCACCAATGTGATCCAGGGCCTCGCCGTGTCGCTCGAGTCGACGGCGGCGCCGGCGCTCGTGATCGTTCTCGGCATCATCCTCACCTATGAGTTCGCGGGACTTTACGGCACCGCGATCGCGGTGACGACGATGCTCGGCCTCGCCGGCATGATCGTGGCGCTCGACGCCTTCGGTCCGGTCACCGACAATGCCGGCGGCATCGCCGAAATGTCCGGCCTGCCGAAGGAGGTGCGCCAGTCGACCGACGCGCTCGACGCCGTCGGCAACACCACGAAGGCCGTCACCAAGGGCTACGCCATCGGCTCGGCCGGCTTGGGCGCGCTGGTGCTCTTCGCCGCCTACACCAACGATCTGAAGCACTTCATCGAGGCGGGCGTGCCCTTCTTCAAGGGCATCGACAAGGTCGATTTCGATCTCTCGAACCCCTATGTGGTGGCGGGTCTCCTCTTCGGTGGCCTCATTCCCTACCTCTTCGGCGGCATCGCCATGACGGCGGTCGGCCGCGCCGCCGGCGCGGTGGTCGTCGAGGTGCGCCGGCAGTTCAAGGAAAAGCCCGGCATCATGGCGGGAACGGACCGGCCGGATTATGGCCGCGCCGTCGACATGCTGACGCAGGCCGCGATCAAGGAAATGATCGTGCCGTCGCTGCTGCCGGTGCTGGCGCCGATCGTCGCTTTCATCGTCGCCTGGATCCTGGGCGGCAAGGCGAACGCTTTCGCGGCGCTCGGCGCGCTGCTGCTGGGCGTCATCGTCAACGGGCTTTTCGTCGCGATTTCCATGACGTCGGGCGGCGGCGCCTGGGACAACGCCAAGAAGTCCTTCGAAGACGGCTTCGTCGACTCGGCCGGCGTGAAGCATGAGAAGGGCTCCGACGCCCATAAGGCGGCGGTGACCGGCGACACGGTCGGCGATCCCTACAAGGACACCGCCGGCCCTGCGGTGAATCCGGCGATCAAGATCACCAATATCGTCGCGCTGCTGATGCTGGCGATTTTGGCGCACTGAGGCGTTCCGTAAAGCGGTTTGGAGAGGGCGGGGGAGACCCCGCCCTTTCATTTTTTGGGCTATCTTGAAATTTCAAGATAAATCTAGATATGCTGCGATATGACTCACGTTCGCGAGAAATTCGCCACGCAGGTCGATAAAGACCTGCTCGCCGAGATCCGGAAGATCGCAAAGGATGAGGGGCGGCAGCTTCAATCCGTCATCGAGGACGCGCTGCGCGCGCATGTCGAGGAGCGCAGCAAGGCGAAACCGCGACGTCACGTCATGGACGCCTATCGTTCGAGCGTGTCGCGCTACGGCGCGCTTTACGAAAAACTCGCCAAGTGAGTGGGAGGCGCACCGACTATCTGACAGTCGCCGAAATGCTCGCCATTCACAATGATCTGATCGAACGATACGGCGGCGCGTCGGGGGTGCGCGATTTCGGTCAACTCGAAGCGGCGTTGTTTCGCCCGCAAACGGGCTATTACGCCGACGAGATCGCGCAAGCGGCTGCGTTATGGGAAAGTCTTTCACAGAACCATGCCTTCGTCGATGGCAACAAGCGTGTCGCCTTCGCGGCGATGTTCGCCTTTCTCACCATCAATGGAATTTCACTTATTGCTAATGCGGACGAAGCGTGGGCCTTCGTTTCTGCGCTCTATGAGAAGGATGCATTTCGCTTCGAGACGCTGGAGGCGTGGTTGCGCCGGAACTGTCGATGAAAGCATTCAGCGTAATTCTTAACCACCTGCGCCTCGAGACGAATGACGCGGGCCGTCGCGCGCCATGTGACTTTCCTGCCGGCGTCTCGCATTATGGCGGCGGACAGGCGCGCCAGTCGAACCTTCGGCCGCCCGGGCGAGATTCATGACCCATCCCTTCTATTGTCTGTACACGCATGGCTTTGTCCGGGTCGCCGTCGCGACGCCGAGCGTGCGCGTGGCGGATCCCGCATTCAACGTGGCGCGCACGATCGAACTGGCGCGTGAAGCCGATCATCACGGCGCCGCGCTCGTGCTGTTTCCCGAACTGGGACTCTCCTCTTACGCCATCGACGATCTCTTGCAGCAGGAGGCGCTGCTCGACGCCGTCAATGCGGCGCTCGTCGACCTCGTCGAGGCTTCTCGCGACATTCATTCGCTGATCGTCGTCGGCGCGCCGCTTCGTCATCGCGGCCGTCTGTACAATTGCGCCGTCGCCATCCTGCGTGGACGCGTGCTGGCCGTGACGCCGAAAGTGTATCTGCCGAACTACCGCGAGTTCTACGAACAGCGCCATTTCACGTCCGGCGCTTTTCTGTCGGGCGAAGACATCACGGTCGCCGGACAACTGGCGGCCTTTGGCTCCGACACGCTTCTCGAAGCGACGGATTTCGACGGCCTCGTGATCCATATGGAGATCTGCGAGGACGTGTGGGCGCCGATCCCGCCATCGGCGCGCGCGGCGCTCGCGGGGGCGACCGTGCTGCTCAACCTCTCGGCGTCGAACGCAACCGTCGGCAAATCGGACTATCGCGAGACTCTCTGCGCCGCGCATTCGGCGCGCTGCCTTTCGGCCTATCTCTATTCGGCGGCGGGGCAGGGCGAGTCGACGACGGATCTCGCTTGGGACGGCGAAGCGCTGATCTGTGAAAGAGGCGATGTTCTCGCCAAGGCGCCGCGCTTTTCCGACGAGCCGCAACTGACGCTCGCGGACATCGACATCGGCCGTCTGCTTGCCGAACGCCTGCGGCAGGGAACATTCGGCGCATGCGCCGACGTCGAACAGGGCGCGACGCAATACCGTCGCATCGATTTCGAACTCGCCGCGGCGTGCGATCGCGATCTCGGGTTTCTGCGCGATATTGGCCGGTTCCCATTCGTTCCGGCCGACGAGAGCCGCCTCGCCGAGCTTTGTTACGAAGCCTTCAACATCCAGTCGCATGGTCTCGAACAACGCCTGCGCGCCACGAAGATCAACAAGGTCGTGATCGGCGTCTCGGGCGGATTGGATTCGACTCAGGCGCTGTTGGTCGCCGTCACGGCGATGGATGCGCTCGGCCTGCCGCGCGAAAATGTGCTCGGCTTCACCTTGCCGGCCTTCGCCACGAGCGAACGCACCAAGGCGAACGCCTGGCGTCTGATGCGCGCGCTCGGCGTGACTGCCCGAGAGATCGATATCACGGCCGCTTGCAAGCAGATGCTCGTCGACATCGACCATCCGGCCGCGCGTGGGGAAGCCGTTTACGACGCAACCTATGAGAATGTGCAGGCGGGCGCGCGCACGTCGCTGCTGTTTCGTCTCGCCAACCGCCATGATGCGCTTGTCATCGGCACCGGCGATCTTTCCGAACTCGCGCTTGGCTGGTGCACCTATGGCGTCGGCGATCAGATGTCGCATTACAACGTCAACGCGTCCGTCCCCAAGACGCTCATCCAGCACCTTATCCGCTGGTGCGCCCGCGATGCGCGCTTCGGCCCCGACACAGTGACGGTCCTTGAAGACATTCTTGCGACCGAAATCTCGCCGGAGCTTGTGCCCGGCGAGACGGCGCAGCGGACCGAGGCGACCGTCGGACCCTACGCGCTGCAGGATTTCAATCTTTATTACGCGACGCGCTACGGCTTTGCGCCGGCGAAGATCGCGTTCCTCGCCTGGCGCGCATGGCGACATGCGACGGCTGGATCATGGCCTGCAGGCGCCAGGGAAGAGGACAAGGTCGCCTACGACCTGCCGACAATCAAACACTGGCTCGGCGTTTTCGTGAAGCGTTTCTTCGAAGGGAGTCAGTTCAAACGGTCGGCTCTGCCCAATGGTCCGAAAGTCAGTTCGGGAGGATCCCTGTCGCCGCGCGGCGATTGGCGCGCCCCGTCGGATTCGGTGGCCAGCGCCTGGCTGGCCTCGCTCGACGACATTCCGTAAACGACAGCGAGCCGGCCGCTGTGGACAGCGGTCGGCTCATGAACACAGTGGGTGCGATGATCGTCAGGCGCGCCGGACGAGGCCCAAAACGACTGAAACGATCAGCAGAACAAGCGCAACCCAGAACAATAAGCGCGCGCCTTCCACCGCCACGCCGGCCACGCCGCCAAACCCGAAAAAGGCGGCGATGAGAGCGACGACAAGAAACACGACGGCCCAATACAGAAGGTTGCCCATTTTAAACCTCCGCTGTTCAACTCACGTCTAAAACGCCTCTACTGCACAGATGTTCCGAGGCCGCCGCGCTGATCGTTCGTCGAATTGCATAGGTCTCGACGTCGGCGGAATTCGCGTTAGAATAGGTCAAATCATCACTCGACCTGCTCCTAGACGTCATGTGCTACTCGCTCGAAGCAAGCATAACGGCTGGACTCGGCTTGGGCTTGGCCGGCTGCGGCATGGTCGCGAAAGCGCTGCGCCACGATCGGCGCATGTTGCTGTTTGCGGCGTTTCCGCTCGTCTTCTCCGTCCATCAATTCATCGAAGCCGCGGTATGGCTGACGCGCGACGATTCCGCGGCGGGACAGCCCTACCGCTTCCTCTATACGTTGATCGCCTTTACGGTATGGCCCGTGCTCACGCCTGCGGCGGCCGCTTATGCCGAATCCGATCCGGAGCGGCGGCGCATTTGGCGCACGATGGCTGGCGTCGGCTTCGTCCTGGCGGCCTATCTCACGGCGAAACTAGCCGGCGCCGACGGCATCGATCTCTCGATCTATCGGCATTCGCTCGCCTATGACCCGTTGTTTGAGCGACCGCCGCTCGTGATCGATTTTCTCTATCTCGCGCTGACCGTCACGCCGCTCGTCTTCAGCGACAGGCGCGCGATCAACGTCTTCGGAGTCGCGGTGCTCTTGACCTTCGTCATCGCGCTCGCCGGCAATCGGCCCGCCTGGTATTCGGTCTGGTGTCTTGCCGCGGCGGTGTTCAGTCTGGTCATCGCGCTTGGGATCGAAGAGGCGCGGAGCTCCGATTTCGATAAGCTCGAAATGCAGCGCTAACCTGCGCCTGCCGCGTTCGTCGCCCATTCGATATAAAGCCGGCGCAGCAGGCGACTGGTGTCGCCCGGCGCGCCGTCGCCGATGCGACGGCCGTCGATGGAGACGACAGGCAACACGAGATTGGAGGCGCTCGTGAGGAACGCTTCCTTCGCCGCGCACGCCTCGGCGACCGAAAAGCGGCGCTCTTCGACGTCCAAACCCTGGCGTTTCGCGATCAGCTGCACGGCGTTCCGCGTGCAGCCGGGAAGAATCGCGGTGGAGTTCGGCCGGGTGATGAGCACATTCGTCTCGGTCAGAATAAAGGCGGTCGAGGATGAGCCTTCGGTCACGAAGCCGTCCTGATCGACCATCCAGGCCTCTTGGCATCCGCCTTCGACCGCCGCCTGCTTCGCCAGCACCTGCGCGAGAAGCGCGGTGCTCTTGATGTCCCGTCGCGCCCAACGCAGATCGGGAACGGTCAACACCTTGACGCCGGTCTCCGCGGCGGGCGAGCCGGTGATGTTTTTCTTCTGCGCGAAGGCGACGAGCGACGGCGCGACGTCCGCGGGGAAGCCGAAGTCGCGGTCGGCGGCCGCCCCTCTCGTGATCTGCAGATAGACGAGGCCTTCGTCCATGCCGTTTCTGGCGACGATTTCGGCTTCGACGTCCGCGATGCGCGCCATCGGAAGCGGGCTGTCGATCCGAAGCTCGCGCAGCGAACGCTCGAGGCGCGCGAGATGCGCGCCATTGTCGATCAGCCGACCGCCGATCACGGCGGCGACTTCATAGACGCCGTCGGCGAACAGAAAGCCGCGGTCGAGGATCGACACGCGCGCCTCGGCGATGGGAGCGTAATTTCCGTTCACGTAAGCAATTTCAGACACAGTCGTCTCCGGGACGGCGGCAATCTACAGCAGAGGTCGCGGCTTGTCCCGCCAGCACTCTCGGCTCTATCGATAGAGAAGTGGGAAACCTAGATTAGTGGTCTGCGGCGGATCGGCCCGAGAAGCCTCCCCGCGGCCGACGGCCGCGGGCGCCGCTGCGCCGGCGCTGCAAAAGCGGAGGGGGACGCTTGGGCGAGGAAATCAAGACAACGGGCTTTACGCCCACCGACAAGGCGCGCTTCGCCGACCGCCTTGCCCAGGAGACGCATCTCGCCCGCGCGCTGTTCGAGCAGGATGTGTTTTCCCGCGACGGGCATATGGTGGGCTTTGAAGTCGAAACCTGGATCGTCGATCACAACTATGGCCCGTCCTCGATCAACCAGGATCTGCTCGAGGCTCTCGACAATCCGCTCGTCGTGCCGGAGCTGTCGCGGTTTAACCTCGAGTTGAATTGCGCGCCGTTCCGTCTTCAGGGCGACGCGCTCAGCAAGGCGCATGCGGCGCTGACGGATCTGTGGGCGACGTGCAACGACGTGGCGCATCAGCTCGACGCCAATCTCGTGTTGATCGGCACGCTGCCCACGCTCCGCGACGGCGATCTGACGCTCGCCAATATGTCGCCGCTCAACCGATACTATGCGCTGAACCAGGAAGTGCTGAATCTGCGCGGCGGGCAGCCGCTGCATGTCAACATCGTGGGCCGCGACAGGCTCGCCTCCATGCATCGGGACGTGATGCTGGAGGCGGCGACGACGTCATTTCAGATCCATCTCAAGGCGCCCGCCGATCTGGCGCATCTGTACTACAACGCCTCGGTGGCGGCGTCGGGACCCATTCTCGCGGCCTGCGGCAATGCGCCGTTCCTGTTCGGCAAGGCGCTCTGGGAGGAAACGCGCATTCCGCTGTTCGAACAGGCGGTGAAGGCGCCGGGGCCGGCCAGGGTCTGCATGGGGGCGGGCTATGCGAGCCGGTCTCTCATCGAAATTTTCGAAGAGAATTTGCGCGACTATGACGCGCTTCTGCCAATGACCTTCGACGATCCGCCGGAAGCGTTGCGCCATCTGCGGCTGCACAATGGCGTCATCTGGCGCTGGAATCGCCCGCTGATCGGCTTCGACGCGAGCGGCGCGCCGCATCTGCGCATCGAGCACCGCGTCTTGCCGGCGGGACCGACCTTCATCGACATGTTGGCGAATGCGGCGCTTTACCTCGGCCTTGCGCGCGCGCGCGCAATGTCGGGAGATGGCGGCGCCGGGGGCCTCGCCTTCGCCGACGCCAAGCGCAATTTCTACGCCGCGGCGCGTTACGGGCTCGACGCGACGCTCACCTGGCCCGGGGCGGGCGAGGTCGCGGCCGATCGTCTGCTGCTCGAAAGGCTCATTCCCGAGGCCCGGGAAGGGCTTCGCGACCTGGGCGTCGCCGAGGCGGATTTCCTCGATATCATTGAAGCGCGGGTGCAAACGCGCCAGACCGGCTCGGTCTGGCAGCGAAAAGCGCTTGAGGCGCGCGGCGGCGACCTTTATGGCCTGATGGCGGCCTATTGCGAACGCCAGCGGAGCGGCGCGCCGGTTCATCAGTGGGAGATATGAGGAGCACAGTGACCGAAGCGCCTTGCGCCGTGCTTGACCGGCTGCCTGACGGATTTCTCGACTGCCCCGCCAATCGCCTGAAGGACATCCTGCCTCGACCGACCCTGTTCGATCTTCCGGGTCGCGATCCGCAGCCGCTGTTCGTGTCCACGCTGCTGCATGGCAATGAGACGAGCGGACTCGCCGCCGTGCAGGAGACGCTGCGGCGTCACGCCGGCCGCGGTCTCCCCCGCTCGCTCATCCTGTTCATCGGCAATGTCGACGCCGCGGCCGAAAATGTGCGCACGCTGCCGGGGCAGCGCGACTTCAACCGCGTGTGGCCGGGCACCGCCTTTGCGGACGATCCGCTCGCGCATATGGCGCGCTGGATATACGATTACGTCGATCGACGCGCAGCTTTCGCTGCGGTCGACATCCACAACAATACGGGATTCAACCCTCACTACGGCTGCATCAGCAAGCTCGAGCCGAAATATGTGGCGCTCGCGCAGCTGTTCGCCCGCACCGTGGTGCTGTTTCAGCGGCCGCGCGGCACCTGCGCTGCGGCCTTAGCCGAGCTGTGTCCGGCGGTCACCGTCGAATGCGGCAAGTCCGATCTCGACGCCGGCGCCGCCCACGCCATCGAGCTCCTTGAGGCCTGCCTCTCGATCGCGGAGCTTCCGGGCCACGCGCCGGCGCCGCATGACGTCAATCTGCTGCGCACCTTCGCGATCGTGAAGCCGCCGCAGGGCGCGAGTTTTTCCTTTGACGGAACGCCGGCGGATTTCGTCTTTCGCCCAGATATCGACCACCTGAATTTCAGCGAACTGGAAGCCGGCGCATCTTTTGGCGCGTTGGGCGACGAGGGCGCGCGTCTCCAGGTGCTTCCGGGCGACGGGTCCGATATGCAGCCGGCCAATTATTTCGATTATTCGGGCGGCGAGATCAGACTGGCGCGCCCGGCCATTCCGGCGATGCTGACGGTGGATCGCCGCGCGGTGCAGCAGGATTGCCTGTGCTACCTGATGCACCGCATCAGCATGGACGGTCTTGGCGAATCGTCGCGCTGAAACGACGCGCTATGGCGCTTCCGGGCGAACGTCCTCGATCACATAGAGTCCCTTGGCGTCGCGACTGATCGTGAATTTGATCTTCATGCCTTTCGACAGGCGCGCGAGATCGACGCCTGGCGCGACGTGAAACGCCATCGTCATGGAGGACATTTCCAGCGGTCCCGTGACTGGCCCATGCGTGAGCATCAGTTGTCTGTCGTCGGCGTTGATCGCCCGGATCACGCCTTCGCCTTCGCCCGTCACCTTTTCCGCTTTCTCCGCCGCCTGAGCGACGACGAAACTTGACGAGTCCTTGATCTCCGCGCTGGCCGCAGCGCCGCCAATCATGGGAATGGCGGCGCCTGCCGCGACGAGCCAAATCGAACGACGCTTGGATGTCATCGCAGCTCCCTTTTCTGTCTCGACGTTAGACCTTGCGGCATTCGTCGGCGCATTTCTGGCATGCTTTGCCGCACTCGACGCATTCCGCGATTTTGGGGAATTTGTCGCACTGCTTTTTGCAATCTTCACATATCACGGCCACCGTCTTCGCCAGTGACCCGACATGCGATGAGTTGACCGCGGCAAGCGTCGCGAGCGCGTTGCACGCGGCGATGAGCTGAAAAGCGGCGTCGGCGCATTCCGCCATGCTCGTGTCTTTCATCGCAAACATGCCGAAACAGTGGCGGAGGCAGTCATTGCCGGTGGAAACGCATTCGATGCTGGCGTTTTCCAGGTTCTTGTAGAGCGCCGGATGCATGTCCTGCATCGCGGCCCCGCCGCTTGGCTGCGCTCCGGGCGCCGTTTCGGCAAATGCTTGACCGGCGGCGACGGCGGTTGCGGCGGCTGTCCCGACGGCGATGAATTCGCGACGTTGCATAGTCTTTCTCCCGAATGTGCTTCACTGACGACGCCGACGGGACCCATTGGGCTCCATCGGAAGCTGCGGCGCTCATGCCGATTCGAAGTCTCCGAGCGCGTTCTCGGACCAGACTCTCGACGTCCGCCGCTCCGTCGACGCTTGCGCCTATGGTTGGCGGCGGAAGATGACGCTGAGGTTGTTGGCCGGCATTTCCAGGACCTGAGTCTCTCGAAATCCTTTCTCGCGCGCGACGGACACGACCTCTTCAAGATCGCGGACGCCCCATGCGGCGTTGCGCGCGCGAAGACTCGCGTCGAACTCCGCGTTGCTTGGCGCGGTGTGCGCGCCGCCGCGCCTGTATGGTCCGTATAGATAGAGCGGCGCGCCCGCGGGCAAGATGCCGGCTGCGCCTTCCAACAGAGCCTGCGTCGCGCTCCATGGCGAGATGTGAATCATGTTGATGCAGATGATCGCGTCAGCGGCGTTGACCGGCCAGGGCGACGCCTCCACGTCGAGCGCGAGCGGCGCGCGCACATTGGTCAATCCGGTCGCGGCGATCCACGCCGAAATGCTCTCGCGCGCCTCAGCGCTCGGATCAGACGGACAAAATGTCAGCGCGGGCAGATGCTCTGCGAAGAATGTGGCGTGCTCTCCGGCGCCGCTCGCGATTTCGAGCGCCACCCCTTCAGACGGCAGGACGTCGCGCAGAACGTCGAGAATCAACTGGCGATTGCGGGCGGTCGATGGCGCGAAAAGACGCTTGTCGTTCATATGGCTCTCTAAGTTGCGTGAACGACGTCGGTTGCAAAACCGCTGACGTCGATCGATCGCGGGCTCGTGACACAGGTTCGACCAGAACTCTAACATCGCGCCGCCGTCGTCGCAGGATGACGCGCTTGGCCGGTTCTGGGCATGAAATTTGATGCGCATGATCAGAGGCGGGGTTTGACGCGCCCGAAAGATGCGCGCCGCGACGACGCGTAAGGGCGTGTCGCTTGTTCGCTTGACCTGCCGACGAGGTGCGAATTGTCACAAATCTTCGAGCTGAGCGCCTCAACGCATCACGCTTTTGTCGCATTGGCGACGCTCCGCCTTCCCGGTCATCCGCCGCGTCGCTTCACCAGGGAGGAGACGGCGATCCTTTCTCGTGCGCTTCATGCGGTCGGAAATGGGGGTGGCCGCGAAAAGCAGATTTATATGAGCCCCATCGCCAGCGATCATGACTTCGATGCAAGGGTTGAACCGAGCGGGCTCGTTGTTGCTTGCGCGGGCTGCGCAGACGTCAGCATGGACTGGAACGCGGCGCGCGCCCTGGCCGAAGCGTTGAGCGCATTCGCTTCCGGATAGAGGCGCTGGCGCGTTTCACTGCCGTCGGCGCCGGGAAAGCGCCGCAACTCATGGAGCGCCAGGTTGAACGCCAAGTTCGAACTGCGCGGCCATGGGCGCGTGAAGCGAACCCTCGACGAATTCCTCGGCATAGGCTTCGTCCTGCAGGCCTTCGTTGAGGATCGTCGTGCTGCGCCAGGCGGCGGCGAGCGCCGGCGACGCAAGGAGATGATCGATCAGCATCGGACGGCCCGCATGAATCACGGTGAAGCGTCGGGCCGCATCGATGCGCTCTTCCAGGGGGATGAGAACGCGGTCGCCGGTCGCGGCTTCGTCTCCGCCG
The DNA here is from genome assembly GCF_050251305.1 of Methylocystis sp. GTDB lineage: Bacteria > Pseudomonadota > Alphaproteobacteria > Rhizobiales > Beijerinckiaceae > Methylocystis. The sequence goes on along the minus strand of NZ_JBFWNB010000002.1, from coordinate 25,344 downwards.
CCGCGCAGCAGCCTCGTTGGCGCGTCATGCTCGTCGGCGTTGAAATCGCCGGCGATCGCCAGAAGCGCATCCGGCTCGGCGTCGAAGATCGTCTCGGCGAACAAACGGGCCTCCAGCGCCTGCCCCTCGCGCTTGAGCGCCGCCACGAACTGGCCTTCGATCTGTGCGCGACTCGATCCGACGCCGCGCGCCGTCGCGACAGGAATTGCGCGCGGCGCCCGCAGGTGCAGATTGACGACATGAAGCGCGCGCCCGGCGGGAAGCTCGACCGCCGCGTAGAGCAGGGGGCGATCCCACACAATGTCCACCGGCTCGGGTTGGGAGCCGTCGGCTTCGCGCGGCGGCGCCCACGCCCATTGCGCGACGATGTCGTGGTGGATCTGCCGCTGGGTCCGCATCGGCCATCGCGAAAGAATGGCAAGATTATGCACGTCGGCGGGGCCGTCGCCGCCGGGCCTCACCGTTGTGGCGCGGTGAAAATGCGCGTATCGCGTTGTCGCGAGCAGCTGATCGAGCGCGATATATTGCCGGGCGTCGCGCTTGTGAAGCCTCTGCGCATGTATTTCCTGCAGGCACAATATGTCGGCGTCGAGCGCCTCGAGAAGCGGGCGCAGCGCATCGGTCCGGCGCGCGAAGGCTTCCGGTCTGGTCGCCCGCCAATCGAGATTTTCGAGATTGAACGTCGCGAGTCGAAACGCTTGCATCGGCGATCATCGCTCGAAGACCTCCCGCGCGCCAGCAGATTGCGGCTCGACGGCACCGACGTTTGGCGGCAATATCGGCGTTATTTCCAATCCAGGAGCGCGATGTGTCCCTGTTTGACGGGATTTCTTTTTTTGCCGGCCTCGACCCCGTTCGCGGCGAACAGTTTGCGCGCCAATGCGTGCGCAGGCGCTTCGCCGAGCATGAGCTGGTCCTCGACTTCGACGATCCTTCCAACGATGTCTATTTTATCGTCAGCGGCGACGTTCGGGTGCTGATCCGGACCGCCGCTGGCAAAGAAATGATCTTCGGAGACTTCGGGCCGGGAAAGTTCTTCGGCGAAATGGCGGCGGTCGACGGGGCCAAGCGCTCCGCAAATGTGACCGCGCTCACCAATGCCGAGCTCTTGCTGGTGCCGCCAGCGGTCTTCAAGGAGATCGTCTTCAGCGAACCGGAGATCTGCGAGCGGCTGCTGCGTCTGCTGACGGCGCGCGTGCGCGAGCTGAATACGCGTCTCTTCGAGCGTTCCGTGCTCGATCTTCGGCACCGGCTCTATTCGGAATTGTTGCGGATGTCGGGCCCGCGCAAAGGGTCGCCGGGCCAGGCGATCATTTCGCCGCCGCCCTTTCAGCACGATCTCGCCGCCCGCATTGGATGTCGGCGCGAACAGGTCAGCCGCGAACTCTCGGCGATGATCGACGAGGGCCTCGCCGAAAAGATTCGGGGCGGTCTGGTGTTGCTGCGCCCCTCCGTTCTGGAGAAACGCGTTCAAGAGGCGCTGAACGAAGCCGAATGACCCGTGTGCGTTCTCGCACAAACAGATGAGGAGCGCGGCGCTACCGTCGCTATGCTGCCGATAAGAGGCGAAGGCCCACGGCGGAGCAAGCGACTGGGAGATGCCAAATGAATCCCGAATTCACGCCGATCGAGCATTGCGCCGAAATCGCGGGTCTGCGCGGTCACGAACTCGTCTTGGGCGTGAGCCCGAGCGACAAGCATCATCGCATGTTGGCGCGGTATCGCCGGGCCGTCTCGCTGGACGCGGCGCGCGGACGCGTGGTCGCGGACATCCGCAGTGCGGTGGAGATCGGCGCGTCGCGTCGCGCCGCAGACCTGCTGATCGTGTTGCGCTGGCTGCTCGCGCCGGGCGCGTCTTGCGAAGAATCGCGCGCCATCGCGCGTCCGCGCCGCCGCGCGATGTCGGCGCGCTGGCGCCGAAGCGTCGTCGCGTCGCCGGCCGCGCCGCCGTCGACGGCGCAGGGCGGCGTGGTCGTTTCGCTCTTCGACGCCGGTCGGCGGCGCTGACGCGCCGTTTCCGCCTGTGGTTTCAGGGCAACACCTGGCAATTTGTTTCAAGCGCCGCGCGCGCGCAGATCATGCTTTTCAACGGCGATAAACCTATGATGCAAAGGGTTAAATCGTGGCCGTTGCGTCGCGCCCCGGCGCCATTGCGATCGGCGGGCAAGGCCCGCTTTGGCTTGCGACTCCTGACGACATGAGTCAGCTTCCGGTCCAGCTGAGGATTCAGGCGTTGGGTCGCCGTTTTTTTCTGATCTTTTACGGGGGCTTGCCATTTATGTTCGCATACAGAGCGGCGCCGAGGCTCGTAGGCGCATTGTTCGCCGCATTCACGCTTTTCAGTCCGGCTCTTGCGCAGGAAGACCCGCGCGCCGAACAGGCGCGCCTCGCGGCTTACATTCAGCATAATCCGACCGACTACGAGGCGACCTATCGTTACGTCCTGCTGTCGACGGAGCTGCGCGACTACGAGGCGGGAATCGGCGCTCTCGAGCGCATCCTGATGTTCAATCCGAATCTGTCGCGCGCGCGAAAGGAGCTCGGACTCCTTTACGCGCGGCTCGGCGCCTATGAACTTTCGGCGCAGCATTTGCGCAAAGCGCTCGCCGAAGGCGAGCTCGATCCGGTTCAGGTCGCGCAGATCGAAGCGCAGCTGCCCGACATCGAGAAGCGCACGCAGGCAAATCGGCTTTATCTGCGCATGCACGTCGGTCTGCGCGCGCAGTCGAACGCGAATTTCTTCCCGACGAACAGCCTGTTCCAGGTCGGCGGCGTCGGCGTCGCGTCGGCCGCCGCCCGCAAGGGCGACGTCAATTCCTTCCAGCTGGTGCAGGCCGCGCATGATCTCGATTTCCAGAATGCGCGCGGCGATCAGCTTGAGACGCGCGTGACGGGCTACGCCACCCAGCAGTTCCGCCTTCCGCAATACAGCGTCGCGCTGTTCGCCGGCTCCATCGGGCCGCGCATCCATATCGCGCCGGATCTCTATCCGGGCCTTTCGGTCAAGCCTTACGTGACGGGCGCGGTGGCGCTGCTTGGCGGAACCAATTATCTGAACGCCGGCGGCGCCGGCATGAGTTTCGGCGCGGAGCTCACGCGCGACCTGTGGTTCGAGCCCGGCGCCGAATGGCGCGCGATCTGGGTCAATCCGACGGCGGGTTACCTGGGTTATTCCGGATATTCCGGCTTTTCGCCTTATTCGACCGTGTCGACCTTGGCGACGGGCGACGTCGTCACAGGTTACTTGAGCAGTTCATACAGACTGACGAATGATCTGAGGCTCGAAGGCCGCGCCGCCTATACCCGCGCCTGGGCGGGCAATCCGCAACAATCGTCCGATCAGGTCGACCTTCAGGCGATGCTGCGATATGAAATCGATCCGCCATTTCTTATCATTCCGCGCAGATGGACCATCGCGCCTTACGGCCGATATACGCATCTCGCCTTCGACGCCGCCAATCCGGTGATCAATCCATTGGTCGCGCGTCGCGACAACGTCTGGATCGGCGGGCTGATGGTCGATTTGCCGGTCACCGCCTATTTCGGTTTCGCCGGCAACTTCGAATATGCGCGCAACGACTCGAACATTCCGAACTTTAAGACCGAGAACGTGTCCGTCAGTTTCGGGCCGACGGCGAAGTTCTGACGGAGACGATAGATGAGAAAGCTCTCCGCGGCCGCAACAACCGCCCTCGCGCTCGTCGCCGGACCGGCGCTCGCCGAAAACGTCGGAAATGTCGGCGCGGTCAATCAGACGGCGCATGGCACGCCGCCGGGCGCGGCAAAGCGCTCGCTTTCCGTCGGTCTCGGCGTCCAGCGTCGCGAGCGCATCGAGACGAGTCCGCAGGGCAGCGCCCAGATCGTGTTCAACGACACGTCGACGATGACGGTCGGCCGCAACAGCGCCGTCACCGTTGACGATTTCGTCTATTCCGGAGGCCGGGGTCAGCAGGGCGTGTCGATGGCGAAGGGCGTCATGCGTTTCGTCGGCGGCGGCGTGAGCCATGAAGGCGGGACAAGGCTGCGAACGCCCACCGCGTCGATCGGCGTGCGCGGCGGGACGGCGCTGGTGCGCATCGGCGGCGCGTGCGGCACGCTCGTCGTGCATCAATACGGCTTTATCGATGTTGGCGGGCAGGCGCTCACCCGGTCGGGCTATGGCGTTTGCGCGCCGCGCGGCGGTCCTGTGTCCGCGCCTTTTCTCGTGCCGCCGGAGACGATCGCGGAAATCATCGCCGCGCTGGAGAGCGGCAAGCGACAGCGCGGCGGCGCCCGGCGCGAGCCGACCAGCGAAGAGGCGCACCTTGCGCTTGGCAACGACCGTCCGCCGGACGTCGTCAGCCCGCCGGGCCTGGATGCGCTTGGCCCAGTTTGGTTCGGCAATGCACTCGTGCAGAGCCGCGCCAACGTCGACAACCAGCCCGCTCCTCTGCTGACGCCGGCGCGCGAGGGCGGACATGACGATCATCACGGCGGCGGCGATCATGGGCATGGCGGCCACGATCACGGCGGCCACGGCGAGCATGGCGGCCACGGCGAGCATGGCGGTCACGGCGAAGGCGGGCACGGCGGCCATGGCGAGGGCGGCCATGAGGGCGGCGGCCAATATGGCGGCGGTCATGGCGAGGGTGGTCATGGCGGCGGCTATGAAGGCGGCGAAGGCGGCCATGAAGGCGGCGGCCAATATGGTGGCGGTCATGGCGAGGGTGGCCATGGCGGCGGTTACGAAGGCGGCGAGGGCGGCCATGAAGGCGGCGGCCAATACGGCGGCGGTTACGGCGAGGGCGGCCAAGGCGGCGGCTCTGAAGGCGGCCATGGCGGTCACGGCGGGGATTATGGCGGCGGCGAGGGCGAGGGCGGCCCTGGAGCCAGCGGCGGCTCAGGCGGCAATGGCGGCCTGATCTTCGGGAACGGCGGATCAGGCGGCCAGGGCGGGCCCGTTGCGCTCGACCAATAGTTCCGCCTAGTTGAACGCTCGCCGAACGCCGCGGCGCCGGCGTGACCGTTGCGCGAGGCATGGATGTTGAAGCGGCGTCGGGCCTATCTTCTTGCGCTCATCGCCGCTGCGGCTCTGATTTTCCCCTGGGGCGTCATCCAGCCTCGAGCGCTCGACGACCTCCGCAATTTCGTGTTCGACACGTTTCAGCGTCTAGCGCCTCGCGCCTATGATCCGGAGGCGCCGACGCGGGTCGTCGGCGTCGACGAGAAAAGTCTCAGCGCCTATGGCCAATGGCCCTGGCCGCGCGCGCGAATGGCCGAACTCGTCGATCGACTGCGCGAACTCGGCGCGGCGTCCATCGCCTTCGACTTCATCTTCGCCGAAGCGGATCGCGCCGGCGCCGCTCAGCTCCTCGACGCGATTCCCGACGCGCGCGCCCGCGCCGAAGTGGCGAAGCTCGTCGCCAAAACGCCGAGCGGCGACCAGATCCTGGCTCAGGCGCTCAGCCAGGCGCCAACGACGCTCGGGGTGACGCTGACCGACGCCGTCGCCGCGCCATTGCCGGCGAAGGCCGGACTGGTGACCGCCGGCGACGATCCGTCCCCCTTCCTGGTCGCCTTCGCCGGAGCGGTCGGCCCCGAGCCGCGACTGGCCGAGGCGGCGCAGGGGTTCGGCGCAACGAACTGGCTGCCCGATCACGACCAGATCGTTCGTCGGGTGCCGCTGGTGACTCGCGCCGGCGACGTTCTCATGCCCTCCCTGGCGCTTGAAGCCCTGCGGCTCGCGCAAGGCGAGCCGTCGCTCGTCATCCGCTCTTCAAACGCCAGCGGGCAGACGGCGTTCGGCAAGCAGACCGGCGTGAATGCGATCAAGGTCGGCGCCTTCGAAGTCGCCACGGGACCCAGTGCGGAGGTTCGGCCGCGCTATTCGCATAGCGCCGGCGCGCGCGACCTATCAGCGAAGGACGTGCTTGAGGGGCGCGTGGGGCGCGACGAGATCGAGGGACGGATCATCTTCATCGGCGCCCTGGCGACGGGGCTCGGCGACGTTCGCGCAACGCCCCTGGAGCCGGTCGTTCCCGGCGTCGACGTGCATGCGCAGATCATCGAATCGATCGCTTCGGGATCGCTTCTCGCGCGCCCGGACTGGGCGCCGGGACTGGAGTTCATCGTCGCGGCGCTCGCCTTCCTGCTGATCATGGGCCTGCTGTTCGTCGCGCCGCCGCTCGTTTCCGCAGCCGCGGCGCCCCTCATGGTCCTTGGGCTTTTCGCCGGGGCCTTCTATCTGTTCGATCGGCGCGGCGTGCTGCTGGATCCAGCCTACCCGAGCCTCGCGATCATCGGCGGCTATCTCTTCGGCGCGGTGACGCTGTGGCGCGCCGAAACATCGGCGCGCCGCCACGTTCGTCAGGCGTTCGGCAAATTCGTCGCGCCGGCCGTCGTCGATCGCCTCTCCGAGCATCCGGAACGGCTGGTGCTTGGCGGCGAGACGCGCGAATTGACCGTCCTGTTTTCCGATCTGCGCAATTTTTCCGGGATCTCGGAGGGCCTGAGCGCGCGTGAACTCACCCAGTTCATGAACGACTATCTGACCCCGATGACCGACGCGATCCTCGAGCAGGAGGGCACGGTCGACAAATATATGGGCGACGCCGTGCTCGCCTTCTGGAACGCGCCGCTCGATATCGACGACCATCCGCGCAAGGCCGTGCGCGCCGCGCTGTTGATGCGCGAAGCGCTGGTCGGCCTCAACGCGCGTCGCGCCGAGGCGGCCGCCGGATCCGGCCATGCGGCGCAGCCGGCGGCGATGGGTCTTGGACTCCATCTCGGCCCGTGCAGCGTCGGCAATATGGGGTCGATCCGCCGCTTCGACTATTCGGTGCTCGGCGACACGGTGAATCTCGCGTCTCGCCTGGAAGGCGCGAGCAAGGCCTTTCAGACGGACATTGTGGCGTCGAGCGCCGTACGCGATGCGGCGCCCGACTTCGCCTGGCTCGATCTTGGCCGGGTCCGGGTCGTTGGAAAAAGCGAAGCGACCCATGTTTTTGCGCTCGCCGGCGACAGGGAACTGACGGATTCCGACTCGTATGTGCGCTGGCGCAAGTCGCACGACCTCATGCGCGAGGAGTATGAGGCGGGCCGATTCCAGGCCGCCGCCGAGCGCGCTTCGGCGTTGGCGGGATCGGCGACCGAGCCCTGGCCTGCGCTCTATGTCGCCCTGGAGGAGCGGTATCGCGGACTGGCGTGGAAGGGGTTGCAGGACGACTGGTCATCGGTTTGGAATCTGTCGAGCAAGTGACGTCTTCGTCCGCGCGCGACCGCTGTCCTGCCGTGATCCGCACGCTTTACAGGTTTCTCTCAGGATCGCTACTCGCGCATGATCTCAAATCCAGTTCAGAATCTTTGGGCCTTGATCGCGTCGCGTCACGATACGAAGGCTTTTTCCGTCATCGACGCCGCGTACCGCGAACCGCAGCGCCGCTATCACGATTGGAGCCATATCGTCGACCTGCTGGCGAAGCTTGATTCGCTGAAGGGGCTCGCCGTTCGGCCCGATCTGATCGCCGCCGCCATCTTCTGGCACGACGTCGTGTATGTGACGCGGGACGGCGACGGTCTGCTTCGTCCCGACGCCGAAAATGTCCGCGCCAGCGCGGCGCTGTTCGAGCAGCACGCGAAATTCGATGCGTCCGATACGGATGCGGTGCATGATTTGATCATGGCGACGGCCGATCATCTTCATGCGCGCGCGGTGATCGAGCATTATCCGGGCTTTTCACGCGATCTCGATCTCTTCCTTGATCTCGATCTCTCCTCGCTCGGCGCGCCGTGGCGCGTGTTCGAGCGAAATCTCGGGCGGCTTCGTTTCGAATACGCCTGGGTGCCTGAGCCGCTGTTCTGCCTCGGACGGCTCCAGATGATCGACACCTTCGCCGCACGGGGAGACGGGCTCTACAGACGCGACGAAACGCGAAAACTCTGGGCCGGAAAGGCGCATGAAAATCTCGCCCGCGCCCAGGACGAACTGCGTCAGCAAGTGGCGCGGCTTGCCTCGTCGGCGTAGTTACGAAGCGCCGGCCTCGCGGATCTTCGCCGCATCGCCGTAAATATCGCTCCATTGCGCCGCCGCTCTTCGGCGGATCGCTGCGCATCGCGAACGGCGCTCGACGCTCCTGCCGTCGCCGGGCCGGCGCACAGGACGTCTGCGAGAACGACCGGCGCCGCAAGCCTGATGCGCGAAACCCGAAACATGGCCTGAACTCCTGTGGCGGCTTACAGCGCCTTGCGGCAGACGAAGCGGATGGTCTGTCCGCGCACGCCATAGCCCTCGTCGGTCTCGACAGTCACGCCATGGCAGTTCTGCGTGGGATCCGACTGGGCGACCGTCGTCGATTCCTGCCAGTCGATCGGCAGAATGAAGGGCTTCACCGGCGAGTCGCTGGCGGCGATCCGAGCGGACGGCGCATCCGGGGTCTTGACGAGCAAAGCCTTGGCGGCGGCGAAGCTGACATTGGCGGCGAGGATCGCGAAGGCGATCTTGACGGCGAGGGCGACGCGCACCGGCCGGAAGGCGAAGCTGTTCTTGGCGGTGCGGTTCTTGGCGGTGCGGTTCATTGGACGGTTCATGGCGAGTTCCCCGTTGGCGTTGGCGTGTCCATCCGCTCGTTCAGCGGATGATCAGACCCTAGAGCGTCGCCCGAGGCATCGCGGTGCGCTGGCGCACAAGGCGTCAGAAACAAGAACTCCCGGCCTTTCGGGCCGGGAGGCAAATCTTGAGGGCAAGTCTTGAGAGCAAGTCTTGAGGGCAAGTCTTGCGAACAAGGCTTGAGACAAGGCTCGGAGGCGAACCTCGTCAGACGTCGAAGCCGCCGTCGCCGCCGCTGTCGAAGCCGCCGCCGTCGTCAAAGCCGGGATCGCCATAGTCGGCGTCCTGCATGCCGCCGGCGTCGTCGTAGCCAGCGTCATAGCCGGCCTCGCCGAACCCGGACTGATCGCCGTAGTAGTTGTTGATGACCGTCTCGCCGCCGGCCGGCGCGAAGCCGGAGCCGATGCCGAGATTGCCCATGCCGCCATAGCCTCCGCCATGGCTGAACAGGCTGCGGATGCCGTCGGCGAGCAGCACGCCGCCCGCGACGCCCGCGGCGGTGCCGAGCGCGCCTCTGAGGAAGCCGCCGCTTTCAGGCGCCGGCTGCTGCTGCTGACCCCAGCCCTGCGGCGCGTAGCCGCCGGCCACAGGGTTCATGCCGTCTTGCTGCGCGCCGCCCCAGGGTCCGCCCGGACGCGCCTGCTGCGATGGACGCGGCGGCGTCGAACGGGCGCCGCCGAACAGGCCGCCGAGGAAGCTCCCGGCGGGCTTCGCCTCAAGCTCCTGGACGCGCGCTTCGAGCTCCTCGATACGCGCATTCGCGCCCTGCAGCGCCTGATCCTGGACGATCACGGTCTGCGCCAGGAGATAGGGCGCGGCCGGCTGGGCCTTGATCTGCTCGTTGATGAAAGCCTCCGCCTCCTGGTCGCGAGGCGTCGAGGCGGCGCTCTTCGTGCGCTCGAACAGACCGGCGATGAGTTGGCGTTCTTCCGGTGACATCGAATCTCTCCATAATGGCCGCCCTCGAAGGCGCGGCGCTGAAAGATATGGCCCCGGCGGAATTCGCCGCCAAGCCCCAAGCGCGAACGCAGCCGATTAAACTTTCGAAATCCGCCGGAAAGGTGGGCGCGCCGAAATCTCCCGCCGCCTTCTCGGCGCGGGCCGTGAGAACCGCCGTCAGAACCGCCATGAGAGGGGTCCGGGACGCCTCGGCCCCGTTCGGCCGAGTGCGTGAAGCGAAATGCGGTCGGGGCTATGAGACGTCCCGGACACGGTCTTTTTCCACGAAGCGCCTTCCCGGATCGCTCCTTCAGACGCCGCGCAAGAGCCTCATATTCGCCGCCCCGGCCGCTGGAACTTTGCCCGTTCTTGGTATTCGTTCCCAGCGTGCGGCCTTTGGCATTTGGCCGGGCCTTTTCGCGCATGCGACGCGCCCTCCACGCGAGGAGGAGGCCCGGACGGCGGTCGGAGCGCCCGACGCAGGAGCGAGGGTCGTCGTCCTGCGCTTAACCGACCTCGCCAGCGCCGCCGACCCTGACGACGCCCCTTTCAGTTGACGAGGCGAGGGCAGGATAGGGGCGCTTCGCAGGATGGGGATAAGATTTGAAGCAGGGCGCGTCGCGCCGCTGGAGCCGGCCCCCTCGTCCTTCGAGACGCGCGCTGCGCGCGCTCCTCATCCAGCATGAGGAGCCGCCGTAGGCGGCGTCTCGAAGGGCGAGGACTGCGAGGCGTGCATGGCCCTGACATAGGCGAACGAAGCGACGCCGTCTTTGACAGCTTAGCCCGGCCATGACCCGCTTACGCCGCCGTAAACTTCTCGCTGAAAATGCGGTCATGCGGAACGCCGGCCGCGCGCGCGGTTTCTTCAGTCGCCGCAATCAGCGCCGGCGGGCCGCAGACGTAGATGTCCGGAGTCTCGGTCGCGGCCGGCAACGCCTGCGCGAGCGCTTCGGCCGGCGTGCCGGCAAACCCGCGCCATTCCTTTTCCGGCTTCCAAACGCAGAGCGTCACGACGAGCTGCGACAAGGCTGCTTGAAGCGCCTCAAGGGCGTCGAGCGCGAAAAGGTCTTCGGCCTTGTTGACGCCGAAGAACAGTCGGCAGGGGCGCTGATCCGCCAATTCCGCCATTTGCCGCAACATGGACAGCGCCGGCGCGAGACCCGTTCCGCCGACGACAAACCAGCGCGGCGCGGCGCTCGCGTCATCGAGCGTGAATTGGCCCTGCGGGCCGCGAACGCGCAACGTGTCGCCAATGGCGGCGCGGTCCCGAAGATAGTTCGAAAAGGCGCCGTTCGGCTGCAGGCTGATGAACAATTCGAGCGTTCCGTCCCAGTTCGGCGCGTTGGCGATCGAATAGGAGCGCTTCGTAGAGCCGTCAGGAAGCGTGAGTTCGACGAATTGCCCGGCGGTGAACTGCGCCGCGCGCCCATAGGTCGTATCGTCCTCATACTGCAGGTGCAGGCGCATGATCGCGGGGCTCGCCCGCTCGAACGCGACAAGCGTCGCGCGACGTTCGGGAACCGGCGCAAAGCCGACCGCCGCTTCGTCGAACGGCGCCCTCAGCGCGAGATCGCTGCGCGGCTGCGACCGGCAAAGCAATATGTCCCCCGCCATGCGTTCGTCCTCGCTGAGCGCCGAGTCGCTATAGGACATGAGTTCGACCTCGCCGCTGGCGTGAGAGACGCGGCAGGCGCCGCAGCCGCCCTCCCGGCAGGAGGAAGGGAGATAAATGCGCGCGCGTTCGGCGGCGTCCAGTAGCGTGTCGGACGGTTCGGCGTCGAAGGCAATCGTCGCGCCGTCGCGCGTGAGAAGGCTGACCTTGTACATGGCGGATCCCGGGGAGAGAGGGACGCCCGAGATCGGGCGTCCCTAATGTGAGCGTCAGGCGGCGCGGCCGAGCGAGGCTTCGATGTCGGCTTTGGCGTCGCCGACAGGCTGGACGCCGAATTTCTCGACCAGCACGTCGACGAGCGCCGGCGTGAGGAAGGCCGGCAGCGTCGGACCGATGCGGACATTGCGCACGCCGAGCGCGAGCAGCGTCAGCAGAACGGCAGCGGCCTTCTGCTCGAACCAGGAGACGATGAGCGACAGTGGCAATTCATCGACGCCGACGCCGAAGGCTTCAGCGAGTTTCGTCGCGACGACCAGCGCCGAATAGGCGTCGTTGCACTGGCCCATGTCGAGTAGGCGCGGCAGCCCGCCGATCGTGCCGAAGTCGTGCTTGTTGAAGCGATATTTGCCGCAGCCGAGCGTGAGGATCACGGTGTCCTGCGGCGCTTCGTCGGCGAAGTCGGTGTAGTAGTTGCGGCCCGGCGCCGCGCCGTCGCAGCCGCCGACCAGGAAGAAGTGGCGGATGGCGCCGCTCTTCACCGCGTCGACCACCTTGTCGGCGACGCCAAGCACGGCCTCGCGCCCGAACCCGATGGTGACGGTCTGCTCCGGCGCGTCTTCAGTAAAGCCGGGCAGGGCCTGCGCCGCCTGCGCGACGACGGCGAAATTCTCGTCGTCGATGTGGCGCACGCCGGCCCATCCAACCGGTCCGGCGGTGAAGATGCGTCCGCGATAGCGCGGCTGCGGCTCGATCAGGCAGTTGGAGGTCATGACGATCGGGCCGGGGAATTCGGCGAATTCCTTCTGCTGGTCCTGCCAGGCCCCGCCGTAATTGCCGGCGAGATGGGGGTAGGCTTTGAGCTTCGGATAGGAATGCGCCGGCAGCATTTCGCCATGCGTATAGACGTTGACGCCCTTGTCCTTCGTCGCTTCGAGGATCGCGTGCAGATCCTTCAGATCATGGCCGGAGACGAGGATCGCCTTGCCCTTGACCGGCGTAACGCGGACATTCGTCGGCGTCGGCGCGCCGAAGGCGCCGGTGTTGGCGGCGTCAAGCGCCTCCATGCCGAGAAAGTTCGCGCGGCCGAGCGCGAGCGCTTCGTCCAGGAGCGTCGCGACGTCGCGCTCTTCGCGCGCCAGCGTATCCAGCGCATGTTCGACCGCCGCATAGATCGCCTCGCGCTCCTCGCCGAGAACGCGCGCGTGGTGCGCATAGGCGCAAACGCCCTTCAGGCCGTAGAGGATCAGTGCGCGGGCGCCGACGGCGTCCTCGCCGAGGATGGCGGCGTCCTTGCGCACGGCGGCCTCCGAGGCCTGCGCGAGAAGCCCAGCCATGTCGCCGGCGGGAACGAACGCGGCCGGTCCGGACAGACCCTCCGGCGCTTTGCCGGCGTCGCGCGCCGCGTCTTCGTAAAGCGCTTTGGCGTGATCGCGGATCTGCGCCGCCTGCCGAATCAGCTCGACGAATTTCGCCGCGTTGAAATTGACGTTGGTGAGCGTCGTGAAGAAGGCGAAGAGGATGAAGCGATCGGCTTCGAGGTCGGTCGCGCCGAGCTGGCGCGCACGATGCAGATATTGGCCGACGCCTTCGCAGACATAGAGCAGAATGTCCTGCAGATCCGCGGTCGCCGCGTCCTTGCCGCACATGCCTTTTGAACCGGCGCAACCGTCGCCTTCATCCGACCGGTAGGTCTGCTCGCATTGATAACAGAACATGTCGCTCCCTCCTGCGTCTTTAATAGGTATTTAGAATGCGTATTAAAAAGGGCTGAAGTCAAGCCATATGGCGCGCGTTGCGGCGCACGATTTGGCGGCGGACGCTCAGGCGGAGAGATCAGCCAGAGGGAAAGCGGCGGATTTTTCGAGGCAATCGTGTAGTGTGTAGCGATCGAGCTCCCGCAAAAATCCCTGTTCGGCGCGAGCCAGCATGCCCTTCAGCCGGCAGCGCGGCAAAAGCGCGCAATTGCTGCCTTGCGGGCTGAAACATTCGACCAGCGGCTGGTCGTCGAGCCTGCGGACCACTTCGCCGATTCGAATGTCGCGCGGGTCGCGGGCCAGCCGAACGCCGCCCTGCGCGCCGCGAATGCCTTCGACATATCCGGCGGCCGCCAGCTCCTGAAGGACTTTCGCCATATGGTGGCGGGAAACGCCGAAATGATCGGCGATCGCCGCCGCGCTCAATACGTCCGGATTGCGGTCGGCGAGAAGAATGAGCGCGCGCAGGCCAAAGTCGGTGAATGTGGTCAGTCGCATGGCGTCATTCTAACACGGTATTTATAATTCCGAAATATTTCAGCTGTCATGCCCGCGCTGATTGCGGCCATCGACGCGGCGCCAATTCGCGCATTTCGCGTGTATTGCGCGACGTCGCGACGTGGATGGCCGGGACATAGGCGAGCGAAGCGACAGCCGAATTCCGCTCACTCGCGGCCGAGCGCCATGTCGTCGCGGTGGATAATCTCGTCGGGGCCCTTGAAACCAAGCAGCGCCTCGATGTCTTTCGTCGAGCGGCCGACGATCTTCGCCGCGTCGACCGCGTCGTAAGTCACGAGGCCGCGGCCGATCTCGCCGCCCTTGGCGTTGCGGATCAGGATGCAGTCGCCGCGCGCGAAAGCCCCTTCGATCCGCGTCACGCCGGCCGGCAGCAGGCTCCGTCCTGAGCGCAGCGCCTTCGCCGCGCCGTCGTCGATATGCACCGCGCCTTTCGGCTCCAGCGAGCCGGCGATCCATTTCTTGCGCGCCGTCACCGGATTGGACGGCGTCAGAAACCAGGTGCAGCGCCCGCCGGCGGCGATGCGCGCGATCGGCGCCTCTTCGCGGCCGTCGGCGATCACCATATGCGCGCCGCCGCTCGTCGCGATCTTCGCCGCCTCGATCTTGGTGCGCATGCCGCCGCGCGAATATTGCGAGGCGGCGCCGCCGGCCATGGCTTCGATGTCGGCGGTGACGCGCGGCACGACCGGGATGTGTTCGGCGTCGGGGCTGGAGTCGGGCGGGGCGCTGTAGAGCCCGTCGACGTCGGAAAGAAGGATCAACAGATCGGCGCTCGCCATGGTGGCGACTCGCGCCGCGAGACGGTCATTGTCGCCATAGCGGATTTCCGCCGTGGCCACCGTGTCGTTCTCGTTGATCACCGGCACGGCGCGCAGCGACAGGAGTCGCGTCAGGCATTCGCGCGCATAGAGATAGCGGCGGCGCTCCTCGGTGTCGCCGAGCGTGACCAGCACCTGCCCGGCGACGAGGCCGCGGTCGTGCAGCGTTTCGGCCCAGAGCCTGGCGAGCGCGATCTGGCCGACGGCGGCGGCCGCCTGGCTGTCTTCGAGTTTCAGCGCGCCGCGCGAAAAGCCGAGAACACTTCGCCCCAGCGCCACGGCGCCCGAAGAAACGACGAGCACGTCGGCGCCGGCGCGATGCAGTTCGGCGACGTCGTCGGCGAGGCGCTTCAGCCAGGCGCGTTTCGCCGACGCCTTGTTCGGGTCGACGATGAGCGAGGAGCCGACCTTGACGACGATGCGTTTGAAGTCGGCGAGGGCGGGAGCGCGCTTGGTCATGCGGAGGACGGGCGGAAATTTTTCGAGCAGAGGGCGATTGGGAGCGCGGCCTCGGGAGGCTTGAGTTAGCCCAGCCCGCGCCCGACCGCAAATTCCGCCTAGGACGCGTTTTTCTGCCAGCGGCGGATGAACGCGAAGGGATAAATGAAATTGAGCACATTGAGCGTGAAATTGTCGCGAATCCTCAATGTGACGACGACTTCGAGAACAACGGCCATGGCGACGACGGCGGGGACCGGGAGCCGCCACGCCAGCAGGAACCCGAACGCCATCGCCAGCGTGTCGACAAGCGAATTGACGATGCTGTCGCCGCCATAGTCTTCAGACGGCGCCTGCTTTCGATAGCGGCGGATCGCGAAGGGCGTGTTCTCGAGGATTTCCCATCCGGCTTCGAGCGCCAGGGCGATCAGAAAGCGCCGCCAGACCGACAGGCCCGGCGCCGCAAGCGAGATGAGACAAGAGAACAGCACGCCATGGATGACATGCGTGAGGCTGTACCAGTCGGCGAATTGCTGAGAGATGCAGGGAGAGGCGACATCGCCCTCCCAGAGCCTGAATTTATCATGGGGACATAGAAACGGCCGGCCGAGCGCCCGGAGCGCGCCAGCCTGAAAGAGCAGCGCGGCGACCGTCGCCGCCGCGACGTCCCATGCGGCCGTTGCGCTCATCGCCAGATGTCTCGACTGGGCGTCCCGGCGACGGAGACTAGTCTCCGAGCGCCGCGGTCTCGGCGTCCTTGTCCCGATCGACGCCGCTGACGACGGAGAGTTCCTCGAACTCCTCCGACCAGCACTCGAATTGCCGTCGGCCATAATCGACCATGGCTTCGGCGAGATCGTTCGGCGACCGCGCCGCCCATACGTCCTGCGTGAACTGCAGCGCGGACCGCGTGTTGATCAGTCCAAAGTCCAGAAATCTTGTCGCGTAGTCCTGATAGGTCTTGAGCGAATTGGAGAGGAGGGAAGGGTCGGGCGAGATCATCTTGTCCCCCTTGCATGCCGTTATTGCCGAAAACTGAAAATATAGAGGGAGACGCCGACTTGCCAGCGCCTCCCTCACTCCTGAAAAGGGATGCAATATGCGATCAGGATAGCGTCCGCTCCGAGACGGACATATGACAGGAACGCAGGCTTGGCGCTGTGGCCTGATGTATGTCAAGATAATGAAACTATTGCATAATTTCTGTTTTTAGCCTATCCAGTGACGACCCCGCGCAGGTCGGACCGGGGCGAGTTCGGACGGAGGATGACGAAGAATATTGAGTTCCGTCGGCGGCGGGATTGCGGAGGTCAAAATGCATCGGCTTGTCTATTTCAGTAACGCCAATCTTGATCTCAGCCTCCCGGCGATCGAGGAGATGGTCGCGGCGGCGGCGGCGCGCAATCGTCCTCTGCAGATCAGCGGGGCGCTCCTCTACAATGGCCTCAACTTTCTGCAGATTCTCGAGGGGCCGCATCAGGCGCTGACGCCGCTCTATTTGAAGATCCGGAAAGATCCGCGTCATTCGGGCGTCGTCAAGCTCATCCACGAACGCATATCGACTCGGAGCTGCCCCGATTGGGGCATGAGGCTCTTATGCGGGACGGCCGTCTGCGGCGGGACGTCCCTTGAAACGATGGCCGGCGTCAGGGAGCTTCCCGCAATGGCCGAAGCCTTTTTCAAATTTGGCCACGTGGCGACGCTGGCGGCGCTTCGGTGAGCGTAATTCTTGCTTAGCTGGATCGCCGGCGTTTGGCGCGCTGCGCCCCTGGGAGCTGCTAATGATCGGAATTGCTGGGAAAATCGGCTCGCCCAACGGCGACAGGAAGGCTGAGCCCGGGACGCGGCATGGACGACTCCTGGGCGGCTATCTGGTCAACATGCATCGTGGGGCGGCGCCGGTGCGAGAGCTGATGCTGGCCGACATCGAAAGGTTTCAGTCGCTCGGCGCGATTGGCTATGCTGACGATCTGCGGATTGCGCTCAAACGGTTCACGTCGGAATTCATGAGCCGGGAGGATCGGCGCTAAGCCAGCGGCGCGCCGCATTTCCGCGGTGCGGCGCCGCCATCGTCAGTCGGACGTTCAGCTGCGCCCTTGGGCGTTCAGCCGGTCGCGGGTCTCCTGCTCATATCGGGCAAGTTCGTCGCTGATCGCGACGTCGTAGCGCTCATGCCGGCGAAGCGCGCGCAGTTTCGGCGGCAGCGCGGCGAGCTGCTCGCTCGCATATGCGCGGATTTGCGAAAGAGCGCAGGACTGCGCGGCGACGCGGCGCCCTGAAACCATCACGGGCTGCAGCAAGGGGACGCCAGGCAGCGTTTCTCCGTGGCGCGCGATCACGTCCTTTGTCGCGACGCCGTCGCGGAACTGTCGAAACACCTGCTTGCGGCCCGGCAGCGAGCGCTTGCCGGTCGAGAGTTTCATTCGTCCCTCGCCGGCGTATTCGGTCAGCTTATAGGCGATGTCGAGATTGGGCGCGTCGCTCGACGCCGCCATATCCGTGCCGACGCCGAACATATCGATGGGCGCGCCGCGCGACGTGAGTTCGTTGATCTTCATTTCATCGAGACCGCCGCTGACGACGATCTGCACGTCGGTCAGGCCCGCGTCGTCGAGCATTCGACGCGTGTCACGGGAAAGCGTGTCGAGATCGCCGGAGTCCAGCCGCACCGCGCGCACTTTGAAGCTGCGTCCGCGCGACTTGGCGAGGGCGACGACTTTCTTCACGCCTTCAATCGTGTCGTAGGTGTCGACGAGAAGCGTCGTGTCCGGAAAAATATCGCAGAACGATCGAAAGGCGTCCGTCTCCGACGCGCAGGCTTCGACGAAGCTATGCGCCATCGTCCCGGCGAGGGGCAGTCCATAGATGTGTCCAGCGGCGACGTTGGAGGTCGCGTCGACTCCGCCGATATAAAATGCGCGCGCGCCCTTGGTGGCCGCATCCATGCCTTGCGCCCGTCTTGCGCCGAAGTCGACGACGCTGACGCCGCGCGCCGCGCTCACCACGCGCGCCGCCTTGGATGCGAGGATCGTTTGCAGGCCGATCTGATTGAGGACGAGCGTTTCGATGAGTTGCGCTTCGGCGATGGGCGCAACGACTTCGATGATCGGTTCGTTCTCGAAGAAGGGCGCGCCTTCGCGCATCGCATAGATGTCGCCGGAGAAACGAAAGCCTGCGAGCCAGTCGAGGAAAGGCTTCGAGGAAAATTCGAGCGAAGCGAGATAGTCGATCTGCTGCTGCTCGAAACGCAAATGCTCGATCTCGTCGAGAAGATCGTCCAGGCCGGCGGCGATCAGGAAATTCCGCTGCGGCGGCAATTTACGCACGAAGAGGCTGAAGGTCGCCGGCGCCGTCATGCCCAATTCGAAATAGGCGCGCAGCATCGTGAATTCGTAGAGATCCGCGAAGAGCGCGCTGCTGAACACGATCTCACCTTCCTGCGCCGCGGTGGGCTGTGGCCAAATGCGCGCGCGCCCGCTCGGACCATAGCTACGGCGTCACAGGCGGGCAATGTCGCGTGTCGGATGCGGCGTCGTCGCGAGGCGCGCTCAGCCGTCTTCGAGGACGACTCCTGCATGGCGCATCTTTTCGAGCGCCTCTCTTTCGCCTTCCGGCGTGATGGCGCGGGAGCCCGAGAGACGCACATGCGTTTGAAAGCCGCGCGCGACGGCGTCAAGCGCCGTTTCGAGCACGCAAACGTCGAGCGCGAGTCCGACGATCAGCAGTCGCTTCACGCCGAGACGGCGCAGCCGCTCGGCAAGGCCGGTGCCGTTCATCGCAGACAGCTGGTCGCGTTCGAGCGCTTCGCCTTTGCTGAGAATGATCGCGTCATTCGGCAAGCGCAGATCGGAATGAAACTCAGCGCCCGCGCTGTCCTGAACGCAATGCGCGGGCCACGGGCCGCCGAAGTCGCGAAAGCTCGAATGTTCGAGCGGATGCCAGTCGCGCGACGCGACGACGGGAACGCCGGCGGCGACGGCGTCTTCGATCAATCGGTTGATCGCCGGGATGATCGCGTCGGCGTCGGCGACCTCCAAAGCGCCGGCGGCGCAGAAATCGCGCTGCACGTCCAAAACGATCAGCGCGTCGCCGCGCGTCAGGCGCATCGCTTTGCCGGCCATCATGCGGGTCCTCTTGGCGGGTTCTAACAGACGTTCCTGCCGGTTCATTTGCCGGCTCATGTCATCCGGCGATCCCTGCACAGCTTAGCCTGTACAAAGGCGCCGCCAGCACAGCGGGCGCCGTCGTCTTCCAGCGCGTTCCTTTTGTTTGCCGTATTTCTGTAATTGAGGTTGGCAGGGAGGAGCGAAGTTCGACATTGCCTGCCGCTCCAAGTTCAGATGAAGCTTTGGAGGAGGTGTATAAGATGAATTCGAATAGCGTCAAGCTTTCGACAGACAGCCAAGCTGTCGTTTGTTTCGAAAGCGCAGCGAATCGGCTTCGCACATACTTCGAGAGCCAAGTGCTCGCCGCGCTGCCGGAATTCGCCCGATGCGCGCTGCAAAAGGAGCTGGAGGCGCTCGCCGGCCTGTCAATCGACGATCCCTTTCCGCCCCTGGCGGAGATCTCGCTCCTGCGCGCCGAGCAATGCGCCCATGACCTGTTGAGCATGAACCAGGACGGTCCGGCAAGCGCGTTCCTGCGGCAGCGGGTAAGCGAGACGGCGACCGAGATCAAAGCCGCGCTGGTCGCATCGTCGAGCGCCGGCGGAAACATTGTTTTTTTCCCGACGGCCGCCGCCCGCGTCGCGATCGGACGAACGCTCTAGCTCTCCTGAACAGCCGCGGGCGGCCGCCAAATATCGTGGCGGGGCCAAGCAACTTGTGTTACTTGTCTTCGTCCGTGTTTGTTCTGGTGAATATGCGTTGACCCGTCTCGTGCTCATGGACCGCGCGAATAGGGTGTGCGGCGATACCGCAGCCATGACGTCGCACGCGCCCGAATGGGCCGTGCCCGGAACGAACGACAAATCAGCAGGCGCCGTCAGGCAGGCGGATCTGGCGATCCGCGCCGCTCAATTGCTGGACAGGCGGCTCGGCAGAACCTGCCGCGCATATGGTTTTTCCGCTTTCGCGACAAGCGACGCCGACGGATATTTTGTTTTCGACTGCGACTCGCATCTCGCGCCGGACGCGATCCCGGATGAGGCTTGCGATCCGGCGACTACAACCGCAGTCATGACCGCCTGCTTCTATGTGGGCTATGTCAGCCGCCACTGCTGAGGTTTGATCGAAGCGACGCGGTTGCGACGTCGAACTTGACGCGGCGCGCAACTTTCCTAGTTTGATAGGACTTCACGCCTCCAACTTCCCGGCGCTTTACGGGCGGCCCTTTTGCTTTGGAAAGAAGCGGGGCCGCGTTTTTATGTCGGGACTTGCGAACTCCAGGACCCTATCCGAGGGATGAGCGCGCCGACACGCCGGCGCCGCGGTCTCCACGGGCGCGACTACTTGCGGCGTTTCGCTTCCGCCAGCTTGTGCAGGAGATCGTGCAGCTCGGGCGTCAATGGCTCGGCGACGACCGGCGCAAGCGTCGATTGCAGCTGTTCGCCGATATTCTCGAGCAAAACGACCGAATCCGCGTCGAATCCACGCGCGAACGGCCCGCGCCATATTTCCGATTTCAACTTTGTCATCACCCCAGCCTCAGGTGAATAACCGATCCAGCGCGCCTGCGTTCCAAAGAAATCTCGGGGCGGGCGGCCGTGGACGCTCTTATGGGCGCGTCTCGCGCGGCTTTGAGCCGCGGCGCCCGACAGATCCCGCCCGCGCATCGCGGGGCTTCGCCGTCGCCCGTTCATGAGAGTCATGAGGACGCGGACGATCTCCGTTCGCCGTCGTTGCGGCTGAGCGCCGCCGCTCATCGACCCGCGCGAACGTCAGGTCGCCTGGAGTGAGAGATTTGGATCCAACTGATTATTTTGAATGGCAGGAGTGGAGGGGCTCGAACCCCCAACCCCCGGTTTTGGAGACCGGTGCTCTACCAGTTGAGCTACACTCCTGCGAGCGCCCGCGGGCGCGCGCCTTCAATGCCGCAACGGCGCCGCCGACGCAAGTGGCGCAATGCGCCCGATGATCAGGAATTACCGCCGGAAAGCACCGTCACGGCGCGCCGGTTCTGCGACCAGCAGGAAATGTCGTCGCAGACGGCGACGGGACGCTCCTTGCCGTAGCTCACGGTTCGGATGCGCGTGCCCGAGACGCCGCGCGAGATCAGATAGTTCTTCGCCACTTCGGCGCGTCGGGCGCCGAGCGCGAAATTATATTCGCGCGTGCCGCGCTCGTCGGCGTGCCCCTCCATGGTGAAGCTGTAGCGCCCGTAGCGGTTCAGCCACTGCGCCTGCTTGTCGAGCGTCGCCTGCGCCGTCGAGGTCAGTTCGGTCGAATCGGTCTCGAAAAAGATGCGGTCGCCGACATTGACGACGAAATCCTGCTGGCTGCCCGGACTCGCGACGCCGCCGCGCCCGTAGCGTCCGCCCGCCAGATCGGCCGCCGCTTCGTCGGCGGTGTTCTTGGCGCAGGCGGTGAGCGCCAGCGCCGCCGTCAGCGCGACGACGAATTTGGCGCCGCAGGCGCGTTGCGAAAGCAGCATGAGGAACTCCTGTTACGACCACCGACCGCCGATAGTCCTAGTCTTCCAGGGTTAAGCGAAGGTTCCGTCAACCTTGATCGCAGCTATCCTTGACCTGTAGCATTTGAGCAAATTCGCGCCCTTCGTTAATAGCCAGTTAATTGGTTAACAGAAGCTTAACGCCATGTTTCGGCGCGAATTTGACGGAGGATCGCCACGGCGGGCCTCCGCCTGGAGCGGCCCGCCGCACAGGCTAAAGCCCGGCCGACCTGCCGGGGCGGAGAAGCGCGCTGCGGCGCAGCGAAAACATCGGGCGCTGAAAGCGACTTGGTCTCTGTTGCTTTGGAGAGAGGCGGGCTCTTACTATGAAGCGATTCAATCGCGCGGAGCGGCGGACGCGCGCGATCAGGAGCGTGACATGAACGAAGGCATTGCGCCCTTCCTGTCGCCGTTGACTCTGCTTCTTGGCGGCGGTCTCATCGCGATCGGATTTCTTTCGCTGCTGGACCTGCACTTCTTCAAGACCAAATGGCAGGGCAAGGCCGCGCTGGCGGTTGGCTTGCTGTTCATCCTCGCCACCGAGGCGATGTTTGTCACCAGCGGCGCCAGCGGGCGCTATTTCGAAGGCCAGAAGCTCGACGTCACCGACTGCGAATTTCAGGCGGAGCGAGACTTCCCCACGGAACGCCGCTCGAACCCCAAGCTCATCCACGACAAGATCGTCGCCTGCATGGATACGCTCGGCTACGACTGGAGCAACGATCACTATCACTGCGTCGAAGCGCCGATCTCCACCAATGTCTTCTGCTATCTGCCGCGCGCGCCGATGCAGCGCAGCATCGTCGCCTGGCAGATGCGCTTCGAATAGGTCAGAACAACGACCCCTGATCGTCGCCGTCGACCTTTCTGAGTCGTCGGCGCGGCCGCACGGGCGCGGGCGGCTCGGGGGTCGCGACGCCCGCCCGCGCCGCGATTCTGCCGTCGGCGATCTCGATGTCGAGACCCGCGCCGGGTGGCGCTTGCGCGACGCTGCGCACCAGCGCGCCGCTGTCGTCGCGCACGAGGGCGAATCCGCGCGCCAGCACTGAACGATGGCTGAGCGATTCCTGCAGCCGGGACAGCCTGTCGAGGCGATCCTGGCTGCGGCCGATCAGACCGGAGATCGCGCGGTCCAGGCGCTGCGCGGCGCCGGCGAGCCGCTGCTTCGCGCCGGCGGTCTCCTGTCCCGCCAGAACGGCGCGGGCGTAATATCCCTGCTTCAGCCGCGCGGCCAGGCCTTGCAGTTTCTCGCGCGTCCGCGCGAGCTCCGCCTGCGGCGAGTGACGCGCCAGCAGCGTGGCGGCGCGCGACAGCCGCAGCCGCCGCGCGTCTCTCGCGGCGCGCGCGCCGGCGCGCAGCCGCTCGCCGGCGCGGTCGAAACGCTGGCGCGGATTGGCGAGCAGGGCGTCGCCGGCGGGGAGAAGACGCGCCAGGGTCGAAAGCTCGACGCGACGCAGATCCATGGCGCGTCGGCGCGCGCCTTCGAGCCGGCGCGCGCGAATGGCGACCTGTTCCAGGAGCTCGACCCGAACCGGCACGGCTTTCTCCGCAGCGCCTGTCGGCGTCGGCGCGCGCAGGTCGGCGACGAAATCGAGAAGCGTCGTATCGGTCTCATGGCCGATGGCGGAAATCAGCGGAATGGCGCTCTCCGCCGCCGCGCGCACGACAAGCTCCTCATTGAAGCCCCACAAATCTTCGAGCGAGCCGCCGCCGCGCGCCACGATCAGCACGTCGGGTCGGGGAATGGCGCCGCCTGCGGCGAGCGCGTTGAAGCCGCGAATGCCCTCCGCGACCTCCGGCGCGCAGCTCTCGCCCTGCACGCGCACCGGCCAGAGCAGCACGCGCCTCGGAAAGCGGTCGTTCAGCCGGTGGAGAATGTCGCGGATCACGGCGCCGGTCGGCGAGGTCACGACGCCGATGACGCGCGGCAGGAAGGGCAGGGCGCGCTTGCGCGCTTCGTCGAACAGGCCTTCCGCCGCAAGCGCCTTGCGGCGCGCGTCGAGCAGCGCCATCAGCGCGCCCAGGCCGGCCGGCTCCAGCGACTCGATGACGATCTGATAGGAGGACTTTCCGGGAAAGGTCGTGATGCGGCCGGTGGCGACGACCTCCAGCCCCTCCTGCGGACGGGTGCGCAGGCGCGAGAAGGTCGATTTCCAGATCACCGCGTCGAGGCGGGCGCTTTGGTCCTTGAGACTGAAATAGGCGTGGCCTGACGCATGCGGGCCGCGATAGTTGGAGATTTCCCCGCGCACGCGCACGCGTCCGAAGCGATCCTCGATGGTGCGCTTGAGCGCGTTCGCGAGTTCGGAGACGCTGATCTCCGGCGTATTGGTCTGAGGCGTTTCGCCCCCGATCTCGGGCAGGTCCGACATGGATGAAGATATGGCCCAATCCAGGTCCGCGCGCGAGGACCAAAAAGGGCGCGTGAGCGTCGCTATGCGCTCCGGTTCGGTAGGAAAGGAAATTTGCTCCCGCCGCTCACGGCGCGTCGATCTCGCAAACGCGATCGGTCGTCGAGCGGCCGCGGAACATGATTGCTTTGCCACCGACGTCGACCATGTGGAACAGGCCCCGATCGGTGAGGAAATACCAAGCCGTCGTCGGCACGCCGGCGAATTCACGGGTCGGATCGCCGACGGTCACGCGGTCGAGCCGTTGTCCCGCTTTGGCGACGAGGGCGCGAATGAGCTTCATGTAGCGGGGCGCGGCGGCCGCGGCAGCGGCGATGCGCGTCGCGCGGTCGGGAAGTTGCTCGCCGCGCCGCCTGACTTCCGCCGCTATGCGCTGTGCACTCGCCGGCGCGAGCAGCGGGTGCGCGCGGAGCCAGACGCGGTTGAGGTCGCGGAGGTTTTCCATCTTGTCCAAAGCGAAAAATCGGTCGTCGATTCCTGCCAGCGCAGCACGTTCCGTGCTCTCGCCGTAATCATGGATGGTCGTCGCGAGGAATTTCTTCAGCCGCGCGTCTCCCAACGAGTCGACGAGGCGGCTCCCCTCCTCGAACAGCGCGAGATGCTTCTTCGCTCCGATCGCCGCCAGACCTTCGCGGATCAGCCGCACTGAATCGACACGCCAGCGCGAATTGAAGACGAGTTGCGGGAAGCCGCCATTCTCCATCTGCGTCAGATAATAATCGACCTCATAGCTGCGCAGCGCCTCCAGCGACATTTCGTCGAAGCGAATATATTGTGCCAACAGATCGTTGAGGAAATCGATATTGGCCTGGACGATGTCATAGTCGGGATCTGTGGAGTCGACCGCACTCTCATCGACGACGATCGCGTTTTTATCGGTGATCGAGATCATTTTGCGCTTCGTCGTAGCAGTTCGCCGCGTCAAATCGGCGGCGCCTTCCCCGATGCGCGGATGCGCCTCGGCGCCGACCGCGCTCATCGATACGAGGATGAAGAAATAAATTGAGAGATCACGAAGCCATCGCGGCATAGATGCGCCTCCCGCGGGCAGTTCTAGCTCATTTTCGAGATTGTCGCTCGCCTCCACCCCGCCTCAATTTCTCCATCCGCCTCCACGCCGAGCGCGGTGACGAGGTGGCTTGCGAGGCCATGCCGACACCGAGCGGATTCCATGGATCAAAGGCATGCGCGGCCCCAGCCGTCCCAGCCGGGACGCCGCCATCATTGCCATAGCCCCATTGGCCCTAACCGCCGCGTCCCCAACCGCGCCATGCGGCCGGGTCGAAACCGTCAACGCGCCAGCGAGCATCGTTGCGGCGAGCGCTTTGCGGCGGGTGTCGAGCAGCGCCATCAGCGCGCCCAGGCCGGCGGGCTCCAGCGACTCGATGACGAACTGATAGGAGGACTTTCCGGGAAAGGTCGTGATGCGGCCGGTGGCGAC
>NZ_JBFWNB010000001.1:0-153561 GCF_050251305.1 Methylocystis sp. | reverse complement strand
GGCGCGCTCGACATCGCCGATCTGCAGGGCGGAACGTTCACGATTTCCAACGGCGGCGTCTATGGCTCGCTAATGTCGACGCCGATCCTGAATGCGCCGCAATCCGGCATTCTCGGCATGCACAAGATCGAGGAGCGCCCCGTGGTCGTCGACGGCAAAATCGAAGCGCGGCCGATGATGTATCTGGCGCTGTCCTATGACCATCGCCTCGTCGACGGGAAGGAGGCGGTGACTTTCTTGGTGCGCGTCAAGGAGTTGCTGGAAGATCCGGCCAGGCTTGCGCTTGGGGTATAGGTCGAAAGACCCCTTCAAAATCTCCGAATCATGCACATCTAACTACAGGCGGCGCGCCGTTGAATGGGCGCCGCCGGCGGGGCGAAAGGACCGCCAGGGAGGTGAAGATGGACATGATGAAGACCGCGATCGAACCCAGAGAGTCTCCGCTGACGGCCGAGCAGTTCGCCCATCTTGGCGATGGCCTCATCGCCTATGTGCGGCCGATGCGTTCGGAAGACGTCAATCGGCTGTACCCGCAGGCGCCTCAGATCGCGCCGGGGTTGACGGTCTTCGCGCTGTTCGGCGCGGACGGCGCGCCGATTGTGCTTGCGGACTCGGAAGAGGGCTGTATCGGCAACGCGCGTGAAAACCATCTGCAGATGGTAAGCCTGCACTAGGCTCTCCCCAGGGCGCGCCAGCGGCGCGCCGCGCTGGGCGAATCCGTCCGGCGACCCGATTTTCCCAAACCGTCACGACTTAGCGTCTCCGCGATTGCGGAAGCGATTTTGGTCTGCGTCAAGATTCTTGGACAGGGAGCTTACAGGCGAGCACCTTGTCCAGGCGCCGCCCGTCGAGATCGACGACTTCAAAACGCCATCCGAGCTTGTCGACCGTTTCGCCGAGCGTCGGGAAGCGGATGAGGCCGTCGAGAACGAGGCCGGCCACCGTTTCAAAGCTCCTGTTCTCCGGCAGCGACACGCGCAACAGCTCGGCCATTTCATCGACCGGCATCCAGCCGGCCAGAAGCCAGCTCCCGTCTTCGCGCTGAACCGCCTCAGGCTCTTCATGTCCCTCGTCCGATCTGAAGGCTCCGGCGATCGCGTCGAGGATATCGGCCGGGGTCACGACGCCTTCGAAGTGGCCATATTCGTCATGCACCAGCGCCATTGGCGTCTCGGCTTCGCGCAGGACGTTGAGCGCATCGAGCGCATCGATCGAATCGGGCACGACGGGCGCCGGACGCACATGGGCCTCGAGGTCGAGCGGTTCGCCGCGCAGCGCAGGCCCCAGGAGCTCCCGGATCAGCAGGACGCCGATCATGTCGTCCATGTCGCCGCGGCTGACCGGCAGGCGCGCATGCGTCGCCTCGACGAGCTTCTGGCGCAGAATGTCCTCAGGTTCGCTGAGATCGAGCCAGTCCACCTCGGCGCGCGGCGTCATCAGCGCGCGCGCGGCGCGGTCGCCCAGCCGCAGCACGGCCGCGATCATCTGCTGCTCGTCGGCTTCGATCGAGCCCGCCGATTGCGCCTCGGCGACGAGAGTCTTGATCTCCTCGTCGGTGACGGCGGCCTGGGGCTGGTTCGCCTGGCCGATGAGCAGCAGGATGAGCTTCGTCGAGGCGTCGAGCAGCCAGACGATGGGAGCGCCGAGCGTGGAGAGAAAGGCCATTGGCGCCGCCATGCGGCAGGCGATGGCTTCCGCATGGCGCAGCGCGACATTCTTTGGCAGCAATTCGCCGATGACGACCGAAAGATAGGTGATGAAGCTGATCACGCCGCCATAGCCGATCCAGTCGGCCGCGGCGCCCGAAACGCCGTGCGCGCGCAGTTCCTGCGCCAGTCTCTGACCGAGCGCCGCGCCGGAAAACGCGCCTGCCAGAACGCCGACCAGCGTGATGCCGATCTGCACCGTGGACAGAAAGCGTCCCGGATCCTCCGCCAGAGCCAGAGCAGCCGCGGCGCCGCGGCGGCCTTCCGCGGCCAAGGTCTTCAGCCGCACCTTGCGCGACGACACAATGGCGAGTTCGGACAACGAGAAAATCCCGTTGATGACGATCAATGCCAAGGCGACGGCGAGCTCGAACATGATTCCTGATAGAGCTTTCTGCGCAGGCGCTCAAGCAACTGGCTGAACCGCGACAAGTCTAGAAGGGCCAGCAGGGAGATGGCGCGCCGCCGCAGACATGGGTCGGCCGGACGGGCCGCGGCCGCTCAGTCGCGCGCTGCGATTTCGATTTTCTTGATGACCCGCTCGGGCTCGGGACGCGCCAGATCGATGGAGAGCAGCCCATTGACGAGATCGGCGCCCATCACCTGCATCCCTTCCGCCAGGAGAAAGGCGCGCTGGAACTGCCGCGCGGCGATGCCGCGATGCAGGAAGTGACGCTCCCGCTCTTCGGTCTGGCGGCCGCGGATGACGAGCTGGTTTTCCTCGAGCGAGACGTCGAGCTGGTCGCGGGTGAAGCCGGCGACCGCCAGCGTGATCCGAAGCCGCTCCGGGGCGCTCTCGCTGCGCGGAATACGCTCGATATTATAGGGGGGATAGCCGTCGGACGCGGTGCGGGCGACTCGGTCGAGGGCCCGTTCGATTTCATCGAAGCCGAGCAGAAACGGCGAATTCAGCGGCGGACGCGACATTTTTCTGAAGCCCTGTTGGCGCCTCTCGGCCGAGGCCCGTCGAGCGCCCCGGCCACAGCTATATGGCCGAGCCGGCGGCGGCGTTCAAGCGCGGCCGCCATTGACGCGGCGCCGCCGAGCGCCCATGTGCCAGCAATCCTCCCTCGAGAACGGCGGTCATGGGCCACGCACGGCATTTCATTCTCCCGATCGTCCTCGCCGCGGCCAGCGGCGCGCCCGCGGCCGCTGAGACGCCGCACCCGATCATCGCGCCGGAAGGCGAGCGGTTCACGCTCACCCCGGCGGAGGGGGGATTTGTCCGGTTGAACAAGGAAACCGGCGCGGTCTCCTATTGTTCGGTCAAGGACGGCGTCACGGTCTGTCGACTTGGCGCCGAAGAGCGCGCCGCGCTCGAAGCGGAGATCAACCGGCTGCGCAAGGAGAACGCCGAGCTCAAAGCGCGCGCCGACGCCGCGCCGGGCCCGCAGGCGGCGCGGCCGAACGCCACGCCGAGCGAGGAGGAATTTGAACGCGCGCTCTCCTTTACCGAGCGCCTGCTGCGCCGCATAATGCGCGTCTTCCGCGAAGAAACGTCGCCGGGGCGCACTCTATGAGGCGAGGGATCGACGCATCCGCAGGAGCGCGCGGTGGCTGATCAGGGACCATTCGCCAATTGGCCGCACCTCGACAAGCCGCGTCAGCCGTCAGAGCCTCGAGAACCCGAGCCCGACGTCCCGCTTCTGCCGGGGCCCGAAAAATTTGCACAGGAAAGCAACCCAATGGCGTCGAACAACACGCTTGAAAATTTCCTTGGCGGCTCGCCGCTCAACACTTTCGCGCGGTTGTTCTTCATTTCGCTCGTCGTCGGCGCTCTGCTGATGTGGCTCGACCTGCGGCCAATCGATATTTTTCGCGGCGTCCAAGCGTTTTTCGACCGCATCTATCAGCTGGGTTTCGGCGCCGTACGGGAGCTTTTCGCCTATGTGCTCGCCGGCGCCGTCTTTGTCGTGCCGGCCTGGCTCATTCTGAGGCTCGTCAATATGACGGGTTCGAAGAGATGACGATCGGCGATCCCGCTGGCTGCGCAGACCGGGCAGGAAGCGAATCGCGGCTGGACCGCCGCCGACATCCTGAAAATTTTCGCTGAAGATTGTCGGCGCGAAGGCTGGACGCAAAAGCGATCAGCCGGCGCGACGGAAGTCGGAAGGCTTAGAGTCTCCGGCGCCGGCGTATGCTCGACGTCTGATCCGGATCTTCGATGAGCTGGCCGATGCCGTCGCGGCGCGGCCGTGTTGGCGGTGGGGGCGGCGCATAGGCTTCTGGCCCGGCGAAGGCCCCATATCCATCCCGCGCGCCGACTCCGGGCCCCTCGAAAGCCGCAAGCGGCGGCTTGCCGGTCGTGTCATTGTCGGTCTCGTCGTCCGGCGCCGGCGACGCCTGCCCCTGCGCGATGAGCGGCGACGGATCAGGCGGCGGCAGCGTCTCCTGCGGCGCGGGCTTGCAGATGCTGCGTCCCGATCGGCCATGCATCGCCAGATCGACGTGAATATGGTTGTAGTGAAACGCGTTCGAGCCAGGCGACAGCACCGTCGTGAAGTGACCGCACGAGCCGCGATGCACGTCCATGAGAAAGGCGCGCGTCTGCTCGTCGCCGTGGCGCCAGTCGCGCACCAGCTTGATCTCGCGTCCGTCGGCGAGCACGAAGCCGCCGATGTCCAGCGCGTTGCCGAAGGAATGTTCCGAAAGTTGCGCGCCACGCTGATTGTTCATGCCGCGGCAGGCGTAAGACCCCATCGAGTTGATCTGAACCACCTGCTGCCCAAACCGCGCCTGCGCCGCGGGCTGAACGCTGTCGGCGAGCCAGGCGTCGAGCTCGGCGACCATCGAACAGTCGAGCGTCGCGGTGGCGTTGAAGGCGACTTCGCCGCCCTGAAGCGCGGTCACCTTGAACGGCCTGGTGAGGCCGCAGATGCCGGGACCGTCGATCTCGGGCGCGAGCGCGATGAAGTCGGAAGGATTGACGCGCCTTTCGGCGAGACAGGCGCTTTCAGCCTGCGTGCGCCAAGCCGGCCGCTGGGGCTTTTGGCCGATCGAGCAAGCGGAAAGGGTCGCCGCCGCAGCGAGCGCCAGCAACGGCGGCAATGGATAGGCGCGGCGGACCATATCGCGAGGATGGACGCTCTCGCGTTAATTCTGGGTCGAGAATTGTGGTTAACGATCAAATATTTGCCGACTGTGGCGCCGCTGACGCGGGTTCCTCGCCGAGAGGCAGCCGGACGACGAATTCGCTGCCTCGCCCAACGCCGTCGCTATGCGCTTCGACATGTCCGCCATGCAGCTCCACGAGTTTGCGCACGAGCGCAAGCCCGATTCCAAGTCCGCCGTCGGACAGCCGAATATGCCCTTCCGTCTGCGCGAAGAGATCGAAAACGCGCGGCATCATGTCGGCGCTGATGCCGACCCCGGTGTCGCGAACGCGAAGAACGGCCTCGTCGCCAGCGCGCGCGGCCTCGACGTCGATACGGCCGCCCGGCGGCGTGTATTTCGCCGCGTTATTGATGATATTGGCTGCAATCTGCGCCAGACGCACCGGATCGCCGAAGAGCCAGATCGGCTCCGCCGCGACATTCAGGACCACGCGATGGGCTTTGGCGTCGATGAGCGGCTGACAGCTTTCCAACGCGTCGCGCAGACTCGCCTGCAAGGCGACCTTCTTCCTGTGCAACTCGATCTTGCCGCGACGAATTCGCGAAACTTCGAGAAGATCTTCGACAAGGCGGACCAGATGATCGACTTGACGCCCGATCATGTCGAACAACGGCGTGTCCGGGAAGTCCGGACCATATTTCGTCTTAAGGATGTGCGCCGCATTTCGGATCGGCGCGAGCGGATTGCGGAGCTCATGCGCCAGAGTGGCGATGAACTCGTCCTTGCGGCGGTCGGCCTCGCGCATCGTTTGTTCCGTCTCGGCCCGCCGTATGGCGATCGCCACGAGATCGGTGACGGCCTTCATGACGGCGACTTCATCGGCGCTGAAATGCGCGCGAGACCGCGTTCCAAACGAGAGCGTGCCGATTACGCGATCGTGATGCAAGATCGGATGACAGCAGTAGGCCCGTATCCCGAAGGACTTCACCCGTTCGGTCCGTAGATCGGTCCGGTTTTGAATGTCCTCGGCGATGATGCGTTCGCGCCCGACGTCGACGCAGCCGCAATCCGCGCCGAATTCGCGCCACTCGAGCCTATGCAGCCAGTCCTCGGAGATGCCCCCGCTGGCGTTCAGACGCAGCCGCCCGCTGTCTTCGTCGACGAGATAGTTGAAGAAGAGATCGCAATCGAGAAACGCCATGACCTTGTTGCAGAGCTCGTCGACCAGCAGCTGCGGATCGTCGCTTGCAAGAAGTTGCGCGGCCGTTTCGGACAGCAATTCGCTGCGGCGCATATGCCAGCGCAACGTCTCTTCCGCCTGCTTGCGCTCGGTGATGTCGCGCGCCATGCCGAACCATTCGGTGATCTCTCTTGACGCGTCCAAAATCGGGATGGCGCGTGACTGCGTCCAGCCGATGCTCCCGTCGATGCGCTTGAATCGGTGTTCCAGCTCAAAGACGTTCTTGGCGCGGATGGCCTCGCTGATGGCTTTCATGACCAGCAGCTGATCCTCGGGGAGGATGTATTTCTGGATCCAGGTTTGGCTCGGCGTGGTCGATTCCGCGATGAAGTCGCGTCCCACGAGCTGACGCAACTCGCCCCAGTCGGAGCTCATCCGATACACCGCGTCGGAACTTGCGAGCACAAGCGCCCTGAAGCGTTCCTCGCTGTCGTGGAGCGCCGCTTCCGTTTCCTTGCGCTCGGTGATGTCGACGGTGACGGCGACGCCGCCCAGCAGGCGGCCGCCGTCGGAGAAAATCGGCGCCGCCGACGTTTCCGAGAACCATCGCCGACCGCTCGGCAGAAGCACTTCGATCTCTTCGGGCTCGATGACGCGCGCCTCGCGCATGGCCGATTGCAGCGGAAGCTCCGCGTCGGCCATTTCTCGCCCATTCTTGAGATAGCGAATCCGGCGGCCAGCAGCCTCAGGAGCCGCGGCCGATGCGGATATCTCCTGCGCCGGCTCAAACTCGAATTGCGCCAGAAGCGCCTTGTTGCCGACGACATGCGCGCAGCTCAAATCGCTCGTATAGCAAAGGCCGACCGGCGCGGCGTCCATGATGGCTTCAAGTCTTTGCCGCGTATCGGCGAGTTCGCGCTCCGCGATCATCCGATCCTGAAAATCAATGATTGAACCGCTGTAGCCGACAAATGCGCGCTGCGCGTCATAGCGCGGCGCGCCGACCGCCAGAGCCCAGCGAAACTGCCCATCCTGGCGCCTCAGCTGCGCTGCGACCTGAAACGCGCGTTCTGCGCGCGCCGCGAGATCGAGGTCGATCTTTACGCGCGCAAGATCATCCGGATGGATGGTTTCGAACCATCCTTCGCCGCGCGCCGACTCGGCGCTCTGTCCTGTGATCTGAAGCCAGCAGGGGTCGACGTATGTGCAGAGGCCTTTGCAATCTGTTGTCCAACTGACGACCCAGAGACGATTCATCGTTTCAAACAATGTGGGGCGCTCGTTTCAAGCGCGCGGCAGAAGGAATTGGGACCGGAATATAGCAAGATCGCGATGGGCGCGCATGGACGAGAGCGCCTGATAGAGCTATCTATCTAGAGCGCAACAGCTTTTGACCGCGACACGAGGACATGCGTTCGGCCGGCGACGGCGGGCCGGATCCGCTCAGTTCATGACCCACAGCAATCATCCACGCGCTTTGGGTTTCTTGCAGACGACGCAAAAATGAAGTGAACGAAAAGCGTTTCCGCTCGTCTGCGCGCGCGCAAATATGCAGTGAGGAGCCGATATCATGACGACGATCAATGCGAATCCATTTCCATATCATTTCGATATCGACCACATCGCCCTGATCTGCATCGACATGCAGCGGGACTTCTGTCTACCGGGGGGATTCGCGCAATCGCTCGGCAACGACATCAAGAATATCGCGCCCTGCATCCCCGTCATCGCCGAGCTGCAAACGGCGTTTCGCAAGGCCGGCCTGCCGATCATCCACACCAAGGAATGTCATAAACCGGATCTGTCGGATCTTCCCACGGCCAAGCGCAATCGCGGCAATCCAAAAACCAAGATTGGCGACGCCGGGCCGATGGGACGGATCTTGATCGATGGCGAGGAAGGGTCGGATTTCATTCCCGAGAACGCGCCTGTGGACATGGAGCTGGTCATCCCGAAGCCTGGCAAGGACGCGTTCTACAACACGATCCTCAACGACTATCTGATGGCGCGCAAGATCACGAATCTGGTGATCACCGGCGTGACGACCGAAGTCTGCGTGCAGACGACGATGCGTTGCGCCAATGATCGGGGCTACGACTGTCTGTTGATCGAGGACGGCACCGACAGCTATTTTCCTGATTTCAAAGCCATGACCCTGAAGGCGCTCGTCGCGCAGGGCGGCATCGTCGGCTGGACCTGCAAGTCCGACGTCGTGCTGAAACTCTTGGCGTCGCTCTAGAGCGATCGAGCGCGGCGAGGCCCGCGGCCTCAGCCCTCCAGTCTGTGCGGACATCTCATCGACTGAGCGTGCGCCTGACGACAAGCGAACGCATCAGCGGACGAACATATGTAGACTTCTGCTCATGAAAGACCCCGTCGATTATGTGTTTCCGCCCGTGAAGACGGGCCAGATTCCGTACTGGCGGCTCGCGCTGCGCGGGTGCTCGCAGCTGTGCTTTCAAGCGAATGAGCTGACCGGCGTCTTCTTTTTGGCGGCGGCGCTGGTCGCCTCGCCGATCGCCTTCGCCTATCTGCTGTTGGCGGCGATGGTCGCGCCGGCGGGCCGCATGCTGCTGGGGAGTCGTGGGTCCATTCTGGAGACAGGACTTCCCGGCCTGAATCCATGTTTGATTGCGCTCGCGCTGCCGGCTTTTTTTCATACAAGCTGGACAAATCTCGGCATGTGGGGCGTGCTTGCCGTCTCTGTCGCGGCCACCGTCGGATTGGTGCGGCTATGCGTTGCGATCCTGCCGTTTCCGACGCTCGCACTGCCGTTTCTGATCGTATTCTGGGCGCTGTATGCGCTGGCGCCTTATCTTGAACCGCTGCAGCCGATCGACTTCGGACCCGTCGAGCCGACGACATTTCATCCGGTAACGGCCGTGCTGCTCAGTCTCGGTCAGACGGTTTTCTCGCCAAACATATGGTCGGGGCTCTTCGTTCTCTGCGGCGTTCTGCTCAGCAACTGGCGGCACGGGACGGTCGCATTCTTCGGGGCCGTCATCGGCGCGCTTGTGTCCTATTATTACCACGACGTCGATGCGGCGAGCGTCAACCTCGGTCTTTACGGCTTCAATGGCGTGCTGACGGCCGTGTCGGTGTTTTTCCTCTGCGGCGGCAAGCTCAGGCTCGCCATCCTCGGCGCCTTGCTGGCGACGCTGCTCGTGTCGGCGCTCGACATATTTGGCGTACCGACGGTTTCGGCGCCATACGTCCTCACGACATGGCTCATGCTCGCATTGGGCTGGATCGAAGATCGATGGTTTGACGTTCCGCAATCTGTTCCCGCCACGGGCGCATCTGCGTCAATACTCGACGCGGAGCGATCGTCCACGCCGATCCTTTCAGGAGACGGATCCATGCCAGCACCCACCGACTCGATCGTCATCACGAATCTTCTCGCGCAAGCGGATACGCTCCGCAGAACCAGCGACTGGGAGTTTTTCCGGCCGGGCGTGACAGCGCATTGGCTCTATAGCGAAGGCGACGGCGGTCACAGCGCCGTGCTGCTACGCTATGAGGCCGGCGCCCGCGTCGCGCTGCACGAGCACGTCGGCTATGAATACATGTTCGTGCTCGAGGGCGATCAATTCGACGAGGCGGGCGCATACCCGCAGGGCAGCTTCGTCATTCACCCGCCGGGCACGCGGCACTCGCCCGGCAGCCACGGCGGTTGTCTGGCGCTGCTGATATACGACAGGGCCGTCAAGTTCGTCGCGCCTGAATGACGCCGCTCCGGGCGCTGACCGGATGCGCCGCGTCACGCCGACACTGCGGCGTCGCCGTCGATGCGTCCGTGCAGTCCATTGGGCAGCCGCGGACTGGGAAGGACATAGCGTCCACGCTCCCGCGCCATTCTGGTCGCGGCGGCGAAATCGATCTTGCCCGAACCAAGCAGCGGCACCTGTTCGACGAACATGATCTCCGCCGGGATCATGAGGTCGGAGGCGCCTTTTGATTTCGCATAGGTCAGGAAATCTGCGCGCGTGACGTCCTTCTGCTGGGTGAGGAGAACAATTCTCTCGCCCTTGCGCGGATCGATCTCGGTCGCCGCGGCGGACAGCGCGCTGGGCCAGAGTTCGCCCGCCAGCTGCTCGACCGCCGCGAGCGAAACCATCTCGCCGCCGATCTTGGCGAAGCGTTTCGCGCGGCCCTTGATCGTCACGAAGCCTTGCGCGTCGATCGTGACGATATCGCCCGTATCGTGCCAACCGTTCTCCGGCGGCTGCACCACGCCGGGCTTGTCGATCTTGAGATAGCCCATCATCACATTCGGACCGCGCACCAAGAGACGTCCGCCGTCCTCGACGCCCGGAACGGGCTCCAGCCGATGTTCGACGCCCGGCATCAGCCGCCCGACGGCGCCGAATTTGTTGAACATCGGCGTGTTGAGGGCGAGCACCGGCGACGTTTCCGTGACGCCGTAACCCTCGAGGATGCGAACGCCGAACTTCTCCATCCACAAATCGCGCGTCGCTTGCTTCACCGGCTCGGCCCCGGCGATGACATAGCGGATCGAACGAAAGTCATATGCGTGCGCCGCGCGGGCGTAGCCGGCGAGAAACGTGTCCGTCCCGAAAAGGATCGTGGCGTTTGAGCCGTAAACGAGCTCCGGCACGATGCGATAGTGCAGCGGCGAGGGATAGAGGTAGACGGGAACGCCGGAGATGAGCGGCAGCATGAAGCCGACCGTCAGCCCGAAGGAATGAAACATCGGCAGCACGTTGAAGACCTTGTCCGTGCGTCCGAAGTCGATGCGCGCGGCGGCCTGCGCCGCATTGGCGAGCATGTTTTTATGCGAAAGCGCCACGCCTTTTGGCGCGCCTTCCGAACCTGACGTGAAGAGGATCGCCGCGAGATCATCCGCCTTGCGCGCCACGACGGGTTTGCGGAACCGCCGAAAGGCGTCGAGCTTGTCAGAGAAGGAGATGCGCGCGCGCAGGTCTTCGAGATAGACGATGGCGACCTTCTCTTCGAGCGCGGCGAGAAGCTTTTCGAGCTTGGCTTTCTCGATGAAGCCGCGCGACGTCAGAATGGTTCTCGCCTGCGCCGCCTCGCAGCCCGCGAGAATATTCGCGGCGCCGGCGGTGAAATTGATCATCGCCGGCGTGCGGCCGGCCGAAATGGCCGCGAGAAATGCGACGCCTGCGCCATTGGCGTTCGGCAGCATGAGTCCGACCGCGTCGCCCGGCTCGCCGATCGGCGCGATCTGGCCGGCGAGCGCGCGGGTTCCGATCAGCAGCCTGCGATAGCTGAGCGCGCCGGCGATCGGATCTTCGAGCGCGACGCGCGAAAGCCCATGCGTCCGCGCCGCCGCGACGACCGCTTCGAACAGCGTGCGGTCGACGTTCGTTGCGCGGAACATGAGATCCGACATGATCTGATAGAGCGCGGCGCCGGCCGCCATCCGCCGCGCCTTGCCCTTCAAGGCGTCGTCGACGCAAAGACGGACCGGTTCGAGCACGGTGAGGGTGAGCTTCGGCAGCCAGTGCCGCCGGGCCTGTTCGCGCGAGAGACGCGAAAACATCGTCGCCTCGGCGCCGTCGATATGGACGGGCACGATCATCGCGCCGGATTTCTCCGCGATCAGCCCGGCGCCGTCGTAAACCTTCATCAAACTGCCGGTGACGGTGAGACGGCCTTCCGGAAAAATGACGAGCGGATCGCCGTCTCTGACCGCCGTGATGAGCGCGCGCGCGCCAAGCGGACTCGCCGGATCGAGCGGAATCGCGCGCGTGAATCGCAGAAACGGCTTCGCCCACCATTTCTTTGAGATCGCCCGGTCGATGGCGAAGACCGGCTCCTTCGGCATGACCGCGAGAATCGCCGCGGCGTCGAGAAAGCTCACATGATTGAGCGCGACGATCGGATTAGGCCCCGCCTTGTCGAAATTTTCGAGCCCTTTCACCTCGAGCCGGTAGAAGGCGCGGAAGTAGATGGAGAGCAGATCCTGCAACGGCGACGCGACGACCGCCGTGACGATCCAGAGCGAAGCGAGGAGCGAGACGACGGCCAAGCCGATCAGCAGCGCGGCGAAGGAGACGCCAAAGCTCTGCAGCCCGGCCACGCCGACGCCGCCGAGCGCCATGAAGGCGGCGTTCTGCACATTGACCGCGGCGACGGTGCGGGCGCGCTGTTGCGGCGCGCTTTGCGCCTGAATCGCGGCGAAGGACGGAACGATCATCAGGCCGCCGGCGAGGGCGAGCAGCGAAAGATCGATGGCCGCGCGCCAGGCGAGCGGCTGCGCGAAATAGGCCTGCGGCGACAGCGCGGTCGCTGCGTCGGGCGGCGGCGAAAGCAGCAGCGCAAGGCCGAGATCGGCCGCTCCGAAGGCGACGAGCGCGGCGCCGACGGCGGACGGGAGCAACACGATCTTGCCCTTGAGAAAGAAGGCGGCAAGACCCGAGCCCACGGCGATGCCGACCGCGAACAACGCCAGATGGATGCTTACGAGGATCTCGGCGCCATGCAGCGTCTGGGTGATGAGCGAGGGCGTCAATGACATCGCGATCGAGCCGAACAGCCAAAAGAGGCTCGTCACCACCGCAAGCCGCCGCAACTCCGGCTGGGCGCGAAGATCCCGCAGCAGCTTGAAGGTCGAGCGGAAGATATTCGCGTCGATCTTGAGATCCGGGTCGCCGCGCCGCGTCGGCGGGATCAGCCAGGCCGCGCCATAGGCCAGGACGGCGACGCCCATGACGCCCGCGGCGAGGATCGCCCCGTCGCCAATGTGAATCGCCGCCCCGCCGGCGACCGTGCCGGCAAGAATTGCAAAGAAGGTCGCGCTTTCGACAAGCGCATTGCCCGCCGGAAGCTCCTCGCGGGTCAGGTGATCCGGCAGGATGCCGTATTTGATTGGTCCGAACAGCGCGCCGGTCACGCCAAAGAGAATCAGCGCGCCAAACAGCGTCGGGACATTCGAGAAGAAAAAGCCCACCGCCGAGAGGCCGGCCACGCCGATGTCGGCGAGACTCAGCCAGCGCACGACCTTCGCCTTGTCGTATTTGTCGGCGAATTCGCCGCCGATGGCCGACAACAGAAAGAACGGGGCAATGAAGGCCGCGCCGGCGAGCGTGACGAGCGATGCGCCGCGCTCCGCCACATGCGCCAGAATCAGGAGCACCAGGGCGTTCTTCAAGAAGTTGTCATTGAAGGCCGCGAAGAACTGACGCCAAAACAACGGCGCGAACCGCCGCGAAGCGAGAAGCGAATGCGTCATGTTGGAACTTCCGGGAAGGGGCGCAGAGACTTTCGCCGATCACTGTTAAGGATCGGTCAAGTCACACGCGTTGCAATAGGCGTTGAAGGTCAGCCTTTCGCCATGAACTATGTTCATTATGGAGAGTGCAGCGCTTTGGCGCTGCCGTCAACTAAAAAATGAACAACGTTCATCGTGGACCGGGAGACGTTCCGTGAATGAGAACATGACTGAGACGGGCGCCGACCGCCGGACCCAATTGCGCGAGCGGCTGATCGAGGCTGCGCAGGAGATCATCGCCGCCCATGGCCTCGCCGCCCTCAAGGCGCGCGACCTTGCCGCTGCGGCCGGCTGCGCGCTCGGCGCCATCTATACCGCCTTCGGAGACCTCGACGAATTGATCCTGCGCGTCAACGCGCGCACCCTGGCGCGGCTCGAGGCGGCGATCGATTCGGCGCTGGGGGACGCCGCCGCCGAGCAGTCTCTCCAGGCCATGGCGCGGACCTATCTGACCTTCGCGCGAAAGGAAGAGCCGAGCTGGCGCGCGCTTTTCGAACATCGTCTGCCGCCGGGCGCGGCGCCGCCGCAATGGTATGTCGACGCGCGCAACCGCTTGTTTAATCGGCTGGACGGGCCGCTCTCGCGGCTGCTGCCCGGAACGAGCCACAGGGCGCGCGAGGCCTTCGCGCGGACGCTTTTCTCGGCCGTCCATGGCGTCGTGGCGCTCGGACTTGACGAAAAGATCGCCGAGACGCCGCCGAAAATGCTCGACGAGCAGCTGGAGAAGCTCGTGCGCGTCCTCGCGGATGGGCTGATGATGGAGTCGACCCGCTTGATTTGAATGTCGCGAGCTGACATAGGCGCGCATGGCCTTCATTCTGCTGTTTGCCGTGGCGATCTGGGCGGGCGCGCAGAATGCGCTCGCCGGCGGCGGCTCCTTCCTCACGCTGCCCACGCTGATGCTGACCGGCATGGACGCGCTTGCGGCCAATGTCACCTCATGCGTGGCGCTGTTTCCGGCGCAGGTCGCGACCGGCTGGACCGGCCGCAAACTTGCGCGGGGCGCCAACGGACTTTCGCTGCGCACGCTCTTCATCATCAGCATCATCGGCGGGGCCGTCGGCGCCGCGGTGCTGCTGGCCACGCCGCGCGGGCTCTTCGCGCGTCTCGTGCCGTGGCTGGTGCTCTTCGCGACCGGCGTCTTCGCCTGGGGAAGTTTCCTTCGCAGGCCGGGCGAAACGCCGACGCATCTCAGCGCGCCGGGCGCGGGGCTCGCGCAATTTCTGATCTCGATTTACGGCGGCTATTTCGGCGGCGGCATCGGCTTTCTCATGGTGGCCGCGCTCACCATGGCCGGGCAGGGCGTACGCGTCGCCAGCTCCACGAAAAACGTTCTGGCGGGCGTCATGAACGCCTCGGCCGTCGCCATCTTTCTGTTTTCGCCGGATCTGCACTGGCCGCAGGCTTTGGTGACGAGCGCCGGCGCGACGATCGGCGGGATTGCCGGCGCGCGCCTGATCCATCACATCGATGAAAAGCTCCTGCGCATTTTCATCGTCGTGATCGGCGCGGCGCTGACCGTGGGACTCTTCGTCAGAGCGCCTTGAGGCGCCCGCGTCGGCGTTCAGCGCGCCGCAGCGCCGCCGCCCGCCTTTTCGATCTCGGGAATGAGCGTCGTCGCGACCGCGGCGGGCGTCAGCGGGCCGACAAACTTATAGGCGATGGTTCCGTCGCCCTTGATCACGAAGGTTTCCGGCACGCCATAGACGCCGAAGTCGATCGCCGTGCGACCCGCCGGATCGACGCCGACGCGCGCGAAAGGATTGCCGCCGTCCTCCAGAAAGGCCAGCGCCTTGGCCGGTTCGTCCTTATAGGAAAGCCCGTAGAGCGCGACGCCTTTCGCCTTGAGCGCTTCGTCGCCGGCGATCGCCATCAGCACGGCGTGCTCCTGCCGGCATGGCCCGCACCAGCTGGCGAACACATTGACGAGGCTGACGTGACCCTTGCGCAAATCTTCGGCCGACAGTCCCGGAACGCCGGCGAGTCCTTCGAGCGCCGGCAGATCGAAGGCGGGCGCGGGCTTGCCGATCAGCGCCGAAGGTATGCGCGACGCGTCGCCGGAGAACAGCCGCACCAGAAAAACCAGCGCCAGCAGCGCGAAGAGGGCGAGCGGCAGAAAGCGCAGCGCCGAACGCGGCGCGACGGCGTCGCTCACGCGCCCTCTCCCTCGTCGCGCGCGCCTGCTGCGCCGAAGCGCGCCAGCGCCGAACGCAGGCGACGATAGTCGAGGACGATGCGCAAGGTCACGACGCCGATCGTGACGAAGGTGACGCCATAGGCGGCGACGATATAGAACCAATGGCTGCTCATTCGGCCGCCTCCATGCTTTCGTCGCCGGCGCATTCGCCGGCGCGGACCGCCTGCATCGACAGGCGCGCGAGGCGTCGCCGCAAAATCTCGTTGCGGATCGCCATCACATGCAGCGTCGAGAACAGCAGCGTCGCGGCCAGCGCCATGACGATCAGCGGCCAAAGCATCGATCCGGAGATCGCCGGCCCGTCAATACGGAAGACCGAGGCCGGCTGGTGCAAGGTGTTCCACCAGTCGACCGAATATTTGATGATCGGAATGTCGATCGCGCCCACGAGCGTCATGATCGCGGCGATGCGCGCGCCGCGCGGCGTGTCGTCCATCGTCTGCCGGACGGCGATGAGGCCGAGATAGAGCAGGAAAAGAACGAGCATCGAGGTGAGGCGGGCGTCCCACACCCAGAACGTTCCCCACATCGGCTTGCCCCAAAGCGAGCCGGTGACCAGGCAGATGAAGGTGAATGCGGCGCCGAGACTGGCGGCGGTCTTCTGCGCGGCGTCGGCCAGCGGATGGCGCCAGACCAGAACGCCGAGCGACGCAGAGGTCATCACGACATAGGCGAAGATCGCAAGCCACGCCGACGGCACATGGATGTACATGATCCGCACGGTCTCGCCCTGCTGATAATCGGGCGGCGCGGTGAAGGCGCCGTACAGCCCGATCGCGAGCAGCAGCAGGGTGGCGCCGGAAAGCCACGGCAACGCGCGTTCTGCAAAACGCAGAAAGCGCGTTGGATTCGCGTAAGTGGACAGAAAGCTCATCGACGGCCGGAAACTCCCGCCGACTGCCTAAGCCCCGAAGCCCGCGTCGTCAATTCGCGGCTTTGGCCGGCGGCTTGGTCGTGTCCTTGGCGACTTCCCTGGTCTGCTCGGCGAGGATTTGCGCCCGTGTTTTGCCGTGCAGAAGCTCGACCGCCGCGTTCAGCTGCTTGTCGTTCTTCTCGTCCGGCGGAACATAGGCCTGAGAGCCGGTCTTTTCGTCGTCGCCATTCTTGAGATGGCCCTTGAGCGACGCTTCGCCCTTGGTGTCGTCCTTGCCCTTAAGCTCGTCCGGCACGTCCTGCAGAATGACCATGTCCGGATCAATGCCCTTGGCCTGGATCGAGCGGCCGGACGGCGTGTAGTAGCGCGCCGTCGTCAGGCGCAGCGCGCCGGCGCTGCCGCCGAGCGGGATGATGGTCTGCACCGAGCCCTTGCCGAAGGACCGCGTGCCGATCAGCGTCGCGCGCTTATGATCCTGCAGCGCGCCGGCGACGATCTCGGACGCCGACGCCGAACCGCCGTTGATCAGCACGACGACCGGTTTGCCCTTCGACAAATCGCCCGAGCCGCGGGCGTTATAGCGCTGGGTTTCGTCGGCGTTGCGGCCGCGCGTCGACACGATCTCGCCCTTGTCGATGAACGAGTTGACGACCTGGATCGACTGATCCAGCAGTCCGCCCGGATTGTTGCGCAGATCGATGATATAGCCCTTGAACTTATCGGCAGGGATATCCTGCTGCGCCTTGGCCATGGCGTTGCGCAGGCCCTCCGCCGTCTCTTCGTTGAATTGCGAGATGCGGACATAGGCGATGTCGTCGCCCTGTTTGCGGGTGCGCACGGATTTGATGTGAATTTCGGCGCGGACCAGTTTGACCTCGATCTTGTCCTTGGACTTGCCGCGGAAGATCGTCAGCTTGACCGGCGTATTGATCGCGCCGCGCATCTTGTCGACGGCCTGATTGAGCGTCATGCCCTGCACGGTCTCGTCGTCGATGGCGCCGATGAGGTCGCCCGACAGAATGCCGGCGCGCGAGGCGGGGGTGTCGTCGATCGGCGCAACGACCTTCACCAGCCCGTCTTCCTGCGTGACCTCGATGCCGAGGCCGCCGAACTTGCCCTCGGTCTGCGTCCGCATGTCCTTGAACGCCTTGGCGTCGAGGTAGCTCGAATGCGGATCGAGCGAAGTCAGCATGCCGTTGATGGCGTTTTCGACGAGCTTCTGCTCGTCGGGCTTTTCGACA
The DNA here is from genome assembly GCF_050251305.1 of Methylocystis sp. Classification (GTDB taxonomy): domain Bacteria; phylum Pseudomonadota; class Alphaproteobacteria; order Rhizobiales; family Beijerinckiaceae; genus Methylocystis. The sequence goes on along the minus strand of NZ_JBFWNB010000001.1, from coordinate 136,051 downwards.
TAGTCGGCGCGCACCTTGTCGAATACGTCGCCGAACAGGCTCAAATTCTTATAGGTGTCGGCGGAGGCGGCCAGTGCCGGAGCGCCGATCACGGCGCGCGCCTGCTGACCCAGCGTGGCGCATCCCGCTCCGATGGCGATTCCCGTAGCGATAAGAACTGTTTTGCGAATCATCCGCCGACCTTCCGACTGTCTGACTTCGCCCACCATGGGCCCGAGTCGATTGACGCTCCGTCTTTGCGGAACTCAACATAGAGAATGGGTTGTTTCGCGCCGATTGCGATGGTCGCCGCGGTTTGCGCGGCTCCGTCTCCCATGCTGGCTACTGGCTCACCTGCGAGAACGAATTGTCCTACATTTACATTGGTGCGACTCATGCCGGCCAGGACCACATAATACCCGCCGCCAGCATTAATGATCAAGAGTTGTCCATAACTTCGGTAAGGCCCTGAAAAAGCGATCCATCCGTCGCAGGGGGCGATGACGACGCCATTCTCGCGCGCCGCGATCGACAGTCCCTTTTCCTTGCCTCCAAACCCGTCAGGCGCGCCGAAACGACGAACGATCGGTCCCGAGACCGGGGCCGGCAGCCGGCCCTTGAGATCTGCGAAGGCGACCGCGGGCGCAAGCCGCGCCGGATCCTTGAACGGCGCGGACAGCGCCTTGAGCCGCTCCTGCTCGGAAAGCTTTGCCTGAGCCTTTGCCCGTTCTTCGTCTGCTTTGCGCGCAGCCTCGGCGGCGCGCCGCGCCGCCGCGCTTTCCGCCTCCATGCGCGCGATCAGATCCTTGAGGCTCGACGCGCGCTGCGCCAAAGACCGCGTGCGCTCGGCCTCGGCCTGCAAGGCGTCCTGCGTCGAGGACAGCGCTTCCTGACGCTCGGCGATCATCGGCCCAAGCCGCTCGCGCTGGGCCTTGAGGCTTGCCTGCTGCTCCGTCAGAAGCGTCTGTTCGCGCCGAACGCCGTCCCGGACCTGCTCCAGTTCCGAAAGGTCGTGCTGAAGCTGGAGCGCTTCGGCGCGCATCTGCGGCAAGACCGCGCCGAGCGCGAGCGAAGCGCGCACGGCCTTCAGAATCTCTTGCGGGCGCGTCATCAGCGCCGGCGGCGGCCTGCGGCCCATCCGCTGCAGGACGGTCAGGATCTCCATGATCAGTCCGCGGCGGCTTTCGAGCGAGGCGACGATCTTGCGCTCGTTCTCGGTCAGAACCGAAAGCCGCTCTTCGATCTCGGCGGCGCGCGCCTCGGTCTCCTGCAGCCGCTGCGTCGCTTCGATGAGCGCGCCGTTCAGCCTCAGGCGCGCGGCGGCGTGATCGATCAACTGTTCTTCAAGCCGGCGGGCGCGTTCCTTGGCGGCGTCGATCGTATCTTCGATGCCGCGCAATTCCTGTTGCTTCGAGGAAACGTCGCCGGCGTCCGGATCCTTTTGCGCGGCATGAGCGGAGAGCGCGACAGGAATCGCCAGAAGCGCCGCAGACAGAAGCCCGCGCTTCGTCGCCTCGCTACGCGCCTTGCCCGAAACGCTCATCTCCATCCGCGGCATCATTTTCGCCAAGAGGCCGATATGCCTCCGAAATAGAGTCCACATTGCGGCAGAGCCCGGCGAGGATGGCGCGCGCGCGCGGCGAACCGAAGAGCGCGTCGATCGCGACGGGCAGCCTGCGCCGCCAGTTCGCGCGCTCCCGATCCGTGCCGGGCAGATTGATCGCGGCGATTTCACCCGCGAGGTCGTCGAGCTGCGCCATCGCGAGCAGGGCGGGCGTGCGCGCGATGAAGGCGTGGAGCGCTTGCGCCAATGCGTCGTCGAAGGGGCGCGACGACGGACGCGCAGGGTCGATCAGCGCCTGCGCGCGGAGCGCTTCGAGCAGCGCGTCTTTCTCCGCCCGTCGCGCGGCGCAGGCGGCGTCGGCCGCCGCCGGGACGATCAGGCTCAAGGCCTCCTTCTCGGCGATATCCGCCGCCGCCCACCAGCCTTCGATCGTCGGCAGATCATGCGTCGAAACGCAAGCCATGGCGTTCCTGGGATAATGGGCCGGCGCGGCGAACGACTCGCCCGAACGCTCGAACCAAAGGACGCGGTAGCTCAGCGCGCCGGCGTCCGCGATGCGTTCGCGAAAGCCCCACGGCGCCGTGCCGAGATCTTCGCCGACGACGACGCATGCCGCGCGCAGGCTTTCGAGCGCGAGCTGGCCGACAAGCGTCTCGAAGGGAAAGCGGAGATAAGCGCCAGCGGCGGGTTTGTCGCCGTCTGGAATGACGAAGAGCCGCGCAAGGCCCATGACGTGGTCGATGCGCAACGCGCCGGCATGACGCATGTTCGCGCGAAGCAGCGCGGCGAACTCCGCGCCGCCATCTTTCTCGATCTTGATCGGATTGGGCGGCGGCAGGCCCCAGTTCTGGCCCTCCTGACTGAACGCGTCAGGCGGCGCGCCGATGGCGAAGCCGTCAATGAAGGTTCCAGCGCTGCGCCAACGCTCGGCGCCGTCGGGCGCTGCACCGATGGCGAGATCCCGGCAGACGCCCAGCGACAGGCCGGCGGCGCGCGCGTCCTGCGCGGCGCGCGCAAATTGCGCGTCGGCGAGCCATTGCAGAAACTGGTGGAAGCGGACGCGCGACTCATGTTCGCTCGCGAAGGCAAAGAGCGCCCCGTCGCGACCCTCGCGCAGCTCTTGCGGCCACATCCGCCAGCTTTGCCCGTTGCGCGCTTCGCTGATCGCCTCGAACAGGCAAAAGCGCGCGAGCGTCGCGCCGCCTTGCGCAACGAAGCGGGAGAACGACGCTGCGGGCGCCGCGTCGGGCTGGCGGCGCAAAAGATCAAGGAAGCCTTCGAAGGCGCGCTCGAGGGCGGCCATCTTCAGCCCGTGAACCGCCATGTAGTCGACCTCGGCGGCCGCGCGCAGCGCGCCTGCGGCCTGCGCGTCGAAAGCGGTCGGCGCGCCGAGCGCGTCCTGCATCTCGGCAATGTCGATGTAAAGCGGATCGAGGAAGCGCCGGTCGGAGGGGTAATATGGGCTGACGCGGGCGCGATCCTGCGCAAACAAGGCGTGCAGCGGATTGATCGCGACAAGCGCCGCGCCGGCCTTCGCGCCGACGCGCGCGAGTTCGGCGAGCGACGAAAAATCGCCGATTCCTTGATCGCCGGCGCGGCGCAGAGAATAAAGCTGCGCCGAGAGGCCGAACTGGCGGCGCGCGCCGTCCGGCAGAAAGCAGTTCGCCGGCGCGACAGCGAGCGCGCAGACTTCGCCGCTGTCGAGCGACAATCGGTGGCGACCGGCGGGAAGCGGCGGCAGCCGCGCCTCGACGCCGTCGCAGCGCCGGCCGTCCAATCCCCGCCATGTGATCGACGCGGCGTTTTCCGCGCGCAGCGGAATGCGCGACTGGCTTCCGTCTTCGCGCGTGACGACGATCCAGCGCGGACGGCGCGCGTCGCCTGCGGCGAGACGAAGCGTGAAAGGCGCGTCTTCCCTCGTCGAAAAATGCGCGGGCAAGACCTGTCGATCGCGAAAATCGGAAAGCCGCGCGAGACTGTCGCGCGCGACGTCGAGCGCGCCAGCCGGAAAGCCGAGCTGCGCGAGCAGCGCGCAGATCGTTTCGCGAGGCGTGTCGTGCAGCGCGCCGTCGACGTCTCGCCATTGTCTTTCGATCCCCGCCGCCTCGGCGAGACGCGACAGAATTTCTTCCGACGCCGGCGCGGCAGAGCGACGCGATGCGCTTTTCTCCTCGACGAGAAGCGCGACGGACCGCGCCGTTACGGAGAGGCTCGCGTCAACGCATTCGCTCGCGTTCGCCTTCGTTGAAGTGAACGCCAATCGCCAGCCGTGACTGTCGCGCGCAGGCGGCGGCCGCACGATGATTTCGTCGGCGCCGCGATGCAGAACGATGATGACGCGATCGCCTTCGGCGTAAAGCGCCGCGATCAGCGTCTGCGCGTCGCCGTTGCGCCAGTCGTCTTCGCGCATCGGCGCGCCGTCGGGACGCAGCCATTCGACATCGGCGATCAGCGTCGCGTCATGTGGGACGCCTTCGAGAAAGCGATCTTGCCGCAAGGCGTGATGTCGCTTGCGCAGCGCGACGAGCTTCGCCGTCGTCTCGATCAGTTGGTCGTCCGCGCCGGTCCAATCAATCCAGGAGATGGCGTTGTCCTGCGCATAGGCGTTATTGTTGCCGGACTGCGTCATGCCAAGCTCCGCGCCCATGGCGAGCATCGGCGTTCCTCGAGAGAAAAGCAGCGTCGCGAGCAGATTGCGGACGTCCTGCGCGCGCGCCGCATTGATCGCGACGTCTTTGCTCGCGCCCTCGACGCCATTGTTCCAGGAGAGATTGTGGTCGGCGCCGTCGCGGTTCTCCTCTCCATTCGCCTCATTATGCTTATGCGCGTAAGAGACGAGATCGCGCAGCGTGAAGCCGTCATGCGCGACGACGAAATTGACGCTGCGCGACGGACGTCTGCGCGAGAACAAATCCTGCGAGCCGGAAAAACGCGTCGCGAGTTCGGCGACTCCGCCGCAGTCTCCGCGCCAGAAGCGTCGCGCGCTGTCCCGATAGCGATCATTCCATTCAGCGAAGGGTTCGGGAAACGCGCCGAGCCGATAGCCGCCGGGGCCGACGTCCCAGGGTTCGGCGATGAGCTTCAGATCTCGCGTGATCGGATCCTGAAGCAGCGCCGAAAGCAGCGGCGCATGGGGATCGAATCCTGACGGACCGCGCGCAAGCGTCGTCGCCAGATCGAAGCGAAAGCCGTCGACGCCGGCGTAGAGCGTCCAGGCGCGCAGCGCATCCATGACGAGCCGCACGACATGCGAATGTCCGCAGTCGAGGACATTGCCGCAGCCGGAGTCATTGACGTAATGCGCGCGGTCGTCGGCCAGCCGGTAATAGCTGGCGTTGTCGAGTCCGCGGAAGGAGATTGTCGGACCGAATTCGTCGCTTTCGCCCGTATGGTTGAACACGACGTCGAGAATGACTTCGAGCCCGGCGTCGTGAAGCGCCGCGACGGCTTCGCGAACTTCGCGCCAGCCGCCCGGCGCAAGACGCGGGTCCGGCGCCATCATGGCGATCGGATTGTAGCCCCAATAGTTGGAGAGCCCGAGCGGCGGCAGATGACGCTCGTCGATCCATGCGGCGCAGGGCAGAAGCTCGAGCGTCGTCACGCCGAGCCGCTTCAAATGCGCGATCGCGGCCTCATGCCCCAGAGCGGCGAAGGTTCCGCGCATCTCTTGCGGGATACCCGGATGAATCGCGGTGAAGCCCTTGACGTGAAGCTCGTAGATGATCGTATCGCGCCAGCGATGCTTCGGACGCGGCGCATGCGCATGGATCGGTTTCGTGACGATCGCTTTCGGCGCATGCGCGGCGCTGTCGGACTGCGCTGTGTCGCCAAAGCCGAAAAGCGCGGGATGGAGCGCGAAGGGGCGGTCGAGCGCCAGCGCATAAGGATCGACGAGAAGTTTCGCCGGATTGAAACGATGGCCAATGTCCGGCGCATCAGCGCCATGCGCGCGAAAGCCGTAGCGTTGGCCCTCTCTCAGACCCTCGAAATAGCCATGAAAAACGTCGCCGCTGCGCGCCGGCAATTTTATGCGCGCGATCTCGACGTCGGCGTCATCGAACAGACACAGCTCGATCGCCTCGGCGTGCGCGGAAAAGACCGCGACATTCGCGCCGCTCTCGTCCGGCGTAACGCCAAGCGGCTCCGGCGCGCCATCGGTGACGCGGCTCATGCCTCCCGCGGTCAAGCAACGTTCGCGGCGACCGCGTCCCGAAAGAGCGCGGCGTAACGGCGCGCCGGATGGCGCCAGGAGACGTCCGTTCTCATGCCGCAGAGCTGAATCTGGCGCCATGCGTCGGCGTCGCCGAACAGCCGCTCGGCTTCGCGCAGCGCCATGGCGAGCGCGTCCGCCGTCGTCGGCGAAAATTGCAGGCCGGTGGCGACGCCGGCCTGCAGCGCCATTTCATTGGCGTCGACGATCGTGTCCTTCAATCCGCCGACGCGCGAGACGATCGGCACGGCGCCATAGCGCAACGCGTAGAGCTGCGTCAGCCCGCAGGGTTCGAAACGCGACGGGACCAGAAAAGCGTCGACGCCCGCCTGGATCATATGCGCGAGCGCCTCGCTATAGCCGATATGCGCGCCGACGCGCGCCGGATACGCCGCTTCAGCGCCGGCAAATCCCTCCTCCAGAATCTTGTCTCCGGCGACGAGCAGCGCGAGTTGCGCGCGCCCGCGCATCAGCTGCGGCAAGATTTCGAGCAGCAGGTCGAGGCCCTTCTGCCAGGACAGGCGGCTGACGACGCCGACGAGAAAGGCGTCCGGATCGACCCGCAGTCGCAGACGTTTCTGCAACGCCGCCTTATTGTCGGCGCGCGCCGGCAGGCTCCAATGGTCATAGCGCGTTTCGATATGGCCGTCGGTCGCGGGATCCCAGACCTCCTCGTCGACGCCGTTCAATATGCCGCTGACGCAATCCGCGCGGGCGCGCAACAGTCCGTCAAGGCCCATGCCGAATTCCGGCGTCTCGATCTCGCGCGCATAGCTCGGCGACACCGTCGTGATGCGGTCGGCAAATTGCAGGCCGGCTTTCAGGAAGCCGATCGCGCCGTAATATTCGACGCCGTCGATGGCGAACGCGCGCGGCGGCAGACGCAGCGGCGCGAGCAGCTCCTTGGGGAACTGGCCCTGGAACGCGATGTTGTGGATGCTGACGATCGTCGCGGGCCGCGGGTGATCGGCATAATGCATATAGGCCGGCGCGAGCGCCGCTTGCCAGTCATGCGCATGCACGACGTCGGGCGTAAATCCGTCGAGCGCGCCGAGCCCGATCTGCGCGCCCGCCCAGGCGAGCGCGGCGAAGCGAAAGGCGTTGTCGGGATAATCGACGGCGTCCGGTCCGGCATAGAGTCCGCCTTCGCGCGCAAAAAGATGCGGCGCGATCAGCGCGTAGATCGTCATTCCGTGATGGCGCGCCGCGTGAACCCAGGCGGGGCCGCCGAAGAGATCGTCGAATTCGAGAACCGAGTCGCCGGCGCGCAGCGCGGCGAGAACCTCGGGATAGCCCGGGATCAGCGTGCGTAGTTCGACGTCTTCGGCGGCAAGCGCATGCGGCAGCGCGCCGACGACGTCGGCCAGTCCGCCAGTCTTGACGAAGGGCGCCATCTCCGAAGCGATGGCGAGCGCGCGCAATGGCCTCATGCGCCAAGCCTGTCGATCATCGGCTGGGTGATAAGACAGACGCCGGCCTCGGTGCGTCGGAAGCGCGCCGCGTCGAACTCGGGATCCTCCCCGACGACAAGGCCCTGCGGGATCTGCACGCCGCGATCGACGACGACATTCGTGAGCCGCGCCGAGCGGCCGACGTCGACATAGGGCATGACGACGGCGTTCTCGACGGTGGCGTAGGAATTCACGCGCACGCCGGTGAAGAGCAGGGTTCGGCGCAGAGTCGCGCCAGAAACGATGCAGCCTCCGGAGACGAGCGAGGACAGCGCCTGACCGCGCCGTCCGACCTGATCGTGCACGAATTTCGCCGGCGGCGTGATTTCGGCGTATGTCCAGATCGGCCAGTTGCGATCATACAGATCGAGCTGCGGCGTGAAATCGGTGAGATCGATGTTGGCGGCCCAGTAGGCGTCGACCGTGCCGACGTCGCGCCAATAGGCGTTCTGTTCGCTCGCCGCGCGCACGCAGGAGCGCTCGAAATGATGCGCGACCGCTTTCCCGTGCGAGACGATGTAGGGAATGACGTCCTTGCCGAAATCATGTCTCGACTGTGTGTCGGCGGCGTCGCGACGCAATTCCTCATAAAGAAACTTCGCCTCGAACACATAGATGCCCATGCTGACCAGCGCACGGTCGGGATGGCCCGGCAGCGCTGGCGGATCAATCGGCTTTTCGATGAAGGAAATGATCCGGTCGTTTTCGTCGACATGCATGACGCCGAAACCCGAGGCCTCGACGCGCGGCACTTCGAGGCAGCCGATGGTCACATCGGCGCCGGAGTCCACGTGCTGTTGCAGCATGAGCTCATAATCCATCTTGTAGATGTGATCGCCTGCGAGCAGCACGATAAATCTGGGATCGTAGCTCTCCACGATGTCGAGGTTCTGATAGACGGCGTCCGCCGTGCCCAGATACCAGTGATCCTCGGAGACGCGCTGGCTCGCCGGCAGAATGTCGAAGCTTTCATTGCGTTCGGTGCGAAGGAAGCTCCAGCCGCGCTGCAGATGGCGGATCAGGCTGTGCGCCTTGTATTGCGTCGCGACGCAAATGCGCCGGATGCCGGAGTTGATCGCATTCGACAGGGCGAAGTCGATGATCCGCGACTTGCCGCCGAAATAAACTGCGGGCTTCGCGCGCCGGTCGGTCAGCTCCATCAGTCGCGCGCCGCGTCCGCCGGCGAGCACATAGGCCATGGCGTGGCGCGCGAGCGGCGGATTGTCAGACACGGACATGGCCACTCCTATCGACGTCGACGATTCGAAGTTTATTGTAGAGCATCGCTTTCGAACGCGAAGAAGAGAGTCGAAAGCGGCGGCAGAAGAATTTCCGCGCTGGCCGGAAAGTCGCGGAACGCCTCGCCGCGTGCGTGAATCGCCCCGAGATTGCCGAGTCCGGAGCCGCCGTAGACCGCGGCGTCGGAATTGATCAGTTCACGCCATCGTCCGGCGCGCGGCAGGCCGAGCTTGTAGGCGTTACGCGTCACCGGCGTGAAATTCGACACGACGACGATCGCGCGCGACCGATCGGCGCCGAAACGCGCGAAAGCGAACACCGAGCTCTCCGAATCGTCCACCACGATCCACTGAAAGCCCTCGGCTTCGCAATCACGCGCATAGAGCGCCTCGTGATCGCGATAGACGCGGTTGAGATCGCGAATGAAGCTCTGAAGCCCATGATGCGGCGGAAATGCGAGCAGCCACCAGTCGAGGCTTGACGCATAATTCCATTCATTCGTCTGTCCGAATTCCTGGCCCATGAACAGAAGCTTCTTGCCGGGATGCCCCCACATGAATCCGTAATAGGCGCGCGCGGCCGCGAAGCGACGCCATTCGTCGCCGGCAATTTTGCCGACGACCGATCCCTTGCCGTGCACGACCTCGTCATGAGAGATCGGGAGCACGAAATTCTCGGTGAAGGCGTAGAGCAGACCGAAGGTCAGCTCATTGTGGCGCCATTTGCGATGGACCGGATCGGACGAGAGATAGCGCAGCGTATCGTTCATCCACCCCATGTTCCATTTGAAGCCGAACCCAAGGCCGTCCGCATATGTGGGGCGCGTCACGCCCGCCCAGGCGGTCGATTCTTCGGCGATGGTCACGACGCCGGGATAAAGCGCGTAGACGAGTTCGTTGAACCTTTGAAGAAAGGCGACGGCGTCGCGATTGTCGTTGGAGCCGTCGGGATTTGGCGCCCATTCTCCGGGCTCGCGCGAATAATCCAGATAGAGCATGGAGGCGACGGCGTCGACGCGCAGTCCGTCGATATGGTAGCGGTCAAGCCAATAGAGCGCGCTGGCGATCAGAAAATTCGCCACTTCGCGGCGGCCGTAATCATAGATCGCCGTGTTCCAGTCGGGATGAAAGCCGCGCTTCGGGTCTGGATGCTCATAGAGCGGTCCGCCGTCGAATTGCGCGAGGCCGTGTTCGTCGGTCGGAAAATGCGCGGGCACCCAATCGAGAATGACGCTTAAGCCGGCCTGATGGGCGCGGTCGATGAAGCGCCGGAAGCCATAAGAATCGCCGTGTCGGCGCGTCGGCGCGAACAGTCCGATCGGCTGATAGCCCCAGGAGGCGTCGAGCGGATGCTCGTTGATCGGCATCAGCTCGATATGCGTGAAGCCGAGGTCCGCGACATAGGGCACAAGCTGATCGGCAAGCTCGTCATAGGTGAGAAAGCGTCCGTCCTCCGCGCGCCGCCACGACGGCAGATGAACTTCGTAGACCGACATGGGCGAACGCCGCGGGTCATGTTTGACCCGTTCGCGCATATGCGTTTCGTCGCCCCAGCGATAGGCCGAAGCCGCTGCGACGACGGACGCGGTCGACGGGCGCAGCTCAGCTTCGAAGCCGAGCGGGTCGGCCTTGAGCGGCAGGAGCGCGCCATGGCGCCCGATGATCTCATATTTGTAGTTTGCGCCCGCGCCGACGCCGGGGATGAAGATTTCCCAGACGCCGCTGTCGATCCGCTTGCGCATCTGCGCGCGGCGTCCGTCCCATTGATTGAAGTCGCCGACGACGGAGACGCGCCGGGCGTTCGGCGCCCAGACGGCGAAATGCGTTCCTTCGACGCCCTCATGCGTCAGGAGATGCGCGCCGAGCTTTTCGTAAAGCTTCTGATGCGCGCCCTCGACGAGGAGATAATCGTCGGTCGCGCCGAGCACGGGCGAAAAGGCGTAAGGGTCGGCGAATTCCCATTGCGCGGCGTCATTCGCGGCGCGCAGGCGATAGGGCGCGCGGGCCTTGAGCGAAGTCAGCCCTTCGAAAAACCCCTCCGCGCGAATGCGATCGAGCGTCGCGACCAAGCGGCCGTCGGGCGCGATCGCCTCGACTGTCGTCGCGCCCGGAACGAACGCGCGTATGACATAGCCCGTGGGCGTTTCATGCAGGCCGAGCGCTGCGAAAGGATCGCCATGGCGCGCGGCGATGATGGCCTCGATGTCGTCTTCGGATGCGCGCCAGCCGGCTTTCGTCACGCGATCGTCCCTGAAGCCTCATTCATGATTGCGCGCGCCAGGCGACGAAGCAAATCCGGACGCTTGGAAAACTTCCGAAAAGCTCCGCTTGGGCGCCTGCCCTCACACGGCGACATGCCAGATTTCCTGCGCATATTCACGGATCGTGCGGTCGGAAGAAAACCATCCCACCCGCGCCGTGTTGAGAATGCTCGACCGCCGCCACGCCTTCTGGTCGCGCCAACGCGCATCGACACGACGCTGCGCCTCCCAATAGGCGTCGAAATCCTTGGCGACGAGGAAATGGTCGTAATAGGTCAGCGTATCGACGAGCTGCGCGTAACGATGCGGATCGTCGGGCGAGAACGCGCCGGTAGCGATCGCTCGCAGCGCGTCGGCGAGACGCGGACTGGCGGCGATCGTCTCGCGCGCGTCGATGCCCCGAGAGCGGCTCGCCTCAACCTCCTGCGCCGTAAGCCCGAAAATGAAGATGTTGTCGTCGCCGACGCGCTCGCGGATTTCGACATTGGCGCCGTCGAGCGTGCCGATCGTCAGCGCGCCGTTCAGCGCGAATTTCATATTGCCGGTGCCGGACGCCTCCATGCCGGCGGTCGAAATCTGCTCGGAGAGATCGGCCGCGGGGATGATCGTTTCGGCGAGGCTCACATTGTAGTTCGGCAGGAACACGACCTTCAACAGGCCGCGCGCGGCCGGGTCTTCATTCACGACTTTCGCGACGTCGTTGGCGAGCTTGATGATGAGCTTCGCCTGGTGATAGCTCGCCGCCGCCTTGCCGGCGAAGATCTTGACCCGCGGCGTAAATTCGCGCGCCGGCTGCGCGACGATGTCCCGATAGAGCGCGACGGCTTCCAGAACGTTCAGAAGCTGGCGCTTATATTCATGGATGCGCTTGATCTGCGTGTCGAAGAGCGCGGCGGGGTCGACTCTGACGCCCACGCGTTCGAAGATCGTCGCCGCGAGGCGCGCCTTATTGTCTCGCTTGGCCGCCGCAAATCGATTCTGGAACGCGGCGTCGTCGGCGAATTTCTCGAGTTCGATCAATTGCTCCGGGTGATCGAACACGCCTGCGCCGATCGTTTCGGCGAGCAATCGCGACAGCGGCGGATTGGCCTCGAGCAGCCAGCGGCGAAAGGTGACGCCATTCGTCTTGTTGACGATGCGGTCGGGATAGAGCCGATGGAAATCCTTGAACACCGTCTCCTTGACCAGCGCGCTATGCAAGGCCGACACGCCGTTCACCTTGTGCGACCCGAGAAAGGCCAGATTCCCCATGCGGACATGCCGGCCGTTGTGCTCGTCGATGAGCGACACTGACGAGAGCGTCGCCGGGTCGCTCGCGCCTTTGGCGCGCAAGCAGTCGAGATGCATGGCGTTGATGAGATAGATGATCTGCATGTGGCGCGGCAGCAGCCGCTCCATCAGCTGCACCGGCCAGGTCTCAAGCGCTTCCGGCAGGAGCGTGTGATTGGTGTAGGAGAACGTCGCCTGGGTGATGCGCCAGGCCTCCTCCCACGCAACGCCGTAGACGTCGACGAGCAAGCGCATCAACTCGGCGACGCCGATCGCCGGATGCGTGTCGTTGAGCTGGATCGCCACCTTCTCGGCGAGCCTGTGGATGTCGCCGGTCTGCCGCATGTGACGGCGGATCAAATCCTGCAGCGAGGCCGAGGCGAAGAAATATTCCTGCCGCAGCCGCAGCTCCTGTCCTGCGGGCGTCGAGTCGCTCGGATAGAGAACTTTGGAGATCGCTTCGGCGCGCGCCTGCTCCGATTGCGCGCCGACATGGTCGCCCTGGTTGAAGGCGTCGAGGCGCAACGCGTCCGGCGCTCGCGCCGACCAGAGCCGCAGCGTATTGACATGTTTGCCGCGCCAGCCGACGACGGGCGTGTCATAGGCGACGGCGACGATGGTTTCGGCCGGCCGCCACACATGCGCCAGCATGCCGTCGGCGAGGCGTGAACTTTCGACCTGGCCGAAAAAGCCGACGTCATAGGTGATTTCCGGCCGCGGAAATTGCCAGGCGTTGCCGAAGGAGAGCCAGTCTTCGGGATATTCGTGCTGCCAGCCGTCCCGTATCGTCTGCCGAAACAGGCCGTGGTCGTAGCGAATGCCATATCCCATGGCGGCGATTTCCAGCGTCGCCATGCTGTCCATGAAACAGGCCGCGAGACGCCCGAGGCCGCCATTGCCGAGCGCAGCGTCCGGCTCCACCGCGCGCAGCATGTCGAGATCGACGCCAAGCTCCGCGAGCGCCTCGCGCATCGCGTCGGTCAGGCCGAGATTGGTCAGCGCGTCGACGAGCAGACGGCCAATGAGAAATTCGAGCGAGAGATAATAAACGCGCCGCCGGTCCTCCTGATAATTGCGCTTCGTCGACGCGAGCCAGGCGGGAACGAGTCGGTCGCGCGTCGCGAGCGCGGTGGCGACGAACCAGTCGCGCGGACTCGCGTCGGCGTTGTCCTTGCCGATCGTATAGGTCAGGCGCCGCTGCACGTCGTCGCGCAGCGCGGCGACGAGCGCCTTGTGAGCGACGCCAGGCGGGTTGAATGCGTTCAAGGCGATCCTCTCGCGATGGACCGGTGGGGGTCGCAGACGTGTCTCAGGGAGGCTGTTTTAAGGAGAAATTGCCCTCGACGCTATGGCGCGCCGGCGCCCGAAGTTGAGGCGCCGCCGCATTCACCGAACCTCAAAGGTCAGCGCGCGGCTTTCCGACTGGTCCGATCCCTGGGGGGAGGCGACGAGACGCCGCCCACCCACGCCCTGACCTTGGAGATGGTTGATCGCGGCCTCGACGCGCCGTCGCGCCAGCGCGTCATTATGCGCTTTGGCGGCTGAACCGCGGACATGGCCCCTGATCTCGATCGTCGCATATTCCGGGCAGCGGCGTATGACCGCCGCCGCCTTGTCCAGCGCGAGCGAAACCGACGAGGTCAGTCGCGCGCTGCCTTTGCGAAAGACAAGTTCGCTCGGCGACGCGACGTCTTCGAGCGCCGTCTGGCAATCGACGAGCGACATGCCGCTCGGCGCAGGCGTAGGTTGCGGGCCGGGCGCTTGCGCTTCAATGGACGCCTTGGTCGGCGGCGGCGCGGCCGCCGGCGTTTCGTCGACGCGCCCGGACGGCGCCGAAGCCGTATCCGGCGCTGCGCCGTTCGTGAGCGCTGCGTCGCGGCGACTCGCGTCGTGATGGGATCGATCGATCACGATCGCCCCGACCCAGACGAGCGCCGCGGCGACCAGGCCTACGGACCACCCTTCATGCGCCCACAGCGAGCCATGGCGAATCAGCGCGCCGATCGCGGCGCCGACAATGAAGACGGCATAGGCCGCGAGCCCGCCTTCGACGAAGGCCGCGGCGGCGTCGAGCGCGCCCAGACGGACGACGAGCACGCCGACGCCGAAGGCGAGGCCGCTCCACACCAGCCAGCGGGCGATGCGGCTATTGTTCGGCGCAGGGCGCGTCGACGCGCCGGCGGCGACGCCGATCGCAAAACAGGCGAGGAGCCACGGCCAAAGATGAGGGATTTCCGCAAGCACGCGTCGAACCTAACGGCCTGGAGGCGTCGGTCCAAGCCTTAAACGCGCATCGGCATCAAGACATAGAGCGCAGTGGCGCCGTCGCGGTCCTGCACCAGAGTGGGCGAGCCAGGATCGGCGAGCTTGAAGAGCGCCGTGTCGCTGTCGAGCTGCTGCGTGATGTCCAGGAGGTAGCGGGCGTTGAAGCCGATATCGAGCGGCGGACCGTCATAGTCGGCCTCGAGCTCCTCGACCGCCGAGCCCTGGTCCGGATTGGTGACGGACAGCACCAGCTTGCCTTCAGAAAGCGAGAGTTTGACGGCGCGGCCGCGCTCCGAGGAAATCGTCGAGACGCGGTCGACGGCCTTGGCGAAGACGTCGCGCTCGACAATGAGCCGCTTGTCGTTGCCGGCGGGAATGACGCGCGCGTAATCGGGAAAGGTGCCGTCGATCAGCTTCGTCGTCAGCAGCGCGTCGCCGAAGGTGAAGCGCATCTTGTTGATCGACAGTTCGATCGACACGTCTCCCTGCGCGTCTTCGATCAGACGCTGCACTTCGGTGACGGCCTTGCGCGGCAGGATGACGCCGGGCATGCCGGCGCTTCCCTCGGGCGCGGGGAGTTCCAGACGCGCCAGCCGATGGCCGTCCGTCGCCACGGCCCGCAGCATCGGGCGGCCGTCGACGTCGAGCGTGTGGAGATAGATGCCGTTGAGATAGTAGCGAGTCTCCTCGGAAGAGATCGCGAATTGCGTCTTCTCGATGAGCCGCTTGAGATCGGCCGGCGCGAGCGCGAACTTATGGCTGAAGTCGCCGGACGTGACGTCCGGAAAGTCGCTCTCTGGGAGGCTCGACAGATTGAAGCGCGAACGTCCCGAACGCAGCGTGAGCTGTCCGGCGTCGCCCGTCGCTTCCAAAGAGACCTGCGCGCCTTCGGGCAATTTGCGCACAATGTCGTAGAGCGTATGCGCCGGCAGCGTCGTCGCGCCGGGCTGCGCAACCTCCGCAGCCGTCTTTTCGGTGATTTCGAGATCGAGATCGGTCGCCTTGAGCGTGAGCGCGCCGTTCGCGGCGGAGAGCAGCACATTGGCCAGAATCGGGATGGTCGTGCGCCGCTCCACAACGCGGTGAACGTGGCCGAGCGCCCGCAACAGCGCCGCTCTCTCGATCGTGACCTTCATGAGCCGCCCGCATATGATCGGATTATTGCGGCGCGACAGGGCGCCGCGCCGGGGGCGGAAACTTTGGCGCGGCGGGGCCGGAAGCGCAAGGGCGCGCGCGCCGGGAACCTGTTTGTCCAACATATTTTGTCGGCGCGCCCACGTATGGGGCCCTTAACCCGCCCTTAAACGGCCTTCGTTACGCTGCATCAAGCATTTCGGGGCCGTGCGGCGGCGACAGGCGAGTATCCGATGGCGCGCAGCGATAAGCGTCGCGAACCACGGTTCGACGACGGCGACTACGGCGAATTGCGCGCCGAACGCCGTCCGTCGCCTCGCGCGCGGGCTCGTAAGGCGCCGCGCCGGCGCCGTTCGCGTTCGTTCTTCGGCGCGCTGATCTATTGGAGCGTCACGATGGCGCTCTGGGGGGCGATCGCCGCCGGCGGCCTCGCCGCCTATTATGGCTCGCGCCTGCCGCCGATCGACCAGCTCGCGGTGCCCAAGCGGCCGCCCAATATCGCCATCCTGGACGTCAACGGCGAGCTCCTCGCCAACCGCGGCGACACCGGCGGCGCGGCGGTCAGGCTCGCCGACCTGCCGCCTTACGTGCCGAAGGCCTTCATCGCCATCGAGGATCGGCGCTTCTACGCGCATTGGGGCGTCGATCCGATCGGCATCGGTCGCGCCGTCGTCCGCAACGTCACCGGCCGCGGCGGGATGCAGGGCGGCTCGACGCTGACGCAGCAGCTCGCCAAAAACCTGTTTCTCACGCAGGAGCGAACGATCTCGCGCAAGATCCAGGAGGCGATTCTCGCGCTCTGGCTCGAGCGCAAATATTCCAAGGATCAAATCCTCGAACTCTACCTCAACCGCGTCTATTTCGGCTCGGGCGCCTATGGCGTCGAAGCCGCCGCCGAGCGCTATTTCGGCCATGGCGCCAGCACCATCACCCTGTCCGAAGCCGCCGTTCTCGCCGGCTTGATGAAGGCGCCGAGCAAATTGGCGCCCGATCGCAATCCGGAGGGCGCGGCGGAGCGCGCGGCGCAGGTGATCGCCGCCATGGCGCAGGAAGGCCATATCACCGAAGCGGTCGCGAAGGCGGCGCTCGCGCATCCAGCGGCCGCGCGGCGCGACGTCGGCGCAGGCTCGATCAATTACGCCGCCGACTATGTCATGGACATGCTCGACGACACGGTCGGCGCGATCGACCGGGACATTGTCGTCACCACCACGATCGACAGCCGCATGCAGATGGCTGCGGAAGGCGCGCTCAAACAGGCGCTCGACGAAAAGGGCGGCAAGTTCGGCGTCGGGCAGGGCGCGCTCGTCGCCATCGATCCGACCGGAGCGATCAGGGCGCTCGTCGGCGGACGGGACTATGCGCAAAGCCAGTTCAACCGCGCCGTGTCGGCGAAGCGCCAGCCCGGCTCCGCCTTCAAACCCTTCGTCTATCTTGCGGGGCTCGAACAGGGGCTCACCCCCGACACCGTGCGCGAGGACGGACCGCTCAACATCAAGGGCTGGCGTCCCGAAAACTACAGCCGCCAGTATCTCGGGCCGGTCACGCTCACGAAAGCGCTGTCGCTGTCGCTCAACACCGTCGCGGTGCGGGTCGGCCTCGAAGTCGGTCCGAAAACCGTCGCGAAGACCGCGCATCGCCTCGGCGTTCAATCCGATCTGCAGGCCAACGCCTCCATCGCGCTCGGCACGTCGGAAGTGACCCCGCTCGAACTCGTCGCCGCCTATACGCCCTTCGCCAATGGCGGCATCGCCGTGCAGCCGCATGCCATCCTCAGAGTGAAGACCGCCGCCGGCAAGACGCTCTATCAGCGCAGGAGCGCTTCGCTCGGCCGCGTGATCGCGCCGCAATATGTGGCGATGATGAACGACATGATGCGGGAGACGCTGCTGACCGGAACGGCGCGCAAGGCCGCGCTGCCGGGCTGGGAGGCGGCGGGGAAAACCGGCACAAGCCAGGATTTCCGCGACGCCTGGTTCGTCGGCTACACGGGCCGGCTGATCGCCGGCGTCTGGCTTGGCAACGACGATAATTCGCCGACAAAAAGAGCCTCGGGCGGAAATCTGCCGGTTGAGATCTGGAGCCGCTTCATGAACTTGGCTCTGAAGGGCGAGCCGGTCGCCGGGCTGCCCTCGGGCGCATGGCGTTCGGAGAACGCGGCGCTCCCCGAGGAAATCGCGCGGCCGATCGACGACCTGTTCGGCCTGTTCACCGGCGAGTCGAGGCCCGCGGCGCAGCCGCAATCCGCGCGCCCGGCGCCGGCGCAGCTTCCGCCTCCGCCGCCTCAAGGCGACGCCTACGAGCCGCCGCCGATGGCCGACGCGCCGCAGGATTGGCCGGCGCACGACCGGCCGCCGCCGTCTGCGTCCCGCGCGCCGGATGATTTCCTGCCGCCGGAAGACATCCCGACGGTCGGCTCGATCGAGCGGCCGCGGCAACGGCGCGGCGCGCCGGAACGGAATATTTTCGAAGAGCTCTTCGGCGGCGGCTGAGAAGCTGGCGCTGGCTGCGCCAGCGCCGCGCTATTCGGCCGGCGCGCGGACCGTGGCCGCATGCGCCCGCGCGGCGAAGAATTTCGTCGCCGCAATGATGGCGACAAGCGTCGCCAGATAGACCGCGACCTGCATGCCGGAGGGCTGGTCGGCGTAGCCGATCAGCGTGTGCAGCACCCGCCCCACGATGCTCTTATCCGACAGGAGCCAGGACGTGTCCCAGGCGGTGTCTGAGAGCGAGCTGATAAAGCCCGCCTGCTGAAGAAACGCCACGCACTGCGCCGCGAGGCCGGCCGCCAGCAGGGTGATCAGCCATGTCGTCACGGCGAACAGACGTTTCGCCGGGATCGCGACAAGCCCGTAGAAGGTGGCGACGCTCGTCGCCGCGCCGAGCGCCAGTCCGGCGAGGCCCCCGGCGAAGACGTCCCAGCCGGATTCGCCCGAGGCGAGAATGCCGTAGAGAAACAGCGACACCTCGGCGCCTTCGCGCAGCACCGCCAGCGCCACCACCGCGGTCAGCGCGAACAGCGTCTCGTCGCCGCGCGCCACCGCCCGGCCGACCTCGGAAAGGTTCTGCGCCAGTTCGCGCCCGTGCTGCGCCATCCAGATGTTGTGCCAGACGAGCATCACGACGGCGAGCGCCAGAATCGCGGCGTTGAACAACTCCTGGCCGCTGCCGGCAAAGGCCTGCGACAGCCGGTCGGCGAAGGCGGCGACGACGATCGCGCCGAGCGCGCCCAGGCCGACGCCAACCGTGACGAAGCTGCGCGAACCCGCGACGCCGCGCGTCACGGCGAGAACGATGCCAACGATGAGTCCCGCCTCGATGGCTTCGCGAAAGACGATGATTAGCGCGCCGAGCATGGCCTATTCCGCGATGACCTCGCCCTTGGCCACGTCTTCGTGGAATTCGCCGACGAATTTGTAGCGGCCGGCTTTCAGCGGTCGAAGGGTGAAGGTCGCCTCGCTGACGGCGGGGATCACTTTCTCGATGCGCAGGCTCTTGCTTTCAAATTCTTCGGGCGTCGCGTCGAGATTTTTCACGGTCAGCTTCGCCGGCTCATTGGCTGGAATGCGCAATTCGGCGGGCTCGAAGCGATGGTCCTTGATCGTGAGCGTGAAGGCGTTCTCCGCCAAGGCGCCGCCCGGAGGGCTCAAAGCCAAGGCCAAAAGAACGGTCGTAAGATAGTGGCGCTTCAAAAACCGCATCTCCCAAGTTCGCCGAGCGCCACCTGTCTTGACGCGTCTTCACCGAAGGTAAGAACGCCCAAACATGTGGTCAATCGATCTAGTCTGGATCGCTTCCAAGCTGTCGCCCGGTCGCGCGCGACCCTCATCCCGGATAACCGTGCCGCGATTTCGAGGCGCGCAGCAGCGACAGCGCGCGGCCGTCCTGACCGCTCGAACAGGCGGACGCCGCTTCGGCGATCTCATTCGAGATCTGCGCGTGAACGCTCCTGTTGACGTGGCCCATCGAGAGGTCGTTGTCGACCACGGACCGATAGCGCGCAACGGCGCCGGCGCAGCCCGGAGCGCCCGGCGGCGGCGCTTCGCTCATGCGCCCCGGCGGCGGGCCCCCCGGTCCCGAAGGAACGATTTGCGGTTGGCGCGCGGCGTTGCAGCCGGCGCTCATCGCCGCGGCGCATGCAGCCAGCAGGAAAAGGCGTGCGCGCATGGTTTCACTCCAATGCTTGGTTGAAGTTTCGCTTCTCATAGCTGGGGTCGCCCGTCCTCGGCAACCGTTTCATGTTTGCTTGCGGACGCCGTCAAAGCGCGTCACCATCTGCGGCGCCTCATTTTCCGGCGCCATCGTTTTCGATTCGCGCGGTTGGAGGAGAAAATGATTCGCAATGTCGTATTGCTCGACGGCACGTGGAACACGCCGCGCGATTGCACCAACATCTGCAAGAAGTCCTGGGAATTCGAGGAGCCGCTCATTCCGCGAGACGGCGCTGACGGCGTCGAGCAGAATGTCGGCTACTTCTCCGGCGTCGGCGCCGAAGGGTTCAAGATCGTCGGCGGCGCCGCAGGTCTGGGCCTGCGCGCCATCGTGCAGGACGCCTACAATTGGGTCGTCGACAATTATCGCGACGATCAGGAGCTCTACATCTATGGGTTTTCGCGCGGCGCCTATGCCGCGCGCGCCTTGGCCGGCCTGATCGGCGACTGCGGCGTCAGAAAGACCAGAGACAAAAACATCTTCGACATCGCGCGCGCGAATAAGAGCGCGCGAAAGGCCTCGCAGCAGGGCGCGCCGCCGAGCGGTCCCGACATACAGACGAACAATCGCATCAAGCTGCTCGGCGTCTTCGACACGGTCGGCTCATATGGCGTGCCCGCAGGCTTCAGCGGGCTTGCGCCGCTCGGCCGCTATATCACGCTGGCGGTGTTCGGAGGTTTCGAGGACACGCAACTCGGCGGGCATGTCGACCATGCGCTGCATGCGATTGGCGTCGACGAGCGCCGCCGCCCCTTTACGCCGACCTTCTGGACGGTGAAGAAGGGGGCGCCGCATCCCCGGAATATCGAGCAGAACTGGTTTCCCGGCGTCCACTGCAATGTGGGCGGCGGATATCCGGAATCCGGCTTGTCCGACATCGCCTTGATCTGGATGATCGCGCGCACGCAGGCGCTGACCGGCCTCTCCTTCGACGCCGAAGCGATCCGGCGAACGCTGACGCCGAACATCGACGGCGACATTCCGGATTCGGCGGAGAAATATCCCGTCGACCGGAATTTTCCACGCAGCCGCGAGATGTTTCCGGCCGGCGCCCCCGCCAACAGCTTTTTCACCTCCAGCGGGGACCCTGGCGAGGAACAGGTCAATGAGAAGGTCCATTGGAGCGCGCTGGCCAAGCTCGGCCGCAGCTGCGAAATCTACGGCGTCGCGGAGACCCGCTATGATCCGGCGAACCTCAGAGAGGCGATGGCGCGGCTCGGTCCCGACCTGCCGAGGCGAATCGCCTATATCACGCCCGAGGAAGCCCGATTGTTGCCGCCGGATCTCGTGGCGTTGGCGGAGGCGCGCGCCATCCTCCATTCCGCCGCCGCGCTGGGATGACGGTCTTACGCGCCAGACGTCGCCGGCTCGCCGTGCGTCGACGCGCGTTTTTCGCTTGGCGGCGCGGCGCTAAGGGGCTATAAACCCGCTCATTCGTGGCGCGCGGCCGGCAGGTCCCGCGCCGCGATCGTTTTACGGCGCGGGTCACAAGGGTGGATCGCGCGTCCCACAGCCCGGTAGTCGAATGGTCAATCCGTTTCAGTTCCTGCAGGAAGTCCGCGCAGAGGCGGCGAAGGTCACTTGGCCGACGCGCCGCGAAACGCTGATCACGACCGGTCTGGTGATCCTGATGGTGTTATTCGCGAGCCTGTTTTTCGTCATCGTCGATTCGGCGCTGCGTTTCGGCGTCGGCCTGATGCTGGGCGTCGGGCGATAAACAATTGGAGCTGATGGCGCCGCTATGAGCATGCGCTGGTATATCGTCCACGCCTATTCGAACTTCGAAAAGAAGGTCGCCGACGCGATTCGCGAGGGCGCGGCGCAGCGCGGTCTCTCCGACCAGTTCGAAGAGATTCTGGTCCCGACCGAACAGGTCATGGAGGTGCGGCGCGGCCGCAAGGTCTCCGCCGAGCGCAAATTCTTTCCCGGCTATGTGCTGGTGAAATGCGATCTGAGCGATCAGGTCTTCTCGCTCATCAAGAATACGCCGAAGGTGACGGGCTTTCTCGGGGCCGACAACAAGCCGATGCCGATCAGCGAGGAAGAAGCGCTGCGCATCAAGGGCCAGGTCGCCGAGGGCGTCGAGCGGCCGAAGCCGACGATCATGTTCGAGGTCGGCGAGACGGTGCGCGTCGCCGACGGGCCGTTCGCCTCCTTCAACGGCCTCGTCGAGGAAATCGACGAAGCGCGTTCGCGCCTCAAGGTCGCCGTGTCGATCTTCGGGCGGCCGACCCCCGTCGAACTCGAATTCGGCCAGGTCGAGAAGGTTTAAATCCCTTACTGCGGGGCTTAGCCGCCCTCCTTCATGAGGCGGGCGGTTCGCGACGCGAACCGGGCAGAGCGCTGCGCCGTCTCCAAGACCATGTGGTCTCGCGCCCGAGCGGATTTAGGATCTGCGAACGGCGCCGCGCGCCGCCGCCCGGCGCAACGCCGTTAGCCATCACAACGTTTCTCCGCAATTATCGCCTTGCTATTTGCGTCCGATCGGCAAAGATCGGGCTTTCCGCCACTCTGCCATGGATGCATTAGATGCAGCGACAGTTTGACTCCTTCGTTTCGCTCCCGCCCGACGTCCTCGCCGTTCACTGGGGCTGGGTCATCGCCCTCGGGATATTGATCGGCGCGCTTGGCATCCTCGCGATCGTTCGAGCCAGGATCGCGACCATCGTCACGGTTGGTTTCTTCGGGGCGCTGCTCCTTGTCAGCGCCGTGTCCGTTCTCATCTTCGCCTTTTCGGCGGCCGGGCTGTGGACGGACTTCTTCGTTCACGTGTTGTGGGCGGTTCTTCTGGCCATCGTCGGCGTTATTCTATTGACGCGCCCGGTCATCGGCGCCGAGGCGATCACGCTTCTGATCGGATTTTATTTCCTCGTGGAAGGCGTGATGATCATCGGCTTCGCGTTCAGCTCGCACATCGACGGTCTCTGGATGTATTTCCTGCAGGGCGGCGTGGCGTTGCTGCTTGGCGCGCTGTTGCTGACCGGCTGGCCGTTCACCGGGATGTGGGCGATCGGAACCTTCCTCGGCATCGATCTTCTGTTCAAAGGATGGGGGATCATCGCGCTCGGCTTTGCGCTTCGCGCGATCTCCGAAGGCAGTCTGCTCTAGGCTCGCAAGGGCGCGGATGTCAGTCCCGACGCGCGAAGCGCGATAGGGACTCCGCGGGTCACGACCAACGTCATGAACGCTGCGCCGGACTCCCGGGCAGGCCTCCGGCCTGCCGGGGACGACAGTCCAGGCGAACGGATCGGCTGAAGTCTCTTCAGAAGCCTGCGAGGGACCGGCTCACTCCACGCCGCCGGTCGGATTGGCGAGCCAATAGACGAGGCAAAAGGCCGCCGTAATCAGGCCGGAGCCGAAGAGGGCTCCCGCCGCGCCTTCGTCGGGAATCGCGTAGCTCGCCGCAGCCATCAACAGGCCGAACGCCGCGACATAGATCGGCCGCGGGTCCCGCTCGGGCGGCTTGCCTGCGAGCTTTCTTCGCCAACTCATCGTCGCGGTCTCGCTGCTGCGGCCGATCGGAAGCGAATTAAGAATTCGGGCGCGAGAATCGCGAAAACATGGTACCGCCACCCCGGCTCGAACGGGGGACCCCCAGATCCACAATCTGGTGCTCTAACCAACTGAGCTATGGCGGCACTAGATCACGCCGACTTTGGACGAAAATCGTCAAAGGCGGATCACGTGATCGATCTCAAAAGTTTAAAGAGCGCTCTCATACGAAAAACCGGAATCCGCTCTTTCGCAGTGCGCTCTCGCGGCGCGAACCTATGCGCGATTGCAGGCCTTTGCAAGACCGACGTCAAGCGTCGCCGGGCTCCTGAAGCGAACGCGCGAGCGCGCGTTCGCCGAGCCTGATGAGCGCGGCGCGCAGGCTTTCTTCGGCGACGCCTTCGGTCGCCTCGATCGCCCGGGCGCGCGTCGCCGCATCGGCCTTTGGCGGCCGGCTCGGGCTCGACCGTGCCGCAGACGCGGGAAGCAGTTGCTCCTGCCGCAAAACGATCCGCGCAACGCATCGCCAGCCCAGATGCGCGTTCACCCGGTCGATAATGATCGGCGTCAGATGCTGCGCTTCGAGTCCGAATCCCGGGTCGACCCGCAACAGAAGAGTGGCCGGCTCGCGCGGCGTCTTGTCACGGCGTTTCGCCGCTGCCGGGTCATTCGATTTGCCCCGCGCCCGCGGCGGCCATTGCAGAGCGGCCGGCGCGCAGATGCGCGCGATTCGCGCGCCGACGATCTCGCGCCAGCACAGGAGCAGCGAGGCTTCGCTGAAGCCGCGCGTGGCGACGAGCGGGTCGAGTTCGCGCAGGACGTAATCCGCGAGCGGGCGCGTGAAGACTTTGGCGCGCGAGGGAAGGCTCATCGGAGTCGCGGCGCGGCCGCCCTTCTTGCCGGGGCGAGGCTTCGCCCTCTATCAATCGCATGCATGATAAAGGCTCGCGTCAAATCGACCAAACCGGGCGAAGCGCTTCTGGCCTGGTATGACGCCGAGCGGCGCGACCTGCCCTGGCGCGCGCAGCGCGGCGAGACGCCGGACCCCTATCGCGTTTGGCTTTCCGAAATCATGCTGCAGCAGACGACGGTCGCCGCGGTGAAAGAGCGCTACCGCGCCTTCCTGTCGCGCTGGCCGACGGTCGAGGCGCTGGCGCGCGCGCCGCTCGACGACGTTCTCGCGCAATGGGCCGGGCTCGGCTATTACGCCCGCGCGCGCAATCTGCACGCCTGCGCGCGCGCGGTCGCGGACTCGCCCGGCGGATTTCCGCAAGATGAAGCGGCGCTGCGGCGGCTCCCCGGCGTCGGCCCCTATACCGCGGCGGCGGTCGCCGCCATCGCCTTCGACCATCCCGCCGTCGCCGTCGACGGCAATGTCGAGCGCGTCATGGCGCGCCTGCATGCGATCAAGGAGCCGCCGCGCAGGGTCGCGCCGCTGATCCGGGACGCAGCGGCGGCGCTCATGAGCCGCGCGCGGCCTGGAGATTCGGTGCAGGCGCTGATGGAGCTCGGCGCGCTCGTCTGTGCGCCGCGAGCGCCGGATTGCGCCGCCTGTCCGCTCTCGCCGTTCTGCGCGGCGCGGCGTCTCGGCGCGCAGCAGGAATATCCGGCGCGCGAGGTCAAAGTTCCGAAGCCGCGGCGCCGGGGCGCGATTTTCATTCTGCGGCGCGGCGACGAGACGCTGCTGCGCCGGCTACCGCCCAAAGGATTGTTCGGCGGCATGAACGCCTTTCCCGCGACGCCCTTCACCCGGGACGTCGCCGCCGCGGACTTTTCGCAATTTGCGCCCTGCGCCGCGCGCTGGCGCGCGCTCGACGCGCCGGTGACGCATGTCTTCACCCATTTCGCGCTCGAGGCGACCGTGTTCACCGCACACACCCGCGCCACAACGACGCCTTCAGATTGCCGCTGGGCGGCGCGCGCCGATCTCGATAAAGAGGGGCTGCCGACGCTCATGCGTAAGGCCGCCGCTCACGCCGGACTTGTCGAGAGGTGAGAACGCAAGGCTGGAGGGA
Source organism: Methylocystis sp. (assembly GCF_050251305.1). Lineage (GTDB taxonomy): Bacteria > Pseudomonadota > Alphaproteobacteria > Rhizobiales > Beijerinckiaceae > Methylocystis. The sequence continues at coordinate 110,961 of NZ_JBFWNB010000001.1, read as the reverse complement.
GCCATGGCGCGACGCGCAAGCGGCTATCAGGTCGAGGTGACGGAAGGCGCGATCCGCGTGCGCCGCGCCGGGAAAACGCTGACCATCCCGGCCGCGCCGCCGGACGCGGAATCGGATGAAGACGCCGACTTCATGGTGCGTCTCGACGATCTCGACCATTGGGACGCGCCCGACGACGAAACGCCGATCGAGGTCGACGAACTGCAGAAGATCCTCGACGCCGTCGAAAAACAGCTCGACAAGCACGGTTTAAGCGTCGATTTCGAATAGCGCGTCGATCAGATCGCCCAGCCAAGCGAACGCTCGACAGCCTTTTCCCAGGAGGCGATCAGGCGCGCGCGCTCTTGCGGCGCCATAGCCGGCGTAAAGCGGTCAAATTCGCGCTTATGCGCGGCGATATCGTCCAAGCTTCTGTAGACGCCCACGGCGAGGCCCGCGGCATAGGCGGCGCCGACGGCGGTCAATTCCAGTTCGCGCGGCCGGATGACCGGCGCCTCGATGATATCGGCCTGAAACTGCATCAACAGGTCGCTCGCCGCCATGCCGCCGTCGACCTTGAGCGCGGCGATTCCGACGCCGGCGTCCGCCGCCATCGCCGCCAGGACCTCGCGGGTCTGGAACGCCGCCGCTTCGAGCGCCGCGCGGGCGATATGGCCCTTGTTGGAAAATCGCGTCAGCCCGGCGATCAGTCCGCGCGCGTCGCCGCGCCATCGCGGCGCAAAGAGGCCGGAGAAGGCCGGCACGAAATAGACGTCGCCATTGTCGGGCACGCTTCTCGCCAGCGCCTCGATTTCGCGGCTCTCTTTGATGACGCCGAGATTGTCGCGCAGCCATTGCACCAAAGCGCCGGCGATCGCGATCGAGCCTTCGAGCGCGTAATGCGGCTTCGCGTCGCCGATCTTGAAGGCGAGCGTTGAAATCAGGCCGTTCGTCGAGACGCGCGGCGTCTCGCCGACATTCATCAGCAGGAAGCAGCCGGTGCCATATGTGTTCTTGGCGTCGCCCGCTTTGACGCAGGCCTGCCCGAGCAGGGCGGCGTGCTGATCGCCGAGCGCGCCGGCGAGCGGAACGCCGGCGAGCGCGCCGACGCATTCGCCGTAGATTTCGCTCGACGCGCATATTTTCGGCAGGCAGGCCGCCGGGACGTCGAAGATCCGCAGGAGTTCGTCGTCCCAGCCGAGCGTTTGAAGATTCATCAGCTGCGTGCGCGAGGCGTTGGTGGCGTCGATGATGTGACGCCCCCCGTTCGGGCCGCCGGTCAGATTCCAGACCATCCAGGAGTCGATTGTGCCGAACAGCGCTTCGCCTTGCGCGGCTCTTTCGCGCGCGCCGGGGATTTCGTCGAAGAGCCAGCCGAGCTTGAGCGCCGAAAAATAGGTCGCGAGCGGCAGGCCGGTTTTCGACCGCGCCAGATCGCCGACGCCCGACGCCGCGAGCCGGTCGACGGCGGCTTGCGTGCGCGTGTCCATCCAGACGATCGCATTGTGCAGCGGCGCCCCGGTCGCCGCATCCCAGAGGACCGTCGTCTCTCTTTGATTGGTGACGCCGACCGCCGCCAGATCGCGGGCGGACAGGCCCGCCTTGGCCAGCGCCGCTTCGATCACCGCCTGCGCATTGCGCCAGATTTCCGCGGCGTCGTGCTCGACCCAGCCGGGGCGGGGGTAAATCTGGCGATGCTCGCGCTGCGCCTGGGCGAGGATCTCGCCCCCCGGGTCGACGATGACGAAGCGGGTGCTCGTCGTGCCCTGGTCGAGCGCGCCAAGAAGTTTCGACATTCATAACCCTCTGATGAACGGAAGTTTCAACCTCGGTTCAGCGCGCCGCCGCGATCTTGGGAGCGGTTTCGCCCCGCGCGGAGGATGCTTCAACCGATCCGCAGCCGTCAAAGCGGCGTCGGCGTCGTCGAAATCGAGCGCCGCGGCGCCGCCGGCTCGCGGCGCGCGCCTTCGCCCCTTGCCCGGGCGGTCGGGCGGTCCAAAATGAATTTGATGACGGCACGGTCCTTGCCAGTCGAAAGTCATCGACATGGCGTCTGTCGAAAAGGCGACACACGAGTTGGCAAACCCAAGCAAGTATTGTAACCTACTGATAGGAAAGGCAGTTTGCAATCTTTCCAAACTAGGAAGTTTGCAATCTTTCCAGAAAGTAGTTTGCAATCTTTCCAAACTAGGCTAAGCAATGATCGTCTGTTCGTGCAACGTCCTTTCGGACCGCGATGTGCGCGACACGCTCGGGTCACGCGGAGATCGGCCGTCGGTCTCAGCGGTGTTTCGGCACATGGGTTGCGAGGCGAAATGTGGGCGCTGCGTGCGCAGTATCGTCGCCATCGTCGACCAGCACGCCGCGAGAGGATTGGACGAGTGTGCGGGGACCGGCGATTGTGATGGCTGTCGCGCCGACGAACTGGCGGCCTGAGTCTATTTCATGGAAAGGATGCGGACATGCGCGGTGACGCGAAGGTCATCGAGTATCTTAATCGCGGGTTGCGCGCAGAATTGACGGCCGTCAATCAGTACTGGCTGCATTACCGCATTTTCAACAATTGGGGCTTCCTCGAACTCGCCAAGAAATGGCGTGAAGAATCCATCGAGGAGATGCATCACGCGGATCATTTCGCCGAGCGCATCCTTTTCCTGGAAGGCTTCCCCAACATGCAGGTGCTCGATCCGATGCGCATCGGCCAGTCGGTCGAGGAGATCATCAAGGCGGATCTTGCGACCGAAGTCGACGCGCGCGCGCTCTATGTCGAGGCCGCCGCCTATTGCCTCTCGATCAATGATCGCGTTTCGGAGCAGCTCTTCGAAGGCGTGATCAAGAGCGAGGAGAAGCACATCGATTTTCTCGAGACTCAGCTCGAGTTGATCAAGCAGCTCGGCGTCCAGCTCTACGCCCAAAAGCACGTCGGCGAACTGGAGTCCTGACGGGCGCGTCCTCGGTCCCAGGCGGCGCTGCTGACGCAGCGGCGGCGGTCATTCCATCACCGCCGCCTTCAGGATGCAGACCATCGTCGCCTGCGCCGGGATTTTCCCCAGATTGCGGATGACGTGCGGACGATCGCAGCGATAGCGCAGCGTTTCGCCCGCCTTCACGCTCGACTTTGCGCCGGCGACCTCGACCTCGAGTTCGCCTTCGCGCACAGACAGGCTCTCGACCGAACCGCGCTGATGCGCGTCGGACAGAAGCACGCCGCCGGGATCAGCGGCGAATTCGTAGCATTGCAGCCATTCGACGGTCTTGATCCAGCCGATGATCGCCAGACGGCATTTGCCGTCGTCGGAGACGAGGATGGGAGTGTCGGCCTTGCTGGTCTTCTCCAGGAAGGGCTCGTCCTCCGTCGTTTGCAGGACGCGTTCGATTGAAACGTCGAGCGCCTGCGCCAGGCGCCAGATGGTGGCGAGCGTCGGATTGGTTTCGTTGCGCTCGATCTGGCTGATGATCGACTTGGCGACTCCGGACTGCTGCGAAAGCTCGGAAAGCGACAGATTATAGGCCTTCCGAAGCCGCTGCACCGTGGCGCCGAGTTGACCTGATAGCGCTAGCGCGCCCGCCTCCAGCATTTTTTGCCTGTCCTGGCCTTCGACGCCCATATGCCCCAGCGCTGCGACCGCGCCCGTCCGTTCAGAATCGATCCGGCAAGTTAGCCGATTGCGTTCGAAATATCGAACGGCAAATGCCGTCGCGCCGGCGCGTCAGCGTCGAGCGCGAGAGGCCATGTCATCTGGCTGTGATCCGAATCTGGTCAATCACGGCAAGCGGCGCAGGCGAGAGGCGAACAGGCTCATGCTCGACAGAAACGCCAGAGCGAAGGTCTCCCAAGCGGCGTGCGCCAATGATGGGCGCATGCCGGATACGACGAGCGAACATGAGGTTAAGCGGTATCGGACGCTGTTTCTGTCCGATCTGCATCTCGGATCGCGCGGAGCTCAAGCGGAGCTCCTGCTCGATTTCCTCAGACACAATGAAGCCGACACGATCTATCTCGTCGGCGACATCGTCGACGGCTGGCGACTGAAAAACGGCTGGTACTGGCCGCAGGCGCATAATGACGTCGTCCAAAAGCTGCTGCGCAAATCCCGGAAAGGCGCGCGCGTCATCTATGTTCCGGGGAACCACGATGAATTCGCGCGCGACTACACCGATCTCAACTTCGGCGGCGTCGAAGTCGTCGAGGACGCGCTGCATGTCACGGCCGACGGCAAGACCATGCTCGTCATCCACGGCGATCAGTTCGACATCGTCGTGCGCAATGCGCGCTGGCTCGCCTTCTTCGGCGACTGGGCGTACGATTTCGCCATCGTCGTCAATACGTGGTTCAACCGCGCGCGGCGGATGTTCGGAGTCGGCTATTGGTCGCTGTCGGCCTGGGCGAAGCTGAAGGTCAAGAACGCCGTCAATTTCATCGGCGATTTCGAGAACGCCCTCGCGTCCGAAGCCGCCCGGCGCGACGTCGACGGCGTCATCTGCGGACATATTCATCACGCGACGATTAAGACGATCGCCGGCAAGCTCTACGTCAATACCGGCGATTTTGTCGAAAGCTGCACCGCGATCGCCGAACATGACGACGGCGCCTTTGAGATTTTGCGCTGGCACAACACGGCGGCCGAACGCGGGGCCTCGGAGGCCTTTGAACGCTCGCGCGCTTTGCCGGATGAGAGAGCGGCGGCGGCTTAATGCGGATATTGCTTGCGACGGACGCCTGGCGTCCGCAGGTCAATGGCGTCGTCAGATCGCTCGAGACTATGGCGCAGTCGGCGCGTGCGCTTGGCGCCGAGATCGACTTTCTGACGCCGCGCGACTTCAATTCGCTGCCGATGCCCACCTATCCGGAAATCGCGCTGGCGCTCGCCTCGCCGCGCGCCGTTCGCCGGCGGCTCGAAGACGGCTATGATCACGTCCATATCGCGACGGAGGGGCCGATCGGCCTCGTGACCCGGGCCGTGATGCTGCGGGCCGGGCGCTGCTTCACCACGAGCTTTCACACGCGTTTCCCCGAATATATCCAGGCGCGTTTCGGACTGCCGGTCGGCGTGGCCTATGCGGCGCTGCGCCGCTTCCACAACGCCGGCGCCGGCGTGATGGTGTCGACGCCGAGCCTCTCGCGCGAATTGTCCGAGCGCGGATTCCGCCGGCTGCTGCGCTGGTCGCGCGGCGTCGATCACGCGCTGTTTACGCCCGATGCGTCGACGCCGCTGCCGTACGAGCGGCCGATCTTCCTTTACGCCGGCCGGCTCGCCGTCGAAAAAAACATCGAGGCCTTCCTGTCGCTCGATCTGCCGGGGACGAAGATCCTGGCCGGCGACGGTCCGGCGCGCGCCGGGCTCGAAGCCAAATTTCCGCAAGCGAAGTTCCTCGGCGTCAAGACCAGCGTCGAACTCGCGGCGCTCTACGCCTCTTCGGACGTGTTCGTCTTTCCGAGCCGCACCGATACATTCGGCATGGTGCTGTTGGAGGCCATGGCCTGCGGCCTGCCGGTCGCGGCCTATCCCGTGATGGGCCCGCTCGACGTGATCGGCGCGAGCGGCGCCGGCGCGATGAACGAAGATCTTCGGGCGGCCGCGCTGACCGCGCTCGACATTCGCCGCGAGGCGGCACGCGCCCATGCGCTGACCTTCACCTGGGAAAATTGCGCGCGACAGTTTCTCGACAACATCGCCTACGCCCGCGGCGCGGCGGCGCTCGGCGGCGTCGGGATCGAAGCGTTGCGCGCTGCGGGCCAGGATTCGAACGGCGAGCGTCGCGCGGCGAAAAAGCGCCAGCCTGTCCAGCCCTGATCCCGGTCTGAGCGGCTTCTCATCGCGGCGCTTGCATCGCCGGCGCTGGAGGCGCGCGGGCGAAGCCGCTATGGTCCCCGCGCCGCGACCCTGCGGCGCTGGAGCGCCCGTTGAGCCTTTCGCCTGAAGAGATCGAACGCTACGCCCGGCATCTCGTGCTGCGCGACATCGGCGGGCCCGGGCAAAGCAAACTCAAGGCGGCGCGCGTTCTCGTCGTCGGCGCGGGAGGGCTCGGCGCGCCCTTGCTGCAATATCTCGCCGCGGCCGGCGTCGGCGCGCTCGGCGTCGTCGACGACGACGCCGTTTCGCTGTCGAATCTGCAGCGTCAGGTGATTCACGCGACGCAGGACGTCGGCCGCGCCAAGGTCGACAGCGCGCAAGACGCCGTCGCGCGCATCAATCCGCATGTGGCCGTCGAGCCGCATGCGCTGCGGCTCGACGCGGCGAATGCGCGCGCGCTGATCGCGCGCTATGATATCGTGGCCGACGGCACGGATAATTTCGCGACGCGCTATCTCGTCTCGGACGCGTGCTTTTACGAAAGAAAGCCGCTCGTCACCGCCGCGCTCGGCGGCTTCGACGCGTCGCTGACGACTCTGCGGCCATTCGAGCAGGGCGCCGATGGGCCGAACCCGACCTATCGTTGCCTGTTTCCGATCCCGCCGCAGCCGGGCGAAATCCCGACCTGCGCGGAAGCCGGCGTTCTCGGCGCGCTCGCCGGAACCGTCGGCGCCATGATGGCGCTTGAGGTCGTGCGCGAGATCGTCGGCTTCGGCGAGGGACTGGTGGGCCGCCTGCTGCTCATCGACGCGCACGGCATGCGTTTCGAGACCGTGCGCTACGGCTATGATCCGGAAAATCCGCTGAGCGGCGTCGGCGCGCGTTGATGACAGCGCGCCGTTTTTAAGCGCACATGTTCAACGCCGGACTTGCGTCCGCTTTCGCGCAAAAATGCGCTAGAGCGCCGCGATGACGGCGATCTCTACCTTATAGGCGGGCGCGACCAGCTTCGCTTCGACGGTGGCGCGCGCGGGCGGATTGGCCTTGTCGACCCATTCGTCCCAGACGCTGTTCATCTCGGCGAAGGTCGCGATGTCGGCGAGATAGATCGTCGTCGACAGGATGTTCGCTTTGGCGCTGCCGGCTTCGGCGAGAAGCGCGTCGATCTGCGCGAGAATTTCACGGGTCTGATCGGCGACCGATCCGCCCTTCGTCTTGTCCGCCACCTGGCCGGCGGTATAGACGGCGTTGCCGCGAACGACCGCCTGGCTCATGCGGGGTCCTGCGCCGATCCTTTTGATGTTGCTCATCTCGCCTCCGAAGTCGAAGGCCGGTTTAGGCGAAGGTCGGCGCGCGGGCAAGCGGCGCGCAAGGGCGGCCGCCCTCCGCGTTGCGCCGGCTGCGCGATGCTCCGGCGCGCGCGACAGCGGGTTTTTGTAACGCGACAGATCAGATGGCCTACGCGGATTTAGGCGAGATTGCGCGGGATTGAGTGGTCACATGGCCCGGAAAAGCGGGCGATGGCGCGTTCCGCAGGGCTTTGATAGCGGCATGCGCCGCGACAGATCAAATGGCCTAAAATCTCGTGCGGCGCGGCGCCTCGAAAATCGAAAAAGGCCTGAAAAGCGGGAATTAGAGTTTGGCTTGGCGCGCGAACTCGGAAGTCAGGGCCGTTGGAGAGTGTGAGCATCAAAGAGGCTGAAAGGTCCAAACATCTAAGGAGAGCGCCCAGTCTGGAATAGTCTAGCGTAGTTGTAAACTAGGAACTGGAATGGGGTTTTTAAGGGCGGTCGTCGGTCGATTTGAATTCCGACGAAGCTGGGGCTGCATAAATCGGACAGTGGGGATTCTTTAGGCAGCTGCAACTTCCACCGCAACCTTGGAAAGATTCAGGAGCGGCGCAAGGCGTCAATCACTGCGGCCGGTAGTTGCCTGATCGATGTTGGTGGCTGCGAGGAAGTAACGAAATATGTTGAGCTATGCCGCCACTTTGGTAAGCAGGCGTACTTCCTCTTCGATCTTGACAGTCTCTTCCTTGGCAGTCTTCGTCAGTGTCTTCGCGAGGACGGGAGCATCGCCGAATTTCTTGCGGAACTGGGGCTCGGTGCCGACTTCACCCGCTATTGTGGCGCGCTTGACCGCGAGCTGACCACGGCAGTTCGGGCCATCGAAACCGCTGTGGATGCGCAGGGCACCGTCGGGGCGCTTCAGACTTACTTTGGAACGCTAGTTGAGGACGCCAAGAAACTCCCGCGGCAACGTGTGGCCGTGCTCGTGGAGATAGCGGCGAACCGCGACGGTCTGCTGCCGGTTTTGACTCGCCAGCTGATCGCAAACATCGAAGGAAGATTGCGCCAGGTTCAGGCGGCGCTCCAGACTAAGCACATCTTTCTTCTGGGGGGCGGCGCGCTTGAGCACTACCTGCCATCGTATGAAGGCCACCGCTACGCGCTAAATGAAGGTGGCAAGAAAAAAGCCGTTGCGGGAGAGATCGCCTTGCTTGCAACCGGCGAATTCGACGACCGGCTGGCAGAGCGGTATGGTGAGTTGTTTAAGTGCATTGAAGCGCTGCCGGCTAAGCCGCCGGTCGACACCGAAAGCGTTCTGCGTGGCTACGTGAGCAACTATATCCATGAGCTGCAGGGACTTGTCGTCAGCCACCCTCACTGGAGAAGCGAACAGATTGTTGCGCATTTCGAGGCATCCCAGACGGGTTTAGGCAAACTGATCACGCTCGAAGAGTTCGAAAGGCCAAGGGAGGGCGAATTCCGGGCGGTGCTGAAGATCGCAGGACCGCAGGGGCACCTCGTGGATGTTTCCCATGATACGAACGCCGGTATGAGACGCTTTGCCTTTCGGCCAGAAACCCCGGTCGTTGGTAACTAAGCGGCGTCGTAGTGGTCCACGGCGGAAAGAACGTCAACGATCGATAGCTGGCACCCGCGCTCTGGACAGAGTGGCTGCTCCGCTGCCAAGCAAATTTTCGACCCGAACTGGCCGCTCTGGGTCAGGAGCCGCATTCGTCAGATTTTCTTTGCCGAGCGGGAGCCTTCCAGGGAGGGTCCCCGCCGCGCTTCAGGGGTGCGGCCATTTGATCTGTCGCGGGAGGCCAGGTGATTTGTCGCGCTACAGTTTTGCCGGTCCCAAGCATTGCGGGTCTGGACAAGTCGCGGCGCGCTTTCTATAAGCCCCGACACATCGCGTCCGCGCGAGCCCAGGTAGCTCAGTTGGTAGAGCATGCGACTGAAAATCGCAGTGTCGGTGGTTCGATTCCGCCCCTGGGCACCATTCGCTCGCATTGGCGGGTATGGCGTTCTCGCGAGAGCGTCGCGCCGGCGAGACTGATTTCCGGACAATATCTCCCCGATCGTTCGGTCGTCGTCGCCGAAATCTCCGAGTCTCGCGCCGAGAGCGTGACGCAGTCCCGGAGGCGTCAGTCCGGGCTGGATGACGCTCCCCTTCTTAAGCGCCTGCTCCAGCGCCTTTTTTGAATTTTCGCAAACGCGACGTTGAACCTTCTTTCGCGCTCAGACGCGCCGCGCGGGCTGTTTCCGGAGCGTTGCTCACAGGTCCGGGGAGATCGCGTCGGCTGGATCGGACGCCGCGTCGCACGCCCTTGCGCCGGCGTTCGTTTATGAAGTTCGATTTCGCGAATCTCGCCCAACCGCCTGAACGCCTTCCGGATTTCCCTATCGGCGCAAGGCCATGCGGCTGGGCAAGGGCGGCGGTTGGTGCCATTCAGCTTGCCATGGTGATTGCTGCGCGGGCATGCTGATTTGCCAGATTGCTCTATCTTGAGAATTGAACCGGGCGCCCAACGCTTAACAGGCCAAGAGGGAGCAATCCCCGGCAAAGGAGGCACGATGAACGGGTTGAAGAGACGTCGCCGGCTGGTGACGGCGATCTCATTGGCGCTGGCGCTGACGTCGCTCGCCGGCGCCGCGCCTGCGGCTGAACAGCCGTCGCAGCCCGTTGGCCCCTACAAGGATTTCAAGGGCGTCATAAAGCTCGACGTGCGCGATTCGGTCGCGGACTGGAAGCCGTTCCTGCCGAAAAAGGCGCCGCAGGGCGCGCCGAACATCTTGTTCATTCTGTACGACGACACCGGTCTTGCGGCGTGGTCGCCCTTCGGCGGTCGGATCAACATGCCCACGCTGCAGCAGCTCGCCGACCAGGGGCTGCGCTACACCCAGTGGCATACGACGGCCCTGTGCTCGCCGACGCGCTCGACCATCCTGACCGGCCGCAATCACCACTTGAACGGCATGGCCGCCATCACTGAGGGCGCGAACGGATTCCCCGGCGCGAGCGGCCGCATTCCGCCGCAGGCGGCGACAATCGGGCAGATCCTGCAGGACAACGGCTACAGCACCTTTTGGCTCGGCAAGGAGCACAACGTCCCCGAGCAGGATGTCGCCTCCGGCGCGAGCCGCAAGCTGTGGCCTCTGTCCCTCGGCTTCGACCGCTTTTACGGATTCCTGGGGGGAGAGACCAATCAGTGGTATCCGGATCTGGTCGAAGACAATCGTTTCATCGATCAGCCCTATGGCCCGGAGAAGGGCTACCATCTCTCGAAAGATCTCGCGGACCACGCCATCTCTCTGATCCGCGATCAGAAGGCGACCAATCCGTCCAAGCCCTGGTTCATGTGGTTCAATCCGGGGGCCAATCATGCGCCGCATCACGCGCCGCAGGATTACATCGCCAAATACAAGGGCAAGTTCGACGACGGCTACGACGCCTATCGTGACTGGGCGCTGGCGCGCATGATCGAAAAAGGCGTCCTGCCGAAGGACACGAAGCTGACGCCGGTCAACCCGCTGCCGGAATCGGTGGCGAACAAGGCCGACGCCGTCCGCCCGTGGAATTCACTGTCGCCCGACGAGAAGAAGCTCTTCGCCCGTCTCGCCGAGGTCTGGGCGGGCTTCTCTGAATATACCGACGTCCAGATCGGCCGCATCGTCGAATATCTCAAGCAGACCGGGCAGTACGACAATACGGTGATCTTCTACGCCGCCGACAATGGCACGTCGGGCGAAGGCACCCCGAACGGGTCGGTCAACGAGAACAAATTCTTCAACGGCTACCCGGACGAAATCGCCGAGAACATGAAGCTCTACGACAAGCTCGGCGGGCCAGACACCTACGAGCACTTCCCGACCGGCTGGGCGGTGGCCTTTTCGACGCCGTTCCAGATGTTCAAGCGCTATTCGGAATATTCCGGCGGCACCGCCGATCCGCTGGTGATCAGCTGGCCCAAGGGCATCAAGGCGCATGGCGAGGTCCGCAACCAGTACCACCATTCGGTCGACATCGTGCCCACGATCCTCGAAATCGTCGGGCTTGAAATGCCGAAGGACTATCGCGGCGTGCAGCAGTTCCCCCTCTCGGGCGTCTCGATGAAATACACCTTCGACGCCGCCCCGGACGCGGCGACGCGCAAGCATCGCCAATATTACGCGATGCTCGGCACCCGGGGCATCTGGGAGGACGGGTGGTTCGCCAGCGCCCTTCATGCGCCGCTCACCGGCAAGGGCCATTTCGACCAGGATCAGTGGCAGCTCTATCACGTGGACGTCGATCGGGCCGAGTCTGAGGACTTGGCGAAGAAGCACCCCAAGAAGCTGCAGTCGCTCATCGCCGCCTGGAACGAGGAAGCGCGCAAGAATCTGGTGCTGCCGCTCGACGACCGCACGGCGGTGGAGCAGCTTGGGATTCCGCGTCCGAGCGAGGAGCCGCCGCGCGACCGCTATGTTTATTACCCGGACACCGCCCCGGTGCCGGAAGGCGTCGCCGTGAACGTCCGCAATCGTTCGTACAAAATCCTGGCCAATGTCGAGATCGTCGATCCCGACGCGGCGGGCGTGATCTTCGCCCATGGCTCGCGCTTCGGCGGGCACGCGCTGTTCATCAAGGATCGCAAGCTGAACTATGTGTACAACTTCCTGGGCATCCCGCCGGAGCAGCGCTTCGTGTCCAGCGAGGAGTTGAAGCCGGGCAAATATACGCTGGGCATGGAGTTCACGAGGGAGGGCGCCGGTCCGCATGGCGAATCCACTGGCAGCATGAAGCTGTATGTGAACGACAAGGTTGTCGCCGAGGGTCCGATGAAGACGCAGGCCGGCAAGTTCACGCTGAGCGGGGACGGCCTGTGCGTCGGCTATGACAGCGGCGACGCCGTCAGCCACGAATACACGACGCCGGGCAAATTCCACGGCGGAACGATCCAGGGCGTCGGCGTTACGGTCGAGAAGGCGTCCTATCCCGACCTCGAGAAGGAGGCTCAACGGGCGCTGATGCGCGACTGAAGGTTCGCGCTGCGGCGCCGTCTCCCGCGCTGCGGCGCCGCCTTCGCGCGAGCGTTGAATCCTCGTAGGAGCAACAGCTTGCGTTGGTCAAATGCGTTCGCGCGCCAGCAGACCGCCGGCGCGCGCCTATGCTGGCCAACAGGTTGATATTGCCTTAATATTCCATTGGATTGCCCGGGCGGAATCGGCGACAATCACCAAAAAGACACCACGGCGACGCTGCGATGACGCACCTTAGGCGGCAATTGAATTTCGGACATGGGGCGCGCATGGAACGCGCGCGGCGGAATGAACTGGCGCTCCGTCTGGCGCTGCGCACGGTTCCGATGATCAGCTTTGAGTGGGACATCGTGCGGGACATCGTGCGGCGTTTCGATCCGTTTGAGTCCGAGCTTTCGCAAAGCACAGGCATGATCACCCGTTTCGCCGCCGTGCGGGACGCCGTTCATCCAGACGACAGAGAGAGGTTTTGCGACGACATTGAAGCGGCGCTGCGCGGCGAGACCGAGGTGTTTGAAACCGAGATCCGGGTGCTCAGTCCAGATGGCGCAGTGACCTGGTTCCGCGAACTCGGAATCGTCGAGCGAGACCAACTCGGGCGGCCGCTCCGGATCATCGGGGTCGCGCATGATGTTACGGCGCAGCGCGACAGGCATGGACTGGAGCCGGCGCCTGCGGCCGCGGTCGCGACTTTAGCGCCGCTCAAGACCCTCGTGATCGACCTTAATCGCGCCGCTGCGGATCGTCTCGCGCTGCTTCTTGGAACGGTCGGGGCATGTGTGCGACTCGCCTACAACGGCGCCGACGGCGTGGGCGCGCTGAACGAATTCATTCCGCAACTCGTGTTTATCGACGTCGCCATCCCCTATATCGACGTCGTCGAGACGCTGCGTCGCATCCGTGAGACGCCGGAAACCCGCAAGACTTTCCTCATCGCTCTCAGCGCCACGCGCGTGGAGCGTTCCGGCAGTCTATGGAAAGACGCCGGTTTCGATGGTCTGCTGACCAAACCGATCGGGTTTGAAGCGCTTCTCGACATATTGGAGAACGTCTCCTGTCGAGAGGCGAGGGACGGCCAAGGGGACGCTTAGCGCGTACGCCTGGAGTCGGACGTTCGGCGGGTCGCTCCGGCCTCGCCGCCGCTGTGACCGATGGGAGGACCGCTGGTCCCAAACGCCGACAGTCGCGTGACGGGCGCCGACGCCATGACGAACTTTCCGAACGCCGCCATGGAAAATGGCAATGGAAAATGGCAATCATGACGACGCGGGCGATGGAGTCTGCGGACGCCGGATTCCTTAATATCGACAGCTGACGCTTGCGGCGATTGAACGCGGTTCCCCGTGATAGAGGGCGCCGTTCGACGTCCAGTTGGATTGGTTCGTCAGATTTGCGGCGACAAGTTCGAATTTGAGAGTGTCGTTGATGGTGTAGGCGAGCGTCGCGCCGAGCATCTGTTGCGGGGCAAGGGTGAAGCCATAGGTGTTGGGCAGCGTCGCCTCGAGGCGGCTGGCGTAATAATAGCTCACGCCGAGTTCGAGTCCTTTGAAGTCTCCCGAGTCGAAGGCGTAGCTGGCGTTGAAATTATAGACGCGCCGCGGCGCGCCCAGGAGATCGCTGCCCTGCTGCGACGGGATATTGTCGTCCTTCGAGACAAGCGCGTGCAGGAAGGTGGCGACGGCGTTGATCTTGAGGTTTGGCAGGATCTCGGCGCCGAGATTGACCTCGATGCCGTGACTGTGCTGCTGGCCGGTGACGACGGAATAGAAGCCGCTCGGATTGGCCGGATTGGGGATCGCGACATTGTCGCGGGTGATGTCGAAGAGGCCGACCTCGAAACGCATCTTGCGGTCCAGGAATTCGTGGCGCATGCCCAGCTCATATTGTGTGTCCTGCTGCGGCGGCGGCGCTTCGCCGCTTTGAATGCGCACGCCGGTGTTGGGGATCAGCGATTTGCCATAGGCGGCGAAGAGCTGCGTCTCCTCGTCCGGCCGGTAGAGAACGCCGGCGCGCGGGTTGAAATAGCCTTTGGTCCCTTTGCTCAGACTCGCGGTCGGGTCGCCGGTCAGCGCGCCGAAGGGATCGAAGACGCGTTCGCGCTGCGCCAGAAGATCGTAGCGTCCGCCGATCAAGATGCGCCAGTTCTCGTTCAGATCGATCAGATCCTGGCCATAGATCGAGCGGCTGATCGCGCGCGCGACGCCATTCGACCAATAGGCGCCCGCGTAGCTGACGCCCGGCGAATAGAAGGGAGCCAAGATATTGAGCGGCGCCGCTTCATAGCGGGCGACGTCATTGTTGTAGCCGAAATAGAAGTCCCACTGTTCGAGGCCGAGAAAGACGGCGTGGGAGAGAAAGCCTGTGTCGAAGCGGCCGTTCAGGCGCAATTGCGCGTCGAAGCTGCGGTTGGCGGTGCGGGCGCGAACCGGATTGCCGAAGACGACGGACTGAAAGCCGTCATAGCCCCAGCCCGTGAACCACCCCCAGCGATTGGCGTAGAAAAAATAATCGACGACCGCGGCGAGTTTCCAATCGGCGTCGAAGGCGTGCTCATAGCGCAGCGTGACATCGTCGAAGAAGGGCGTCTCATGTTCATTGGCCGGCAGACCCGCGTAAAACTCGCGCGGGACATGCAGAAACACCGGATCGGCAGGGACGCCGTCACGGTAGACGAGCCGCCCGCCATTGTGTTCGGCGCGCAGGCTGACACGATCGCCATTGTCTGCGGCGAAGGCCAGCATCGGCGCAATGTCGAAACTGCGCGTGCGCGTGAAATTGACGAAGCCGCCCAGGCTCTGCGCCGAGCCGGTCATGCGGAACAGCAGGCTCTTGTCGTCGTTGAGCGGGGCGTTGACGTCGGCGGTGAGACGGGTGACGGCAAAACTGGCCTTGGTCGCGGCGCCGCGGGCGAAGGTCGCCTCGACCGGCGCCTTGCGGATGTAGTCGGCGGCGCCGCCATAGCCGCCGAGCGCCTTGCCGAACAGCATGGCGCTCGGGCCCTTGTAGAACTCGACATGATCGACGGTCGAGAGATCGACGTTCTGGGCGGTGAAGCCATGCGAAGCGCCGTCGAACAGCGTCACTCCCGCCGGAAAGCCGCGCATGACGAATTCGGGCGAAAAGGCGGAGTTGGTCGCGGGAGCGTTGACATAGACGCCGCTCTGATCGCGCCCCAGAGTCTGCGCATTGGGCGCCGCAACGTTGCGCCGTTCGATCTGGCTGCGTTCCCTGTTCCGCGCCTTGCTCGGCGCCTTATCGTCGGTCTCGTCCATGCCGCGCTGCTTGCCTGCGCTTTGCAGTTTCTCCTTGCGTTCCTTTTCCTGCACTTCCTCGGCGAACGTCTGGGCGGCGCCGACGCAGACACATATGAGCGCGACGAGCGTCGCCCTCATGCCGCGCCGGACGGCGGCGCCTGCCGGCGGCGCAGGAGGCGCGGACGCTCCGGATGTTTGCGCTCGAGCGCGACCTGCGCGAGCGGCGCGATAAAGCTCGAAGCCTCGGCGCCATCGGCGATGGAGAAGCGGCACATCAGTCCGCCCGCCGCGCCGGCGTCGAAGACATCGAGAATGATCAGTCGCGGCGCGCCGCGCGCGATGACGCCGCGTTCGCGCAGAAAAGCGATGAGCGCCGGTCTCGCATGCGCCGGCAAAGGCAGCGCGCGACGCAGATTCTGGATGAAATGACCGCCTTTGATTCGATCGAAATCCATGTCTCGCTCCATCACTATCAACGCCGCATCCACATCAAAATCGCGCGGGCGATCGCGCGGCCGGCGCCGGCCGCGCAACTGTTCCCCGCGCATGCGCGACCCGCGCCGAACGCTTCTTCCACCAGATGTAAACGCCGGTTGCGGAAAGCATCGCGATGACGAGCCCGAAAAGGCAGACGAAGATGCGGTAGGGAAGGCCGAAGAGATTGGCCATATGCAGTTCGACGAGCCAGGTGGTCAGCGTCGTTCCGCTGCGATGGCCCGTCGGCAGGCTCAGCGTCTTCAGTTCGCCCGAGCGTGAGTCGAACAGAATCGAGGTCGACCCCGCCTTGTCGCCGATGTCGCGCGACGAGCGCACGCGATATTCGTAAAGGCCCTTGTCACGAAGATGATAGAGCGCCAGCGGGCGTTCGATCGCGAAGCCGTGCCGGCGCGCCAGTTCGGCCATCAGCCGCTCGCCGGTCGCTTGCGCTTCTTCCCATTCCATCGGCGCGCGCCCGTCGGTCTGCGGCGCTCCCCGCTGCGCCCAGACCGGCGTTTCGTAATCGAGAACGAGCTGCGTCACGCGCGTATAGAAGTTCGGCAGCGTGAACAACACGCTCGACCAGGCGTAGACGAGCAGCATCGCCCAGAGCCACAGGCCGGCGGCGCGATGCAGATCGAAATTGACGCGATAGAAGGAGCTCTTGAGCTTCACCAGCCATGACGGCCTCCAACGCGCAAAGAAGCTCTTCTTTGAGCGCTCGCCGCGCATGGGCAGCGTCAGATAGAAGCCGACGAAACAATCGAGCGTCCAGAGAAGCGCCACCGCGCCGAGAATCCATTCGCCGATCCCGCTCATCGCGAGATACATATGCAGGCCGTAGACGAACGGCATGATGTCGGCTTTGCGCCTTGGCAGACCATGCCACGACACGCGGCCGCGCTCCTGGCCATCGATCGGATCGAGATGGATGTATTCGAAGTCGAGCGGCGTCGCGCCGTCGCGCGCCTTCATGCCGATCATCGCGGAGCCGGGATAACCTTGATAAACTGTCGTCGCTCGCGCCTGCGGAACGATGGATTCTGCGCGTTGCGCAAGCGTCGCCGCGCCGAGTTCTATGCCGGCGCGTGGGCCGGAATAGAGTTCGGGCGTCAGCCAAGCGTTGATCTCAAGCCAGAAGGCGAGCAGGCTTCCCGTCAGACCGACGAGAATGAGAAAGCCCGCGATCGCAAGTCCCGCCCAGCGATGCAGCCGCACGAAAAGTCCGCGGGCCATCGCTAGAACTCGACTCTTAGCTGCCCCGTCGCCGTAAACGGCTTCGCGGGAAACGAAGGCAGAGGCGGGGTGTAATAATTGAAGAAGTTGTCGACGCCGGTATAATATTGCGCATTGTTGATGTTCTTGAGATTGAGTTGCGCCGTCAGTTTATGACCGTCGACGAGCGTCGCGTAGCTCGCGAAGGCGTCAAGCCGCGCCCAGCCCGGGATGAGAAACGTATTCTGGATGTCGCCCCAGGCATGGGTGGAAGCCGTGACGCCGCCGCCGATGCGCAGCCCCAAGCCGTTGTCGCCGAAATCATACACAAGGAAAACTTTGCCCGAATGGCGGGGAACATTGTCGAGATGATTGCCAAGCAGGCCGCCCTGTTCCCCGAAAATCGCAGGGTCCAGCAATCCGAAAGGATTGAGCCGATTTACGAAATTGTCGGCAATAACTTTGGCGTCGATATAAGCGAAATTGCCCGTGAGGCTCCATCGCTCGGTCAATCGCCCCAAGACATCCAATTCGATGCCTCGACTGCGTTGAAGGCCGGCGAGCGTCACGGCGGAAGGATCTAACGACGCGAAATCTCGGGTCGGCACGCCTGTTTTTGTGATTTGAAAGAAGGCGAGCGTTGCGGAAAGGCCAGGTCTGGGCTCCGCCTTGAGGCCGACCTCCCATTGCTGGCCGCGCTGCGGGCCCAATGATTGTCCGTTGGCGTCGAAGCCGTTATTGACGCCAAACGAACGCGAATAGCTGCCATAAACGCTCAATTCGGGCACGACGTCGAAAACGACTCCGGCGCGCGGGGTCAAGGCCCGATCGACGCGCGTCTGTGCGGCCAGTCGATTGTCAATCGCCAAATATTTGTTCGCGCTGTAGTCGCCGCCAGAGGATCTGGAGCGGCCCCTAGTGACGTCGGCGACATCAAATCGCGCTCCGACCAGCAAATGCAGACGTTCGAACCAGGTGACCTGATCTTGAACGTACAGTCCCTTCTGTCTGGTGAGAACAGACGAATGGCTCTTGTATCCTGTGCCGGCTTGCGCGCTCCAATAGGCGAAGGAAGGCACGGTTCCGTAGACCGGAGAGAAAATGTCGATCGGATAAAGAGCGCCGCCGTCGCCGAAATAGTAGTCGTAAAGGCCGTTCAGATAGTCGAGGCCCATGAGAAAGTCATGCTTGCCGCCGAGCGCCCAGAACTTTCCTTCCAGGTCGACGTTCGTCGAAAATGTGCCGCCCGTCAAAGATTGGTATTGGACGATGCGTTGCAGCGTTCGCATATCCGGATCCACGCAATAGGGCGTGGTGCAAAACAATGAAACGTTCGGTTTCTGGAAATTCGTCGTCGCGGAATAGAGAAAGCGATTCGTGACCTTCCAATCTTCGGTGATGTTCTGCCGAAATTTATAGCCGACGTTAAAACTGTCGATCCGGTCGCGCGGATCGTTCGCCTCCTGAAACGAGCGGCTGAGCGGTATCGGCGCCGGCGTCGATCCGTAGGCCGGGACGCCGATGTCGCTTTGAGCCTTCTGCGCAAGAAATTGGCCCTCGGCCGTGAACTCGGTCCAGGCGGTCGGACGGTAACTCACGACGGGCGCCAGGAGCATGCGCTCGCCGCCCTGGAAGCGCCGGAACGAGCCGTTGGTCTGATAGGCGCCGGTGAAGCGGTAGGCGAGACCCGGAGCCTCAGCAATGGGCGAGGTAAAATCCCACTGAGTGCGATACCAGTTGAACGATCCAAACTGTTGATCGACAACGTAGCGGGCGCGGTCGAGCGGTTGCTTGGTGATGAGATTGATCAATCCGCCCGGTTCCGCGCGTCCGTAGAGGACTGACGCAGGGCCCTTCAAGACTTCGATTCGCTCCAGATTGGCGGTGTCGAAGCCGCTGGGATTGGATTCGCCAGCGGGAATCGCGAGATTGTTGCGATAGATATAGAGACTGTCGAAGCCCCGGATCTTGAAATTATATCCTTCAAGGTCGTTGTTGTTCGAGCGAACGCCGGGAACGTTTTCCAGGGCTTCCTGAACGCTCGTATCGTTCTGGTCTTGCATCACTTGCTTGGGGACCACATTCACCGACGCTGGCGTTTCTCTGAGCGGCGTGTCGGTCTTTGTGCCTGTGGTCGCGTCATTCGCCACATAGCCTTCGGCGGGCGTCTTCGGCTCGCTCGGAAAATTTGACGACGGACCGGAGCCGGATGTGGCCGACTCTCCTGTTGGCGAACCCGAAATCTGCGTCGATGGCGCGCGCTGACGCCCGCCGATGCTGATTGTTGGCAATGCTTGCTGGGCGTGGGCGCATTCAGGCGCCAAGGCGAACAGCAGCGCGCAGGCGGAAACGCCGCGCAGGAGGACGGACGAGTTCATTGATGGACTCCAGAGCGATTGCGAGAACGCTCGAGCGACGAGATGGGGCAGGTTGATCTGTGAGGGACGCGATTCGCGAATCAGGCCGTCTGCGGCGGCGCGCGCGAAGACCAGGCGCTTGCCCAGCCGGCGGGTCTGACGCGGCGCCTCACGGGCGCCGACGGCTCGACCCGGTCAGTCGCCGACCGGCTGAAGGCCGCAGCGCTAAACGCCGTTCCCGCGAGGCCAAAGGACGTCTGCCGCTCGCAGCTCGCCAAACAACAAAGCCCCGCCAGAGAGCATTGATGGGCGCGCCCGTCGTTCGACGGCGCGCGCGAATCCTCTCGCGCGCAATCGACGGAAGCCGCGGTCGAGACGCCGGCAACGCCTTCATGTGACGCGGCTTGCGCCCGGGACAATGCGAGGGCGACGCCCTGGACCGCCATGACGAATACGACCAAGCCGAACAGAACCGCACGGACGCCTTTCAAGCATCTGTGAGCGTTCTCGCTCGTCTTTGCCGTATGGTTTAGGATCGCCCGCATCATCGCCGTCTTCGTCTTGTGCGACTGAAAATAGCCAAAGCGAAGCTGACACGCCTGACAAGAACCTGACATGAGCGATTTTGGCGCGAAATCCGAGGCGCTGTGTCTTTAGGGCAACAGCTGGCCCTTTCGCGCCGGCGTCTTGCGCATTCGGCGACTGAAATCGATAATCGGCGAGACAGAACGGGAGCGGCGCCCATATGCGACTTTTACTTGTTGAAGACGAGCTGGATGCGGCGCGTCTCACCGCGTCGTTGATCTCTCAGGCCGGATTCGACGTGGATCAAGCTCACAGTCTGAGCGCGGCGCGCGACGCGGTGACGCGATCAAATTACGATCTTCTGCTTCTCGATCGTCGTCTTCCTGATGGTGACGGCCTCTCGCTGATGCCGCTGGCGCGGGAGTTGCAGCCGGGCATCCGCGTCATGATGCTGACAGCGATGGACGACACGGGAGAGAAGGTGTCGAGCTTCGATCTGGGCGCGGACGACTACGTTACGAAACCGTTTCAAGGAGAGGAGCTGGTTGCGAGAATACGCGCCTGCGTTCGACGTCCGGGAAGCGGCGCGCCGAAGCCGATTGCGGTGGGCGCGCTATATTTTGATCTCGCGACGCGCGATGTCCGGATCGCGGGCAAGCCGGTCATTTTGCATCGGCGCGAGTTAGTCCTGCTCGAATCTCTGTTGCGACGAGTCAATCGCGTCGTTTCGCGTGAGACGCTTCTCAATGATGTGTTTTCTCCAAACGAAGATGTCCAGGACAATACGCTCGACATGGCTGTGTCGCGTCTGCGTCGACGGCTCGTGGCGTTGGACGCCGGCGTCGCCATTCACACCGTTCGCGGCGTCGGTTACATCACGACGGAGTTGCTTGATTGAGACGACACTCGCTCGTATGGCGCATCGTCGGCTGTCTATTTCTTGCACAGATCATCGCCTTCACCATCGCCTGGCTGGTGACGGTGGGCCTTGGCCTCACAGGCGTCGAAATTTTCGCGACCTCGCTCGATGAGCTGTCGGCCATTCGCGCGAAAAAGCAGGTTATCGCCTCGTTGACGCTGAACGATGAGAAAATGCTGGAGATCAGGCCGACGCCAGGCCTGCTTGAAGATCTAAAGCGCGCGCCCGGCATGAAGTTCGCGGCGTTTAGGAAGCTAAGCCGTGAGCCCGTTGCGGGGTCGTCGCCTGAGCTCGTCGCGATGCTGCGGCCGCTTATCGAGATCAGTCCGACCCATGTGCATTTTGTGTTGCCAGGCGATCCGAGCGCCATTCGCGCAGGCCTTATGGAGCCGTCATCGACTCCGTTCGGCCGCCTTCATGTCGCCGTATACGGACAGAAATTCCGCGCCAGCGACATCGTCGACGCCGCCATAGAGGAAATGCGCTGGTTGACCGCCTACCTCGTCATGGCGATCGTCATGTCGGCCGGCGCAGGCTGGTTCGCCGTGCGCTGGGGACTAAGGCCGCTCAGACGCGTGGCGGAGCAGGCGTCCCGGATTGACATGAACTGCCTCGACCAACGTCTCGACGCAAATGACGTATCGAGCGAAGTTGGACCCCTCGTCGACGCGGTCAACGACGCGTTGGCGCGGCTCGACGCCGGCGTCGCCCGCCAAAAGCGTTTTACGGCAAATGCCGCGCATGAGCTCCGCACGCCCATCAATGTGCTGGGCGTGCGGCTTGACGCGCCCGAGGAGCCGACCTTCAAGAATGATCTGAAACGCGATCATCGTCGCATACGCAACATCGTCGAGCAGCTGCTCGCTTCCGCGCGGCTCGGCGAACAATCGACGACGCTCGATGAAACGATCGACCTCGTCGCGTTGACGCGAACGATGATTGCGGACGCCGCGCTTCTGGCGCTGAAGGCGCGGCGCCAGATCGTTCTCGACGCGCCCAGCGCGCCTGTGCTCATTAAGGGCAATCGGCCGGCGCTCGAATCGGTTATCGCGAATGTCATTGACAACGCTCTTCGCGCCGAGCCTGAAGGCGGCACGGTTCACGTTCGCGTCGCCGACGATGGAACGCTGAAGGTGATCGATCATGGATGCGGCGTCGAGCAGTTGGACCGCGATCTGATCTTCGAGCCCTTCTGGCGCAAGAATGACTCTATTCCAGGCACGGGCTTGGGATTGGCCATCGCCAAAGAGCTCATCGATGCGCATCGTGGCGGCATCTGGGTCGAGGACACGCCTGGCGGCGGCGCGACATTCAACGTGTCTTTCCCTGTGGTGGAGATGTCTTGATCGCGCCTCCGGCCAAGGCGATGCGTTGGCGGGCGCTCGCGGCCAGTTCCGAAGCGAGATGGGTCGATCGGCGCGCCGGCGCCATGCAAGCGCCGGCGTCTCCATGACGCCCGACTACAATGTGGCGAAGGCAATTCTATCCGATTTCAGGCTCGGGGCGTTCAGTGCGTCTATCTGGCGCAGCGTTCGGACAGAAACTTTGCGTCGACCGTAAAGCCCGAACGACGTCCTTTCGCCGTCTGCCTCGATTGCGCGCGATACCAGTTCTCAAAATCGCCGGTGAACAACAGGCTGGTGACCTCGCGCGACTCCTGCGGGCCGCATTCGAAAGTGACGATGATCTGATCCTTTGCGCGCGTCACGGCAGGCGTCGCGCAACTTTCGTCCAGAGCGCCGACGATGCTGTCGCCTTCTTCGATGCAGACGTCGTTGGTTTGAAGGCCGACCTCCGGCGAAATCGTTGAAATGCGCCATACGCCGGGGCGGCGTTTCGGCAGGTCGGCGTCCGCAGCGAATGCAGGCAAATGCGCCTGGGCGAACAGCGACAGTGCGACGGCGAAGCATATGAAGCGCCAGAGTGTCATCGCTGTTGACTATCGCGAAAACGACGTTCGATCCATGGCGGGCATTCGCCGGAAGACAGGCTTGGAGTGTTTCCCGAATTTCGCAAGAGATTGTCCTGTTGCGTCCTCCGTTGCGTCGAACATAGGCTTCATGCGCCGCGAGTTGACGAGGTTCGACGGATGAGACGATTGAACGGGACGCTGATCGGTCTTGCGCTTTTCGCTGGAGCGTCTCTGTTTGTCGCTGCGCCTGTTCAAGGCGTCTGCGCCGCAGAACTGTCGCGCGCGCAGATCGAACAAAAAATCGCCGATTCGCATGGCGGACCGGTCGATCTCGGAGACCGCGATCTCTCGGGCCTCGATCTGTCCGGCCTGGATTTGCACGGCGCGGATTTCTTCTCGGCCAGGCTCGCGGGCGCAAATTTGTCGAAGGCCGATCTGTCGGGAGCCAATTTCACCCGCGCCGAATTGCAGAATGCGGTCTTTTCCGACGCCCGGATGAAAGGCGCGTCGCTTTACGCCGCGCTTCTCGACGGCGCCAATTTCGAGCGCGCCGACCTGTCCGATTCGCGAATCATCGGCGGCGGAAGGGGCGTGAAGTTTTGCAACGCGAAGCTTATCAACGCGGACCTTGGCGCCGATCCCGCCAATCAGGGCATGGTGCCGGTGCGCGCCGAACTGCCGGAGGCCAATTTCGACGGCGCCGACCTGACGCGCGCCAATCTCACGCATGCGGTTCTCACGGGCGCGAGTTTCACCGGCGCAATCGTGACCGGCGCGCGTTTCGACTATGCGGTGCTGGACGGCTCGAACCTCTCTCTCGGCCGTTGACGCAGGCTTGCGAGGCCGCTCTGCCGAGCATTCCTGAAACGATCAGGATTTTTTCCGCAAGACCCGGCGCGCGACCTGGGTTAAGAGCGCCGAATCTCTCGCCGACGCGTCTTGAACATGCGCATCGATCGTCTCTCCTCGCATTTCGCCATGTCGGTCGCTCTGCTTGCGTTCTGGCCGATCAGCCCGCCTGCGAATGCGGCGGCGGATCTCGAACGCGGCCGCTATCTCGTCGGAGCGCTGACGGCGTGCGACAATTGCCATACGCCGCGCGGACCCTCTGGCTATGATCTTTCCCGTCGTTTTTCCGGCGGCGCGCAGACATTCTCCCAGGCGACCTATGTCGTGCGGGGTTCGAACATCTCGCCGGACGTTGAGACCGGCGTCGGCGCCTGGACGGACAAAGAATTGCGCGCCGCCATCGTCGACGGAGTCGGTCGGGACAATCGTCTTGCGCCGGTCATGCCGTCCGACTCCTACAAGCCGCTGACGACGCGCGATCTCGACGCGATTATCGGCTTTCTGCGCGCCGCCGCGCCGGTGCGCGCGCCGCTTCAGGCGCCGCAGCAGCGCAATGGCGAATGGGCGCCTCACCCGATGCCGGGAGCGGCGGCGCCCTTCGACGAAACGTCGCTCGCGGACAAACAGACGCGGGGACTCTATGTCGCCTCACTCGCGCGTTGCATGTCGTGTCACAGCGCCGAGGTCGACGGCGCGCCAGATTATCGCAATCGTCTCGGCGCGGGCGGCAAAATCTTCCACAACGCCGCCGGCGTCGTCGTCGCCTCCAACATCACGTCCCATCCGGCGAAGGGCGTCGGCGCGTGGTCGGATGAGGCGCTGAAACGCGCAATCACACAAGGACTGTCGCGCGACGGCGCGCCGCTCAGGCCGCCGATGTCGACGCTCGCGAAAGCGCATTTCTCGAAGATGTCGCGTGACGATCTCGACGCGCTCGTCGCCTGGATTCGAACCCTTCCGCCGAAGGAATGAGCTATCGCGGTTTTGACGCCGCGTCGCGGATCGCCTTGGCGAGTTCGCCTTCGAACAGCATCGCAGATCCGTAATGCGTCTCAACGTCAAACGGCCGCTTCTGATTCATATCGAGCGAGGCGCTGTGCATGGCGATCAGACGTCCGTCTTCGGTGAAGAGGCCGGAGCCGGAACCGCCATAGCCGTCGTTGCAGTCGTGACGCACGCGACGAACGTGGCCCTCGGTCGGCTCATCGACGCGATAGACGTCGCAGGACTCGGTCGTCGCGGCGAGACGCGTATTTGAATGTCCGGCCGGAGAGACCATCACGACTTTGAAACGCGCGCCGGTGACGATGTCGCTCACGTCCGGCGCCGGCTGGGGTTTGACCGCCTCGGGCGTCGACTGCAGCAGCTGCAGCAACGCCCAGTCGTCGGTGATGTGCAGACCTTTCGACTCGACGGCGGCGCCGATGCGCAGGCTGTCTTCATCGAAATAATAGTCGCCGCCTGCAATCCTGAAGAAACAATTCGTCACCGGATGCGTCGGCGCGAGACGCCGGTCGACGAAATTATGCGCATTCATCACGACGAGATCATGTGCGCCGATCAGCCATGCGGCGGCGGCGCGCTCCAGCGTTCCGAATTCGGAATAGCACATGAGAACGCCGGCGCCGGCGAAGCGAGCCATGTCCGCCTCTGTCATCGCCTGACGGCCGTCGCGCGGATATAGCGCCGCCTGCGCTGTTCTTGCGCCGACGCGGGCCGCCATTGCGACGGCGAGAATCAGCATGACGGCGACCGTGCCGCGACGAATTCCAGACCGGCGCAGCGTGAGCGGAAAGGCGCGCGTTGGGGATGCAGGCGAATTGCTCGGCGTAAGAGCGTCCAAGATTTGTTCTCTAAATGCAGCGAAGGCGATTCCGTCAACAAAATCCGTGCGCGAATCTTCGTCAAGCGCCAAGGCGCCGGGAAGCATCGGGAACGTATATGCCGATCATTCCCGAGACACATTACCGATAAATCGTGAAGACTCGGCCGAGCGCATAAACTTATATGCCCGCGGATCGTCATCCCGAATTTGCGCCGATGCGCAGCGGGACTAAGCGACCGTCGATAACCCATGACGGCTGCATTTTGGCCGTCTATCTGCGAGGCGACGTCGCCGTCCAAGAAGCCGTGAAGGCGTCCGGGCGACGTTGCAGGAGGACTCGTCCATGAGGAAACTGCTGAATTCCGTGTCCTTGTTGTCCGTGCTGATCGCGGCGCCGGTGGTGACGATGTCCGCCGCGGTCGCCGAGGACAAGCTCGAAGCTCTGACGAAGAGCGAAAACAACTGGGCCATGCAGGGAAAGAACTACAGCGCCAATCACTACAGCGCGCTGAACCAGGTCAACGCCGACAATGTCAAGAATCTGAAGGTCGCATGGTCGTTCTCGACCGGCCTGCTGAGCGGCCACGAAGGGTCGCCGATCGTCATCGACGGCAAGATGTATGTTCATACGTCCTTCCCCAACAACACCTTCGCCCTCAATCTTGACGATCCGACCCGCATTCTCTGGCAGCATAAGCCGAAGCAGAACGCCGCCGCGCGCGCCGTCGCCTGCTGCGACATCGTCAATCGCGGCCTTGCGTATTGGCCCGGCGACGGAAAGACGCCGTCGCTCGTCGTCAAGACGCTGCTTGACGGCCATGTCGTCGCGCTGAACGCCGACACCGGCGCGGAATATTGGAAAATCGAAAACTCCGACTTCAAGGTCGGCTCGACGCTGACCGTCGCTCCGCACATCTACAAGGACATCGTGCTCATCGGCAGCTCGGGCGCCGAACTCGGCGTGCGTGGCTATATGACAGCCTATGACGTGCGCACCGGCGAACAGAAGTGGCGCGCCTATGCGACGGGTCCCGATTCGGACGTGCTGATCGGCGACGACTTCAACAAGGCCAATCCGCATTATGGTCAGAAGGGTCTCGGCACCGCGACCTGGGAAGGCGACGCCTGGAAGATCGGCGGCGGCACCAACTGGGGCTGGTTCGCTTATGATCCGGGCACAAATCTCGTCTATTACGGCAGCGGCAATCCCGCCCCGTGGAACGAGACCATGCGGCCGGGCGACAACAAATGGACGATGACCATCTGGGGCCGCGACCTCAATACGGGCGAGGCGAAGTTCGGCTATCAAAAGACGCCGCATGACGAATGGGACTATGCGGGCATCAACTTCATGATGCTCAGCGAGCAGAAGGACAAGGACGGCAAGCCGCGCAAGCTGCTGACCCATCCCGACCGCAACGGCATCGTCTACACGCTCGATCGCACCGACGGCACGCTGATCTCCGCCGACAAGATCGACGACACGGTCAATGTCTTCAAGAAGGTCGATCTGAAGAGCGGCCTGCCGGTGCGCGATCCGGAATATGGCACGCGCATGGACCATCTCGCCAAGGACGTCTGCCCGTCGGCGATGGGCTATCACAACCAGGGCCTCGACTCCTACGATCCGACCAAGGAGCTGTTCTTCCTCGGCGTGAACCACATCTGCATGGACTGGGAGCCCTTCATGCTTCCCTATCGCGCGGGTCAGTTCTTCGTCGGCGCGACGCTGAACATGTATCCGGGTCCGAAGGGCGATCGTCAGAAGGGTGAAGGCCTCGGCCAGATCAAGGCCTACAACGCCATCACCGGCAAGTTCAAATGGGAGAAGATGGAGCGCTTCGCCGTGTGGGGCGGCACCGCCGCCACGGCCGGCAACGTCGTCTTCTACGGAACGCTCGACGGCTTCATCAAGGCCCGTCACAGCGACACCGGCGAACTGCTGTGGAAGTTCAAGCTGCCGTCGGGAGTCATCGGCCACCCGATCGTCTACCAGCACAATGGCGTTGAATATGTCGCCATCATGTATGGCGTCGGCGGTTGGCCGGGAGTCGGCCTCGTGTTCGACCTCCAGGATCCGACGGCGGGTCTCGGCGCGGTCGGCGCCTTCAAGCAACTCGCCAACTATACCCAGATGGGCGGCGGCGTGATGGTGTTCTCGCTTAACGGCAAGGGTCCCTACGACGATCTGAGTCTCGGCGAATACAAGGCGAACTGATCGCCGGCCGCTCCATCGATCGCTCCACCCTCAAGAGGGTTGTGAGAAGCCTGCTCGGATGCGCCCCCGTGCGTCCGAGCAGGCGATCGAATTGATCACGGAAAATAGAATCATGTCGCGCATCACTCGCTTGTCCCTCGGCTTTGGCGGCGCGCTCCTCGTCGCTTTCGCGACCGTCGGCGCGCAGGGCGCCTCCTTTGGCGGCTCCAGCGACGCCGGATCGAACGCCGCGCCCACGGCCGAACAGGCTCCGCCGCCCGATCCCAATACGCTTCGCATCTGCGCGGCGAAGAATCAGCCGCCGCTGTCAATGGAAGACGGCTCCGGTCTTGAGAACAGGATCGGCGTGGCGCTCGCCGACGCGATGAAACGCAAGGCGCAATTCGTCTGGTCGCAACGGCCGGCGATCTATCTCGTGCGCGATTCTCTCGACAAGAATCTCTGCGACGTCATCATCGGCCTCGACGCCGGCGATCCGCGCGTGGCGACATCGAAGCCCTATTATCGGACCGGCTATGTCTTCGTCAGCCGCGCCGATCGCGGCCTTGACATCGCATCCTGGTCCGATCCGCGCTTGAAAAAGCTTGGCCACATCGTCGTGGCGTTCGGTTCTCCCGGCGAAACGCTGCTCAAAGATATGGGCCAGTATGAAGACAACATGGCCTATCTCTATTCGCTGGTGAATTTCAAATCGCCGCGCAATCAGTACACGCAGATTGATCCCGGCCGCATGGTCGGCGAGGTGATCAGCGGCGCCGCCGACATTGCGGTCGGTTTCGCGCCTGACGTCGCGCGCTATGTCAAGGGGTCGGCGACTCCCTTGCGCATGACGCTGATCGAAGACGACGCGGTGAAGAGCAGCGGCGAAAACGTGCCGCAGCGGTTCGACCAGTCGATCGCGGTGCGGCGCGACGACAAAGCCTTGTTGGCGGAAGTCGACAAGGCGCTCGTCGCCGCCCGTCCGAAAATCGATGAAATTCTCAAGGCGGAAGGCGTTCCCCTTCTTCCCGTCGGTCAATGAATGCGCCGCGCGCGCATGCCAACAAACAGGACGAAAATTAAGTGTTGAAACGCAACAAAGGACTGTCCCTGTCTCTCGTCGGCGCTGCGGCTTCGCTCATCGCG
Source organism: Methylocystis sp. (assembly GCF_050251305.1). Lineage (GTDB taxonomy): Bacteria > Pseudomonadota > Alphaproteobacteria > Rhizobiales > Beijerinckiaceae > Methylocystis. The sequence continues at coordinate 82,203 of NZ_JBFWNB010000001.1, read as the reverse complement.
CTCGGCGCCATCGCGCAAACCGCAGGAATTACGTTCCGCAATACGATCACCGGCGAAGTGCTGAACTTCGACGACGCGTTGCCCGAGGGAAAAGACACGGAAGGCGTCAAGCAATTCATGGCGACGGGCAAAAATCCCTACAACGAGGATGCAAGCTGCCTGAAGCAGGGCGAACAGCTGTTTCTTTCCGCGTGCTCAGGGTGTCACGGGCATCTCGGCGAAGGAAAGATCGGCCCCGGCCTCAACGACGATTACTGGACCTATCCGCAGAATGAAACCGACGAAGGGTTCTTTTCGACGATCTATGGCGGCGCGCAGGCGTCGATGGGCCCACAGTATCAGAACCTGACGCTCGACGAGATGCTGCAGGTCATGGCCTGGGTGAGGCATCTCTTCAAGGACGATCCGCAGAAAGCGACCTGGCTGACGGACGATCAGCGCAAGGCTTTCAAGCCCTATGCGGGCCACGAGACGCTGCCGGACAATCCGCCGGGCAAGTGCCCACCAAAAGCGAAGTAGGTTTCACGCCGCCGTCGCCGGGGGCGCAAGCACTGAGGCGCAAGCCTCAAATCAACGGAGGAAACACGGATGCGTAAGATGCATTTCGCCGCGGCGCTCACCGTCGGCATTTTGTTCGGCGCGGGCGGCGCGCTGGCCTATGACGGCACCAAATGCAAGGCGGCTGGCAATTGCTGGGAGCCCAAACCCGGATTCCCGGAAAAGGTCGAGGGTTCGAAGTATGACCCGAAGCACGATCCGAAGGAGCTCGCCAAACAGCAGGCGTCGATTCAGGGCATGGAAGAGCGCAACAAGAAGCGGGTCGCGAACTTCAAGAAGACCGGCAGCTGGGAATATGACGTAAGCAAGATCGCTCAATAAGCTTCATCGCGACAAAGCGCGATGATTCCAGCGGCCACGATCTGGAGCCGGCGTATTCGACAATAGCGCGTCGGCCCATTCCCGAGATCGTGGTCGCATTTTTGATTTTGGGCGCGCTGAGGTCGGGTCTTGAACGAAACGCTGCACCTCCTGAAGCTTTCGGAATGGCGCGAGCGCGCCCTTGCGTTCGAAGGGCAAATCCAGAAGGCGGTTATCGGTCAGCCGCGCGTCGTCCGGCTGACGACAATCTGCATTTTTGCGCGCGGCCACGTGCTGATCGAAGGCGACGTCGGCGTCGGCAAGACGACGCTGTTGCGTTCAGTGTCGCGCGCGCTTGGCGGCGACTTCGCTCGCGTCGAGGGCACGGTCGACATGATGCCGAGCGACATTCTCTATCATACCTACATTGGCGCGGACGGTCGCCCGCGAGTTGATCCCTCGGAGCTGCTGCGCCTGGCCGAGACGCTGCCGGTGTTCTTCTTCAATGAGATCAACCGTGCGCGTCCCCAGGTTCACTCGCTGCTGCTTCGGCTCATGGCCGAGCGAAGCGTGTCGGCGTTCAACCGCGTGCATCATTTCCCCTATCTCAGCGTCTTCGCCGATCGAAACATGGTGGAGCGCGAGGAGACGTTCGAATTACCCGCGGCCGCGCGCGACAGATTTTTTATGGAGATTCCTATGGCTGCGCCCGCCGATGAAGAGGCGCGCCGCAGACTGGTCTTCGATCCGGCGTTCCATGATATGGAGACGCTGATCGAATGCGTGGGTTCGGCGGCTTTCGACTATCGCGAGATCCCCGCCGTCGCGCGCGCGATACAGAGACATGTGCGGTCCAGCGCGGCGCTGGAACGCTATGTGCTCAAGCTCTGGCAGGCTCTCGTAGAGCCCGGTTCGGCCGGCGTGTCGCTGCCGGACGTCGATGTCGACAGCCTCGTGAAGGGCGGCGCGAGTCCACGCGGTCTGGCGGCGCTGGTGCGGGCGGCGCGCGTGCGCGCCTGGCTCGAGGCGCGCGATTATCTCATTCCCGAAGACGTGCGCGACATATTCATCGAAGTCATGGCGCATCGCATCTTCGTCAATCCGATCCATGCGCTGCGCGGCGACGACATCGTCAAGCGCCTGTGTCACGCGGCGTTCGACGCGACGCCGGTGCCATGAACGGCGTCGTCGACATCCTCTATCGGCCGCGCGGGCGCTATGCCGCCAATCACGTCGGCGCGCATACGTCGAGCGAGGTCGGCGGTTTCGGCGTTTTTCGCGACCAGGCGCCGTTCATGCGCTATCCTGACGCGCGCCGAATCGACGTCCGCGCAACGCTGCGCGATCCGTTCGGCGCAACCTATGTGCGCCGCTTCGAGCAAATGGCCGCCATCGACGTCTATGCGCTGGTGGATCTTTCCGCGTCGATGGGTTTCGTCGGCGCCGTCAGCCGATTTGATGTGGCCGTCGATCTTTGCGCAGCGTTCGCCTATTCGGCGACGCGCATCGGCGATCGCTTTGGCCTGGTCGCCTGCAATCAGGCGGTGGTCGATCGGGCGACGCTTTCCGCGACGCGGTCGAGACGCGCGGCGCTCGCCGCCGTCGCGAGGCTGCGTCAAGAGGCGCCGCGCGGATCGGGCGCCGAAGGCGTGCTCGCCGCGGCGGCGGCGCTCGGCGTCGCGCGCAAGCTCGTGTTGCTGATCTCCGACTTCCGTTGGCCCGAGCGGCTCATCGAACAGACGTTCGACGCGCTTGCGCTGCACGATGTCGCGCCGCTCGTGCTGATCGATTCGCTGGAAACCGCGCCGCCAAAATGGGGAACGCTGGAGCTTTGGGACAGCGAGAGCGGCCGTCGTCGGTTCCTGTTGATGCGACCGACGCTGCAACGGCGTTGGATCGACGTGGAGAACGCCCGCCGGCGCAGTCTCGCCCGTCTCTCGACGCTGCGCAGTCGCGCGCCGATTTTTATCGTGGACGGCTTCGATCCGGACGATCTCAGCGCTCGGCTGACGGCGGCGTGAGGTCGGCGATGCGCTTCGCCTGCGTCGCTCTCCTGCTCGCGACGACTCTTCCGGCGGTCGCGCAGGAGACGACGGCGCGAATCCGCTCGGCGCGGCCGTTCGGCTATTTCGTGGGCGACCTCATCCGCGCGCGCGTCGACGTTTCGGCGCCGGCCGGCGCCACGCTTTCTCGCGCCTCGCTGCCGCACCCGGGCCCGCTGACGGGTTCGCTCGATCTCCGCGACGTCTCGCTGCGCGAATCGTCAGGAGAGGGTCAGCGCTTGTGGCGTCTGGAGCTCACGTATCAGAATTTCTACGTCGCGCTCGACGCGCGCGACATTGAAATCCCCGGATTCGAAATTTCCATCACGACGGCCACAGGCGCTGAGACCGTCAAAGTTCCCGCGTGGAGCGTCGGCGTCTCTCCCCTCAGGGAGATTGCGCCGAAGAAGCAGGAGCGCGCTGAGGACTATCTGCGGCCCGACGGTTCGACGGCTTTCATCGACGAAGCCGCGCCGCGAAATCTTGCCATCGGCGCAGGCGGCGCCGCTCTGCTGGCGCTTGCTCTCGTTGCGCGCGATCGCGCCTGGCCGCCCTTCCGGCGTCGCAAGACGCGGGTCTTCTCCGCGCTCGCCAACGAATTTTCCCGTTGGCGTGTTGAGTCCGGCGGCCACGATTTCGGTGAAGCGATCCAATCGGTGCATCGCGCGCTCGATACCGCCAATGGCGGATCGCTGCTTTCGGGAGATATTTCCGACTTCCTGCGCAAGCATCCGGAATTTGCGCCGCTGAGAGCGGATCTCGAGCGGTTTTTTGCAGCCTCGCAGCGGCGCTTCTTCGGCGGGCAGGCGTCTGACGGCGATTTTCAGGCCGCGCAGCTCGCGCAATTCGTGCGCGCGCTCGCGAAGCAGGAGCGCTCGGCGTGAGCGGTTTCGGCTTCGACCATGTTGAGCCGCTGTTTCTGGCGCCGCTCGCATTGCTTCCCTTGCTGCGGACGGTTCTGCGCGGCGCGACGATTTCTTCGCTCCTTGCAGCGCCCGCCGACACGGGTTCCGCTTTCGTCAGCGGCGTTCTGACGATCGGCGGCGTCGTCGCGATCGCCGCAAGCCTCGTCGGCGCGGCAGGGCCATATGCGGCGGGCGCGGCGGTGGAGCGCTTCGCCGAAGGCGCGCAGATCGTCATGCTGATCGACCGCAGCGGCAGCATGAACGAAACCTTCGCGGGCCGAACGCCGTCCGGCGACGAAGAATCGAAGGCGGCGGCGGCGAAACGCATTCTCAAGCGGTTCGTTGAAGCGCGCCGACACGACCTCGTCGGCGTCGCGGCGTTTTCTACGGCGCCGATGCTGGTGACGCCGATCTCCGCTCATATCGGCGCGACCGAAGCCGCCATTGACGCAATCGACCGTCCCGGCCTCGATTACACGAATATCGCGCGCGGCCTTGCGATGGCGCTGTCGATGTTCAAGACGAGCGAGGCGGATCTGTCGCGGGCGATCCTGCTCATCTCGGACGGCGCCGGCGTCATCGATCCGAAGCTGCGTGACGACCTCAGGGCCGAATTCAGAAAAACCAATGTCGGTCTCTATTGGCTGTTTCTGCGCACGGAGGGCAGCAGGGGCATCGCCGACCAGTCGTCGGGGGAAGACGAATCGCCGCAAGCCGCGCCGGAGCGTCATCTCGATCTCTTCTTCAAATCACTTGGAGTCGCTTACCGGGCCTTCGAGGCTGAAAGTCCCGAGGCGACGGCGCAGGCGCTAAAGCAAATCGACCGGCTCGAGCGCCATCCCGTCCGCTACGTCGAGACATTGCCGCGCACGGATCTGAGCGCCTGGGCCTTCGCGCTCGCGCTCGCCGCCACCGCGCTGCTGCTCGCCGCAAAGCTCGCCGAAGTTCGACTGGGCGTCGGAGGCCGCGCGCGATGACGGTTTTCGCGACGTGGATCGTGATCCTTCGCGACAAGGCGCACGCCCTCTGGCGCGACGCGCGATCATCGCTTCTGGTCGCGCTCTGTCTTGTGCTCGTCCTGGCGGCCGCCGCCTTTCTCACCGAATGGCGCAACGCCGTCGCCGCCAATGACGCGATCGAGGCGCTGGACGAGGGGCGCGACATCGCCGTGGACGCGAACGCCAGGCCCGAAGCGCTTCTCGCCCGCATCGCCTTTCTCGCGGCGCGCAATGACGTCGATCACGCGCGCGCTTCAGTGGAGGCGCTCGATCGCAGCGGCGGCGACGGGATTCGCGCGCGGGGACATTATCTCTTGGGGAACGCGCTGCTGCGCAAGGCCTTCGACCAGATCCAGCGCTCCGAACTCGAAGCGGCGAATCCCTTCGTCAATCTCGCCAAGCGCGAATATCGCCGCGCGCTGCAGCTTGCGCCCGACTATTGGGACGCGAAATTCAATCTCGACGTCGCGGCGCGGCTTGTCCGCGATTTTCCGGATTTCGAGAGAAAGAGCGGCGATGAACTGAGCGCCGATCCGAAAAAGCTCTGGACCGATATCCCCGGCAAGCCGAAGGGCCTGCCATGATCCGCCCGGATGTGCGCGATCCCCGACTCGTTCTACTTGTCTTGGCGACGCTGTCGCTCATCGTCGCCTTGCTGGCGCCGCGCATCATGGTCCGGCGCCCGTCATTCGATTTCCTCGCCGTCGTCGACATCACCGGCAGCATGAATGTCCGTGACTACGCGGCGTCCGGCCGGCCGGTCAGCCGACTCGAGGCGGTGAAAACGGCGCTGCGCGTCATGATCGCGGAATTGCCCTGTCCGTCGCATGTCGCTCTCGCCGTTTTCAGCGAACGCAGGCCGTTTCTCCTCTTCGATCCGATCGACGTCTGCGCCGATTTCACGCCGCTGCAGACGTCGATCGATTCGCTCGACTGGCGCATGGCGTGGGAAGGCGACAGTCGGATTTCAGCGGGCTATTTCCGCGCAATCGCCATGGCGCGCGATGTGAAGAGCGATCTCTTGTTTTTCACCGACGGTCAAGAGGCGCCGCCGCTTCCCGCGCGCGGCGCGCCGACGTTTGAAGGGCGGGCGGGAGAAGTGCGCGGCCTTCTCATTGGCGTCGGCGGCTACGAGCTTTCGCCCATCCCGAAATTTGACGACAGAGGCCGGGAAATCGGGTTTCTCGGCGTCGCCGACGTTCCGCACGAGAGCCGCTTCGGCTTGCCGCCGGAAGGCGCAGAACGGCGCGACGGCTACAATGCGCGCAACGCGCCCTTCGGCGCGACGGCGGCGGTCGGCGTCGAGCACCTGTCGTCCGTCAGGGAAGACTACCTGCGGTCGTTCGCCGAAAAAACGGGCCTGACCTACGCGCATCTCGAGAACGGCAAGCGATTGTGGACGGACTACGCCGCCGTCGCCTCTGTCCGGCCGCGCGAAGCGGCGCTTGATCTGCGTCCGTTCTTTGGCGTCGCGGCCGCCATCTTTTCCTTCTTCGCCGCCGCGGCGACCTTGCTCGCGCAGGCGTTCGCTCAAGCGCGCCGCGCCGTTTCATCCAACCGCCATCCGCAACAAGGGAGATCCAAATGAGAACGCTGCTGGGACTTTTCGCGCTGTTGATCTGCGCGCCTGCGCTCGCGCATGGACCGACGCCGATCAAGGTCGATGAGTCGATCGTCATCGCCGCCGATCCCCAGGCCATATGGGCCGTGGCCGGGAAATTCGACGGCCTCGCCAACTGGCATCCCTACGTTCAGAGCGTCAAGGCCCAAGGCGGCGACGCCGCCGGCGCCGAACGCGAAGTGACCTTCAAGAAGGGCGGCATTTTGAAGGAAGGGCTCGACGAATATGATCCTGCGGCGTTCAAAATGTCCTGGCGCATGTCGGATCCCAATCTCGACGCCATGCCTGTCAGTTCCTACACCGTCACATTCACGGTCGAGCCAGCGGCGGCGGGCGGAAGTTTGGTAAAGTGGTATGGCCGACTCTATCGCGGCGATACGAGCAACGAGCCGCCGGAAAACCTGAATGACGACGCTGCGCGCGAAGCGATGACGAGCTACCTGCACGATGGCCTTCAAGGCCTGAAGAAGAAGGTCGAAGGGAAATAGCGGTGCGCGATGCGTTCTGGACGCCTTCGAACGGCGGTCATCCTTGCAGGCGTCTGCGCGCTCGTCGCCTCTTGCGGCGAGGAGCGGCGCAGCGCCGAACAGGATGACGCGATCGAGGTCGACGCGCGCAACAAGGCTGACGTCTGGTTGCGGGCGACCGATCACACGGAGCCTGCGCTCTGGCTCGCGCAGCGCGAGGCCGGCGCTGCGGTTCACGAGCGCGACGCCGCGGTGGAGCGCATCCGCTCAGCCTTGCTGTCGGCGCGCGCGCATTTTCTGGAAACCGACCGCATGCTCGCCAATCGCACCGCGCAAATCGGGCAGATGCTTGCGGCGGACGGCCATGCCGAGGATTTTGCGCAGTTGATCAATGCGCTCGTCGAGGTTGCGGCGGCGGCAGGTCAAAAGCAGACTTATGGCGAGCTATGCCAGCACTATTACAATCTGCGCCACAGCGGCGCGGCGCGCGACGACGCGCTGCGCATGCTCGCCGCGCGCTATCGGACGCAAAAGCAATTCAGATAGCGATGTCTAGACGAGCTTCATCGCGACCTTGTTCTCGACGGCGATACGCAACAAATCCGCCTTCGATCGCGCCCCGAGCTTGCGTATCAGGAGAATGCAATTGTTGGCGACGGTCTTGTAGGAGACTTTGAGGATATGCGCGATCTCCGTCATGTCCTTGCCGTCGGCGAGGTTGCGCAGGATCTCGATCTCGCGGCCGTTCAGCGCGTCGAGAGGATTGCTCGCGCGGGCCTGGTCCGCGAAAGCGAGCTTCAACGCGAGCGTGTTCGAAAGGTAGCGCTCGCCCGCCGCCACCGCCCGGATCGCCTTGATGAAGATCCGCGGATCCTCGCTTTTCGCGACATAGCCGCGTGCGCCGCCCTCGATCGCGCGCGCCGCGAAGACCGGGTCGTCATTCATTGTGAAGACGATGATCCTGGCGTTCGCGTCCCGCTTCAGGATCCGGCGCAGCAGTTCGAAGCCCGAGACGCCGGGCAGATTGATGTCGAGCACCACGACATCGGGCATGACTGACGCACAGGCTTCGAGAGCTTCGTCGGCGTTGCGCGCCTCGAGCACCTCGATGTCCTTTTGTCCCGACAGCATGCCGCGGCAGCCCTCGATCACCATAGGGTGGTCGTCGACGATAAGAACGCGCATCCTTTTTCGCTTGTTTGAGAGCTAGAACTTATGTTGTGCGAACCATTCGTCTTGTCATCGAATGCGTGCGAAACGTCAACGGTAAAGCGTTGCACGGCGAACAAGGGCGCTCATCATGCGCGGTTTTTCGCTTAAAGCGAGCTTGGGCGGGTTGATCGGCGTCGTGCTTGTCGCGACATTGCTGAGCAATCTTGCGATTCAGCTTCTTCACGCCGGTCCGCGCGTGCGCGCGGAAGCGGGAAGCAATCTCAGATTGATGCGGGAAGTTGTCCTGGCGACGATAGCCAATCTTCCCCAAAACGAAGATCCCAGTCCTTCTCTGCGGCGTCTCTATGCCTCTCTGGGCAACCTGCGCCATGCGGATGTGGAGATCCTTGCTCCGAATGAAACCGCGCCCAGAGACTGGCTGGAAAAGATCCGTCATTCCGATCGCGACGTTCCGGAATGGTTTGTGAGGCTGGTCGGCGCCGCGCCGAGGGTGATGACGATCCCCGTCATTATCGGCGGCCGCGCTTACAGCAATATTGTGGTGATCTCGAACCCCTTCGATGAACTCGGCGAGATCTGGTCGGACATGGTGTGGCTTGCGGCCATCAGCCTCGCGGTCACGATCGTCTTCCTGACTCTGGTGCTTCTGTTTCTGCGCCACTCGCTTGCGCCTTTTGATGCGTTGAAGTCCGGCCTTGCGCAATTGGAGGCGGGAGAGAGCGGCGTGCGTCTCTCGCCCGTCGGGGCGACGGAATTCAGATCGATCGCGGCCGCGCTGAATTCGCTCGGCGCCACGCTCGATCGCGTCAAGCAGGAAAATCGCAAACTCGTCGACAGGCTGATTCAGGTGCAAGAGGACGAACGCAAGGAGATCGCGCGCGATCTGCATGATGAGGCGGGGCCCTGTCTGTTTTCCATACGCGCCACGTCGGCGGCGCTCCAGGAGCTTTTGTCGCATCCGTCGGCCGACATCGGCCAACTGAGGCAGTTGAGCGCAACGATCGACAAGGCGAGCGAGTCGCTGCAGTCGCTCTTTAGAGATCTGCTTGGCCGGTTGAGGCCAAAGGGCCTCGAAGAGCTTGGTCTGGAGTCGGCGCTCAAGGCTCTCTTCGCGTCCTGGGCGTTGACTCATCCCGAGGTCGATTTGCGTCTCGTCGTCCGCCACGACCTGTCTTCGCTCGACGAGGAGACCGCGCTCGCCGCCTATCGCGTCGTGCAGGAGGGCGTCACCAACATCTTTCGGCATTCCGGCGCGACGAGGGGCGCGGTCACGCTGGAATTCGGTCTGGACGCCGGCGCGCATGAGCAGGATTCCGAAACGCCGCCGCAACTCGAGATCACGATCGAGGACAATGGCGTCGGAATTCCTGAGTCTTTTGCGCCAGGCATGGGGCTGCTCGGCATGAGCGAGCGCGTGCGCGCGCTCGGCGGGGCGCAACGCATCGAACGGCCGACGTCCGGCGGCACGCGGATCGTCGCGTCAATTCCGCTGCGTGACTTTGGCGAGTGAGTCGGCGACCTCCGGGCGCTCGTCGACGTCGGGAAATTTCGGAAGGCCAAATGACGAAAGTTTGAAGGTGAAAGGCTGCGGATCGCTGAATATGCTCAATCGAAGCCGCTCTGTCGGCGGATGCAAATTGGAGGAGCAACGTCATGGCTTGGACGCAACCCACAATCGTCGAAATCTGCGTCGGTATGGAAATCACCAGCTACGAATCTGCTGAGATCTGACCTGATTTTCTCGGCGGCGCCAACTCGGCGTTGAGTGCGCATCGTCGAGAACCGAGGCGCAGCGGAATCGCGCGAGAAATCCGGTGCGCGGAAGCCGGCGCCGTCAACATGGCGGCGCCGCTTTTCATGTTCTGATCGACCTGCGTCCGGCGGCGGAACGCCTCAGAGGCTTGTCACTCGCCCATCCATGTTGCTAGCACTTTGTTTTTGAAAGCCTTTATCTTCCAAGGCGCTTGCTCTCGAAAAATTTGCTTCTAATCTGGAGCAAATCGAAGCGCGAGGAGATGGGCATGGCGTCAAGCGGCTTCCGTCTGCAGCTCGAAGGCTATGGCCTGACGACGGCAAATATTCTTTATCGCCTGCCGGACTACCCCAAGATCATCCAGTCATACGTCTGGCAGGAATACGATCTCCATCCAGATTTTCCGGAGCTTCGCAAATTCCTCGATTTCTGGATGCGCAGTCTCGACGGTCCGCTCCATTCCGTCATTGTCGCGCATTCGAACCTCATTAAGCCCGCCGAGATGAAGCTCACGAATGGCGAGTTCAAAGTGCGCTGACTTTGGGCCGCCTTGCGAAAGGCGCTTCGACGAGACAAAATCGCCGGAGGTTCAAAGCGAGGCAGGCTGTGAGGGACGAGGGGGACAAGAAGTCTTGGACGGATATTCTGGAAGCGGCCGCGGCGGTAGCCGTCGTGGTGGCGGCGTTCCTATTCGCCAGGCAATATCGGGAGAGCCTTTCCGACGATGAGGATCTGGCGCCGCTGTCGCTGACATTGGAGCAGGAAGCGGCGGAAGTGAATGCGACGCTTCCCGAAATGGTGAGTGACGGCGTTCGCCTGGACAAGACGACGGCGGGGCCGGGCAATATCTTCAATTACAGCTATACGGTCGTCGACGACGAGGCGGCTCGAACCCTCGTCGGCAACGAAAAGAAGCTCACCGAATTGAAGGCCCAGCTGCAGGAGCGCGTGTGTCTGACAATGCCGCAGCATCGCACCAGCGGCACGATCATCAGATATTCTCTGAAGGACAATAAGGGCGAAACGATCGCAGACGTTTCAATCGACGCGGGCGAGTGCTGAGAAGGCGGCGCAGTCGCGTCCAGGGCGCGCGCCAAGGCTCAGGCCTTGTGCGCCCCTTGTGTCCATTCCTCCTGGGGAATCCAGCCGCTGACGCGAAGTTCAGAATTTCTTGACTTCGACGCCATGCTTTTGCAGCGCATAGCCGATCTGGCGCGGGGTCAACCCAAGCAGCCGCGCGGCCTTGGCTTTGACCCAGCCCGCGCGCTCCATGGCGTCGATCAGACGGTCTCGGTCCGAACGCGAGTCGCGCTCGGCGACGCCGCAATTTTCGGCGCCGGGACAGGGTTCGGGCGCAGACTCGACGGGAGGGCGCTCACTCGTCGGAACGACGGGTGGCGCAGGCGGACGGTCGCGCGGCGGCGCGATGCTCGGCAGGCTCGCGACGGGAGCGGGAAGGGGCGAACGCTCCAGCGAACCGCTCCAAAGCACTGAAGAGAGGCAACCGTCGTTGCGACAGGAGAAGTCCCTGTCGGTGATGACGCTCCCCTGCGCCAGAGTCGCGGTGCGGAACACGCAGTTCTCGAGCTCTCGGATATTGCCGGGGAAGGCGCAGGCGTTGAGAACATGCAGAGCCGACTCCGAGAAGCTGAGCCTTCCGCCTTGTTCGGCGTTGAAGCGGCGCAGAAACTCATTGGCGAGGGGCTCTAGGTCGCCCCTGCGGTCGCGCAAAGGCGGCAGGAAGATGGGGACGACGCTGATGCGATAATACAGATCGGCGCGAAATTCGTTGCGCTTGACCGCCTCTTCGAGGTTTTTGTTGGTCGCGCAGACGAGTCGAACGTCGACCTTCTGGGTGCGCGTGCCGCCCACCCGCTCGAATTCTCCCTCCTGCAACACGCGCAGCAGCTTTGCCTGGAAGGCCGGCGTGATTTCGCCGATCTCGTCCAGGAACAATGTGCCGCCGTCGGCCAGCTCGAAACGGCCTTTGCGCATATTCACCGCGCCGGTGAAGGCGCCGCGCTCGTGGCCAAAGAGCTCCGATTCCAGCACGCTCTCCGGGAGCGCCGCGCAATTGAGCTTGACGAAGGGTTTGGCGCGGCGCGGCGAGAGATTGTGGATCGCCGCCGCGAACAACTCCTTGCCCGTGCCGGACTCGCCGCGCAGAAGCACGGTGGACTTAGCCTTGGCGACGACGCGGATTTTTTCGATCACCGCCCGCAGCGCCGGGCTGTTGCCGACGACGCCGTTAATGCCGCTGATCTTGGTCTCGATATGCGGAAGGCGGTCGCCTTTCTCGAGCCACGCCTTCTCCTGCATCAAACGCTCGCGGTCGCGGGCGATGAGCTTGTGCAATCGCAAGGTCTGTCCGACGAGATTGGCGATCATCGTCAGGAACCGCACGTCATGATCGAACAGAGTCACCGAACGGTCGTCGTAGACGCGATCCACCGTCAGCGTGCCGACGACGGCGTCGCCCTCCTTGATGGGGACGCCGATCAGCGAGAACGGCCGGCCGTCGGTCGGCCCCCATTCGGAAAAGTCGGAGCCTTGGAAGAGCGGCGAAGCCGCGACATTCTCCACGACGAGCGGCATTTTCGTCGCGACGATCTGCCCCACGGCGCGTTCCGGCAGCCGGTCGAAGAAACGCTTGGCCGAATCTTCGCTCCAGCCGGAGCCGACCACGACCTCAGGTTCGCCGTCCGCGCCGAGCAGCGCGATCAAGCCGTGTCGCATATCCAGAAAGCTCGAGAGCAGCGCCAGCACGCCTGCGAGCGTGTGTTCCAAACGATTTGGCGACGCCAGGAGCTTCGATATTTCGTAGATGCCGACGAGAGCGGTGTCTCTCACGTCGAATTCGCGCGCCTTCGGCGCGCACGCGCCGCCTGCCAGCTGCAAACCCATACGTTTTAGCCTCACGACATGCGTGGGTGTTTTCGAATTTTTTGACGCAAGCATTGTGCCATGCGGTCCTTAAGTCGTTGATGCCATAAAAACAAAGGTCTACGGCTTAAACGACATTGCCGTTGACGCGTGTCCTTGATCAGTTCTTGCGCCTTCTGCCGTCTCCTCCGGCGCCGCCGCCCGGTCGAATGGCGGCGCGCGATAGCCGAGCTTTGGCTGAAATCCAAAAGGCGCTCTCCGACGACGCCCGCGACGGCCCGCGCTGCGCCAGCGCCATGCACAACATAGCAAGCCGAGGGCTGAATTACAGGCGTTTCAGTGTCTTATGCGGCATTTCGCCGCCGCGGCGCGGTTGTCGCGCGCAATTCTCCCAGCGCGCTTCCTAACTTCAAATTTGATCGCGACCCGGGCGTTCGTCCGCAAGCTCCGAACAAGAGAGCCACGCAAATTCACGTTCGACCTTCTCGCGGACGCCGGAGCCGACTGGAGTTCGTCGACGCTGCGAGACGCCGACCCGCGCGATCCGCGTGGTCGCGCGTCGGGTCGCCGGCGATCCGGGTTCAATGCTGTTGCGGCTGACGCGCGGCAAAGGCCGGATTTGACGGGGAGTTCGCGATTGCCCGGAGTTTCGTCAGTCTGGGCAAATCTTGGTCGTTTTGCGGAAGGCCTATTGGTATGCGCCGCCCGTCGCGGGTGATATAGGCGGGATCGTGCAGTCCCATTTCATCGAAGGAAAGCGGGCGGCGCGGCGATTGCGCCGCCGCCGCAGGACGTCTGGCGTCGTCGGGTGGGGAGGCATAACCGACACCAACTCTTAGGAGCCGACGGCATGAAGATTTCCGCGCGCAATTGCCTTCCCGGAACGGTCAAGCATATCCAGAAGGGCGCGACCACGGCGCATGTGACGATCGACGTCAACGGATTGACGGTCACAGCCGCGATCACCAACGAATCCGTCGACGAACTCGGGCTCCGCGAGGGGGCCAAGGTGAACGCCGTCATCAAGTCGTCGGACGTCATGATCGCCGTCGACTAGCGGCCGCAGGCGGCCGATGGAAGCTACTGTGCAGGAACGCGCGACGGCTTTCCGTCGGCCCCGGTGAAGGGAAAAAGGCCCGACTGGAAACATTGGGTCATGTGGGCGGCTTTGGCGATCGCCTGCTCGGCCTGCGTCTCCGGCAAAGTTTCACTGGCGGTTTCGCGAAACAGTTCGAGCCAGCGCGTAAAATGGGCGGGCTCAATCGGCAAATTGATGTGTGCGGCGAAGGGATGACCCTGGTAACGGTCCGTGCCGAGCAGCGTCCGCGACCAGAAATTCGCGACGATCCCCATATGCTCGTCCAGGCCGGGTATCGCCGTAAATATCGGCCCCAAGAGCGGGTCTTCGGCGCCCTTGGCGTAAAACCGGCGCACGCAATCATTGATCGCGACCTCCAGCTTCGCGCGTTCAGCCGCATCCTCGATCGGCGCAATCGTAGGCTCCATAGCGTCCTCTCCTGAAATGAACAGCGATTACCTTCTGCGCCGCGCCCGCTGACGGTCATAGGTCTTCGCCCTCAGCAATGCGCTGACCTTGTCGCGAAGGCGTTCCGCTTGCATCGGCATCGCAAGAAAGCCGTGCGCGCCGGCCGCGACGCAATGCTGGCCAAAACCGCTAGAAATCTGATCAACGATGACCAGAATTTTGGCTTCGGGAATACGCGCCAGAAATTCCTGGATAAGATCCACGCCATTCGTGCGAATAACGCCTTCGGCGAGGACCAGGAGGTCCGGCTGCACCTGTTTGACCTTTTTGAGCGCGCCGGTTGCGCTCTCCAACTTATGCGCCTCATAGGTGTCGCAAAGCATACGTTCGATCGCCGCAGGCGCTTCATCACTGCCATCGACGACGAAAACTCGCTTACTTTCAACGACTTCTGCCGTCTCCAAGACGCGTTGCACGGAAGCCTCGCTTACGTTGACGGAAGGTCAAACCAAGCAAGGCGCGTGCCGTTTTTGGGCCAAGAACCCGTGGAGCGCGCGCCGGCAGGCCGCCCGAAGCGGTTGAGGCGGTCGCCTCGACCCAAAATCTCCTTTTGAGGGCTGTCCGTTTTTGCGCTGCAGCATGAGCATGGGCGTCCCCGGCCGCGCTCAGCGCGCCTCGACGCGTTCAGCGCGCCTGGGCGAAGATCTCTAAGGAAAATCTAGGAGGCGGGCATTTTCTTCCTGCGCCGAGCGAAGCGCGTGTCGATGCCCTTCGTAATCGCGGATAAACTGCTTACTTTGGAATTAAAACGTTTCCAAACTAGCTGTTGTGACATAAAAGTAACAATCATCCAAAATTACAACATATCTGTCTGAAACTATACAGATTACAATACTTCCATTCAGCTATTTCCTCGATTGACCGCCGCCATCGCCAAATTTAGCTTCAGTCAACTCTTCGCAAGCGCGAAGTAAGACAACGCACGACCCTCCCTGGCGGTTCCCGATGAGCGACGTAAAATCTCCCATCTCTCTTAGAAAATTGTCCCGGTCGCTGCCACGGACTCGCGCGGGGGATCTGACGTCGGTAAAGGCGCTCAGCGTCGCCGCGGCGCTCGCGTCGAGCGTCAGCGCCTCGGCGCTCGCGCAATCGGCTTCGACCACGCTTCCGCCGGTCAAGGTCGACGCGCCGAAGGAGAAGCCTCGGGCGGCGACGCCGGTGAAGCCAAAACCCATCGCCGCCGCTCCGTCGCGTCCGGCGCATCATGCGCCCGCCGCCACGCATGCCGCGGGACAGCATCGCGGCGCTCCGGGCGCTTCCGGCGGCGGCGGGCAGGGCGCGGGAACCGGCGGCCTGCCGATCCTGGCCACGGCGCCGAACGCCAATCCTTATGCGGATCCGGTCGCGCCTTATAAGGTCGACCGCCTGTCTTCGACGAAATTCACCGAGCCTGTGCTCAATACGCCGCGCACGATCACGGTGTTGACCAAGGAAGTGCTCGACGACAAGAACGCCTTCACCCTGCGCGATATCGGCCGCAGCGTGGCGGGCGTGACGCTGGGCACCGGCGAAGGCGGCAACGCCTTTGGCGATCGCTTCTTCATTCGCGGCTTCGACGTTCGCAACGATATTTTCGTCGATGGCGTTCGCGATCCCGGCGTCAGCATTCGCGAGAACTTCTATACCGAGCAGGTCGAAATTCTGCGCGGGCCGGGATCAAGCTTCGCCGGCCGCGGAACGGCGGGCGGCGCGATCAACATCGTCACGAAACAGGCGACCGACCGCGATTTCTATGATTTGAAAGCGATCGGCGGATTTTCTGACCACATGAAGCGCGTGACGCTCGACGTCAATAAGTCGATCAGTCCGATCCTGGCGGTGCGCGTCAATGCGCTCTATCACGACTCGAATGTCGCGGGCCGCAGCTTTATCACCGACTATCGCGACGGCGTCGCCGGTTCGGTGGTGTTCAAGCCGCTCCCGGATCTGACGCTCACCGGTCAGTATACGCACGTCTATCAAAACGGCCTCCCGGACTTCGGCGTGCCATATAACCGCATCTGGAATCGGCCGTTCCCGGAAGGCGTCACGCCTCGCTACACCTGGTATGGTTTCGTCAACCGCGACTTCCAGGTCGCGCTGCAGAATTTCGGCACCTTCACCGCCCACTATCGCTACAACGACAATCTCGTCTTCGACAATCGGTTCCGGCAGAGCCGCTCGGTTCTGGATTACATCGGTTCGTTGGCGCAAGGCGGCGACCTCTTTGCGGGCACCGTCAGAATTGGCGCGCAAAGCCGCTATCAGGTGGTGAACACGCTGGACAACCAGACGGAAGCGACGCTCAAAGTCGAGACCGGACCTGTCAAACACGCGCTTGTCGCCGGCGTCGAATTCGCGCGGGAAGGCGTGACGCGCGCCAATTATCAGGGGCTCACGTCCGAGTTGAACGGCAGCACGCCTTTTGTCGGCAACTCCATCACCTGCAACATATATCTGCCGTGCACCTATCTGCCGTTTCCGAACACGCCCTATCGCAATCCGAATCCGACACGAATCGCCGTTGACACCAAATCCGGTTATTTGATCGAGACCGCGAACTATCAGGACGTCGTGCTCGTCAACGGCGGCGCGCGCTTTGATGATTACAACATTACCAGCCGCACCGAGACGCTCTCGACGTTCGCCTCAAATCATTCCGGCCTCTTCAACTGGAACGCCGGCGTCGTCTTCAAACCGCTGCCGAATGTCAGCGCCTACGCCGCCTACGCCACCTCGGCGACGCCCGTCGGCGCGGAGCTCGACGGCGGCGCGGCGAACTACGGCGGCCTGAATACGGCGGCTCAGATCTTCCCGCCGCAGATCAATAAGGCGGCGGAGGTTGGCCTTAAATGGGAGCTGTTCGACAGGCATCTTCTCGCGACAGCCGCCTTCTTCAAGACTGACGTCACCGGCGCACGGGAAGTCAATTCCGGCGTCACCACCGGCAATGCGGCGTATTACGTCCAGGGCGTCGATCTCGAGGCGGCGGGCAATATCACCGACAAATGGATGATCCTCGGCGGCCTTGTGCTGATGGACTCGCGGGTGACGAGTTCATACGCTCGAACGAACATCGGACTTCAACTCGCAAATATCGCGCATGAGTCGTTCAGCCTACTGTCGAAATATAAGGCTGGCGAACTGCTCGGCCTCGCGCCGGACGTGCTCGAACTCGGCGGGCAGGCGATCTATCGCTCCAGGATCTATGGCGGCAACAATCTCGTCGCCAACGGCGGCACATCGTTCAACGCGTTCGGCTTGCCGAACCTGACCACGTCGAATCTCTTGAACGTCCCGACGATCCTGCCGTCCTACTGGCGCTTCGATATTTTCGCGGAAGGCAAGATTGGCGACAACATCACCATGAAGCTCTCCGTCAACAATCTGTTCGATCGCACGATCTACGACGCCTTCTATCAGACCGCCGCGCCATTTGCGCAAATGTCGCCCGGCCGCGCCGTCTATTTCGAAACGCGCGTCCTCTTCTAGGAGCCGGACAGGTGCTTGCTCACATTAGAGGCGCGCTCGAAAGAACGGAGATCGACGTTCTCCGCCAGGCGATGGCGCAGGCCCGATGGGAGGACGGCGCTTCGACCGCCGGCGCAAACGCCGGCGAAGCGAAGCGCAACCAGCAACTCCCGCCGGACTCCGAACTCTCGCGCGCGCTTGGCAAACGGCTGCTCTCGTCGCTTCTCGCCAATGCCGCCTTCGTTTCGACCGCGGTCCCATTGCGCTTCTATCCGCCGCTGTTCAATCGCTACGGCGTCGGCGACCATTTCGATCCGCATGTCGACAACGCCATTCGCGGCGACGCCATGACAGGCGAGCGCATTCGCGTGGACCTCGCCGCAACCGTGCTTCTCTCCGATCCGCAGGAATATGAAGGCGGCGAACTGATCGTTGAAGACGTCTACGGATCGCGACGCTTCAAGCCGCCGGCGGGCGATCTCATCCTCTATTCGGCCGGCAGTCTCCATATGGTGACGCCTGTCACAAGCGGACAACGTCTCGCCTCATTCTTGTGGCTGCAAAGCATGATCCGCGCTGATGAAGCGCGCAGCCTCGTTTGCGATCTGGACGAATCGATACAGGAGCTCGCGCCGCGCGTCGGTTCGGAAGATCCGGATCTGCGCAAGCTCGTCACGGTCTACCACAACCTTATCCGTTATTGGGGAGACGCATAGCGCAGATGCTTGTTTGCATTCCCGAAGTTCTTTCCAAACAGCAGGTGGCTTTTTTTCGCGCGGCCATGGACAAGGCGTCGTGGGAGGACGGCCGAGTCACGGCGGGTTCGCAGTCCTCTCTCGTGAAGAACAATCTTCAACTGCCGCAGGACGGCGAAGTCGCGCGCGAACTCGGCGAACATGTGCTCGAGGCGCTTGCGCAATCGTCCATGTTCGTCTCGGCGGCGCTGCCGCACAAGATTTTCCCGCCCCTCTTCAATCGTTACCGCGTCGGGCAAAATTTCGGGCTGCATGTCGACAACGCGATCCGCGGCATCCCCGGCACGCCGCTGCGCATTCGCACGGATCTTTCGTGCACGCTGTTTCTTTCGGAAGCCGATGAGTATGACGGCGGAGAACTTGTGATCGAAGATCGGGTCGGGCAACAGGAAGTGAAGCTTCCTGCAGGCGATCTGGTGCTCTATCCGTCCACAAGCCTCCACCTCGTCAGAGCCGTCACGCGCGGCGAGCGCATCGCCTCGTTTCTGTGGCTGCAGAGCATGGTTCGTGACAATGTGGCGCGCGCTTTGCTCTTCGATCTTGACCAAGCGATTCAATCGTTGACGGCGCGGCTTGGCGCGGGGGATCCCGCCTGCGTCAAACTGACGGGCGTCTATCACAATCTGATCCGGACATGGGCTGAAGCATGAAGAGTCTCTTGCAATTTCTCGCGACCTCCATCACCGCGCTTCTCATGGCGCAGAGCGGCGCAGCCGCCCAAGGAACGCAGGCGCTCGACGCAGCGATTGCGGCGACCAAGCCTCACGATCTCTCGGTGTGGACGATGTTCGTCAACGCCGACATCGTCGTGAAGATCGTGATGATCGGCCTGTTGCTGGCCTCGATTGCGACATGGACCATCCTGATGGCCAAGACAATCGAGTTGAAACGGGCGCGCGCCCGCGTTTTGTCGGCGATTGGCCGACTCTCGGAAGCGCGCGGGCTCGCCGAGGCGCGGCTGGCGCTCGGCGGCGGCGATCGCCTCACGCAGGCGCTTCTCGCCGAAGCGACGCGCGAAATGAAACTCTCGTCCGACATTCTCGCTGCGCCGGGCGTCAAGGAGCGCATCGCCGGTTGCTTCTCGGAAATCGAGCGCGCCGAAGCGCTGTCGATCAAGCGCGGCACCGGACTGCTCGCCTCTGTCGGATCGACGGCGCCCTTCATCGGTCTCTTCGGAACCGTCTGGGGCATTATGAACAGCTTCATCGGCATCTCGAAAGCGCAGACGACCAATCTGGCCGTGGTCGCGCCCGGCATCGCCGAAGCGCTGCTGGCGACGGCGATCGGATTGTTCGCCGCCATTCCCGCGGTGCTCATCTACAATCATCTCGCGCGTCAGGCGACGTCCTATCTTGAACTCGTCTCCAACCTCGCCGGCGAGCTGTTGCGCATCGTGTCGCGCGATCTCGATCGCACGCGTCATGCCGCGACGAAAATTCACGCGGCGGAGTAGCCCATGGCCGTCCAGCTCAAAAGCGATCTTCAGGAGACGCACGAAATCAACGTCACGCCGTTCATCGACGTGATGCTCGTGCTGCTCATCATCTTCATGGTCGCGGCGCCGCTCGCCACCGTCGATCTGCCGGTCGATCTGCCGGCCTCCAACGCCGCGCCGCATGAGAAGCCCGATAAGCCCGTCTATGTGACGATTCAGAGCGACCTGGCGCTCGCTTTGGGCGAAACGCCGGTCAAGCGCAACGATCTCGTCTCCGCGCTTGACGCGCATCTCGGCGATAAGTCGAAGCGCATCTTTCTGCGCGCCGACGCCAGCGTGCCCTATGGCGAGATGATGGCGATCCTCGAGCGTCTGCGCGCGGGCGGCTATCTGCGCGTGGCGCTCGTTGCACTTGACGCCGGCGGCAAGCAGCCGGAGGCCCAATGAGCGCCGCCGCCGCTCTCCAGAATCCACATTTGAACCGCAAGCTTTGGGGCGTCGCGGTCGGCCTCGCCGTGCTTCTGCACGTCTGCGGCGCCGTGGCCGCCTTGCTGAATTTGCAGGGCGACGACGAGGAAGCCTCCGGCGCGCCGGCGATCGAAATATCTCTCGAGCCCGCTGCGCCGAAGGACGCCGAGGCCGCAGATCTGCCGCCTGGGCCGCTCGCTGACGAAGCCGCCGCGGCGGCGCCGTCCGTCGCCGCATCCGAGGCGAAGGAGACGAACGAGGAGCGCATCACCCGCACCGAGTCGGAGGACGCCGAACTCACCCATAACGTCAGTCCGGAAAAGCCGGTCGAGGAGGAGAAGACGCATCAGGCGCAGCCGGTCGTCTCTTCAGAATCCGCCGCGTCGGAAGCGACAGCGCCGCCGAAGTCCGAAGTGGAGCGGCAGTCTGACAAGCCGGTCGCGCCTGTGCAGGGGAACGACGCGGCCGTCAACGCGGTCAAGCTGACTTGGCAAAAGGCTCTGCTGTCGCATCTCAACCGACACAAGCGCTATCCGAGCGCCGGCGGGCGTCGATCGGCGGAGGCGAGCGTCTCCTTCACGCTGGATCGGCGCGGGCATGTCGTCAGCTACACCATCAAACGCTCGGCCGGCCATCCGGCGTTCGACGACGCCGCGCTGGCGATGATGAAGCGCGCCGATCCCGTTCCGCCGCCGCCGCCGGTGATTGCCGACGAAGGGCTGACGTTCGAAGTGCCCGTTCAATTTCGCGCAGGAAAGAAGTGAGCCGTCGCGTCGGATCTGACGCGACGGGAGGTCTGAACAGAATCAGCGGAGCCGGTCGCAGTAAAAAATCGTGGGGCGCTCAAGTTCTCCACAATGCATTCTGCGGCCAAGCTTTTCCATTCATTAAAAAATTAAGAGCATGGTCGAAGCAGGCTTTTAAACACTGTCTGGAGAGCTGCGGTGTCGCCACAGGACAATCTCGCGATATGGAAAGAGCCGACGCTAGGGACTCGATCGGCGCGCGACCCGCGCGCGCTGGAGGCGAGCGTCAGATTGCTCGGCGAGCAGCTTCGACGACAGTTTTGCGAAGTCGCCTCTGAGCCGCTGCCCGACGATATGCGCGCACTGCTCGACGAACTCGAAGCAGGATGCGCGGAGGTTGACGGAGATTGAGAGGACGCCGTCGCTAGTCAGCGCGTCCTTTGCGAAAGATTTTTTAATTTGAGGTAGAGGTCTTTAAGGGCGCTGGGCGCAGGCCTCATAATCTCATCGACATAGAGGCGCGAAAGCCGCGTTCCGACGCCTCTCACATTGATCGCCCAATCCACCGCTTTCTTGACTTGGCGCGCGAGTCTTGGCGCGCGATCATCCTCGCAAATCGGCGATCACGGCGCGGCTGTCGTCGCGGCGATCACGGCGAACGCGCCTCCTGTTTGAACAGCGAACGCCAAGCGGCGAGCTCTGCGCGCGGGTCTTTGCTCGAATACGAACAGCTCCGTTCGGCGGATGGGTCGGCGATACGAAACGCCGCGCCGCTGCGCGCCATATGGGATCTGCCACGTTTCGAACGATATTCCACGACGAACGGGCGCATGACTCTTTTCATTATTGACCTTCATCTTGAGGTCGCCGCAGTAACCAAACCTCGGCGCCGTGACGAATGTTCCGGCGCTTCGATCATTGGAAGCGAAATACCGAAACAATTGCGTTCTGTGCAGTAGGGACAGCAAAGCGAAAGCGCCGACGAGATCGACTCGCCGGCGCTTCGCACAGATACGCTGGAACTAGTGACGCGACATCCACTCGTCGACCTGCTGTTTGGCCTTGTCCTTGGCCATGCCGTAGCGCTCCTGGATCATGCCCTCGAGCTGCTCGCGGTTGCCATTGATGCGCGTGATGTCATCGTCAGTGAGCTTGCCCCACTGCTCCTTCACATTGCCGGTGAACTTCTTCCAGTTGCCTTCGATCGTGTCCCAGTTCATGGATTCCTCCTTGTCAGGAACGGCCGCGATAGCGGCATACGCCTTGGAAAGCGAGCCCGGGCCTGGCTTTCACGGTCCATAAACCTTTCGCGCGCGCAGATGTTCCATATCGATGGGCGATCTGGAGGAAATTCGCGGCCGAGCCCGCGCCTGAACAGCCATCTGCGCGCCGGCCGTGCGCCGAAATTCTTTGGTTGCGCCTGTGTCTGATTCAGAGCGCGCGTCAGGCGCTGCGCGCGCGAAACGCGGGCCTTATGGATCGAAAGGGCGACAGCCAATCGTCAGTGGATGATGATCAGTAGAGCTGTCGCGACCCCAGCGCATCTTCGATGTGGCGCGCGTTCCATCCAAGGTTGACCTGTCAATCGGCTCAGCCCAACGCCTTGAATCTTTCGAGCAGCGCGTCGCGCGCGTCGACGATTCGACGGTAATGTTCGTCGCTGCCGCCTGCATCGGGATGCGCGGTCTTCGCCAGGCGCCGGAAGGCGGCGTTGATGTCCGACAGATCGAGTTGGCTCTCGATTGGCAGGTCCAGGATTTCGCGATGTTCGCGGTCGTCGCCAATAATCGCCTGAACGAACAGCGTCCGGCGCTTTTCCCGCGCCTCGAGACGCAGAGCGACCTGATCGTCCTGCCATCTCTGGCGCGACATGACGAGACATTCGCCAAAGGCGATCCGGCCGAGCGTTTCGAGCTCGTCAAGACTGAACGGACCAACCACATCATAGGGCGGCGCCAGACACGCCTCCCTGCCGCTGTCGCCATGGTGGACGTCGCCGATCATCACCATGTCCAATATGCCCAGCGAGCCGTTCCAGACGACCCATTCCTGCTTGTCTGTCATACGGAGCGCTCGCGCATTCGCCGACCCCGCGCTTCGCGGTCTGTGCAGATGCGGGCGCGAGAGTCGGACCATGAGCGCATGCATGTTCGGAGCCAAAGACGGGCCGCAGAGCGCAGAGAGCGGCCGCGCTTGGCTTGAGCCTTGCTTGTTTCGGCGACAGGAGTAGGACGGTGCTTGACGCTTCAGCGACGCGAAGTCTCACAACGGAGAGAGATCTCGAACATCCGATCGAGGCGGTTTGGCGCGCCATGACCGACTCTGAATGGCTCGCGGTTTGGTTCTTCCCAAACGATATTGAGCCGGTGGCGGGACATAAGTTCACGATCTGGAGCCGTCCGATCGAACGTTGGGATGGGGAGTTCAAGTGCCAGGTTCTCGCTGTCGAGCCCGGACGCATGTTGCGTTTCAGCTGGTCGGGCGGTCATGAGGAGCTCAAGGGATTTGGCCGATATATCGACACGACGGTGACGTGGACGGTCTCGGAGCTCCCGAACGGCGGCACGCATTTTGTCTTTGTCCAGGATGGAATCGACGCAGCTCCAACGGCGGACGGGGTCTATGACGTCATGCTCAAGGGCTCGCAGAGCGTTTTGAACTCTCTCGCCAAAAGACTCCCTGATCTCATTGAACACGGCGCCTGAAACGCGCCCTTGCCTGAACGCATGAGAGCCGCCTTCGATGGCGAGTTTTTTGCTCTGATGGCCGGCGATGAAGGCGCGCGCCTTTAGACGGTCGCGGAAAAGCGCCGGTATCGAGGGTGGAAAGATATGTCTGATCATAAAGTTACGGTTGAGCAGCTGCCCAACGGCAAATGGGCCTGTTTCTTACATATTGTCGGTCGCGACGAGCCGGTTAATCTCGGCCGCGAATTTAAGAACGACGAACAAGCCGAAAACTGGCTCAACGTTTCGGAGTCGGTGACGGCGATCGAAATGATGCTCCGCAAATATCAGAAATAGCGGCGCGGGGATGTTGGACTCCGGACAGCCGATGTTGGTGGCGCGCATTGCGCATGTTCGGATGTGCGCGGCGCGGCGGCGGGGCGGCCAGCGTCGCAGGATCTCAGAGAGCCTCCGTTCAGAGTGACGTCTCAGCCAAAATCGTCGGATGCGTCGAACGAGCCTGACGGCCCTGTCGACGCGTCCGCGACCGCCGACGCGTCCGTCGCTGGCGGGCTGCTCGACTTTTCGGGTTCATTCCTTCTCTCTCCGGCGAAGGCTACGGAATCGGCGCCGCAGGCGAACGCGCAGGACGGCGCGCCGCAATCCGCGCCGGCGCCGGCGGCTCTCGCCGAAGCTCTATGCGCCAGGATTGCGCCCGTCTCGTTCGGCGACCGCGTGTTCTTGCTTCACTCCGAGGGCGACGCGTGGCGGTTCGCCGTCGAAACGGTTCGGCGTTACCACAAGATCGTCGGGCGTCCGAAGCGCCGACGATTCATCGTCTGCGTTGGCGCGTCGGATGGAAGCGGGAGCCCGCCGCTCGGTCTCGAGGGCGATGACGAGATTGTCGTTCTCCAAAGCGATGATCACGCGGCGCTGCAGGCGGAAATCGATGCGCGGGCCGCAGGAATTCTGATCGCGCCGGTGCGGACGCGCGCCGGTTTTGAAATCGTCTCCGGAAGCCTGCTCGCCCGACTGCGCGAGATGGCGGACGAATATGGGCTCATACTCGGCTTCGACGAAACCTTTTGCGGTTTCGGGCGCTCAGGCATGGTTTGGGCGCACGAATGGACCGGCGTCACGCCGGACCTGATGATCGCCAGTCATACGCCTGCAGACGCCCCACGGCTGGCCGCGCTTGTCGTGACGCAAAGGATCGCGCGCGGAGCGCCGGTCTGCCCGCCATTCATTGACGAGGCCGCGCTTCTGGCCGGGCACGCCCTTGTGGACGCTCTATCGACGCCAGGCGTGCTGGAGCGCGTGCAGAGTCGAAGCTGGCATTTCGAAGACCAGCTGTCCGCATTGTTTTATCGGCGTCGCGCGGCTTTTACGGCGCTCAACGGCCTTGGCCTGATGCAGGGATTGTCGCTCGTGGGCGACGCTGAGCCGATGCGCGCAATGCTGGCGCAGCGCGGTCTCCTCACGCATGCAATGGGATCGGTTCTTGGTCTCTTTCCTCAGCTCACCGTCGAGGAAAGCGAAATCGATGCGGCGGTGTCCGCGATCGATATGATTTGCGCCCCGTAATATCAATGCGGGAAAGCTGTCTGCTTTTTGCGATGTCACGGGCGGCTTTCGTGGTCGCTCTGCATCCATTGCGCGATGGCGTGGCGCAAGGCTTGCTATTTCTGAACGCCAGCGCGGCGGCGGATTTCCGCCAGACTCATTGTGCGGAACCGATGATCGGCGGACACATTTCATGATCGCGGCGAATACAGCCGACTCGGATGTTCGGGTGATCGAGCGAGATCCCGTTCCTCCCGCGCTGAGGCGATTCATCTGGGACATTCAGTCCATGGTCGAACTCGCCGAAAGCGAGCGGGAGATTCTGCTGATCGGCCGTGATCTGCTGACGCGGCTCCTCGCGACCGACGACTGGCTGCCAACGGTCTTCACCGGCTCGAGTCCCGCCGCAGGCCAGCAGTTTCAGATCTTTCGCGGCGGGCTTGAGCGCTTTTCCGTCGTGAGCACAGTTCTGGCGGGTGGAGCCTGCGCGACGATTTCTCAGCCTGCTATTTGGGAGATCGCGGGCGTCTTGCGCGGGGCCGTCAACCGCCGGCGCCTTGACGGTTGTCCGGAGAATGGCGCGCAAGCCGGCGCGTCCCGCCTGTTGCAGGCGAAGACGTTGGATGTCTGGGCGTCCGGGAGCGGGGAGGCCGTCGAACTTTGCAATGCGCTGGATGATCGACCATCCATCATGTTCCACGTCTATGGGGGCGACATCAGCCGGCTCACGCGCCGATCCGGCGCCTCGGACGGAAGTCTGGGCGCGCCGATAGCGGGTTACGCAAATGCGGACAGCGCGCCGCCCTACGATATCTTCTCAATTCAGAGCGAAATTCGGGATTGAGGCGGCGCTCATAGCGCTCGCGTCATCACTGTTGTCTGGGCTGATTTGGAACTGCGGTGATTTGGGTCTGACGAAATCCCGCGCGTCTCGACGTCGTATCGCGTTCTGCGCGATGGATTGAGTCCCTAGGAGAGACTGCAGCGCTATGACGGATCGAAATAGTCGATCTTCTGGCCCGGGTCTCTGTTCGGGCAGGGAATTTCCTTGAAAAGAACTTCGGCGAAGGCCTTCAGGCCGGTGTTCGTGCGCAGCGATAGGCGATTGGGATCGGATGTCCAGCTCTGATAAGTGACGATCCCGCGCGTGATGCTGATCACCGTGTATTTTTCCGAGTTCGCTTCGCCGCCCTTGGTCCGATAGCACTTCCCGGGCAGAATGCTTTCTTCCTTCATCGGCATGAAGCTCACCCTGCATCTCGCATTGCGCGTATCGCGAGTGAGCAAGTTCCAGACCAGATAAAGGCTTCAGCGAGTATCCGTTCGCGGCGACGCACAACGCCGCCAGCGCGGCGCGCGACGGATTGTCGTCGCTCGCCACCGCGCCGAAACGCTTCGCGTGAAGGATTCGTCGCGCGGCGCTAGATCGCGCCTTGATCGGCTTGCATGCGCCGCGCGTCGCTCAATGCGGGGCGACTTCGTTGCTCGGGAGCACGTCGCGGATGCGCTTGCCTTCCACCCAGACGAACGCTCCGGCGGGGTCGGCGCATGCGATGTCCTGTTCGATGATCAGCTTGTCGCAGAGCATGACGCAAATGGCGTCGATCGGCGCGCTTCTATCGTTTTCCTCGGTCATACGGTCGATCGAGATCTCGCCCATCTCCTCATCGTCGACCAAATGGATGATGAACACTTCCTCATGGCCGGCCGCGCCATGCGCGTTCACCCGGAAGGTCTCTCCCTTGTAGCGGAATTCGCGTATCATTCCTGGCCCTTTTTCTCGTTGTCCTCGGTCCGGTCCGCGATTGCGCGCCTTCGTTCGGGCGACTCCCGCGTGCCCGGCGCGCACGCAAACTGCGTGCCATTTGAGCGTCGCGACTCTGCGTTTTGTACGAAGAAGCGCCGGAATTGCTGTTGAAAGAGGCAAATAGCGCTTGAGAGGCGGAAAAAGCCAGGCCGCCTCGCCCAGGAAGACCGACGCCGGACGCCCGGCGCATCAGAAAACAAAGGCCGTCGCGGACGACGCGGATATCGCGCCAATGATGATGTGCGCGACTCGGTCTCGCAAATCGCGATGCGCTCTTTTGGCGCGGGTCGACCTTGCTGGCGAAGCCCTTCGCGCCGCGGATCGACGGCGCTTGCGACATCGAGCGTCGACGACGCTTGTATGTTTTGACGTCTTTCCTTCACTGGCTCGGCGATTGCTTCAAGCGGGTTATGAACGCTCAGCGCGCCGACGTCGACGTCGTGAATTTTGGCGAACTCGACCCCAAGACCAACGAACTCCTGCAACAGGGCGTCGTCGCCTATCGGACTGACCGCGAGAAGGCCGACAGCCTGTTCAAGCAGGCGTTGGCGCTGACCCCGCAGGAGCTGGCGCCCTACTACTGCCTCTACAAAATCCACACCTACATGGGCAGTCTCGACTACGCCGCCGACGTCGCCACGGAAGGCATGAAGGAGGCCACGCGGCAGGCGGGTTGGCCAAGCGATCCCAAGGCGTGGCCGGCGCTTACCGACGTGCAGGACGGGCCGGCGCGTTTCGCCCTCTATACGCTGAAGGCGCTGAGCTTCATCGAATTGAAGCGCGGCCACAGCGAAAGGACAAAGGAATATCTCGATATCCTCTCCCGCGCCGATCCGCAGGGCAGCGTCGGCTGGAAGGTGATCGAGGAATTGGCCCAAGGCAGCGTGCAATAGACGCAGGCGCGCTGATCAATGTCGTAACCGCAACAAAACCTCGCACGAATGTCGCGCTTCGATCGGGGTCGCGACAGACTTGTCGTAAAACCGACAGGGCGCACGGGGTTTGACCGACATCCAACGGTAGTGCGTGGTTTTTGCATGAACCGGATCATGGACTGTGGGAGACGATCGAAACCGATCCTCGCATGTGCGAACGGAAACCGCGGCTCGCGGCTGACGGTGGATGTTCGAGAAGGACGGCCATGGACGACGTAGCCGCTTCACGCTCCACGCTCACTGGGGGCGCGGCCGTAAAACCGCCGCGGCCGAGAACGCCGTCCGCCGATACGGCGTTGCTCGGCATCTATGAAATCTCGAAAATCCTGACCGCGCCGTCCCGGCTCGAGCAGACGCTCGGCAGCGTGATCGCCGCGCTCAGCTCCTTTCTCGACATGAGATTGGGGATGATCACGATTCTCGATCAGCACGGCAATCCGGAGATCGTCGCGAGCTCCGGCTGGGTCAGCCGCGACGACGGCAAGCCGATCGACACGCTGCCGCCCAAGGTGATCGACCGGCTCGTCGCGACCGCGATGCCCGTCATCGTCGAGGACGTCAGCCGCGACGCGATGTTTGCGCCCGCGGCGGAGTTGATCACCCGGACGATCGGCAAGAAGGTTTCCTTCCTTGCGGTTGCGATCAAGAGCGACAGTCGCGTCGTCGGGACGTTGTCGATCAACCGGACATCGGAAGAGTTGATCTCCTGCGCTTTCGAAGCCGATCTGCGCCTGCTGACGATGATCGCCAATCTGATCGGCCAGACGGTGAAGCTGCACCGCATGTTTTCGGCCGACCGGCAGCGGCTGTTGAACGAATGCAGCACCCTGGAAAAGGCGCTGGACTCCTGCCTGCCGAAGGAGACCCATAGAGAGCGGCCCGACGTCGCCGGCATTATCGGCGAGAGCCCGTCGATCATGGAGGTGCTCGACACCATCGCCGTCGTCGCGAAGTCCAATTCGACCGTGCTGCTGCGCGGCGAGAGCGGCACGGGCAAGGAGCTGTTTGCGCGCGCGGTGCACGATCTGTCGCGCCGCAGCGCCAAACCCTTCGTCAAGCTGAACTGCGCCGCGCTGCCGGAAAGCGTTCTCGAATCGGAACTGTTCGGTCATGAACGCGGCGCCTTCACAGGCGCCGTCGCGCAGCGCGCCGGCCGCTTCGAATTGGCGAATGGCGGCACGCTACTGCTCGACGAAATCGGCGAAATCTCGCCGGCGTTCCAGGCGAAGCTGCTGCGCGTGCTGCAGGAAGGCGAATTCGAGCGGGTCGGCGGGTCCAAGACCCTGAAGGTCAATGTCCGCTTCGTCTTCGCGACCAACAAAAATCTGGAGGAAGCCGTCGAAAAAGGCGAGTTCCGCGCCGATCTCTATTATCGCATCAGCGTCGTGCCGGTGTTTCTGCCGCCGCTGCGCGAAAGGCCTGGCGACGTTTCCCTGCTGGCGCACAATTTCATCGAGAACTTCAACAGGGAAAACGATCAAAAGCGCGAACTCTCGGAGAGCGCGATCGCGACGCTGCAACGCTGCTACTTCCCCGGCAATGTGCGCGAATTGGAGAACTGCGTGCGCCGCACGGCGACGTTGGCGCGCGACGAAACCATCGTCGATCATGATTTCGCTTGCGCGTCCGGCAAATGCCTGTCGGCCTTGCTGTGGACCAGCAGCGCCAGCGGCGCATATTATCACGCGCGCCCCGAAAC
This sequence comes from Methylocystis sp., assembly GCF_050251305.1. GTDB lineage: Bacteria > Pseudomonadota > Alphaproteobacteria > Rhizobiales > Beijerinckiaceae > Methylocystis. The sequence continues at coordinate 52,433 of NZ_JBFWNB010000001.1, read as the reverse complement.
CGCCGGCATGGGCGTCGCGGTTCCGCCTCCCGGGATCGCGCCGGCGAGCCGCGGCGCGACTGAATCTGGCCCGGCTTTCCCGACCGAGTCCGCGTCGCGACGCGACATGGCCGGGGCGGAGGAGGCCGACGGTTTCGGGTCCTCCCGCAAGATGATTGATCGTGAGCGGCTCATCGAAGGGATGGAGAAGGCCGCCTGGGTCCAGGCTAAAGCTGCGCGCCTGCTCGGACTGTCGCTGCGCCAGGTCAATTACGCGCTCAAGAAATACAACATCGAAATAAAGCGCATCTGAGCGCTTCGGACGATTGTCGTATTTAGGACATTTGTCCAATTCATGCGCCGCGTGGCCCGCATCGTGAGGCCGGGGCAGGCCGAACATCCGAGCCTGGAGCGGGCGCGTCAAAACCGCCCTTGCGCCGTAAGCCTGCAGGCTTGAATGCCGTCGTCTTCTAGCGATTCCGGGGGGCGCCAAGGGGGCCGACAGGCGCGGTTCGTGACTGGCATGCGATTTGAAGGGAGTCGAAAAGCTTGCATGAAATGGATGAGGAATCGCGACATGGCGTACAAAATCATAGCCTCACAATGCACGGTGTGCGGGGCTTGCGAATTCGAATGTCCGAATGCGGCGATCCGCCTCAAGAATGACATGTACATCATCGACCCCAAGAAATGCACCGAGTGCGAGGGGCATTTCGACGCCCCGCAATGCGCCGTCGTCTGCCCCGTCGAAAACACGTGCGTGCCGGCATAGCTCCAGACGCGCCGCCTGACGGGACGACGCATCGCATGGACGCCGTCGACTGGCTCGGAAATTTCCTGTCCTGCCGCGATTGTCCGCATGTGGAGATTCGCGAGAAAGGTCTCTGCGATCTCGGGCAGATTTGCGTGCGCGACCGAAGGGCCCGCCGCATAGACAGGTTCTTCGCGGCCAGTCCGCAGGAGTCCGCGAAATATCTCGATCATCCCTATTTCGAGCTGCGCGTCGGCGCAGTGAAATATGCGAGCGTCTTTCAGTTGCGCGCGCTGATCGATGACGAGGAGCCTGACGTCAGAGCGATGGTGGCGCAGCGTCTGCCGCTGCGGCTTGCGGAAAAATTGATCGGCGACAGCGACCGCAAGGTGCGCATGGCCATGGCCCAGCGAGTCGAGGGCGCGAATCTCGTCAAGCTGCTCTTCGATGAAGACTGCGGCGTGCGTCTGATCGCCGCGCGTCGCGCGTCGCCCGACATCCTCGCCGGCGCAACGACCGACGACGACGCTCAGGTGCGATGCGAAGCGGCGCGCCGGATCGCTCTCGACAGGCTTCCGGCCATGGCGCGCGATCCCGAACCGCGCGTGCGCATGATTATTGCAGAGCGATTGGCGCCGGCGCAGCTGGGACTGCTTGTCGCCGACGAAGACTTACGAGTCCGCTTCCTGGTGGCGGAGCGATGTGGGACGGAATTGCTGGCGCATCTGCGCGACGATCCTGATCCGGAAGTGAGGCGCCTTGTCCAGGCGCGCCTGGACGAAGCGCAACAGTGAACGGAGGCCGAAATGGCGGCGGTGCAAGAGACAGTTGATCAAGTTCGCCGGATTGGCGCCGATCAATACAAATATGGTTTCGTCACCGACATTGAATCGGATCTCGCTCCCAAGGGTCTCTCCGAAGAGGTGATTCGCTTCATTTCTGCGAAGAAGAGCGAGCCGGAATGGATGCTCGAATGGCGGCTGGAGGCCTATCGCCGCTGGCTGACGATGACCGAGCCGAAATGGGCGCGCGTCGATTATCCGGCGATCGACTATCAGGATCTCTATTATTACGCCGCGCCGAAATCGACGGCGGGTCCGAAATCGCTCGACGAAGTGGATCCGGAACTGCTGCGGACATACGAGAAGCTCGGCATTCCGCTGCATGAGCGCGAAATTCTCGCCGGCGTCGAGCGGCCGGAGGGCGAAGAGCGTCCGCGCGTCGCCGTCGACGCGGTGTTCGACTCGGTCTCCGTCGCGACGACCTTCAAGGAAGAGTTGAAGAAGGCGGGCGTGATCTTCTGCCCGATCTCGGAAGCGCTGCGCGAGCATCCCGAACTGGTGCGCAAATATCTCGGAACGGTGGTGCCGACCTCCGACAATTATTTTGCGACGCTGAACAGCGCGGTGTTTTCGGACGGATCGTTCGTCTATATCCCGCCGGGCGTGCGCTGCCCGATGGAATTGTCGACGTATTTCCGCATCAACGAAAAGAACACCGGGCAATTCGAGCGTACGCTCATCATCGCCGACCGCGGGGCCTACGTCAGCTATCTCGAAGGCTGCACCGCGCCCAAGCGCGATGAGAACCAGCTGCATGCGGCGGTGGTCGAACTCGTGGCGCTCGACGACGCCGAGATCAAATATTCGACGGTGCAGAACTGGTATCCGGGCGACGAAAACGGCAAAGGCGGAATCTATAATTTCGTCACGAAGCGCGGCGACTGCCGCGGCGCCAATTCGAAGATCAGCTGGACGCAGGTCGAGACCGGCTCGGCGATCACCTGGAAATATCCGAGCTGCGTGCTGCGCGGCGACAATTCTCGCGGCGAATTCTATTCGATCGCGATCTCAAACGGTCGCCAGCAGGTCGACTCCGGCACCAAGATGATTCATCTTGGCAAGGGCACGACGAGCCGCATCATTTCGAAAGGCATCTCGGCCGGCCATTCGTCAAACGCCTATCGGGGGCTCGTGTCGGCGCATCGCAAGGCGGAAGGCGCCCGCAATTTCACCAATTGCGACTCGCTGCTCATCGGCGACGCCTGCAGCGCGCACACAATCCCCTACATCGAAGCGAAGAACCCGTCCTGCGTGTTCGAGCACGAGGCGACGACCTCGAAGATCTCGGAGGACGTTTTGTTCTACTGCATGCAGCGCGGATTATCGCAGGAAGATGCGACCGCGCTGGTGGTCAACGGCTTCGTGCGCGACGTGTTGCAGCAACTGCCGATGGAATTCGCGGTTGAAGCGCAAAAGCTGATCTCGGTAAGTCTCGAAGGCAGCGTCGGCTGACGCCTCAACAGATTGGGAGTGGTGGGATGACGGCGCTACTGGAAATTCGCAACCTCAAGGCGGAAATTGCCGGCAAGCAGATTCTGAACGGCTATGATCTCACCGTGAAGGCGGGCGAGGTGCATGCGATCATGGGGCCGAACGGCTCCGGCAAATCGACGCTGTCCTATGTGCTTTCCGGCCGCCCCGGCTACAACATCACCGAAGGGCAGGCGCTGCTCGACGGCGCTGATCTCTCGGAGATGACCGTCGACGAACGCGCCGCGGCCGGTCTGTTCCTCGCGTTTCAGTATCCGCTGGAGGTTCCGGGCGTCGCGACCATGACGTTCCTGCGCGCCGCGCTCAACGCGCAACGCAAGAAGCGTGGCGAGGAGGAAATGTCCTCGCCCGATCTGATCAAGCGCGTCAAGGAGCTCGCCAAGATCCTGGACATGGACATGGACATGCTGCGGCGTCCGGTGAACGTCGGTTTCTCCGGCGGCGAGAAGAAACGCGCCGAGACGCTGCAGATGATGCTACTCGAGCCTAAGGTGTGCATTCTCGACGAGACCGACTCCGGGCTCGACATCGACGCGCTGAAAGTCGTCTCCAACGGCGTCAATCAGTTGCGCTCGAAGGACCGGGGGATCGTTGTGATCACCCATTATCAGCGTCTGCTCGATTACATCACGCCGGACGTCGTGCATGTGCAATCGGCCGGCCGCATCGTGCGGACCGGCGGGAAGGAGCTCGCGCTGGAGCTCGAAGAAACAGGCTACGCGAGCTACCAGAGCGAGGCGGCTTGAGTCATGGACAACGCACCGACCACGCCGCGCAAGCTCACTGACGCCGAGGTCCGGCTGGCGGAAATATTCGCCGCCCAGCCGAGCGACGGCGCCACGCAACTCGCCCAGATGCGCACCGCCGCGTTCGACGCCTTCTCCAAGACAGGGCTTCCCAACCGACGCGACGAGGCCTGGAAATACACCGATCTGCGCTCCCTGCTGCGCGACGTGAAGCCCCTGGCCTCGCCGCCGGAGGACAGCGCCAAACAAAGCGCGCAGGACGCGGCGGTTCTTGAAGGCGTCGGCGCGCGCCGCATCGTCTTCGTCGGCGGCTATTTCGTTCCGGCGCTTTCCGATCTCGCCGATCTGGAAAAAGGGCTCAGCGTCATGTCGCTGTCCGAGGCCTTGGCCAAGGGCGACGCCGCGACGACCGCGCAACTCGGGAAGGCGGGCAAGGTCGATGATCCGGCCTTCGCGCTCAACACGGCGCTCATGGGCGAAGGCGTCGTGATCCGGGTCGCCGCCGACGCCTGCGTCGATCGGCCGATACAATTGGTGTTCGTCGCGGGCGCTCAGCCGGCGACCTATTTTCTGCGCTCGCTGGTCATTGTCGAGAAAGGCGCGCGGGCGACGCTGATCGAGACCTTCGAGGGCGCGACAAGCGAAGAATATCACGTCAACGCCGCGACCGAGGTCGTATTGGAGGAAGGCGCGTCGCTTGAACGGCTGAAGATCAGCCGCGAGGGCGCCGCCGCGATGCATGTCTCGACCTTCGTCGCCGCGCTCGCCGCCGATAGCCAGCTCAACGATCTAGGGCTCAATCTCGGCGGCGCGGTGTTGCGCAACCAGTCCTTCATCAACCTCAACGGGCATAACGCCCATGCCGCGCTGCGCGGCGCCAACATCTTGAAGGACAAGGAACACGCCGACGCCACCTTGTTCCTCGACCACGCGGCGGAGCGCGCGGAAAGCAAGGCGCTGTTCAAATCGGTGCTGAACGACTCGTCGCAGGCGGTCTTTCAGGGAAAAATCCTGGTTCGGCCCGGCGCGCAAAAGACCGACGCGCGCATGATGGCGCGAGCGCTCCTGCTGTCCGATGGCGCGCAGGCCAATTGCAAGCCGGAGTTGGAAATCTTCGCCGACGACGTTCAATGCGCGCATGGCTCGACCGTCGGCGCGCTGGACGAGAACTTGGTCTTCTATCTGATGGCGCGCGGGATCTGCCGGGCGGAAGCTGAATCGCTGCTCACGGAAGCCTTCATCGGCGAAGTGATCGACGCCGTGGAGAATCGCAGCGCGCGCGAGGCGCTGACCACGCTGGTTTCCGAACGTCTGAGAAGGTGACAATGATCCCAAGGCCTGCGCGCGTCATGAGCTGTTAGCTGACGTCGCGGGCCGTCAGGGACGTTCCGACGTCGGACGTGACGTCCACGGGCCGCCGCCCGCCGATTTGGCCGGCGCGGCGGCGTAAAACCCTGCGTCGCCTTTTTGCCGATTGGAACGCGCGCGTCCGGGCGCGATCCGATGATCGTCGATTGAACGGGAATCGCCGTCCAGGCGAGGACCAACCCCGCCAAGCCGTTGTCGAATCGCATCGCCGACGCCGCCAACGGCCGGGCGTCGTTCGCGCGGGGCAATGCAGGACCGACGCGGCTCTGCGCCGAGAGATTTTAGAGAAGGCCCATCCGACCCTCGTCTGATCCATGGACCGCCGGGCGCCGGAATACGAAGGACGATGTTGAATCTGTAACAAGTGTCGTGCCGTGGAATGTCGTGACGTGTTGGGATATTTACATTGCTTTATCAGAATAACTAATTGAATTACCTAGAAAATTTTTTGATATAGCGCTGGCATGGTTGTTGCTAACCGTTCCACAAACTGATGCATCGCTCCGTCTCAGCCGAACGTCGGCCCAGGCGACTTTGCAGCGAGAGAAGGAAGCACAGCCATGACGTCTCTGGATGTTGGAACGGCGGACGCAGCTGAAGGGGTGAACGCGGCAGTCGCGATGGACGACGTGATGCAGAAGATTGCCGAGCACAAGGGGTGCGGCACGTCGGGCGGAAGCGGAAAAGCGAGCTGCGGGTCGGGCGCCGGACAGGGCGACCTTCCGACCGAGATTTGGGAGAAGGTCAAGAACCATCCCTGCTACAGCGAAGAAGCGCACCACCATTATGCGCGTATGCATGTCGCGGTCGCGCCGGCCTGCAACATCCAGTGCAACTATTGCAATCGCAAATATGATTGCGCCAATGAATCGCGTCCCGGCGTCGTCAGCGAGAAGCTGACCCCGGAGCAGGCCGCGAAGAAAGTTTTGGCCGTCGCCTCGACCATTCCGCAGATGACGGTTCTGGGCATCGCCGGCCCGGGCGATCCGCTCGCCAATCCGGAAAAGACCTTCAAGACGTTCGACCTGATTTCGCGCACGGCGCCCGATATCAAGCTCTGCCTGTCGACCAACGGTCTGGCGCTGCCGGATCACGTTGACACGATCGCCGGCTATAACGTCGATCACGTCACGATCACCATCAACATGGTCGATCCCGAGGTCGGCGCGAAGATCTATCCGTGGGTGTTCTGGAAGCATAAGCGCTACACCGGAGTCGAAGCGGCGAAGCTCCTCACCGACAGGCAGCTGCAAGGCCTCGAAATGCTCACCGAGCGCGGCATTCTGTGCAAGGTGAATTCGGTGATGATCCCCGGGATCAACGACAAGCATCTCGTCGAAGTGAACAAGGCCGTCAAATCGCGCGGCGCGTTCCTGCACAACATCATGCCGCTGATCTCCGCGCCGGAGCACGGAACGGTGTTCGGCCTCAATGGCCAGCGTGGTCCGTCGGCCCAGGAGCTGAAGGCGCTGCAGGACAGCTGTGAAGGCGAGATGAACATGATGCGCCATTGCCGCCAGTGCCGCGCCGACGCGGTCGGCCTGCTCGGCGAGGATCGCAGCGCAGAGTTCACCACCGAAAAAATCATGGCGATGGAAGTTGATTACGATCTCGAGTCGCGCAAGGCCTATCAGGAGAAGGTCGAAGAAGAGCGCGTCGCCAAGGTCGCCGCAAAGCAGGAAGAGTTGGCGACGCTGGCCGGCGCGGCTAGCGACATCAAACTGCTGATCGCGGTGGCGACCAAGGGTTCGGGTCTGATCAACGAACATTTCGGTCACGCCAAGGAGTTCCAGGTTTACGAACTCTCGACGTCAGGCGCCAAATTCGTCGGACATCGTCGCGTCGATCTCTACTGTCAAGGCGGATATGGCGACGAGGACAGCCTCGAGACGGTTATCCGCGCGATCAACGACTGCCATGCGGTGTTCGTCGCCAAGATCGGCGGTTGTCCGAAGAACGACCTGATCAAGGCCGGCATCGAACCCGTCGATCAATATGCGCATGAGTTCATCGAGAAGTCGGCGATCGCTTGGTTCAAGGCCTATCTCGACAAGGTGAACAGCGGCGAGATCGAACATCAGGAGCGCGGCGACGCCGAGATCCGTCAGGGCGCGCTCATCAACGCGGCCTGAGGCGTGCGTCGAGAGGAACCAAGCTAGGAGCAAGATATGACGCTGAAGATCATCGCCTCGCAGTGCACGAGTTGTTCCGCCTGCGAGCCGGAATGCCCGAACGTGGCGATCACTGAAAAGAACGGCACGTTCGTCATTGATCCGAAGAAATGCACGGAGTGCATCGGCCATTTCGACGCGCCGCAATGTGCGGCGGTCTGTCCGGTCGACAATACGTGTGTGATCGATAACGCCTATCCGCGTTATCAAGCGCCGGCTTGAGGAGGCCTGCAATGAATTTTACGCTTACGCCCGCCGCCCAGAAATTTATCCGGCGCATGATCCAGTTTAGCGCCAATCCAGGCGGCGGCTTTCGCTTGATGGTGACTCCAGGCGGTTGCTCGGGACTCAGCGCGGTGTTTGACGTGGAAGCCGCGCCGCGTGACGGCGACAAGGAATTCACCGTCGAGGGCGTGAAGTTCTTCCTGCCGGCTGAAAGCCGCCTGCTGCTCGACGGGGTCGCCATCGACTTCACCGATTCCGCTTCGGGCGGGGGGCTGGTCTTTCACGATCCAAAGAACACCGGCTCGTGCAAGAGCTCGGCCGCGCCTGTCACGGAGCATGTGCATTAAAGGCGCAGGCGATGCCGATTGGCGAGCAAGCCGCTTTAGGCCCCGACGAGAAGGAGCTTCTCGCCGGGGCGCTGCTTGGCGAGGGCTTACCGCCCGAAGCCGAAGAATTTCTTCATCTTGCCAGCGAAACCTACGCCGATTCTGAAACGGCGGAGCGTTATTTGCGCCAGGCCCAGCAATGGGCGCCCGATCACGCGGCCGTGTTGATCGGCTTCTATCGCTTTTACTTCTACAAAGGCAGATTGCGCGAAGCGTTGGAGATCGCGAATCGCTGTCTCGAAAAGGCGACGCGCGAAAATAACATGCCGCGGGACTGGCGACGCGCTTCAGCGCAGGATGCGGTTTTCGACAGCTATGAAGAAATGCTGCCGCGCTTCTTCCTCTTTACGTTGAAGGGCTACGCCTATTTGCAGATGCGCCTCGGCGAAATCGAAGAAAGCCGAATCGCCATCGCAAAGCTTCTCGAACTCGATCCAACCGACAAGATCGGCGCAAAAGTCCTTCTCGGCGTGCTTGACAGAATCGGACTCGATGATGACGCGTGAGATCGACGAGGCGCGCGACTGGCGCGGGTTGGATATCGATTGTACGACCTGCGCGCATCAGGATCTGCTGGCGGCGGGTCGATGCGAATTGCGCAAAGCCTGCGTGCACGATCGATATGCGCGGCGTATCGATCGCTTCTTCAACTGGCATCCCGAACTCGCCGACAGCTACCTCTCGCATCCGCATTTCGAAGTGCGCGCCATTGCGGCGAAATTCGCCAATCCTTTTCTGCTCCCCCGCTTGTTGTCGGATCCAGACGAGACCGTGCGCTGGGAAGCGGTGCGACGATTGCCGGCGCGGTATCAGTGCGAATTGCGCAACGACCCGCATCGCGAAGTTCGAATCCGCGTCGCGACTCTGCTCGATGATCCCGATCTTCTGCCGATGATGCAGGACGAGGATTATTACGTGCGGATCGTGATCGCCCGCAAGGTTGCGCCGGCCTTGCTGGTGATGATGCTCGATGACCCGGAAGTGGAAGTCCGGCGTATCGTTGCGCAACGGATTGACATCCAATGGTTGGGGCGCATGTGTCGAGATTCGAACGCTGATGTGCGTCTTGAGACGGCGCAAAGGATGACGCCCGAGCAATTGTTGGATTTGCGCGAAGATGTCGATTGGCGCGTGCGCCATTACGTGGCGACCAGATTGAACGTGCACGAAATCGGCGGTCTGATTGACGACAGCGATCCGCTTGTCGCGGAAGCGGCCCGCGAGCGTCTCGCGAACGAAGCGCTGAAGTGACGACCTGCGCGTCGCGGGCGGCTGACGCCGGCCTGTTGAACGCCGCCGCCGGAAAATTCCGCCGTCAGGCCGATTCTCCATGAGATCGACAGCTGTGAGACCAGCGTAGCTCCGCGGACCGCGCGCCGCAGATATGCGGAGCTGAGCGCGCCCACGCGGGCGCTGGCCTTCCGGCGAAGGTCCGTAGAGCGCCGGCAAGCCCGTCGCGTCGGTCCGCTTCGCGCCTCGATCGCGCCCGACGTAAGCCCGGCGCCAAGGTCGTTTCCGGCAGCGTCGCCCGGGGCGCCGGCGCTGGCGTTTCGCCGTTCAAGCCGCGGGCGTCGCACATTTCCACGCGAGCTCGGGAATCGCCGCCGGCCGAGGCGGCATTTCAGCCGACATCACAACGACGCTCACGGCGAAAAATGCGCCAAATCTTCGGTCGCGCTGGAGCCACGCCATTGTCGCCCACAGCACATGGTTGTTAGCTTTTTGACATCGGATAACGTCGCGTCGCTACTTTATAAGTATTTGAATTCCAATACATAAATTTTTGGCGGTCACGGCCGCAAAGCGCTGGCATGGACATTGCGAAAGCAGGACGGGCTCGACCGGAAATCGAGGGCCGTCGAAGAGAACCTCTTCTGGGGAGTCCTTCTCTAACTCGGCAGCGAACGCAAGGCGCCGCAAGGGAATCGCGGCTGGAGTAAGGGCTCAAGAGGAGACAGACATGTCGCTACGGCAAATCGCGTTTTATGGCAAAGGGGGCATCGGCAAGTCGACGACGTCCCAGAACACACTGGCCGCACTTGCGGAGATGGGTCACCGGATTCTGATCGTCGGCTGCGATCCGAAGGCTGACTCGACGCGCCTGATCCTTCACGCCAAGGCGCAGGACACGATCCTGAGCCTTGCGGCGAACGCCGGCAGCGTCGAAGATCTCGAGATCGAAGACGTGATGAAGGTCGGTTATCTCAACATCCGCTGCGTCGAGTCCGGCGGACCTGAGCCTGGCGTCGGCTGCGCGGGCCGCGGCGTGATCACCTCGATCAACTTCCTCGAGGAGAACGGCGCTTACGAGGACATCGACTATGTGTCCTACGACGTGCTGGGCGACGTTGTCTGCGGCGGCTTTGCGATGCCGATCCGCGAGAACAAGGCGCAGGAGATCTACATCGTCATGTCCGGCGAGATGATGGCCATGTATGCGGCCAACAACATCTCGAAGGGCATTCTGAAATACGCCAACTCCGGCGGCGTGCGCCTGGGCGGCCTGGTCTGCAACGAGCGCCAGACGGACAAGGAGCTCGAGCTTGCGGAAGCGCTTGCGGCGAAGCTTGGCACGCAGCTCATCTACTTCGTGCCGCGCGACAATATCGTTCAGCACGCCGAGCTGCGCCGCATGACGGTGATCGAATATGCGCCGGAGTCGACGCAGGCTGGCCATTACCGCAATCTGGCGAACAAGGTCCACGCCAATGCGGGCAACGGCATCATCCCGACGCCGATCACGATGGACGAGCTCGAAGACATGCTGATGGAGCACGGCATCATGAAGGCGGTCGACGAGAGCCAGATCGGCAAGACCGCCGCCGACCTCGCGGCCATCGCCTAATCCGCCAATGCATAAGCGTCGACCTCCCAACAAAGGGAGGTCGACCGGAAATTCAGGAACATAGAGGAGACATCAAATGAGTGTTTCGCCCACATTGAACGTCGCGGAGATCAAGGAGCGCAATAAGGCGCTCATCGAAGAGGTTCTCAAGGTCTATCCCGAGAAGACCGCCAAGCGCCGCGCCAAGCACCTCAACGTCCATCAGGACGGCAAGCCTGACTGCGGCGTGAAGTCGAACATCAAGTCGATTCCCGGCGTGATGACCATTCGCGGCTGCGCTTACGCCGGCTCGAAGGGCGTCGTTTGGGGCCCGATCAAGGACATGATCCACATCAGCCACGGCCCGGTCGGCTGCGGCCAGTATTCCTGGGCGGCTCGCCGCAACTATTACATCGGCACGACCGGCATCGACACCTTCGTCACGATGCAGTTCACGTCCGACTTCCAGGAAAAGGACATCGTCTTCGGCGGCGACAAGAAGCTCGCCAAGATCATGGACGAAATCCAGGAGCTGTTCCCGCTGAACAACGGCATCACCGTGCAGTCGGAATGCCCGATCGGCCTCATCGGCGACGACATCGAGGCGGTGTCGAAGGTCAAGTCGAAGGAATATGACGGTAAGACCATCGTTCCGGTGCGTTGCGAAGGCTTCCGCGGCGTTTCTCAGTCGCTCGGCCATCACATCGCCAACGACGCGATCCGCGACTGGGTGTTCGACAAGATGGACCCGGAAGCGGCGCCGCGCTTCGAGCCGACCCCCTATGACGTCGCCATCATCGGCGACTACAACATCGGCGGCGACGCCTGGTCCTCGCGCATCCTGCTCGAAGAAATGGGTCTGCGCGTGATTGCTCAGTGGTCGGGCGACGGCAGCCTCGCCGAACTGGAAGCGACGCCGAAGGCGAAGCTCAACGTTCTGCATTGCTACCGTTCGATGAACTATATTTCGCGCCACATGGAAGAAAAGTACGGTATTCCGTGGTGCGAATATAACTTCTTCGGCCCGAGCAAGATCGCCGAGTCGCTGCGCAAGATCGCCAGCTATTTCGACGACAAGATCAAGGAAGGCGCCGAGCGGGTCATCGCCAAATATCAGCCCCTGATGGACGCGGTGATCGCCAAATATCGTCCGCGCCTGGAAGGCAAGACGGTCATGCTGTTCGTCGGCGGCCTCCGCCCGCGTCACGTGATCGGCGCCTACGAAGACCTCGGAATGGAGGTCGTCGGCACGGGCTACGAGTTCGGCCATAACGACGACTATCAGCGCACCGCCCAGCATTACGTTAAGGACGGCACGCTGATCTATGACGACGTGACCGGCTACGAATTCGAAAAATTCGTCGAGAAGATCCAGCCCGATCTGGTCGGCTCCGGCATCAAGGAAAAATACGTCTTCCAGAAGATGGGCGTGCCTTTCCGCCAGATGCACAGCTGGGACTATTCGGGCCCCTACCATGGCTATGACGGTTTCGCGATCTTTGCGCGCGACATGGACATGGCGATCAACTCGCCGGTCTGGAAAATGACCAAGGCGCCGTGGAAGGCCGACGAACAGCCGCTGCTTCAGGCCGCGGAATAAAACAGCGCCGGCGCGTTGCGAAAGCGCGCGCCGGTCCCCCAATGCATGACGCGAGGGTTCGACCATGCCGCAGTCCGCAGAACACGTATTAGACCATTTCGACCTCTTTAGGGGTCCAGAGTACCAGCAGATGCTGGCGAACAAGAAGAAGATGTTCGAAAACCCACGCGATCCGGCTGAGGTGGAGCGCGTTCGGGAATGGGCCAAGACGCCCGAATATCGCGAGAAGAACTTCGCTCGCGAGGCCCTGACGGTCAATCCCGCCAAGGCCTGCCAGCCGCTTGGCGCGGTGTTCGCCGCCGTCGGCTTCGAGCAGACGATTCCCTTCGTGCATGGCTCGCAGGGCTGCGTCGCTTACTATCGCAGCCATCTGTCGAGACACTTCAAGGAGCCGAGCTCCTGCGTGTCCTCGTCGATGACGGAAGACGCGGCGGTGTTCGGCGGCCTCAACAACATGATCGACGGCCTGGCGAACACCTACAACATGTATAAGCCGAAGATGATCGCCGTCTCGACCACCTGCATGGCGGAAGTCATCGGCGACGATCTGAACGCCTTCATCAAGACCTCGAAGGAAAAGGGCTCGGTGCCGGCGGAATATGATGTTCCCTTCGCTCACACCCCCGCCTTCGTCGGCAGCCATGTCACCGGCTACGACAATGCGTTGAAGGGCATCGTCGAGCACTTCTGGGACGGCAAGGCCGGCACGGTCGACAAGCTCGAGCGCAAGCCGAACGAAAAGATCAACTTCATCGGCGGCTTTGACGGCTACACGGTCGGCAACATGCGCGAAGTGAAGCGCATCTTCGGTCTGATGGGGATCGACTACACGATCCTCGCCGACAACAGCGAAGTCTTCGACACGCCCACCGACGGCGAGTTCCGGATGTATGACGGCGGCACCACGCTGGAGGACGCCGCGAATGCGATCCACGCCAAGGCGACGATCTCGATGCAGGAGTATTGCACCGAGAAGACGCTGCCCGTGATCGCCGCGCATGGTCAGGAAGTCGCAGCCTTCAATCATCCGATCGGCGTCTCCGCGACCGACAAGTTCCTCATGACCTTGTCGAACCTCACGGGCAAGCCGATTCCGGAAGAGCTGGCGCGCGAGCGCGGTCGTCTCGTCGACGCTTTGGCTGATTCGAGCGCCCATATTCACGGCAAGAAATTCGCGATCTACGGCGATCCGGATCTCTGCCTTGGGCTCGCCGGCTTCCTGCTGGAGCTCGGCGCCGAGCCGACGCATATCCTTGCGACCAACGGCGGCAAGGCCTGGGCGGAGAAGGTGCAGAAACTGCTCGACTCCTCGCCCTTCGGTCAGAATTGCCACGTGTATCCCGGCAAGGATCTCTGGCACATGCGTTCGCTGCTCTTCACCGAGCCGGTGGATTTCCTGATTGGCAACACCTACGGGAAATATCTGGAGCGCGACACGGGCACGCCGCTGATCCGTATCGGCTTCCCGATCTTTGATCGCCACCATCACCACCGCTATCCGGTGTGGGGCTATCAGGGCGGCATGAACGTTCTGGTGTGGATCCTCGATCGTATCTTTGAATCGATCGACGCCACCACCAACGTGCCGGCGAAGAGCGACTATAGCTTCGACATCATCCGCTAAGACGATGCGGCTCCCGCCCTCGCGGCGGGAGCCGACAACTGCAGTCGGCTGAATGCGTTCGCAACGTGAAGGAGAAGATGCATGAGTTCGCTTTCCGCCACGATCCAGGACGTTTTCAACGAGCCAGGCTGCGGTAAAAACGCGAACAAGTCAGAAGCCGAACGCAAAAAAGGCTGCACCAAGCAATTACAGCCGGGCGGGGCCGCCGGCGGATGCGCCTTCGACGGCGCCAAAATCGCGCTTCAGCCGCTCACCGACGTTGCGCATTTGGTGCACGGACCCATCGCGTGCGAGGGCAACAGCTGGGACAATCGCGGCGCGAAATCCTCCGGCTCGAATCTGTGGCGGACCGGCTTCACCACCGACATCAACGAGACCGACGTCGTCTTCGGCGGCGAGAAGCGTCTGTTCAAATCCATTCGCGAGATCATCGAGAAATACGATCCCCCCGCGGTTTTCGTCTATCAGACCTGCGTGCCGGCGATGATCGGCGACGATATCGACGCCGTCTGCAAAGCGGCGCGCGAGAAATTCGGCAAACCGGTCATCCCGATCAACTCGCCGGGCTTCGTCGGACCGAAGAATCTCGGCAATAAGCTCGCCGGCGAGGCGCTGCTCGAACATGTGATCGGCACCGAGGAGCCGGAATACACGACTCCCTACGACCTCAATATCATCGGCGAATACAATCTGTCCGGAGAATTATGGCAGGTGAAGCCGCTGCTCGACGAGCTCGGCATTCGCATCATGGCCTGCATCTCCGGCGACGGAAAATATAAGGAAGTCGCCTCGTCGCATCGCGCCAAGGCGGCGATGATGGTCTGCTCCAAGGCGATGATCAACGTCGCGCGCAAGATGGAGGAGCGCTACGGCATCCCCTTCTTCGAAGGCTCCTTCTACGGCATCGAGGACAGCAGCGACTCGCTGCGCGAGATCGCGCGCATGCTGATCGAGCGCGGCGCGCCCGCCGAACTGATGGAGCGCACCGAAGCGCTGATTGCGCGGGAAGAGGCCAACGCCTGGGCGGCGATCGCTAAATACAAGCCGCGCTTCGAAGGGAAGAAGGTGCTGCTGATCACCGGCGGCGTCAAATCCTGGTCGGTCGTCGCGGCGCTGCAGGAAGCAGGGCTCGAACTCGTCGGCACGTCGGTCAAGAAATCGACGAAAGAGGACAAGGAGCGCATCAAGGAGCTGATGGGCCAGGACGCCCATATGATCGAGGATATGACGCCGCGCGAAATGTACAAGATGCTCAAGGACGCGCGCGCCGACATCATGCTCTCGGGCGGCCGCTCGCAGTTCATCGCGCTGAAGGCCTCGATGCCCTGGCTCGACATCAACCAGGAGCGGCATCACGCCTATATGGGCTATGTCGGTATGGTAAAGCTCGTCGAAGAGATCGACAAGGCGCTGTACAATCCGGTTTGGGCGCAGGTGCGCAAGCCGGCGCCCTGGGAAACAGCGGGCGACAATTGGCAAAGCCGCGCGATGGCGCAGGCGGAAGCCGAGGCGGCGGCGCTGGCCGCCGATCCGGTCAAGGCGGAACAGGCGCGACGCGCCAAGAAAATCTGCAATTGCAAGAGTGTCGAGCTCGGGGTGATCGAGGACGCGATCCTCGCGAACCACATCACGACCGTGGAAGGCGTGCGCGAGGCGACGAACGCTTCGGGCGGCTGCGGCGCCTGCGCGGTGCGAATCGAAGAGATCCTCGAGCAAATGGTCTCGACCTCTCACGCGATCGCAGCGGAGTAGCGCGATGGCGACCGTCACCGTCAGCAAGAAGGCCTGCTCGGTCAATCCGCTCAAGATGAGTCAGCCGATCGGCGGCGCGCTCGCGTTCATGGGGCTGCGCGGCGCCATGCCGCTGCTGCATGGCTCGCAGGGCTGTACGTCCTTCGGCCTAGTGCTGTTCACGCGGCACTTCAAAGAAGCCATTCCGATGCAGACCACCGCGATGAGCGAAGTCGCGACGGTCCTCGGCGGCTATGAAAACGTCGAGCAGGCGGTGCTGAATATATACAACCGCACCAAGCCGGAGATCATCGGCATCTGCTCGACCGGCGTCACCGAGACCAAGGGCGACGACGTCGACGGCTACATCAAGCTCATCCGCGAGAAGAACGCCGTGGTGGCGCATCTGCCGATCGTCTATGTCTCGACGCCGGACTTTAAGGACGCCTTCCAGGACGGCTGGGAGAAGACGGTGACGCGCATCGTCGAGACGATGGTCGAGGCGCCAAAGAGCGCCGCGCGCCGCGATCCAACCAAGATCAATGTGCTGCCCGGCTGTCATCTGACGCCCGGCGATCTCGATGAGCTGCGCACGATCATCGAGGACTTCGGGCTGGAGCCGACCTTTTTGCCGGATCTCGCCGGTTCGCTCGACGGCCATATCCCCGACGATTTCACGCCGACCACCATAGGCGGCGTCGGCGTTGAAGAAATTTCCGCGATGGGCCAGGCCGGCTGGACGATCGCGATCGGCGCACAAATGCGGCGCGCCGCCGAAGCCATGCAGAAAAAGACCGGCGTTCCGTTCCGGCTGTTCGAGCGGCTGTGCGGGCTTGAGGCCAATGACGCGCTGATGGCCTTTCTGACGGAGATCAGCGGCCGTCCGGCGCCGATGAAATATCGCCGGCAGCGCGGTCAGCTCGTCGATGCGATGCTGGATGGTCATTTCCACATCGGCGGCCGCAAGCTCGCGGTCGGCGCCGAGCCGGACCTGCTCAATGACATCGGCGGCCTGCTGACGGAGATGGGCGCGCAACTTCGCGTCGCGGTGACGACCACGCAATCGCCGGTGCTCGAAGGACTGCCGACCGAGGAGGTGCTGATCGGCGATCTCGAAGACCTCGAAAATCTGGCGAAGGCCAGGGACTGCGATCTGATGGTCACCCATTCGCATGGAAGGCAGGCCGCCGCGCGCTTAAAGATCCCTTTCTTTCGCATGGGCATTCCGATGTTCGACCGCCTCGGCGGCGGACATCAACTGATGGTCGGCTATCGCGGCGCGCGTGATCTTATCTTTGACATCAGCAATCTGTTGATGGCCGATCACGAAGAAAACCACGAGCCGACGCCTGACAGCTGGCGCGATGGCGTCGGCTCGTCGCACGCCGCAACCTCGCACTAGGGGCGAAATCGGAGGCGCTATGAAAGTCGCATTCGCAACCCAGGATCTGAAACGCGTCGACGCGCACTTCGGCTGGGCCAAGAACATCGCAATCTATGAAATCGGCCCGGAAGGGCACGAATTCCTCGAGGCCATCGAATTCGACGGCGATCTCAAGGAAGACGGCAATGAGGACAAGCTCGCGCCGAAGATCGACGCGATCAAGGATTGCGCCATCCTCTATGTCGCCGCGATCGGCGGCTCGGGCGCCGCGCGCGTCGTCGCCAACAACATCCATCCGATGAAAGTCAATCAGCCGGAGGCCATCTCGGATCTCCTGGACAAGCTCCAGGAAGTGCTGAGAGGCGTCCCGCCGCCATGGCTGCGCAAAGCTCTGACCAAGGGCAAAGAGCGCGTGCTCGATTTCGAAGAGTGAGGAATCCCTATGTCTGAACCTAGCGCCGTGCTGGAAAAAACCTCGGTTGCCGAGCTTCCTTTCATCAAGGAGCTCATCAAGATCTGGCGCGCCCAGGACACGCACGGGACCTGGGAGTCGAAAAGCGACCTCGATCTCCTGGGCCCCTATGTCGTCGACAAGGAGGCGCGTCGCGCGCTGCCGATCATCGGCGATCCCGACCCCGAGACGATCTGGCGCATGGAGCTCTTCTTCAACGCCGTCGCGCTCTCCGTTGAACGCGCCACCGGCGTCATGATTTCGCCGATGCTGAAGATGAGCCATGAAGGTTTCGGCCGCATGGTGCTGATCGGCGGACGTTTGATCGTCGTGAACAAGCAGCTGCGCGACGTGCATCGCTTCGGCTTCGACAGTTTCGAGAAGCTCGCGGCGGAAGGCGACAAATATGTCCAGTCCGGCGTCGAGATGATCCAGAAATTCCCCGACGTCGCAAAATATTGAGGTCAGCGATGAGCGAGATCGACGAGTTGAAGGCGGAAATCAAGAAGCTCTCGGCGAAGGCCATGCAGGCGAAAATGGATCTGCATGATCTTTCGGAGGAACTGCCGATCAATTGGACCACGATCCCCCAGGTGGCGCAAAAGGCGCATGACGCTTTCGCCCAGCTGGAGGAGAAGCGTGCAAAGCTGAAGTCCCTGGAGACAGTCTAACTCGAGAAAGAAAGCTTACGGCCATGTCACAAGCGACGCGCGATGGGCGCGATTGGTGTCCCGAATACCTTGTTGCGATCGATCCGGAAAAATGCATCGGCTGCGGACGCTGTTTCAAGGTGTGCGGTCGCGACGTGATGACCCTGAAAGGGATGAATGAGGACGGCGATCTGGTCGCGCTCGATGACGACGAGGACGATGAGGTCGAAAAGAAGATCATGGTGATGAACGACATCGGCGCCTGCATCGGCTGCGGGGCCTGTGCGCGCGTGTGTCCGACAAATTGCCAGACGCATGCGGCGGAAGACGTCGCGCTGGTCTGAAAAACAATGCGAGCCTCCGTTCGGAGGCTCGCACACAACATCACGAATATATTATTCGATATTTCCTTATTCGATGCCTTGCTCGCGCGCCTTCCACATGGCGGCGATTCTGAATCGCTCAGCGATGGCGATCGGGTCGGAGAGCATCATCGCCTGAGCTTCGCCGAGCGCCTTCTTGACGATCTCCGTCTCCGCCGCGTTCAGCGCGACCCGGCCGGCCACATGGGTGGCGTCCGGCATGATCGACCAGATTTTTCCCTTCGCCGGGTGCATCTTCACCTCGGTGAGGTCGACGGCTTCAAGAACGCCGTCGAGATAGAGGGCAAAGCCCTTGACTTCGAGTCTTCGTCCGTCCTCGGTGATCTTCACGAGAGTCGTCATCGTCACTCTTCCTGTTGCGCGAGCCAGCCGTAGCCGCCCTGATCCCAAAGTTGGGCAAGCAGCTTATCCGCATTCCAATCGGGGAATTGGATCTTCAACTCGTCATAATCCCTTCGAAAGCGCGCGGCGTCATCGTCGCGCAGTTCGGCGACCATGCTTTCGGCTTTGTTGTGGAGCGTGAAGCATGTTCGATCCGGCGTGGCGGACAGAGCATATTCCTCTCCCAATTCGAGCTGATTGTCCGCGAGATCGCTCACGCGCCCCACTCCTCTTAAGCCGCGGCCGCCGCCGCTTCGTCGGCGCGTTCCCATTCGGCCCAGGATCCGTCATAGACGGGAACGTCGGCGCGTCCGAGAAGATAGAGCGCCAATGCGTCCATGCAGGAGATCATGCCCGAAGCGCACATGGTCACGATCGGTTTGCCGAGATCGACGCCGGCCGCTTCAAATCGCGCGCGCAAGCCTTGAGCGTCGAGCAGTACGCCTGTCTGCGGGTCGACCAGATCAGCCCAGGGCACGTTCACGGCGCCCGGGATATGTCCGAGCTTCTTGAAGGGAAACACGTCGGCCTGCGAACCGTCAAATTTGCCTGGCCCGCGCGCGTCGACGATCTGCTCGTCGCCGCTTGCGACAGCGCTCTTCATTTGGTCGAAACTGAAGACGAGCTCCGGTCTGAAGTTCGCCGTGAAGGTCTTCGGTTGCGGACGCACCGGCGACATTTCGGTTGGATGCTTTGCGGCGACCCATTGGTTGAATCCGCCGTCGAGCATCGCGACATTGTCGTAGCCGAACACGCGGAACATCCACCACACGCGCGCCGCGGCCGCGCCGCCGAACAGCCGGTCGTAGACGATCACGCGATCGCCGTCGCCGACGCCGAGCAGTCCGACTTTCTTGGCGAAATCCGCTTCATTCGGCAGCATGTGCGGCAGGTCCGAATTCGGATCGGCGATATGATCGACGTCGAAATGGACCGAGCCCGGCAGGTGCCGGCCGCGATATTGATTGCGGCCGTCGAGATTGGTGCTCGGATGATGCCATGTGCAGTCCAGAATGCGAATGTCGCCGTCGTTCAGATGTTCTGCGAGCCATGCCGCGCTGACGATTGGACTGGTCAGGGTTTCAGCCATCATTCAGACCTCTTGTCTGCAATTTCACAATAGTTGCGCGCGTCAAGCGTCACGGAGCGACGGGAAGCGGATAGCCCGAGCGCGGACGCGTGCCGTAATAGTCGGGCCGCTCCGGCCAATCGCCCTGCTTGATGGTGAATTTGGCGACCTTGACCGGCGCGCCGGGCGAGCAGGAGACCTCGGCGAATTTGATTTCGCGGTCGCCGCTGCCGGCGGAGAAATCCGCGACCACCGTGCCGTCGGCCTTCTGCGCGCGGGCGAAACCCGGCGTTCCCGTCGTGCCCGCCGGGACGGAATCGGCGACGAACAAGGGCGTCTCAACGCCATCCGTCGCAGGACCAAACGCCGGCGAGGCGAAGGTGAAGACCGCCAGCACGCCACTGCGCTCGACCGCTAAATCCGCTGTCGCGGGACGCGCGACCGAATAGACGGTCAATGTGCCGCCGCTCAGCAATTCCTTCAACTCGTCGGGCGAGCAGTTGGCGAATTCAGAGGCCAGATTCATCTTCGACTCCTTAGCGATGGAACTTTGCCGAGGAGGTTCAATTTTCGTGCCATAAGATCGGGTCGTTCAGGCGTCCGCGCGCCGCCGCGAATCTTGCACATTAATTGCTATTCACCGCATCGAACAGAAAGCGGACGACGCAACATGCTGGACGTAGCGATCATCGGCGGTGGTTTATGCGGCGTGGCGCTGGCGCGAAAGCTCCACCTGCGCGGTCACGAGGTTGCGATCTTCGAGGCGCGCGATCGCCTCGGCGGGCGCATTCTCACTGTGGCGCGTGACGGCGGCGGCGGCGTCGACCTCGGCCCCAGCTGGTTCTGGCCGAAGACGCAGCCGCTGATCGCGCAACTTGTCAAAGAACTGGCGCTGCCGGATTTCCCGCAGCATGACGAAGGCGTCGTATTGCATTTGCGCGAGGCCGAAAAAAGCGCCGAACGCATCGACGACAAGCGTCTGTACGATGACGCTCGGCGTTTGCATGGCGGAATGACGACCCTGCTGAAGGCTCTGGTCCGCGCATTGCCGGCGGACGCCGTTCATCTCGGTCACGAGCTGGCTGGCCTGCGCGATTGCGGCGACCATGTGATGCTCGAATTCAAGACGGGCGAAGAGCCCATGGAAATTGCCGCGCGCCGCGTCGTTCTGTCGCTGCCGCCGCGCCTGCTGCGTGAGACCGTCAGCTTCACGCCGCCGTTGGACGATGCGACGGACCAGGCCATGCTTGGCACCGAAACCTGGATGGCGGCGCAGGCGAAGGTTGGCATGGAGTTTCGCGACGCCTTCTGGCGCGAACGGGGCCTCTCCGGCTCCGCTTTCGTCACGCATGAGCAGGCCGTGATCGGCGAAATCTTCGACGCCTGCGACATGTCGGCGGGCCTTCACGCGCTCGGCGGCTTTCTCGCCCTGGACGCCGACACGCGCAAGGCGTTCGGCGTGGGTTTGCCGATCTTGCTCGAGAGCCAAATCTGCAATGTGTTTGGCCTTAACGTCGAACCGCTGCAGATTCATTATCAGGACTGGGCGAGCGAGCGACTGACCTGCAGCGCGGCGGATCGCGCGCAGCAGGGCGGCGACGGCACGCATGATGTGGCGAATCCGTTGTTGCGTCAGCCGTTGTGGGACAAGAAGCTCTTTCTTGGCGGCTCGGAAACAGCGGCGCGCAACGCCGGCTATCTGGAAGGCGCTTTGGACGCCGCGCGCCGCATCGAACGCGCCTTGGCGTCGCTTGACGCGAAAAAGACGAATTCCGGCGACGCGCTCTTCGACGATATGCCGATGAATGAGGCGAGTCTGGCGCGTTTCTCCGCTTGGGTGGACGCCCGCGCCGATGAGGTGTTCGAGAATTATCGCCGGCGGCTCAATCGCGCGCTGGCGTCGCAAGAGCGCGACAATCTCACGCAGGTCGCCGTGCTTGGGGCGATGGAGGAAGTATTCCAGCAGGCGCTGGGCGTGTTGGCGACGCTGCCCTTCGAAATGGACGACGTCGCCATCGAACGCGGCCGCACGGCGCTAACGCCGAGCATACAAAAGCCCTTTGGCGATTTGCTGCAGTCGATCATGGATGACGTGGTCGCCTTCAACCAGACGTCCTGCGCCCTTTCAAATTTCCCGGGCGAACATAAATTGTCGCGGGACTATACTCAGGTCATCATGCAGGACATCGCCGCCGCCTGGCGGGAATTTTCGCTTGCGGCGAACGGACTATTGCTGGCGAAGCGGGACAAGGCCCAGATGCAGGAGACGTCGCGATGAGCGAGCAGGAAACGACGATCGAACAGGACGCGGCGGCCGACGTGGTCGTCTACGCCATTTGCGCGATGAGCGACATTCCAAGCCAGAAGGCGCGCGGCTTCAACCTCGTGCGGGTCGACGACAACGGCGAAGAGAAGCCGTTCCCGATCGTCGTCGTGCGCTGGGGCAAGCAAGTGTTCGGCTATGTGAACAAATGCCCGCACGACGGCGTCAATCTCGATTGGGAGCGAAATACGTTCCTTGAACCCAATTACGGGCTGCGCCTGATGTGTGGCAAGCACGGCGCGCTGTTCGAGTTCGGCACCGGCATGTGCGTCGAGGGCCCGTGCAAGGGGCGCGCACTCAACCCTGTGGATCTCGTGGTCGTCGACAACGACATCTGCGTCGTCGGAATCAAGCTGGCCGAGGATGTGGACGAAGACGATGAGGAAGGGGAATGCGCCGGCGATTGAGCGCGCTGTGAATCCGCCCGCTTCCGTCGTTCAAGCGAAAGCCAGCGTGAGCAGGCGGGCGACGGAGCAGGCGCTCATGTTGCGGATCGCCCGCGCATCGCGTGTGTTCTACGCGCTCGATCGCGCCTCTCCCCGTCAATGACGGGTCTCATGCAATGGACAAAGGCGGAGGGCGGCCGGGGCGGCGCTAAACGCGGCCGCCGGCTCCTTGGCGCGACCGAGTTAGACTGGTCGATTTTCGTTGCGGTTCTTGACCGGCTCCATCCGCTCGACGCCCTGTTGATAGGCGATGGTCTCGAAGGAATCGTTGAATTTCAGCGCCGTATCGAGAAGGACATCGGTCTTGCCGCCAGTGTCGAGCTTCTTGATGTCGTTCTTGTCGACCATGGCGAGATCCATCATCTCTTTCCAGACGGTGGATTCGTCGCAGGGCAGCACATTGTAGGTGATGTCGCCGAGCTTGACGCGGAATTTCGAGAGCAGGTCGATATTGTTGCAGAACATGAAGTAGGCGCCAGTCGGCGAGAGAAGATCGCCGATGACTTCGTGGGCGGTTTCAAGATAGGCGAAATTATGGAGATAGCCGGCGAGGATCGGGATCGTCGCTTCGCCCTCGTTCGCGAAGGTCAGCACCTGCTCGATGCAAAATTCCGGCGGCCGTTTTTCGTCGGCCACCTGCGCCTGAAATTTCAGCGCGATGTCGCCGCGAAAGCCGAAACGGCCCGGCTTGCTGGTTGGCCCTTTAAGCACTGCGTTGAGCAGGCGGCCCTCCCGTTCCAACCGAGCAAGGGCAGTCTTCTCAATTTGAGTCATAGACAGTTCTCCGCTTTGCAATCCGAACGCAGTCTCCGCGCGGGTGATCCTTCGTCACGCCGCGCCATATGCAAGAACTTCGCCGGATTTTCGGGGCGTCGGCCAAGCCTAGCGTGCGACGGAAGCGACACGTCGCGGGGCCCAATGTGCGAAACCAGACAAAAGCCGGCCGATCTCCCAGGGAATTCCGCGCTGTTCAGCCCGTTACCGTTGCGGCACATGAATTGCTTCGGTCCCCGCAGCCGCATTTCGATACTGGACCAGCAACATGATCAACCTGACCGACAGCGCCATAAATGCAGTGCAGACAGCTATTGCCAGCGCCGCCGACCCCGTCGATGGGCTGAGGATCATGGTGGAGGCCGGCGGATGCGCCGGCTATCAGTACAAAATGGGTCTCGTGCGCGAAGCCAGTCCCGACGACACGGTTATCGAGCGCAGCGGCGTCAAGGTGTTTATCGACAACACCAGCCATGAACTGCTGACCGGCACGACCATCGACTATGTCGTCGCCGTGCAGGGCTCCGGCTTCACCTTCGACAATCCGAATGCGCAGTCGAGCTGCTCCTGCGGCAAATCATTCGGATAATTCGGCCCGACTTCACAATCCAGGAGAGCGCGTCCACGGGACGGCGCGGCGGAAGGACCAGGCGATGTTGCACGACAATCAGAAGAACGAAGAGGTTGGCCAGATCGAAGCGGCTCCGTCGCCGGAGCGCGAGCAGGTCATTCGCGCCGTCATCGACGAGATTCGTCCGAATCTGCGCCGTGACGGCGGCGATTGCGAGCTCATCGAGATCTGCGGCAACAAGATCATGGTGCGACTCACGGGAGCCTGCGTGCTCTGCAAGCTGAGCAGCGCTACGCTGGAAGGCATTCAGGCCAAGCTGATTGAAGAGCTCGGCGAATTCGTGCGGCTGGTGCCTGTGCCGGGTGCGGCGGCGCGTCTTTAAGCGAGAGAGTGTCGATGCGGCGCGTTTATCTCGACAATAACGCGACGACGCGCACCGATCCTGAAGTCGTGGCGAAGATGCTGCCGTTTTTCAGTCAGGAATTCGGCAACGCTTCTTCATCGCACGGTTTCGGCGTCGAGGTTTCGGGGGCGGTGCGAGAGGCGCGCCGCAGCGTTCAGGCGCTCCTCGGCGCGGCGCATGACCACGAAATCGTGTTCACCTCCGGCGGCACCGAATCCGACAATGCCGCGATCATGGCCGGGCTCGCCGCGCAGGACGGCCGCGACGAGATCGTGACTACCGCCGTCGAACATCCGGCGATCCTGTCTCTCGTCGAAACCTTGCAAAAGACTCGTGGCGTCACGGCGCATTTCATTGGCGTCGACGCGCGCGGGCGCATTGATCTCGACGCCTTTCGCGCGGCCTTGGGGCCGAAGACCGCGATCGTTTCGGCGATGTGGGCGAACAACGAAACCGGCACGCTGTTTCCCGTCGAGGAACTGGCGCGGCTCGCCCATGAGGCGGGCGCCTTGTTTCACACCGACGCAGTGCAGGCGGTCGGCAAAATTCCGATCGAACTGAAAGCCACGCAGATCGATTTCCTGTCGCTCTCCGGGCATAAGCTGCATGGCCCGAAGGGGATTGGCGCGCTTTACGTGCGCAAGGGAACAAAATTCGCTCCTTTCATTCGCGGGGGCCATCAGGAGCGGGCGCGCCGGGGCGGGACGGAGAATACGCCCGGGATTGTCGGATTGGGCGCCGCCGCCGAACTGGCGCACAAGCGCCTGCAGGAAGACGCCGCCCATATCGCGGCCCTGCGCGACAGGCTCGAAAGCGGCGTCATGGAGCGGATCAGCCAGTGTCGGATCTCGGGCGACGTCGACAATCGACTCGTCAACACATCCAACATCGCCTTTTCCGACATCGAGGGGGAAGCGGTGCTGACCCATTTGGATCGCGCCGGGATCGCCGCCTCGACCGGCTCCGCCTGCACGGCGGGCTCGACCGAGCCTTCGCATGTGCTGCGCGCGATGAATGTGCCGGAAGAAGCGCTGCACGGCGCGATACGCTTTTCCTTCTCGCGAGAAAACACGGCCGAGGAGGTCGACGGAGTCCTGGAGACGCTGCCCGGCATCGTCGCCAAGCTGAGGGACATCGCGCGAGCGTCGCGTCAAACGGACGCGCAGCTGCTCACGAACTAGCGCAGGGCGCGATCAACGCGCCAAAGGAGTCGATGTAATGAAGATTATGATCCGCCGTTCGCCAGAGACCGGCTTGTCGATCTACGTCCCCAAAAAGGACTTGGAAGAGCCGATCGTCGAAAGCGAGCACGAAAGCTTGTGGGGCGGCTGGATCAAGATCGCGAACGGCTGGGTGCTCGATCTGCCCGAAATGGCGGCCGGCACGTCGCTTCCGATAACGGTCAATGCGCGCAAGCGCGGCGATGACGGGGAGTGAGAGCGATGAACGCGCCATTTGATGGCTACGCCCTCCTCGAAGGCCAGAAAGCCGAGGACGCGCTCGGCAAGATCGCCGACGAGCTGAAGACGGGCGCCGTTATTCCCTACATCGGTCCAGGGCTGACGCAGCTTACGCCCACCGAGGTGCCGATGACGCCCGAAGCGCTTGCCGCATTCTTCGGGACGAAGGTGGCGCTGCCGAAGCGCGCCAAAGGCAACGCCTGGGCCAGCGCGCAGCACATCGAGAGCATGAAGCATCGCTCGACCGTCTCGGCTCTGATGTCCCAGGCGTTCACCGACAGCATCGCGCCGACGCCGCTGCACCATTACCTCGCGTCGCTGCAGCTGCCGATGATTGTCGACACCTGGTACGACGCGACCATGCGCTCGGCGCTTGAAGGCCGCAGCGATTGGGGCGAGATCCAGGGCATTACCCGCGCCGGCATCGGCGAGGACCGCTGGTACCGCTTCTACGAAGCTGACGGCGCGGAATCCACCAAGGAAAAAGCCGAGACCTGGAAGACGATCCTCTACAAGCCGCATGGCGGCATCGCGCCGGCCAAGAATTTTCTGATCTCCGACGCGGATTACGTCGAGGTGCTGACGGAAATCGACATTCAGACGCCCTTGCCCGACGCAGTGAAAAATCGCCGGTCCGAGCGGAGCTTTCTGTTTATCGGCTGTCGCTTCCACGATCAGCTGTTGCGCACTTACGCCCGGCAGATCATGAAGCGCTCGACGACGGTGCATCACGCGATCGTCGATCCCGCGGCGCTGACGAAAAACGAACTCAAGTTCCTGACCATCCAGGGCATCATTCCGATCGCGCTGCCTCTCGAGCGTGCCTCCGAGATCCTGATCCGCTGAATCGGTTGACGCCGATTCACGGCTCAGCTTGGCAATGGGCGAGTCGGCTCCAGCGATTGAATTCACGCGTCGACTGAAAAGAGTGAAGGGCTGAACGCGCCATTGCGCGTTCGGCCGAAAAAGCGCAACCAGCGGGTTTGGATGGTTGTGGCATTTGTAACATCCGATCCTGAAAGCGCCGCGCGGCTTGTCCGCAATTCTACAGCCTATATCGCTCAACGGTTTATCTTTCGCCGCCGCGGCGTGGCACGCATGTTGCCTCCTATCAAGCAAAGCTGAAATACGGCTTTTCAATTCCGTCAGTTTGTTCGACGCGCGGACTCGGCGTCAGTCCGCGACCATTCCTGGCGGCTTGAGAAGCAGGCATCATGGAAGAAGGCAGCGATGAGCAACATCGTCCGCGACAGTGAAGTTTGTGAACTGACTGCGCCGCCCGTCTTTTCCTACGGCGAGAAAGTGAAGGCGAAACGCACGATCCGCAACGACGGGACTTACGCCGGCAAGGAGATCGGCGAGATCCTCGCCAAGAAAGGCGAAGAGGGCTACGTCGTCAGCATCGGCACTTTTCTCCAACAATTTTACATCTATGGCGTCGAGTTCGTCGATAGCGGCAATCGGGTCGGCATGAAGCGCAAGGAGCTCGATTCCGCCAACCCGCGCGAAGACGTCGATCTCCCGCTGCCTTGAGGAGTGTGAACGTGTTCGAACCGCGCATGCCGAAATATCAATGGGGTCAGCGAGTCAAGACGCTCGTCGATCTGATCAATGACGGGAGCTTTCCTGACGCGCAGCCGGAAGCGCTGCTCGTCGCCAATGGCGGCTTGGGCGAGATCGTCCAGGTCGGATCGCACACCGATTCGAATACGCCGATCTACCTCGTCGAATTTAGCGACGGCCGCGTCATCGGTTGTCTCGAGGAAGAGATCGCGCCCTTGTAAGAGGAGCGATGGCGAGTATGCGACGGACGGTCATCAAGACGCAAAGCAGCGTCGCATCGGCTCAGCCGAACGATTTCGACTACAAGCGCATCACGCGCGCGCTCGAGCAAAGGCGGCGCTACCGCTATGTCACGCCGCTCGTGCTCAGGACTGCGAATGGCTATCGCATCCAGAGCCCCTGTTGTTCGCGCAACGTCGATCCGGACGGTGGGGTGATCGACATCGCGTTGCTGCTCTTTGACGAACGCAAGGGCAATTGGCGCCTTCTTCGCAAGGACCATGCAATCGGCGTGTGGGAGCTTGACAGCGAGTTTACGCGCCTTGCGGAGTTGCTGGACCATCTCAAGGAGGACGCCGAGCGGCGTTTCTGGCAGTGAGTTCGATCTCGAAAGAGGATAGGTGATGGCGATCAGCGACGTGGAATTGACGGAGATCGAAAAACTGCTTGGCGCCGACCGAACGCCCGAGCTGTCGGAATTGCGCGCGAAATTCTCCCATCTCTCATGGACGCGCTGCGATGTGTCGGACGTGATCGAGTCGCCGTTCCGCAGCTTTACG
Organism: Methylocystis sp.; assembly: GCF_050251305.1. Lineage (GTDB taxonomy): Bacteria > Pseudomonadota > Alphaproteobacteria > Rhizobiales > Beijerinckiaceae > Methylocystis. The sequence continues at coordinate 24,058 of NZ_JBFWNB010000001.1, read as the reverse complement.
AGCTGCGACCTGCATTTGCTCGACGGCGCCGATCATTGCGTGACGGTCACCGACGATCCGGCGCGCGCGACCGGCGTCATCGTCGCCTTTCGAGGGAGTCTGCGATGAATGCGCGCGTCGAACTGGATGAGGAATTCGAAGCGGAGCCGCCGGCGTCCGCCGCTGACTCGGGCGGCGATCTCATTCCGCTCTCCGATCCCGACATTACGCTCGACGACATCGCCGCGGTGGAAGCGGTGCTGCGCTCCAGCCGCCTGTCCAGCGGACCGGTGATGGAGGAATTCGAAGCCGCCTTCGCCGCCTATCTTGGCCGTAAATACGCCGTGGCCGCGCCAAGCGGCACGATGGGGCTGCTGCTCGCGCTCGCCGCATATGAGATCGGTCCGGGCGATGAAGTGATCGCCTCTCCGCATTCCTTCCGCGAAACGGTGCATGCGATCGCGCTTGCCGGCGCCAAGCCGGTGTTCGCCGATATCGACTATTGGTCGGGCGTCATCGCGAGTGGAAAGATCGAGGCGCTGATCACCGACAAGACGCGCGCGATCGTTGCGACCAACACGAATGGCCATCCGGCGCAATGGGCGGAGCTGCGCGAAATCGCCAATAAGCATCGGCTCATTCTGTTGGAAGACTCGACCGAAGCAATCGGCTCGAAATACAAGGGAGCGCTTGTCGGCACCTTCGGCGACGCTTCGGTCTTCGATTTCTCGCAGCCGGGTCCGCTGGTCTGCGGCGAAGGCGGCATGGTGGTGACCGACGACATTGACGTCGCGGTGGCGATGCGGCGGTTCCGCGCGCATAAGCCAAGCGAAAGAGCGTCGGTCGTCGTGGGCTCCAGCGCGCCCTATCAGGCGGCGATGAGCGACGTGAGCGCGGCGCTTGGCTTGGCGCAGTTGCGCCGGCTCGAAGAAATCCTCGAGAAGCGCAAGCTCATCGAGCACTACTACTTCAAGCACGTCAAATCCTTTGAAGGCATCAAGGATCCCTTCATCGCGCCCGAGGTCGACGAGGTGCACTGGTTCCTCTACGTCGTTCACCTCGGCACGCGCTTCAGCAAGTCCAGCCGCGACTCGATCGTCGAGGATCTGCTCGTCGAAAAGGTCGAAGCCGCCGCCTACAGCAATCCCTTGCATACGCAACGGCGCTATTTCGACTACGGATATCGTCGCGGCAGTTTTCTGGTCTCCGAGAAGGTTTCAGACCGCGCCGTCGCGATGCCCTTCCACGTCCATCTGCAGGAGCGCCAAATCGCATTCATCGTGCAGACGATGAAGGAAGCGTCGATCAATGTCGGCGCTGGGGCGGCCATTTACTGATCAACTAGATCGCAAACAGGAGTGTAGAAATGCCGACCGTAACCATCATGCCCGCGGGAAAGACGGTGGACGCCGCCGAGGGCGCGACCTTGCTGCAGATCATTATGTCCAGCGGCGAGGAGATCAATCACAAATGCGACGGCAAGGCCGAATGCGGCTCTTGCCATATCTTCGTGCACGAAGGCCGCAAGGGCCTCTCGAAAGTGGCGCGCGAAGAGAACGAGAGGCTCGACACGATCGTCGGCGTCGGCTCGAAGTCTCGATTGGCCTGCCAGGCGAAAATTCTCGGCACCGAAAACGTCAAGGTCGAACTGCTCGGCTTCTCGTCGGGCTTCTAAGGTAGGAGGGAGAAATGTCTTCCGACATGGTGATGCTTCATGTCCGCTTTGCGCCAGACGGCAGCGTGGTCGAAATCAGCGAACGGCCGGCGCCGAATTCGGCGCAGGAATGGTTCGACTGGGTCAGTCTGAGCGCCCCGGATTCCTATCAGGCGCTTTCGGGCGGCCGCGGCGTGTTCCGCATTACTCGCGCAATATTGGAGGAGCTCCGCGCGGGGATGGCCGCCAAGACTGCGGCGGCCTGATCCGAGCGACGTCACCTGAAGGCGCATCCCTTCCGCAGGGGATTTCTTGCGGAAGGGACGCCAGGCGTCACGTCAGGAAAACTTCGGCGAACCGGGCGCGTTTTGCGTCAGTGTCGAGACCATTCGCGATCGGCCATTTGTTTTCATAGAACAGCGTATTGACGGCGCGGGTGACTTCCTTGCCGCGCAAATACCAGCGCACCACGCCGTCTGGAAAGATCACCGCCGGGCCGTCTGCGCAATGGACGATGCCGTCCTCGACGTTGACGCGCGTCCCTTCGTAGAGATAACAGCCGGCCAGACGCGAAAGATCATCTTGATTGCGTTCGTCGACCTGAAGCATGCCCACTTTTCGCCTCCGCTGAAAGCTCACGATGTCCATGATCAAGCAATTATCGCGCTTGGCGGGCGATCGGCAAGAATAATGCTTGTTCGCACGTCGGACGCTGCGCAGGGAAGATTGTTGTCTTTCAGACACCATCGGACGCAGAGATTTCACTCCGGCGCGCGATGCGCGCGTGGAGGAGCGAACAGAGGCCGACGGAGATTTTGGCATGCAGGGCGACGTGAACCTCTATGTCATTTGCGCGCTCGATAGCCTGGAGCGCGGCCAGGCGACGCCGTTCAGCCTGTCGCGGGTCACCGACGAAGGCGAAACGCGCCCCTTTTCGATCTTCGTCGTCAGAACGGAAAAGGACCAGTGCGTGGGCTATGTGAACGTCTGCCCGCACCAAGGCTCCTGGCTCAACATCGGCGACGGCAAATTCTTCAGCGAGGACGGTCAGAGATTGCGCTGCGGCCGGCATAAATCCGAATTCGACGTGGAGACGGGTTTATGCGTGAAGGGACCGTGCGTCGATAAATTGATCGAGCCCGTCGCGCTCGTCGTCATGGACGGCGACGTGTGCCTGTGCGGGGTCAAACTCGCCGAGGAAGAGATTTACGACGACGACGATCTCGACGAGACGATGGAGATCATGATCCATCCCGGCTGAACGCGACAGGGAGTGGCGAGTGAGAGAGGCGCGCGATGACCGTGGCTGAATTGATCGTGAAATTGGCGGAGTTGCCGCAGGAGGCCGTCGTGCTGATCGACAGCGACGGCGGACTTTCCCGCGTGAGCGGTCTGGATTTCATTGCGGGTCAAGGGCCAGGCGCGCCGGCGGAAGTCATCCTCGCGCCCAGCCTCGAGGAATAGTTGGTCGCACGCAGGCGGCGCGCGCCGAGCTTCAATCCTGGCTCGGCGCGACGTCGCCATGCAGCGGTATGCCGAAGAACGCCTCGTCGTCGCCGCCCCATGCCTTATGCAGCGCGAACGCCTCGCGCCATCGTGTTTGCTCCGCTTCCGTCGCCGTGCGATGCGTGACTTTTCCGGCCGGCTTTTCGGCCAGAAGGAACGCCTTGCCGTTGCGCAAGAATCGATTGAGATCCTTGTTGTCGGTCGGGCGTACGACGCAACGCGGGTTTTCGTCGATCAGAATGGTCGTCGGCAGCATCAGAGCAGCTCCCGTTTGACTGGATCAAAAACCTTCCGCCTTGCTGCCCCAGGGATGCGAACCGGGAACCAGCGACGCTTTGATGCCGGCCTTTTCGATGTCGGCCAGGGTCTTGTAGTAGGTGCCTTCATGCATGAGCGCGCCGCTCTTGGTCATGATCGCCACATAGCGCGCAACGGTGTCGGCTTCGCATAAATAGCCGCCGCCCGGATCGCTCGTGCTGCGCGCATTGCCGTCCCAATCGATGAAATAGCCTTCGACAGCCATGTTCCCTCTCGTTTACGCGTTGAATCCTTGCGTGAGAGAAGAGCAAGTTTCTTGCCATGGTTTTGCGTGTTGCGGCGGGGAACGAGACTTGCTTGCCGAGGGAAGTTTCGCGCGCAAAGCACCCCCAGCGCGCAATCGAAGGAGGAGCAGGTGGCTGACCTCGCATACAGAAATGCATCGCTCGACGATATGAAGGAGCTTTGGACCTTGATGCGGCAAACGGCCGCCGAAATTCCCTGTTCGATCGAAAGCGAGAGCGATCAGGAACGCGCGCTGACGGAACTCATGAAGTGCTGCACGGCGGAATTTTCGCCGGTCATTCTCGATGCGAAGCGCAACGTCGTCGGCGCCTTGTTGGCGCGTCGCGACGAACTCGATTGGGGGCTGCGCAACGCAGAGACAATCAACGTCTCGCTGGCGACGGTGTCGGCCAGCCATCGTGAGAACGGCGCATTCAAAGTCCTGATCGAAGCGATCTTGAAGCGCAATGCGCCGGTTTACGTCGAAGTGAAAGCGGGCGAGAGCCAGGGGCTCGCAGCTGAACTCAAAGGTTGCGGCTTCTCGTTGATGAAAGAGGAAGGCGGCGCGGAGCTCTACAAATGGGAGCCGGCGGCCGAAGCCAAAGCGGCCTGAACGATCGCTGCAAACGGGGGGAGCGTGCGTCTCGCGGAGCGCCGCTTCCGCCTCTCTCGACGCGCGCTAGGCGCCCTCGTCTTGCGATCCGTATTCGGCGTAGGCCTTTTCCAGCAAAGCGACGCAGGCCTTGAGACGCTGATATTCCGCCTTTTCGATCAGGACGCTCTCCCCTTCAGGCGCCGCGTCCGGCGCAGGCGTTTTGGCGGCCTGAATCGCCTCGAAAATTGCCGCCTGCAGGCGGAAGATGCGCTCGCTGGCGCGTTCGAGATAAGGCAGCGGATTGGCGCGAATATTCGCCTCATGCAGCGCGTCAAGCGTCAACAATTTGCCAAAGCGCCGCTCCGTCTCGCGTTTCGTCATGCCAAAATCATGTTCGATGACGGTCATGATCATTGCTCCTAGTCGACGATCTCTGGTCGGAATGTCCGGTGGGCTTCAATCCTGGCTTCGTGACGCACGACGCATGGCTCGTCAATTGCACCGGGAGGATGCGTCGCTTGGACCACCCGGTTTTGCAAAGGACGCGCCAAACGCGGAGGCGGCGGATGATCGAACTCTTTGTCATTTGCCAGACGGGCGAGATTGAGGACGGCGACGCCTCCGGCTTCCTGCTGATGCGGATCGAGGAGACCGGCGAGAAAAAGCCCTGGCCGATCCTGATCACGCGCAGGGGCAACAATTTTTATGGTTTTGAGAACGTCTGCCCGCATCAGGGCCAGCGTCTCGACGCGGAGCCGGGGCAATTTCTCGATGAAGAGGGGAATTTCCTGACTTGCGGCCACCACCAGGCGCAGTTCGATCTGGACACTGGGCACTGTTTCATAGGTCCGTGCCAGGGCGAAAAGTTGAAATCCATCGAAATCGTGATCGACGATGGCGACGTCTGTCTCGCCGGCGTGCAGCTCGCAGAGGAAGATGGCTTGGGGCTCGAAGAGCCGGACGACGCGCCCGAAGTCATGATCACGTCTGACTGAGTCAGGATCCCATGGCGGCGTCGGAATTTGAACGGAGGCGGCCGTAGGGAAGGGGCGTCGCCTTCCTGCGTCATGTCGACGACAATGCGCGGCTGCTGGGCGGGTTTCGAATGAGCCGCGCAATAACGCGTATGCGCGCGTCCGGCGATCGGCGGATCTCCTGCCGCCGGCGGACGCCCGCATGTCGCGTTGGGCGTCGTCAGGTTGGAGGATGGGCGCCGCAAGCGCGCGGCGCTTTGCGACGAAACGCGTTCTTACGCGTCCGGCGGACCCATGTCGTCGTTGCTCTTCTTCTTTTTCTTGTCGGTCTTGGCCTGCGCATAGGCGCCGGAGTTCTTCAGAGCAATCGGCGCCTGGCCTTCGACATATTGCGATATCCAGAACAAGGTGCGCTCGCGGGCCGATTCCGCAGCGGCGGCGTCGAAGCTTTCCGCGGCGTCGAAATTGAAACCGTTGCGGGCCTCGGGATAGGAGAAGGCGCTGACGTCGGGCCGCTGGGCGCGGAATTGGGTGATCTCTTCCATCGGCAGCGACGGGTCGTTTTCTGGAAAGTGCAGCAGCGTCGGAATCTTCCGCTTGACCCAGCGCTCCTCAGAAATCCCGGCGGGATAATAGCTGATCGCGCAGACGACGTCGTTGAGGCTGTTGGCGGAAACATAGGCGAGATAGCCGCCCCAGTCATAGCCGACGAGCGCCACCTTGCCGACGCTCTTCACCGCGTCGATCGTGGCCTGAATGTCCTGCAACGCCGTCGTGACGGACGCGCCGTCGCCCTCGCCCTCTTGCGCAGCAAGCGCCGGCGCGATCGCGACGTAACCTTGCGCGGCGAAGCCGTCGACCTCCTTTTGCAGATGCGGCGTGACGCCATAGACGTCGGGGAGAACGACGACGGCCCCTTTCGGCGCGTCAGCGGGTTCGGCGCGATAGGCGGAAAAACTGCGTCCGTCTCCGGAAGTAAGTTCGATCATGACAGCCTCGATGTGCTGAACGATTACGGAAGCTCTCGTAGAGAGACGGCGGAGTCATCTCACGCCCGCACATCTCGTTGCGAATATCGTGCCTGTATTTGTGAGACGCATCGTTCGACGTCTTGACGTTTGAACGTCTTCAACCGTCGAGCGGATCACTCTCAGGAATCGAAAAATCCGAGTTCGAGCTTGGCTTCGTCGCTCATCATGCTCTGATGCCACGGCGGATCGAACACGAGAGTGATCTTCACATTCGCGACGCCGTCGACCGCATCGACGGCCTTCTTTGTCATCCCGACCATTTCGCCGGCGACGGGGCAGCCCGGAGCGGTCAGCGTCATGTCGATGTCGATGTCGCGTCGATCGATCACGTCGATGCGATAGATCAGTCCGAGATCGTATATGTTCACCGGAATTTCCGGGTCGAATACGGTGCGCAGCGCCGCCACGACTTCTTCATAGAGCGCTTGCGCTTCCGGCGAGCTATCGGCGCGGCCGACGCGACTGTTTGGCTCTGAAAGCTTTGTCATGTCGCTTTGTGATTCCATCTGAGTATCCTGCATAGCCCGAGTGGAATTCTCGACTGTTCGGGTTCAACCAGCAAGGAAGGCGCCAGCCCGCTTTGCTGAGGCTGGACTGAAATTTGCAATTATTCCACGTCCACGGTTCGCGGCGTCAGGGTTGAGCGCTTTCGTTACGAAGCGCATGTCTCGCATGGCGCCGTGTTACAATCCTCACAACGACTCGGTGCAGAATGTCGGAAACGTCTGAAGAAGAATTTGAGCTGCCTCAGCTGTACAAGCGACATGTCTTTGCTTGTTTCACGCAACGGCCGCCGAACCATCCGCGGGGCAGTTGCGGCGCTCTCGGCGCGCAGCCGCTCTGGGAGCGGCTGGGCAAGCGCGTCGAAGCCGACGGCGGCGGCGAAATCGGCTTCACCTCCGCGGGCTGCATGGGCTTCTGCTCCGCAGGGCCATTGATGGTGGTTTATCCCGAAGGCGTCTGGTACCGGCCGACGACGCCCGAAGACATCGACGAAATCTACGACTCGCATCTCAAAGGCGGCAAACGCGTTGACCGCCTGGTGATGATTCTGTCGCGCTGACGGAGATCAAACCTTCAAGACGCCGCGCTGGAGGCCGCGAGCAGCTCGCGCGCCTCCGCGTGGATGCGCCCGACCATCGACTTGAAGCCGTTGGAGCGTTGCGGCGTGAGATGGTCGCGCAAGCCGAGACGCTCGAACAATGCGACAGGATCCGCCTTCAGAATTTCCGCGCCGGTCTTGCCGGAGCAGAGCGCCAGCAGGATCGCAACGAGGCCGCGCACGATATGCGCGTCGCTGTCGCCGCGGATCATCAACGCCGGCTCGCCGCCGTTTGCGCGGGAAATCGTCGTCGCCAGCCAGACCTGGCTGGCGCAGCCCGAAACCTTATTCTGGTCGTTCTTCAGCGCGTCGGGCAGCGGCTCGAGCATTTTGCCGAGTTCGATGACATAGCGGTAGCGATCCTCCCAATCGTCAAGCAGGGAGAAGTTCTCGATGATGTCGTCGATCGTCATCATGTTTCGACCATTCCTTCAGATTTGAGCGGATCGCCGCGCCGGCGAGACGCCGCGCGCAACAATTGCAGACACTCGATATTCGCCGCGAGATCGAGCGCTGAAAATCCGTCGACGTTCTCCTGCAGCGGATCGGCGCCGAGCGCGAGCAGCAGCGTCACGACCGCGGTCTTGCCCGCGGACGCCGCGTAGATCAGCGCCGTCGAGCCGTCGGGGTTACGATAGTGAATATTGGCGCCGGCTGCGGCGAGCGCCTCGATGGCCTCCACCCCGTCCCGCTTGCAGGCCAACCAAACCGCGTCGTTGCCGTCGCGCGTCGTGGCGCCGAGATCGCCGCCCTCAGCGATGATCTCGCGCAAGGCCGAGACATTCGCCTCGGCAGCAGCGCGAAGAAGCGGCGTCAGGCCGTCGGCGCCGACCGCGTTCACGGCCTCGGCTGGAAAGCCTTGCATCGTCAGCCATTGCGCGAGCTGCGGGGTAATGCCGTCACTCCATCGCAGCGCCGACCGAGAACGCGGCGCGTATTGACTTAAAGTAGCCCCAACTGCACGAGCGGCTTGGCGCCGCCGCGTCCGAGGACCGTGTCGACCTTCTGTCGCACATTTTCGATCGTCAGCGGCTTCACCAACGTGCCATGCGCGCCATGCTTCATGGCGTCGACCGCGAGCGCTTCGTCAGCCTTGTCGCAGACGATCAGGATCCGCACGTCGGCGAAACGCTCGGCCAATTCCTTGAGCACCGTCACGCCATTGCTCTTTAGAAAAGAAGCGCCGAGCAGGATCACATCCGGCTTCAGCCAGCCGGCGCCTTTATCATAGGCTTCCTGGATGCTGGCGATTTCGTGCGTTTCAATTTCATCATGCAGCATGAACTGGAGCGCGGCGCGCACGATTTCGTCTTCGTCGAGAACGAACACCCGCCGTTGATCGACCGCCTTCGCGGTTTCGACGCCAATCTGCATCCCTGCTCCTTTCGAACATATGCCGCCAAATGCCGTCCAGAGATATGAAGCAAGCTTTATTCCAAGCTCCTTCAATGTGTCCTGGATCAATGCGCAGCGTGCGATGTTTTGTTCGCAACAATGTCAAGACTGTCGGCTTCCCTCACAAAGACAAATGATGCGCGGCGCGCTCATCGATTGATCAAGCCTTTATAAAACAACCAAATAGCAACAATTGCCGCATTGGCATGGCCGTTGCTACCAGTCCAGCGCGAGTGAGGGCTGAGCGCACGCCTACGTTACGCCGAGCGATGTGTTCCTTCCCGTAACCCGCGACCAGTTTCTGATGCAGAGGAACTGCCCGGCATATCACCGGGTAGTGTCGAAGGGCTCAAGAGGAGACAGACATGTCGCTACGGCAAATCGCGTTTTATGGCAAAGGGGGCATCGGCAAGTCGACGACGTCCCAGAACACACTGGCCGCACTTGCGGAGATGGGTCACCGGATTCTGATCGTCGGCTGCGATCCGAAGGCTGACTCGACGCGCCTGATCCTTCACGCCAAGGCGCAGGACACGATCCTGAGCCTTGCGGCGAACGCCGGCAGCGTCGAAGATCTCGAGATCGAAGACGTGATGAAGGTCGGTTATCTCAACATCCGCTGCGTCGAGTCCGGCGGACCTGAGCCTGGCGTCGGCTGCGCGGGCCGCGGCGTGATCACCTCGATCAACTTCCTCGAGGAGAACGGCGCTTACGAGGACATCGACTATGTGTCCTACGACGTGCTGGGCGACGTTGTCTGCGGCGGCTTTGCGATGCCGATCCGCGAGAACAAGGCGCAGGAGATCTACATCGTCATGTCCGGCGAGATGATGGCCATGTATGCGGCCAACAACATCTCGAAGGGCATTCTGAAATACGCCAACTCCGGCGGCGTGCGCCTGGGCGGCCTGGTCTGCAACGAGCGCCAGACGGACAAGGAGCTCGAGCTTGCGGAAGCGCTTGCGGCGAAGCTTGGCACGCAGCTCATCTACTTCGTGCCGCGCGACAATATCGTTCAGCACGCCGAGCTGCGCCGCATGACGGTGATCGAATATGCGCCGGAGTCGACGCAGGCTGGCCATTACCGCAATCTGGCGAACAAGGTCCACGCCAATGCGGGCAACGGCATCATCCCGACGCCGATCACGATGGACGAGCTCGAAGACATGCTGATGGAGCACGGCATCATGAAGGCGGTCGACGAGAGCCAGATCGGCAAGACCGCCGCCGACCTCGCGGCCATCGCCTAATCCGGCAATGCATAAGCGTCGACCTCCCCAACGGGAGGTCGACGTCATATTCTCAGCGGAGCGTGACGTGATGGTGCGCGCCTTTCCGGATATCGAGGGCAGAAGCGGCTTCGCGTCTGCGGCGACGGAGAGCGGACCGAACGTTCGTGACGCTGCAAGCGCATATCGCTATCTGACCGGGGTTTGGCCAGAGGCGGCGAATATAGACTGTGATGCTGACTTCGACCGTCACGTTCTGGCGTCGATTCTCGCCTTGGCCTCAAGCGAGGGCAGCGATCTCGCGGCGCAAGCCGGTCTGACCGAAGCCGACCTCGGCGATCTCTTTTCTCGCTGCTTTCCCGCGCGAGGCGTCGAATCCTGCAGTGACCAGCAGGCGAGCGTCGTGGACGCCGACGAAATCGAAATGGTGCGGGAGCTTCTTCTTGAGAATCGCTCCAGCGAGGGTGAATGCGGCCGCTGGCTCGCCGCCATGATCGCGCGCCGCGCCATGGAGCCCAATCACCTTTGGGAGGACCTCGGGCTACGCGACCGATCTGAATTGACGCGATTGATCGCGCGCCATTTCGCGCCGCTTGCGCTGCGCAATGACAAGAACATGCGCTGGAAGCGTTTCATCTATCGCATGATGTGCGAGGACGACGGTTTCGTCATGTGCAGCACGCCCGTGTGCTCGAATTGCGCCGATTATCAGCTCTGCTATGGCGCGGAAACAGGAAGCAGCCGCGTCGCATCGACGGCGCAACAGCCGGCGACCCCCGCCGACGGACAGACCGTGTAAGCTCATTCGAACAAGTTATGTCGACTTTTCGACAATCGCCTAAGCCGGCGGTTGAACAGGCCAATTTTGGCCTGTGACGGGATGGCATGTCGCTTGCTTGTTACAAGCGGAAACAAGCTCATCTCGGAGGCTCCAGTATGATCACGGTCTCGCAGGCAGCCGTCGCCGCGGTAAAGGATGCGATGGCGCGGGCCTCTCAACGAGAGGGTGGTCTGCGCATCCTGGTCAAGGAAGGCGGCTGCGCCGGCTATGAATATGTCGTCGACCTCGACCCGCAGCAGAGAAGCGATGACATCGTCGTGGAGACGGACGGCATTCGCGTGCTGATTGATCCGGCGTCGCGTCCACGCCTCGAAGGCATGACGCTCGGCTTTCGTCAGGATCTCGCCGGGTCCGCCTTCACCTTTGAAAATCCCAACGCATCATCCACCTGCGGCTGTCAAAAATCCTTCAGCTGAAGGGTTTCCCGGATGCGCAGAGCGGTTCTGCGGTTGTTCCTTGATGGCAGGAAAGCGGGCGCCTTGCCGCTCGTATGAGTCGATGACGACATATAGGTCCTTACAGAGTCTGCTCGCTCCCGTCGCTTCGCCGGCGCAGAGGCTGGATGTCGTGTTGAACGACACCACGCTGCGGGACGGCGAACAGGCTCCGGGCGTCGCGTTCACCTGCGATGAAAAGCTCGAGATCGCGCGGGCCCTGGCGCGCGCCGGCGTCACCGAGCTCGAAGCCGGAACGCCGGCGATGGGCGCCGTCGAGATCGCGATGATTCGCGCGATCGTCGAGGCGGAGCTGCCGCTTCGGGCGATCGCCTGGTGCCGGATGCGCGTCGAGGACGTCGATGCGGCGCTCGCGTCCGGGGTCTCGATGGTCAATCTGTCGGTGCCCGTTTCCGAGAAGCAGATCGGCGCGAAATTGCGCGGCGGGCGCGCCCAGGCGCTGGAGATGACGCGGCGCGTGGTCGCCTATGCGCGGGACAAGGGCCTCGACGTGGCGGTCGGCGGCGAAGATTCCTCGCGCGCCGACCCGGACTTCCTGATGGAGACGATGGCGACGGCGAAGGCCGCCGGCGCGCGCCGGTTCCGGGTCGCCGATACGTTGAGCGTGCTCGATCCCTTCGCCGCATACGATCTGATCGCCAAATTGCGCGCCGAGAGCGACCTCGAAATCGAAATCCACTGCCACGACGATTTGGGCCTCGCCACCGCCAACACGTTGGCGGGAATCCGAGCGGGCGCGACGCATGCGTCGGTCACCGTGATCGGGCTGGGCGAGCGCGCCGGCAATGCGCCGCTGGAAGAAGTCGCCGTGGCGGCGCGGCAGCTGCACAAATACGAAACCGGCATTGTGCTCACCGAGCTGCGCAACGTTGCGGCGCTCGTCTCGGCTGCAGCGCGGCGGCCAATCCCGCTAAACAAATCCATCGTCGGCGAGCATGTCTTCACGCATGAATCCGGCATTCATGTCGACGGGCTTCTCAAGGACCCGAGCACCTATGAGTCCTTCGACCCGGGCGTGCTCGGCCGCGCGCATGAAATCGTGATCGGCAAACATTCCGGCTCGGCGGCCGTCACCGCGATGCTGCAGCGGCTGAATTTGTCGGTCAATGTCGAGGAGCTTGGCGAAATCGTATCCTGCGTGCGCGCCCATGCGCTTGATCACAAGGGACCGGTGAGCGGCGAGGCGCTCACGTCGATCTGGCGCAGCGTCTGCGCGAGCGGTCATGCGAGAGGCATGTAAGACGTCATGCTCGAACGACTCGCCACAATGACGAATGAGACGGCGCAGGCCAAGGCGTCCACCGCGCCGAAGGAGCCGACGCGCCTGCAACTGATCCGAGAGGATCTGGCGTGCGTCGCGACGCGGGATCCCGCCGCCCGCGGACGTTTCGAAACGCTGCTCACATATCCCGGTCTGCACGCCGTCATCTGGCATCGCTTCGCCAATTGGCTGTGGATCAACGATCATCGCTTCGGCGCGCGCGTCCTTTCCTGGCTGGCGCGTTTTCTGACCAATGTGGACATTCATCCCGGCGCGACGATCGGCCGACGCTTTTTCATCGACCATGGCGCGGGCGTCGTCATTGGCGAGACAGCGGTCGTCGGCGACGACGTCACGATCTATCACGGCGTGACGCTCGGCGGCGTGTCCTGGTCGCCGGGCAAGCGCCATCCGACGCTTGAAGACGAAGTGATCGTGGGCGCGGGCGCGAAGATCCTCGGTCCCATCACGATCGGCCGCAATGCGCGCGTCGGCGCCAATTCCGTCGTGATCGAAAGCGTGATGCGCGACGCGACGGTGGTTGGCATTCCGGCGAAGGTCGTGCATCGCGACGTGGGCCGCTGCACGTTTGATGGCCGCATCAACCTCAATCACCATCTGATGCCTGATCCGGTCGGCGAGGCGTTTTCTGTCCTGCTTGATCGAGTCGAGTTCCTGGAGACGCGGGTGTCGCATCTGCAGGGGCGTCTGCGGGAGCGCGAACGGAACGTCAAGGCGCGCGACGGCGACGCGCCAAAGACGCAGCCGGCGGAAATCATATAAAGGAGACCCAAATGTCGGAGCCCGTCATTCTGGAGCAATTGAAAAAGGCGTCCTGCGCCGAAGAGTTCTTCACGCTGCTCGGCGTCGAATTTGATCCGAAAGTGGTCAATGTCGCGCGCCTCCATATCCTGCGGCGCATGGGGCAATATCTCTTCAGCGAGGATCTATGCGACCTGGACGACGCTACCGTGACCCAGCGCTGCAAGGACTTCCTCGAGCGCGCCTATCAGGATTTTTTGGAGTCGACGCCGATCGAAGAGCGTCTATTCAAAGTCCATAAGGACGCCGTCAAGCCGGCGCCGGCGCCGAATCTGGTTCAGCTCAACGTTCTGAAGTGAACGCATAGGATCAACGGGGACAACTCCAATGCATATCGTCGTCTGCATGAAGCAAGTGCCCGACTCGGCGCAGATCCGTGTTCACCCGGTGACCAACACGATCATGCGCCAGGGCGTTCCGACGATCATCAACCCATATGACCTCTTTGCGATCGAAGAGGCGTTACGGCTGCGTCAGCAGTTCGGCGGCGAGGTCACCATCCTCACCATGGGGCCGCCTTCCGCCGAGGACAGCCTCCGCAAGGCGCTGAGCTTTGGCGCTGATCGCGCCGTGCTCTTGACCGACCGTTTCTTCGCGGGCGCCGACACGCTGGCGACGACCTACGCGCTGGCGACGGCGATCCGCAAGATCGGGGTCGAGTTTGGCCCGCCCAACATTGTCTTCACCGGCAAGCAGACGATCGACGGCGACACGGCGCAGGTCGGGCCGGGCGTCGCCAAACGGCTCGGCCTGATGCAGCTCACCTATGTCTCGCACATCGACAATGTCGACCTCGCGGCCGGCACGATCGACGTCGAACGGCGCAGCGAAGGCGGCGTGCAGAAGCTGCGCAGCAAAATGCCCTGCCTGATTTCCATCCTCGAAGGCGTCAATGAGATCCGGATCGGCTCGCTGAGCGACGCGTTGGCGGCGGCGCGCGCGACGATCGTCAGATGGAGCGCGCAGGACGCCGGCGTCGAGGACATCACCAAATGCGGGCTGCGTGGCTCGCCGACGATCGTCAAGCGCGTTTTTGCGCCGAAGCCGCGTGCGGAACGGGCAGAATTCATCGAACTCGGCGACAAGCCGGGCGACGCCTTCGTCGAAGAATTGTTCAAGCGGCGGCAGAAACTCGAAGCCGAGCTCGGGCAATTAACGCGCGGCTATTGATCTCGAACAGGAGCGCGACTCATGAATGACACACCAAAGGCTCCTGCTCCGGCGGGGCGCGCCTCGGCGAAGAAAGAGCTGCCCGAACATCTCAAGGCCTACAAGCATGTCTGGGTCTTCATCGAGCAGGAGCGTGGACAGCCGCATCCCGTCTCTTGGGAGCTGATGGGCGCCGGGCGCGTTCTTGCCGATAAGCTTGGAGTCAATCTCGCCGCCGTCGTCATCGGCACGCGCAATGAGGCGACGCAGGCCGTCGTGCGGGAAAGCTTCAACTATGGCGCCGACCTGGCCTATCTCGTCGCGGACGACATCCTCACGGATTACCGCAACGAGAGCTACACCAAGGCGATGACCGATCTCGTCAACGCCTATCAGCCGGAAATCCTGCTGCTGGGCGCGACGATCCTGGGTCGCGATCTCGCCGGTTCGGTGGCGACGACTCTGCTGACCGGTCTCACCGCCGATTGTACGGAACTCGACGTCGACGCCGAGGGCTCGCTCGCCGCGACGCGTCCGACGTTCGGCGGCTCTCTGCTCTGCACGATCTTCACGCTCAATTATCGTCCGCAAATGGCGACCGTGCGCCCGCGCGTGATGCCGATGCCGGAGCGGGTCGAAAAGCCGATCGGCCGCGTGATCGAACATCCGCTCAGCATGGTGGAAGACGACATTGTCACGAAAGTTTTGTCGTTTCTGCCGGACCGCGATTCGACAAAATCCAATCTGGCTTTCGCCGACGTGGTTGTCGCGGGCGGACTCGGCCTCGGCTCTCCGGAAAATTTCCAACTTGTCCGTCAACTGGCGAGCGCGATCGGCGCGGAATTCGGCTGTTCGCGCCCACTCGTGCAAAAGGGATGGGTCAGCTCCGACCGGCAGATCGGCCAGACCGGCAAAACCATCCGTCCCAAGCTCTATATCGCCGCAGGCATTTCCGGCGCGATCCAGCATCGCGTCGGCGTCGAGGGCGCGGACTATATCGTCGCGATCAACACCGACAAAAACGCGCCGATTTTCGACTTCGCGCATCTTGGGATCGTCACCGACGCGGTACGGCTTTTGCCTGCCCTTACGGAAGCGTTCTCGAAGCGATTGTCTCCGCACCAGCGCGACCGCCTAGCGAGCTAAGGAGATACGCGAATGATCGAAGAAAGATTCGATGCGATCGTTGTCGGCGCCGGCATGGCCGGCAACGCCGCCGCTCTGACGCTGGCGCGCAAGGGCCTCAAAGTCCTGCAACTGGAGCGCGGCGAATATTCCGGCTCCAAGAACGTGCAGGGCGCGATCCTCTATTCCGACATGCTCGAAAAGCTTGTCCCGGACTTCCGCGAAGACGCGCCTCTCGAGCGCCATCTCGTCGAGCAGCGCTTTTGGATGATGGATGACAATTCCCATACGGGACTCCATTACCGCTCCGACGAATTCAACGAAGAGCGTCCCAACCGATACACGATCATCCGCGCGCAATTCGACAAATGGTTCTCCAAGAAGGTTCAGGAGGCCGGCGCGGTCGTGCTGTGCGAGACCACCGTCCTGGAACTGCTGCAGGACGCCTATGGCAAAGTCATCGGCGTGCGCACGGACCGCAAGAACGGCCAGGTCGGCGCCGACGTCGTCGTTCTGGCGGAAGGCGTCAGCGGGCTGCTCGGCACGCGGGCCGGCCTGCGCAAGGCGCCCGACAAGAACAATGTCGCGCTGGCGGTGAAGGAAATGCACTTCCTTCCGCAGGAGACGCTCGAGGCCCGCTTCAATCTGCGCGGCGACGAAGGCGCGGTCATCGAGGCGGTCGGCACCATCTCCCAGGGGATGACCGGCATGGGCTTCATCTACACCAACAAGGAGTCGATTTCGCTCGGCATCGGCTGTCTGGTGGCGGATTTCGAGAAGACGGGGCAGACGCCCTATGGCCTCTTGGAAAAGTTCAAGCAGCACCCGTCGGTGGCGGCGCTCATCGCCGGCTCGGAAGTCAAGGAATACGCCGCGCATCTGATCCCCGAAGGCGGATTCAAGGCGATCCCGCAGCTCTATGGCGATGGCTGGGTGGTCGTCGGCGACGCCGCGCAGTTGAACAATGCGATCCATCGCGAGGGCTCAAATCTGGCGATGACCTCGGGTCGTATCGCCGCGGAGGCGATCTTCCAGATCAAGTCGCGCCGCGATCCGATGACCAAGGAAAACCTCGCGCTCTACAAGAAGATGCTCGATGAATCCTTCGTCATGAAGGATCTGAAGAAGTATCGGGACATGCCGGACCTGCTGCACATTCAGGCGCAGAACTTCTTCCTGACCTATCCGCAGCTGGTCTCCAAGGCCATGACGAATTTCCTCCGCGTCGACGGCACGCCGAAGCGGGAAAAAGAAAAGACCACGTTCCGTTCCTTCCTCGCGGCGCGTTCGCTGACCGGATTGGTCGGCGACGCGTTTCGATTGGCGCGCGCGTGGAGGTAGTCGGAGCGATACCCTCTAGCAATGGAGAAGGACAATGAGCGCAGAAGCAGCTGTCCGGGTAGAGGACAAGCTATACCTCAATCGCTATCTCGTCGACGCCGGCCGCGCCCACATCAAGGTGCGTCCGCACAGCACGCCCTCGCCGCAGCTGCTCAGCCTGCTGAACGTCTGTCCGGCGCACTGCTATGAGATGAACTCGGCCGGGCAGGTCGAGATCACGACGGACGGCTGCGTCGAATGCGGCACATGCCGGATCATCGCGGAGCCGAGCGGCGACATCGAATGGAATTATCCGCGCGGCGGTTACGGCGTGCTGTTCAAATTCGGCTGAGATCGCTGAACGCCGATCAGACGCCCGCAAGACGAGCCGGGAATGAAATTCTATATGACGCCCGGATCCTGCTCCACGGGCATACACATCCTGCTGGAAGAGGTCGGGCTGGTTTTTGAGGCCTATATCGTCAATCTGGTCAAAGGCGATCACCTCAAACCGGACTATCTGGCGATCAACCCGAACGGGACGATCCCGACTCTGTTGCGCGACGACGGCGTCGCGCTGACGGATTTTCACTCGATCGCCGTCTGGCTTGCGGAGGCCTATCCGCGCCGCAAGCTGCTGCCGGAGAGCCTCGATGGGCGCGACGCGGCGCTGGCGGCCATGCATTTTTGCGTTCAGCATATTCACGGCGAAGGCTTTCGACGCGTCTTCACGCCGGAACGCTATGCCGGGCGGCAGCCGGACGTCGAGGCGATCAAGGCCGAAGGACGGGAGATCGTCGCAGCGGGGCTGATCGCGATCGATACGGAACTGGCGGGCAAAGACTATGTCGCCGGCGGCTTTTCGGTCGCCGACGCGGCGCTCTTCTATGTGGAGTTTTGGGCCGACAAGACCGGCATGACGTTGCCCCGGAATTGCCAGGCGCATTACGAGCGCATGAAAACACGGCCTGCGGTCCGTCAGGTGCTCGCCGAAGAAGGCTATCGCAGCTGATGCGATTCGGCCGCTAAGCGCGGCTCACTCATTTGCGCGGAAGCGTCCGGCCTCAGGACTCGAACACCACTCGTTTCGTCATTTCGAAATTCTTGCTTCGCGCCTTAATGGCGCTTGTCATGCGCATTATCCGGGTCATTGCGCATCCAATCGGCCAGCTTTGCCAGATTTTCGCGCAGGCCTTCGCGTATGGCGACGTCCTCGATCGTCGCATCGAGCGCGCCGTTCATGCACAGCATCCAGGCGTCGCGCTCGGCCGGACCAATGCGCAAATGCGCGTGCCGCATGCGCAGACGCGGATGTCCCTTCTTCGCGGAATATTCCTTGGGGCCGCCGAGCCATTCGGTCAGATAGACCTTTAAAATGGCGCGCGTCGGCCCGAGGTCGTCCGCGTGCACGGCGCGTATGCCGCGCGCTTCCGGCAATTCGTCCATATTGCGGTAAAAGGTTTCGACTAGCCGGTCGACCGTGTCGAAGCCGCCGATGCGGTCGTATATCGATGCCGAATTGTCGAGTGTCGTCGTCGTCACTGTCCAAGCCTCAATGGTAACTTTCGGTCACGGGCCGCGCCCAACAGCGTGGGTGAGCGGTCTTGGCGATGACGCAATAGGCGGCGTCCGCTATGGCGCGTCCATATTCGTCGGCGCCGGTCCAGCTGGCGGCGCGCCCGCGCGGGTCAACCTCGACGAGCTTCACGTTTTCCGGCACGACTGCCCCGTCACGCGCAATGCCGCGCAGGAAGCCGTCCATCGGTGAAAGGACGCGGTGACCGTCCAGCAGGCCAAGGAGATAATCCTTGAAGATTCGCGCGCCAACGTCGAGCGGCGTGCGCCAAACGCCCGCGCGCGCCGAATAAACGAAGCGGCCGCGGCCGACGCCGCCAAGATAGCGCGGCATATGATCGTTGGGCAGAGTTTCGCCGGCTTTGACCAGTTCGCCGGCATGTTCGGGATGCGTCTCGATGGCGACATCGCAGTTCACGCCGGCGGCGAAATGGGGACCGAGGCCGATCGCGAGATTGGCGATGTTGCGCAGATTGGTCGTCATACGACTCTTTTGCATGCGGGCGTCGACCAGGACGTCGGGGGTGCGCAAGGCGATGAGATCGGTCAGTTGCAGCGAGGTCACCGCCACGACGCCCGGGCTCGACAACACCCGCACGATTTCCAGCGCAGTCTCGCCGCGGAGGCCCTGAATGCCGTCGACTTCGGCGCGATCCTGGAAAAGCGCATCGTGGAACGACATGCCGCGCCGAATGACGGGCGGGTAGGGGTCGTGACTGAGCACGACGCGGTAGCCCTCGCGCGCCAGACGCGCAGCCACCGCCGAAGCAATCTCATTCGCGCCCAGAATGATGACGAAGGGCGCACTTCGATTGGACAAAAATTCACGGAATCCTAGGTGTGCCATCGTCCCCCTGCCCGCCCAGCAAAAGCAAAAAGCACACCAGTAACTGAAGCGGCGCGCGGCGTTTCCGGCGCAAGAACGCGCTACAAAGCCACGTAAACGAATTTGCCCGCCTTGCACTCCGGATAATTTTCGCGCAGGGCGTTTGCGATCTTTTCGACGAGCGCCTTGTCGGCGGCGGCCGATGCGCCGACAAAATCAGTTCCCTGCATCCATGTTTCGAAGAAACAATGCAGCGACTCGTCATACTCCGGGCCGGTGGGATTGGCGGTCTTGTCGCTCAGATCGGCGACCCCTGCGGCGCTGACTTCCAGCCGCCAGTCGCGATCGTCTTCGACGGAAGCCATCAGCTTGGCGAGTTCGTCGTTCGTCCAATCCGTCTTCAGATCCACAGCCATGCTCGCCCACCCTCCCTGACGCAATCGCCGCATCGCAATATACGGACCACAGTCTCGCTCAAGGTTCCGCAAAGATCGGCGCGACGCCTTCGGCGTCGATGTAGACGACGCCGTCTTCGATCCGGACCGGATATTCCGCAAGCGAGGTCGCATGCGGATGGGTGGGGTGTCCGCTGTTCATGTCCCAGGACCAGAAATGCAGCGGACAGGTGAGCGTCGTCCCGTCGAAATCCGCGTCCGCCAAGGGGACGTTGGTGTGCGGGCAGACGCCCTGAAACGCCTTGATGACGCCATTCTCCGGCCAGGCGAGAACGATGAGTTGCGCGTCGGCGATGACAATGCGCATGCCGCCCTCCATGAGCGTGTCTTCCTTGCAAACGCGAACGAACATCGGGGCCGCTCCGTAAGGCTGGCTGCGAATTTGCATCGATGGCGAGCAAGATTCGAGCCGCTACCGACGGGAGGCGTCGTCGTGCATAACAAGCGCTTGGAGGCGTTTCGCAACGATCCGGGCGGGGATTGGACGCCCGCAGATTTTGAAATCACCGCCTCGCAATATGCGATCAAGTTTCGCAAAGTTACGGGAACGCATGTCGTGTTCACGCATCCTTCGGTGCCGAATTGCGTCGCCATTCCCATGAAGGCGAAGGTGAGAAGCGTTCACGTAAAGGCCTTCGTCGCGATGATCGACCTCATGGACGAGTTGGACAAATGAGCGACAGCCCCGCCTATCGGACCGAACTGGGCCGCGCGCCGGCGGAAGAGGGCGGCTATTTCGTCCTGTCTTACCCGGAGATTCCCGGCTGTCTTGGCGTCGGCGACACTGAGGCGGAGGCGGTGGAAGACGGGCGTCGCGCGCTGATCGCCGTGCTCGATGCGCTGAAGGCCGTCGATCGGTCGCCGCCCGATCCGCGAAGAGAGAACGCGTGAGGACGGACGCCGCGGCGGCGCTGCAGGAATCTGCGGGCTGCGTCAATGCTGTCCCTGCGCTTCCCATTCCGATGGGATTTCGGCTGTTGGCGCTGCGTTGCTTCCACAACGATCCCGATCCGCCGTCCTTCGCCTGGCTAAACCAGCGCATCTTTCGCGCGCCCGACCGCATGGGTCGGCATGGGTTGTTTTTTGGCGCGGCCTTTCGACCCGAAATCATGGATTGGCTGATTGCGCGCGTCGGCCGGCCATCGTCGCGGGAGAGCGGCAAACCGCAGCGCAATCCCGATTGGCCGAATGTCGTTTGGCGTAGCGCGGAGCGGGCGTGGCCCGACGATACGCGCACCACCGAGTGGTCGATAGAGGTCGTCTTTGCGAGCGAGGGCCTGGCGAGCGCCTTTCGCGAACGCTGGCGGGAGCGGCTGTCCGGCGGCCTCGACGACTGATAACGGCGCAGCGCCGTCGAACATCATGCGGTGATGATTCGCCGGCGGTTCAGCGACGGCGCCGATCCTAAGCGCAGATGCTCGGAGAGAGAGCCGAATGCGAGGAAACGTGCGCGACCGGCGCTTCGACAAGCATCCGTTTTCGATTCATGTTCGCGCGCGCATCTCTTCCGGATAGGCGGGGAGCGTCAACATGCGCGCGTCTTCCAGCGCGGCGCCGACCGTGAAGTGGTAGACGTCCTGAAACGCGTATTGCTCTGGCGGCAGGCCGAGCATCGCGTGGATCTCGTCATCGAAGAAGCAACCGATGCCCGTGCCGGAGAGACCGATGGCGGTGGCCCAAAGATAAAGCGCCTGGCCGATCGCGCCGGCCTCCCAATGCAGCCGGCGATAGCCGAAGCCGCCATCCTCCTGAAGCGTGCGGTCGAAATCGGCGATCATCGCAACGGCGAAACAACCCTTGCCGGCGATCGCCTGGCGGCAGGCGTTCATGCTCGCCTCGCGTTCGACGGAGCCGCACCGCAGGCGAAAGAGTTTGAGAGGGCCGAGGTCGATCGGCGTCCAAAGCAACGCCAGCGCCGACATTTCGCGCAGCCGCGCCACGCTTTCGGCGTCGCGTTGCAGCAGATAGAGACCCGGCTCCACGCCGTCGACGCGATGCACGAAGAGCAGAAGGTTGAGGCGCGGCGGCCAGGCGAAGGGCGCCAGACATGGTTCGGCGTCAGGAAGCGTCGATGTGAGCATCGCGCAAAACGCTTCCCGCGAAAGGCGCGCGATTCCATCCATGCGCTGCGCGCTGCGCCGACCCCGCACCACGCGTCCGATGTCAGGCAGCGGAAAAGGAAATGTGGGCTTCGGCGCAATGTGCGACACGCGCGCCAATGTCGGCGTGCGCGACTTGACGCACAGCCGCGCTGCAAGGTCGACGAGCGGCCAGCCGTCGTGATCTTCGCTCAGGCGATTTGCGGCGCCCGTCCACGTCCGCGGCGCGCGCGCAAGGGACGAGACGTCAATGGCGGGCGGCGCGCTTTCATCCGCAGCGATCCACAATAGCGCATCGGGATGTTCTTCCTCGCGCCGATGCGCAGAGTCGGGCCGATCGAGGCCAAGCAGCGCCGCAATGTCCGAGTCGCCAGGTTCGCACAGAAGATGCGCGCGCCAGCCAAGCGCCGCGGCAGCCTGAGCGGCGGCGCCGATCGCATGGCCGACGTCGAGTTGACAATAGCGAAACGCGCGTTCGCCATATTTCCAGCTCTCCCGCCATGGGACTGAACTCAATCCGAGCACAAAGCCGCGTTCGGGCAGAACGACCGGCGGCTCATAATCGGCGCGACGCTCCAGCGCATGATCTTCCTGCGCGTAATGATAAAGGGCGGCGTGCGCGCCAAGACCCTCGACGGCGTTGGTCAGAAGATAGATTTCGGTCGGATGCAGATTGCCGGAAGATGGATTGTTGCGCAGCGCCCACGTCGAGCCTTCATAGCTTTTCCACGCGCTGATCCCGAAGCCGAGCTCCAAAAAGAGGCCAAGCGCCGCGCGGTCGAATGGGGCGGCGAGCGGCGCGGGGCCGGGAAAAGGCGCAGTCTCGTCGTGATCGCGCAGCGGCAGTTCGACGCGCGGCGCGCCGTCGAAGCGCCGGAAGGGGGAAGGCTGCGAGGTCCAATCGAGAAAGGCCGGCCCGAGCGCATAGCGAGTCGGCGCATGTTTCGTGCGCCTGTGATAGCCGTGGATGTCGCGCGGCAGAGCGTCGGCGTCGAACAACCGCTCCTTCAGACTCCCGGTATTGATCTCGGCTTCAGCCATGCGGCCTCCTTGTCGGCTGTTTAATTCAAGAAGGGCGCCCAGATTCGCTGGTAAAAAAATACAAATAATATCAATTGTTTCTGCCAACATGCGGCGCACGGAAACGTCAGGCGTTTGGCCGATTGGCGACATTGTCGGTTCCCCGCCAGCTCTTGACGCGCTTTCTCGGCGCGCGTGCCGATCGTCGCCGGCGCTGGAGCAGCCGGAACGCATCGTCGAGGATCGGGAGGATAACCTTGCGCGCGTCGCCGCCGCGTCGGGAGATCGATCCTTGGCCTTAGCCGGCTTCGGGCCTAGGGGTATGCTTCTTGCTACCTTCTGCGCTCAGTTCTGCATCTTGATCGGACGAGCGATGGACGACACCCTGCGTGAGGTCATTGTAGCTAAGAAGACCGACGAGGCGCACAATATGGCCTCGTTTGAACTGGTCGATCCCACTGGCGCTGAACTGCCCGCCTTCTCCCCGGGCGCGCATGTCGACGTCACTCTTCCAGGCGGCCTGGTGCGCCAATATTCCTTGTGCAACAGCGCGACGGAACGCGATCGCTACGTCATTGGCGTCTGGAATGACGCCAACAGTCGTGGCGGCTCCAAGGCGCTGCACACGGAGGTGAATGTTGGCGACGCGTTGAAAGTGGGTCTGCCGAGAAATCGTTTTCGCGTGCCGCGGCAAACGAAACGCGCGATTTTGTTGGCGCGAGGCATCGGCGTCACGCCCGTGCTGAGCATCGCTGATCATCTCAAGCGCGAAGGCATTCCTTTCGAATTGCACTACGTCTACGCAATCATGTCGCCGGGGTCCTTCGGCGAGATGATCGAGAAATCGAACTTCGCCGACGACACGAAGTATTATTACGAGGCGAGCGAACTCAATCAGCTGCTCAATCCGGCGGCCCTCCTTGAGGACCAGCCGGAAGACACGCAACTCTTTATATGCGGCGTTGATTGGTGGCAGGATCCGATCATCAACCTCGCGGAACAGAAGGGTTGGTCGAAGGAGCGGATCCACGTCGAACGATTCACCGCGAAAGTGCCGCCGGCGGCGCTCGACAAGGTTTTCGAAGTCAAGATCGCCAGCACC